>NZ_JABVZR010000001.1:2776562-3470702 GCF_017163935.1 Novosphingobium terrae | reverse complement strand
GCATAGAGGCTGATCGGCTGATCCACCCGGTCGTCCACGCTGAAGGGCAGCTTGGTGTTGCCGCCATAGACCGAGGAGGAGGAGGCATAGACCATGTTCTCCACGCCCCGGTGCCGCCCGATTTCCAGCAGGTTCAAATGCCCCGCCAGATTGGAGGAGAGATAGGCATGCGGATTCTCGATCGAGTAACGCACCCCCGCCTGAGCGCCGAGATGCACGATCCGCTCGAACTCCAGCCCTTTCAGGCTTTCCACCAGCCCGGCATAATCGGAGAAATCCTGCCTCAGGAAGGTGAAGCGGTTGCCGCCCGCTTCCTTCAGCCTGCCGATGCGGGCCTCTTTCAGCCGCACATCGTAATAGGCATTGACCATGTCGACGCCGATCACCGTGTCGCCGCGTGCCAACAGCCGCGCGATCAGGCTGTAACCGATGAAACCCGCCGCGCCCGTGACCAGAACCTTCATGTTCAACCCTTTGCCTGCCTTGAGGTGACCGATGCTGCCCGGCCGCCCTTGGCCCGTCGCGCTCTATCGCCATCCTGCGGTGCAATAGGTGGAAAGGGCTAAGAAAGTGTTGGAATATCACAAGGACTTGTAAAGAAGAGCCGGATTAACCAGTTTTTATCGCGCTGCGGCGATACTGACAAGGTGAGCGGGGGCATCATCATTCGGGCGCGAGTCGCCTTTTCGCAGCGTGTGGGCAAGCCACGCGCCCTTTCGCGCCTGTGGCGAGACACAAGAGCCGCCGTGGCGCTGGAATTCGCTTTGGTGGGCCCGATGCTGATCGCGCTGATCCTGGCGATCCTGCACACCGCGCTGATCTTTCTGGCGCAACAGGGCCTGGAAACCACCGCCGAGGCTGCCGGGCGCATCATCATGACCGGCCAGGCCCAGCAATCCTCCATGACCGCGGCGCAGTTCAAGACCGCCGCCTGCGCCACGCTGCCGCCCTATCTGCAGTGCAGCCGCCTTTATATCGACGTGACCAGCGTCTCCAATTTCTCCGACGCCAGCACCGCCGCACCCACCTTCACCTATGACAGCAAGGGCAATGTCAGCAACAGCTTCTCCTACACCACCGGCACGCGCGGCAGCATCGCCGTGGTGCGGCTGATGTATCTGTGGCCCACCACCAACGGGCCGCTGGGGCTGAACCTGACCAACACCACCGGTTACAACCGCATGCTGCTGGCCACCTCCGTGCTCAAGACGGAGTATTACTGATGCGCGCCGCGGGGGCTTTCTTTCAGGCGCTGGCCGGGCGTCTGCGCGCGTTGGGGCGCTGCAACGCGGGTGTGGCGCTGGTGGAATTTGCCATCGCCCTGCCGGTGCTGTTCCTGATGTATGCCGGGACCTTCGTGCTGGCTGACGAACTGTCCTGCAGCCGCAAGGTCACCGTCACCGCGCGCAGCGTGGCCGATCTCACCAGCCGCTATGCCTCGCTGACGCCGTCGAGCCTTTCGACCATCATGGCCGCCAGCACGCAGATCATGTCGCCCTATGCCAATGGCACCACCAATGTCCGCGTGAGCGAGCTGCTGGTCACCAGCCCCACCACCGCCACGGTGGTGTGGAGCCAGACCCAGACCAACGCCACCATGAGCCAGGGCCTGACCAACGGCAGCGTCTATGTCCTGCCCACCAGTATGGCGGCCACCGGCACCTATCTGATCCTGGGCGAGGTGACCTACACCTATCAGCCGCCGCTCAACTTCGGTTCGAGCACGGCGATCAACCTCTATGATCGCAGCTTCATGAGCCCGCGCATCTCCAACGCCATTCCTCTGAGCAGTTGAGACCTTCGCCCATGCGTCCTTCACCCTCTCAACGCCCGATCTCTTTTTTCGGCGCTCTGGCGCGCGATCGGGGCGGCAATGTGCTGTTGATCGTGGCCGGTGTGATCGCCGTGCTGTGTTTCGCGCTGGGTTTCGGCATCGATTACAGCCGGGCGATGAAGCTGCAGACCAAGCTGAACGCCGCCGCCGACGCCGCCGCGCTGGCCGCCGTCAACTCGGTGATGATGCAGAGCAGCTGCACCAGCACGGATTGCCCCGCGGCCAAGACCGCCGCGATCAACATGTTCACACAGCAGGTGTCGGGCCTGTCGGGGCTGGTGTTCAACGCTTCCACCGATCTGACGGTGACCGTGTCGCCCTCCGGCTCGCTCAACAACGGGCGCAATGCCACGGTGACCTGGAAGGCCAAGTCGCTGAACATCTTCGCCACCATTCTGGGCTCCACCCAGCTGGCGATCTCGGGCAGCGCGCAGGCCAACGCCACCAAGGCGCCCTACATGAACTTCTACATCATGTTCGACACCAGCCCCTCGATGCTGCTGCCCGCCACCTCCGCCGGTCTCAGCGCGATCATGTCGGCCACGGCTTCCAAGGTGAATTCGCCCTATGGCTGCGCGTTTGCCTGCCACGCCATGATGCCGCATAATGACAGCATCTATATTCAGAGCAGCAACACGAACAGCAAAAACGTCACCACCACCTACGATGTGTTCCTGAATGCCAATTACTACACGTCGGGTGCGACGGGTTATCAGACCTACTATCAGATCGATTCCAGCAACAATGTCGTCGATGCCAATTTCAATCCGATCAGCGGCTACACCTTCAAAAGCGGCACGCTCAAGGATGCCGGGGGGAATGTGATCAACGGCTATTATGCCGATGGCTATTGGCTCACGCACAATTATCCGCTGATCTATACCGGCAAGTCGGCGATCACCCTGCGCATCGATGAGGAGCGCAATGCCGCCCAGGCGCTGATCCCCTATGCCCAGCAGATGGCGACCTCCAACCAGGTCACCTACAACATGCAGATGTTCGGCTTCAACTGGACCCATACGGCATCAGGAGCGCTTAACCCGGTGACGGCTCTGACCAGCAGCATGACCAATGTGAACAGCCTTTCGACCAGCTCCGTGCCCGACCTCTATGCCGCGCAGGACTGGTGGTATCAGAACAGCCAGCCCACCAAGGGCGTGTCCAACAACGATATGGGCACTGAATTCACCAACATGCTGACCACCATGCTGGCGACCATGCCCATCCCCGGCGACGGCACCACCGCGGCCAGCCCGCAGGAGGTGATGTTCCTCGTCACCGATGGCGTGGCCGATGAAAGCGTGGCCGGCGTGGGCCGCTGGCACCGGGAGCTGAATGCCGTCGATCTGACGCAATGCACCGCGATCAAGAGCAAGGGCATCAAGATCGCCATTCTCTACACGCAATATCTGCCGGATTCGCTGACGGGCGACAGCTGGTCGCAGAGCAACCTTGCGCCCTATCTCGCCAATGTCTCGCCCACGCTGCAAAGCTGCGCCTCGGTGGGCACGGACGGATCGCCGCTGTTCTACACCGTGACCACCAACCAGAGCATCTCTGACGCGCTGGTCTCGCTCTTCGCGCTGACGGTGCAGCAGGCGCACCTCACGCAGTAGGTCAGGCCTTCAGATCGGCCCATTCGGGATGGCGGGCGAAAGCCACCGCCACATAGGAGCAGGCCGGAACGATGCGCGCGCCTTCTTCGCGCGCATCGGCGATCAGGGCCTCCACGAGCTTCGCCGCGATGCCGCGATTGCCGATGGCTGAAGGCACCAGCGTATGATCGGCGATCCAGATGGGGCCTTCCTGTGAGGGCGCGTTCTGCCATGTCAGCAGGCCGGTGGCCTCATGGCCCTCCAGCTTTGCGCGATATTCACCGCCTCTGGGGGTGAGGTGGCGGGTGATGGTGAGGGTTGGGTCGGTCATGCGGAGGATGTAGGGAGGGGTTGAAGGAAAAGAAGATCTTGGCTGGCCGGATGCCTCAAGAGACATGCTCTGGCCCCTCGCGCTCCCATGACCTCTTCCGACGGTAGGGCGGTGCCCCTGAAATGCTACGCCTTGGCTCTCCACCTGCGCAAGCCAGGGCGCCGCAGGCAGTCAAGGCTTTGCCCCACAGGCAGCCTCATCGTTTTCATCCCTGCGCCACAGCGACATTCCTCCACGCCGAACCGAGGCGCCACGCTGACAAAACCCGGGAGCGCGAGGGTGTAACACCCTCGCATTTCTCTCTTCTTCCCCCTTCGTCTTTCACTCTCTTGACGCCCGCCCCATTCCCCCTATCGAACACCCCATGCAGTTCCTCTCCGACAACGCCGCCGCTGTTCACCCCGCCGTCTGGGAGGCGATGAAGGACGCCGACGCTCCCCAGCCGCCCTATGACAATGACGCTTTGTCTCAGGCGCTGGACGATGCTTTCTCGGCCCTGTTCGGCAGGCCTGTCAGCGCGATCTGGGTGGCCAGCGGCACGGCGGCCAACTGCCTTGCTCTGGCGACGATGGTGCCCCCGCATGGCGGCGTGATCTGCCACCGCGACGCGCATATCGAGAATGACGAATGCGGCGCGCCGGGCTTCTTCACCCATGGCGCCAAGCTGATGCTGGCCGAGGGCGAAAACGCCAAGCTGACGCCCGAAAGCATCAACGCCGTGATCGGCCCGATCCGCCGCGATGTGCATCGGGTGTGGCCGCATGCGATCTCGATCACCCAGGCCAGCGAGGCGGGCTGCGTCTATCAACCGCAGGAGGTCGCAGCGATCGGCGCCGTGGCGCGGGCTCAAGGCCTGAAGTTGCATATGGATGGCGCGCGCTTTGCCAATGCGGTGGCCTATCTGGGCTGCACCCCCGCAGCGGCCAGCTGCGAGGGGGGCGTGGATGCGCTCTCCTTCGGCTTTGTGAAAAACGGCGGGATGAGTGCCGAAGCGCTGGTCTATTTCGATCAGGCGCTGGCCGAGGATGTGAAATTCCGCCGCAAGCGCGCGGGCCATCTGCAGAGCAAGGGCCGCTTCCTTGCCGCCCAGATTCTGGCGATGCTGAAGGGCGATCTGTGGCTGGCCAATGGCCGCGCCGCCAATGCCGCCGCCGCCGAAATCGCCAGCAACGTGAAAGACCGCCTGCTCTATCCCGTCGAGGCCAATGAGGTCTTCCTGCGCCTCACCGAAGCCGAGCGCGATGCGCTGCGCGCGCAAGGCTTCGGCTTCTATGACTGGGGCGCGGATGGCGCGCGCTTTGTCACGGCATGGAACGCGCAGGATGAGCATGTGACCGCGCTTTCCCGCGCTCTGGCCGCGCTGTGAGCGGGGACACTGCCACCAAAACCGGCTTTTCCACGCAGGACATTCTGGGTTTCGCCACAGTCAGCCTGATGTGGGGCTCGACCTGGCTGGTGATCAAGGATCAGATCGGCTTCCTGCCCATCGGCTGGACGGTGACGATCCGCTTCACCGTCGCGGCGCTGGGCATGTTCCTGCTGGCCCGCTTCCGTGGTGAGGACCTCAGCCTCAACCGCCAGCGCTTCCTGCTGGCGCTGGCCGTGGGCTTCCTGCAGTTCTGCGGCAATTTCCAGCTCGTTTACCGCGCCGAGCATTACGTCACCTCCGGCCTCGTGGCGGTGATGTACGCTCTGCTGATGCTGCCCAACGCCATTCTGGCCCGCATCTTTCTGGGTGCGCGGATCACCAAGCGCTTTATGGCGGGAACTTCCGTGGCGGCGATTGGCATCGCGCTGCTGATGATCCAGGAATATCGCCATGCGCCGCCGTCTGGCGCCATGAACGTTGCGCTGGGGGTGGGCTTTGCCATTGCGGGCACGCTCTGCGCCTCGGGCGCCAATGTGCTGCAGGCCAGTTCCATCGGCCGCAAGCAGGCGGTCGTGCCGCTGATCGCATGGTCCATGCTGCTGGGCGCCGTGATCGATGCGGTGATGGCCATGAGCCTCTACGGAGCGCCCGTCCTCTCCGCCCCGCCGCGCTTCTGGGCGGGCGTGGCATGGCTGGCGATCATGGGATCGGTGGTGACCTTCCCGGTCTATTTTAACCTGATCCGCTCGATTGGCGCGGGGCGGGCAGCCTATTCCAACGCCGTGGTGCCGATTGTGGCAATGGCGCTATCGACCTTCTTCGAAGGCTATCGCTGGACGGCTCTGGCGGCGGTGGGCGCGGTTGTGACACTGAGCGGGGTGTTGATTGCGCTTTCCGGAAGGAAGGGGTGAAGAAGGGAAGATGCGAGGGGGTTACCCCCTCGCGCTCCCATTCCGTCTTCCGACGATAGGACGGTGGCGCCGAATTGGTGCGCCCAGCCTCTCCACCTGTTCAACCTCGGGCGCCGCAGGCAAGCAATCTTCCATCAAGCGCTTCCCCTGCGATTTTTAAGCCTGCGGCGCAGCGACGTCAGCCCTAAGGCCGAACCCGAAGCACAACGCAGACATTAAAGGGAGCGCGAGGGCGATGGCCCTCGCATTTCACTTTTTACTTTCTTCTTCCAGAATCCCTCTCAACCCTTCCCGATAGCTTGGGAAAGAGGGCCTCCACCCCAACTCCCGCCGCGCCTTGCCATTGGCGACTCGCCGGTTCTCGCGATAGAACCCCCGGCTGGCCTCGGACAAAGAAGGGTCGTCCAGCCCCACGGCAGGCGGCGCCTCAACACCCAGCAGCCGCGCGGCTTCCTCGATCACATGGTTCTGATGGCAAGGCTCATCGTCGGCGATGTTCCACGGACCGGGCGCGGCCTCGGTTTCCAGAGCCAGCAGCACGGCGCTGACGATATCGGCCACATGCACCCGGCTGAACACCTGTCCCGGCAGATCCAGCCGGTGAGCGCGCCCTGCGCGCAACCGGTCGAAGGCGCTGCGGCCCGGGCCGTAGATGCCGGGCAGGCGGAAGGCATGAGCCCCGCGCCCCAGCCATTGCGCCTCTGCGGAAACGCGCACCGTGCGGCGACCACCACCCACCGGCGCGCTTTCATCGACCCATGCCCCGCCCGCATCGCCATAGACGCCGGTGGAGGAGATATAGCCCAGCCATGGCGAATGCAGCACGGCGCCATAGCGGCTCAGCACCGGGTCCTCGCCTTCGCTGGGGGGCGCGGTGGAGATCACGGCGGTGGCCTGTGCCAGCGCGCGGTGGACGCGGTAGGTGTCGTCGAAGCTCATGGTGCCGTGGGTGCCGGTGCCGTCGACCAGCCAGCCCTGGGCGCGCAGCGCGGTTGCGATGGCAGAGCCGGTGTAGCCCATGCCGAAGATCATCATCACTCTCATCGGCGAAAACCATAAGGTACGGGCTGGAAAACCGAAACCCTTTGCGTCAGAAGGAGGCATGATGGATGCCCAGACGAGCCCTAGCGCCCCCGCCGCCCCTCAGGCCCCCACCGTGATCCGCCGGGAGGATTATCAGCCTCCGGTGTGGCTGGTGAGCGAGGTCGATCTCGATTTCCATCTGGGGCTGGAGGCGACGCGGGTGACCAGCCTGCTGCGCGTGCAGCGCAATCCCGATGGCAGCGGGGAAGGCACGATCCGCCTCAATGGCGACGGGCTGACGCCTCTGGTGGTCAAGGTGGATGATGTGGTCCGCAATGACTGGCGGCTGGAGGGCGAGGATCTGCTGATCGATCTGCCCGACGACAGCCATGAGATTTCGATCGTTACCCAGATTCACCCTGCGGCCAACAGCCAGTTGATGGGGCTTTATGGCTCGGGCGGGATGCTGTGCACGCAGTGCGAGGCCGAGGGCTTCCGCCGCATCACCTATTTCCCGGACCGCCCCGATGTGCTGAGCGTCTATCGCGTGCGGATGGAGGGCGACAAGGCCCTGTTCCCGGTGCTGCTGGCCAATGGCAATTGCATCGCCAGCGATGATTGTGGTGAGGGCGCGCATTGGGCCGAGTGGCATGACCCATGGCCCAAGCCTTCGTACCTCTTCGCACTGGTGGCGGGCGATCTGGTGGCAACCAGCGACAGCTTCACCACCATGTCGGGCCGTGAGGTGGCTTTGAACATCTGGACGCGTGCCGGCGATGAAACCCGCACGGCTCACGCGATGCGCAGCCTTATCAATTCCATGCGCTGGGACGAGGAAGCCTTCGGGCGCGAGTATGACCTCGACCTGTTCAACATCGTCGCCGTGTCCGATTTCAACATGGGGGCGATGGAGAACAAGGGCCTCAACATCTTCAACACCCGCTATGTGCTGGCCGAGCAGGACACCGCCACCGATGGCGATTTCGACGCTGTGGAAGGCGTGATCGGCCATGAGTATTTCCACAATTGGTCGGGCAACCGCATCACCTGCCGCGACTGGTTCCAGCTTTCCCTGAAGGAAGGCTTCACGGTGCTGCGCGATCAGCTGTTCAGCGCGGATATGGGCAGCGAGCCGGTCAAGCGCATCGAGGATGTCCGCGTGCTGCGCGGCAGTCAGTTCCCCGAGGATTCGGGCCCCTTGGCGCATCCGATCCGCCCGGATTCCTATCAGGAAATCAGCAATTTCTACACCGCGACCGTCTACAACAAGGGCGCCGAGGTAATCCGCATGATGCGGACCATGGCGGGCGTGGAACGCTTCCGCAAAGGCACCGACCTCTATTTCGAGCGCCATGATGGCGAGGCGGCCACCTGCGAGGATTTCGTCAAGAGTATCGAGGCTGGCGCCGGGCTGGATCTCACCCAGTTCCGCCGCTGGTACTCGCAGGCCGGCACGCCCACCGTCACTGCGCGGCTCAGCCATGAGGGTGACACCGCCACGCTGCATCTCAGCCAGAGCGTGCCCGCCACCCCCGGCCAGCCTGACAAGGCGCCCATGCCGATCCCGCTGCGCATCGCTCTGTTCGACCGCGCGACGGGCAAGCATCACGGCGAAGAGCTGGTGGTGCTGGAAAAGGAAGGCGCCAGCTTCCATTTCACGGGCCATGCCACGCGCCCGGTGCTCTCGATCAACCGCGGCTTCTCCGCCCCCGTGGTGGTGGAAAGCGACGAGAGCGAGGAGGATCTGGTCTTCCTCGCCGCGCATGATGACGATCCTTTCGCCCGTTACGAGGCGATGCAGAGCCTGATCGTGCGTCATCTGGTGGCCGCCACCTCGGGCGCTTTGTCCGATGAGGCACGCGCTGCGGGCCGCGAAGGCATCGCCACCGCTCTGCGCGCCATTCTGGAGGACAGCGCTCTTGACGATCTGATGCTGGGCGAATTGCTGATGCTGCCCACGCATAGCTACCTGTCGGAGCGTCTGCCGGTCAGCGATCCGGGCGTGCTCAACGATGAGCGCGAGGGGCTGAAGGCATGGCTCGGCGTGCAGCTGGGCGATCTGCTGCGCGCGCATCACGATCGCGTCAGCGCGGTGGCTTTCGGCCATGATGCGGCGTCCAAGGGGGCACGCAAGGTCAAGTCTCAGGCGCTGGTCTACCTCGCCGCCAGCGAGCCCGAAGCCGCCGCCATCCGCGCCGCCGCCCAATATGACGCGGCGGACAATATGACCGACCGCCAGGGCGCGCTGACTGTGCTGTGCAGCCTTGAAAGCCCGCTGCGCGAGGACAAGCTGGCCGATTTCCACGCCCGCTATCAAGGCAACCCGCTGGTGATCGACAAGTGGTTCAACCTGCAGGCCGGTTCGCTGCATCCGCGCGTGCTGGACCATGTGAAGGCGCTGGCCGAGCATCCCGATTTCACGATGAGCAACCCCAACCGGGTGCGCGCGCTGTTCATGGCACTGGCGGTCAACCCCGCCGGTTTCCATGATGCCAGCGGCGAGGGCTATCGCATGATCGGCGATCTGATCCTTGCGCTCGATCCGATCAACGCCCAGACGGCGGCGCGTTTCGTGCCGCCCCTGGGCCGCTGGCGCCGGGTCGAGCCGGTGCGCGGCGCGATGATGCGCGAGCAGCTGGAGCGGATCGTCGCCCAGCCGGGCCTCTCCAAGGATGTCTTCGAGCAGGCGAGCAAGAGCCTTGGTTGAGGTCAGCAATCCCGTCGAGGCACTCCACGCCGATGTGCTGACAGGCGTGCCGCATGGTTTTCTGGGACGGCGCGGTGGGGTCTCCACCGGCGCCGTCGCCGGGCTGAACGTGGGGCTGGGCGCCGATGACGCGCGAGAAGCCATCGCGGAAAACCGGGCCCGCGCCGTGGCAGCCGTGGCGCCGGGCGCGCGGCTGGTGACGGTCTATCAGGTCCATTCCGGCGATTGCGTGGTGGCGGGTGACTGGGACGATGCCCATCGCCCCCATGCCGACGCTCTGGTGACGGACAAGCCCGGCGTGGTGCTGGGCATCGTCACCGCCGATTGCGCGCCGATCCTGCTGGCTGACGTGCAGGCCGGTGTGGTCGGTGCGGCCCATGCCGGATGGAAAGGCGCTTTCTGCGGCGTGGCCGAGGCGACCGTCGAGGCGATGATCGCGCTGGGTGCCAGTCGCAACCGCATCGTGGCGGCGATCGGGCCCTGCATCGCTCAGGCCAGCTATGAGGTGGATGAGGGCTTCCGCGCCCGTTTTATCGCGCAGGATGAGGCGCTTGGGCATTTCTTCGCTGCCGGGCGGGAAGGGCACTGGCAGTTCGCTCTGGAGCCTTATGTGGCCCATCGGCTGGCTTTGGCCGGTGTCGGGCAGATCGAGTCGCTCTCACGTGATACCTATGCTGATGAAGAAGGATTTTTCTCCTTCCGACGCGCCACGCACAGGCAGGAAGCGACCTATGGGCGGCAGTTTTCGCTGATCGCCTGCCCCTGAACGCTCGCAAAGAATAAAAATGCGGTTGAGGTGAAGGGTTTTGATGTTTATCAAACTCAAAAAAGCCGTCGTCCGCCAGTGAAACACAGTCAGTGGATCATGGGAGGTGAAACGGCGGCAGGGGATTCCTGAACACGCGCCGTTACGCGTTCTGATGAAGTGTTTCGTTTGGTTTCTTGCCGGTGGCGGGAAGCCAGTGGTGCAGGGCGTTCTTGTGGGCCAGATCCGGTGGATCTGTTTCGGGAGGGCGATTGAGGCAAGGCTCGATCATGACGCAAAGTGAAGCCGCCGAAACGGGGCTGGGCAGTGAGGCATCGGGCGTGCGTCGCCGCGATTTTATTGAAGTGGCCGCCGTCAGCGCGGCGGGGGTTGGCGCTCTGGCGGCATTGGTGCCGCTGATCAGCCAGATGGCGCCGTCAGCCGATGTGCTGGCCGAAGCGTCGACCGAGGTCGATATTTCGGCCATCGCCGTGGGGCAGGCGATCAAGGCCGTGTTCCGCAAGCAGCCGGTGTTCGTAAGGCATCTCACGCCTGAGGAAATCTCCAAGGCCGATGCGGTGCCGCTGTCCGAACTGCGCGATCCCGAAACGCTGGAGCAGCGCACCAAGCCGGGCAAGACCCAGTGGCTGATCACCATGGGCGTCTGCACCCATCTGGGCTGCGTGCCGCTGGGCACCGGCCAGGGTGAGCCGCGCGGCGAGTTCGGCGGCTATTTCTGCCCCTGCCACGGGTCGCAATATGACACGGCCGCACGCATCCGGAAGGGCCCCGCGCCCAAGAATCTGGTCGTGCCGGATTACGCCTTCACATCGCCCACCGTCGTCAAGATCGGCTGAACGCCGCTTCCCACGCGAGCCAAGACGCGAGGATTTCTGCCATGAGTTTTCCATGGGCCAATGAATACAAGCCGAGCCATCCGGCGATGGTGTGGCTGGACGAAAAGCTGCCTCTGCCGCGCTTCGTCTACAATGCGGTGGGCGCGGGCTATCCGGTGCCGCGCAATCTGAACTATATGTGGAATTTCGGCGTGTTGGCCGGTTTCTGCCTGATGTTGCAGATCGTGACCGGGGTCATTCTGGCGATGCATTATGCCGCCAACACCGATGTCGCCTTCAACTCCACCGAACATATCATGCGCGACGTCAACTGGGGCTGGATGCTGCGTTACGCGCATGCCAATGGTGCCAGCGCCTTCTTCGTGGTGGTCTATGCCCATATCTTCCGGGGGTTCTACTTCGGCAGCTACAAGGCCCCGCGCGAGATGATCTGGCTGCTGGGCGTGGTGATCTTCCTGCTGATGATGGCCACCGCCTTCATGGGCTATGTGCTGCCATGGGGCCAGATGAGCTTCTGGGGCGCGCAGGTCATCACCGGTCTGTTCAGCGCCATTCCGCTGGTGGGCGATGGGCTTCACACTTGGCTGCTCGGCGGCTTCGCACCGGATCAGGCGGCGCTCAACCGCTTCTTCTCGCTGCACTTCCTGCTGCCCTTTGTCATTCTGGGCGTGGTGATCCTGCATATCTGGGCGCTGCATATCCCCGGCTCCTCGAACCCCACGGGCGTCGAGGTGAAGAGCGAGAGCGACACCGTGCCTTTCCATCCTTACTACACGGCCAAGGATGGCTTCGGGCTGGCGGTGTTCCTGTTCCTCTATTGCGCGCTGCTGTTCTTCTTCCCCAACGCGCTGGGCCACCCGGACAATTACATCCCGGCCAACCCGATGCAGACCCCCGCGCATATCGTGCCCGAATGGTATTTCTGGCCCTTCTACGCGATCCTGCGCGCTTTTACCGCCGATCTGACCATCCCCTTCACCCATGTGGTGCTGGTGCCCGCCAAGCTGCTGGGCGTGCTGGCCATGTTCAGCTCGATCCTGGTGTGGTTCGCGCTGCCCTGGCTGGATACGTCGCCGGTGCGTTCGGGCCATTACCGCCCCACCTTCCGCAAGATCTACTGGCTGCTGGTGATCGACGTGCTGATCCTGGGCTATTGCGGCGGCTCGCCCGCCGAAGAGCCCTTCGTGATGATCAGCCAGATCGCGGCGGCCTACTATTTCCTGCATTTCTTCATCATTCTGCCGCTGGTTTCGCTGATCGAAACCCCGCAGCCGCTGCCTTTCTCGATCACTGAATCGGTGCTCGGCAAGGACGTTGAAACCACCCCGGCCCCGGCCGAATAAGCGAAGGGAGGAAGATCCATGGTCCGCCTGATTTCCGCCCTGATCGGGGCTTTCTTCACCCTCTGCCTGCTGATCGCTTTCGGCACGGGGCTTGTCAGCTACATCACGGAGCCGCCCGCCAAGACGGTGGAGGCCGCCTTCCACAAGCTGCCCAATGAAGAGTTCTCGCTGCAAAGCGATGGCGCCTTCGGCACCTTCAACCGCCAGCAGGTGCAGCGCGGCTTCCAGGTTTACAAGGAAGTCTGCTCGGCCTGCCACGCGATCAAATATGTCGCCTTCCGTGACCTGAAGGAGCTGGGCTACAACGATCCGGAAGTGAAGGCGATCGCCGCCGGCTTCAAGGTGCCCGTCTACAATCCCGCCACCGGCGAGCTGAAGACGCGCGACGGCGTGCCGACCGATCACTTCCCGCCCGTGGTCTATGGTGGTTCGGGCACGCCGCCCGATCTGTCGCTGATCACCAAGGCGCGCCATGGCGGGGCGGCCTATGTCCACTCGCTGCTGACCGGCTATGCCGACCAGCCCGCCGAGCTGCTCAAGAAGTATCCGGAGAGCAAGACGCCCGACGGCCTCTTCTACAACCCCTACTTTGCCAATCTGAACATCGCCATGCCGCCGCCGCTCTCCAGCGAGGGTCAGGTCTCCTACAAGGATGGCACCAAGGCCACGGTTGACCAGATGGCCACCGATGTCGCCGCCTTCCTGGTGTGGACCGCCGAGCCCAAGCTGGAAAAGCGCCACCAGACGGGCTGGCCGGTGCTGGGCTTCCTGCTCTTCGCTTCGGTGCTGGCCTATATGGCTTACCGCAACGTCTGGGCTGACAAGAAGCACTGAGGTCGCTAAAGGCTGACGAAACGGGGGCCCCTTGCATCGCAGGATGCAGGGGGCCTCTGGCGTGATGAAAGGACGCGGGAATGACTGCCGACGTGATCGTGAGAGCCGATGTGCTTGAGGCCGAAGACCTGAAGGCGCTGGTGCGCAGCGTGCCCGATTTCCCCAAGCCGGGCATCCTGTTCCGCGACATCACCACGCTGATCGGCCATGGCGCGGGCTTTGCCGCCAGCGTTCGCCTGCTGGCCGACCGCGCTGAAGCTGCGGGGGCGCAGGCCATTGCCGGCATGGAGGCGCGCGGCTTCATTTTTGGCGCGGCGGTGGCGGCGCGGCTGGAACTGCCCTTCGCGCCGGTGCGCAAGCCGGGCAAGCTGCCGGTGCCGGTGCTGGCGATCGACTATGCGCTGGAATATGGCACCGACACGCTGGAGATCGATCCCGAAGCCATCAGCCAGGGCCAGCGCGTGGTGATCCTCGACGACCTGATCGCCACCGGCGGTACGGCTCTGGCCGCGACGCAATTGCTGCGCCGCGCGGGGGCGCAGGTCACCCATGCGCTCTTCGCCATCGACCTGCCCGATCTGGGCGGCGCGGAAAAGCTGCGCGCAGAGGGCATCACCGTGGATGCGCTGATGGATTTTCCGGGGCACTGATCGCCAAACTGGGGACTGGCTGACGGATTGCCATTGACGAGCCGGCAAGTCTCATGGCAAGCGGCAGGCGCATCGCCGGGATGGTTTCATCCGGTCAAGCGATGGCGCCTGTCATGGCCAAAGACCTGATCTGAGCGGGTATAGCTTAGTGGTAAAGCTCCAGCCTTCCAAGCTGGAGGGAAACCGCGGAAATCCGCCATTCTTCCTGTAAAATAGGCTTATTTCGGCCCTTATGTTTCAATGACTTACCTTTCGTCGGTAAAATGGTTTGGGCATTAGCTGGATGATTTCCAGACGTCGCAAAGATGCTGAAAACAGTGGATGAGCAGGGGGCTAAGAGGCGGGATCGGATGTACGATCCAGTCGATGGGCACGGATCGTTTACCAATGCCCTGCCACAGGGTTCCCACGGAAGAGCGCATCGCTCGCAATGGGAACCGGCTTCGTGGCGATCACAATTTCCCCGAAAAAGCAGGGCTCTTCTATAAAAGCCAATATCCCCGGAGACAGAAAACCCACCCCAGACACACCTGATCCAAAAATGTTATATAAAGGACCTTTGATAGATAGGCTCTCTGTGGTTCTGGACATTGCTGACGAGCGGGATGGCGCCATGATCAGGGATACCGTGTGGCACGCGGTCAAGCACGACAAGTCTAATGTCCACCGCGTTAAGTCCCAGGGCGAGTATCAGCTTGCGGCTAGGCTCACCGCTGGCTCATCTTCCAATCCAGAAAAAGCGTCCATATTTCCAGATGAAGGAGTATGTGGGCGAGGACAAGAAACTGGCGACGCGGCTTCGCCTGGATTTCGTCCCCGTCGATCTGGGGCCTCAGGGCATCCAAGATTTGCATATCGTGCTGATCACTTTGATGCCGGGGGGATGGGAGTATTTTTTGAAGCATGGCAAGATCACGCGATTGGATGTTGCGGTCGATTTCCCCGGCCTTGCTATGGATGATTTCCATTTTCTGCCCACAAAGGGGGCCACTTCAACGGTGTTCCGCCAGCATTTTGCCGCCCAGGTTCAGCCTTGGTGGGACTTTGAAAAGCTTTGGTCCGAATGGTCCAAGTCTCTCGATGATCTGACGCTGTTAAGCCCCGAAGCCTGGGGATGAGGTGAGGGATGCGCTGTTGAGCACTTATGGCTTGAGTGAGTTGCAATTAATGTCACAGGCTAGGGCACGGTGTCCCTGCACTTCCTCAACCGCTGCCGTTACAGGCGTTGGTGACTGCATTTAGGACAGAGTCATGCGGTAAAAAGCGGCGCCGATAGCCAAGAAAGCAAGGTCAGCAGGACCTGCGGCGTCCTTGCCTGTAGGGAGCCCGTAGAGACACACAAATTCAGTGCCTGTTGGACGACCGAGATTAGCACTTTGCTGCCCATCGCTGCAGCGACCAACAACGCCCAACTATGCCGAAACTGGCTATTCGTCGAGCCCTGTAAGCCCCTCTGTTATGCTTAGGCCAAGGTCTGGGAAATAGCCACAATGTCGCTTTTAGGAGTCAAGTATTTGATAAATAATAGTTTTTATGCTATCGATTGAGGCGAGTTTCACCGCTCGATGAAGGCGCGTTTTCGATGCCGGAGGTATCAAACGGAAAAGCTTGTCAAGGGGCGTTAGAGGCTGGTGACAACTGACAAGCGTCTGTTGACGCCCTGACTCGCCAAGGCCTAGTTTTGTTCCATGAACCTCACCTGCCCTGCAGACCCCGGGAAAGCTGTCCGGGCAGAATGTCTCGCACGGAACGGCCTATCCGTATTCCAGGCAGCCCAGCTACTTGGGGTAACCCGGCAAGCGC
Organism: Novosphingobium terrae; assembly: GCF_017163935.1. Classification (NCBI taxonomy): domain Bacteria; kingdom Pseudomonadati; phylum Pseudomonadota; class Alphaproteobacteria; order Sphingomonadales; family Sphingomonadaceae; genus Novosphingobium; species Novosphingobium terrae. The sequence continues at coordinate 3,454,700 of NZ_JABVZR010000001.1, read as the reverse complement.
TCAACAATCTGGTGAACGGCCATTGTGGCATATCGCGCGAGATGGCCATCCGACTGGCGGTCGTATTCGGGGGGCAACCCGAAGCCTGGCTCCATTTGCAAATGGAGTACGACCTTGCCCAGGGCAAGGAACGGCTCGCCAGCCTGAACATCGCCGCACTTTCCGCGTCGGCTGTGGACGAACAGCAAGCGAGGCTTTTCTGATGGTAACTAGCGTCGCAGCGGTCACCGCTATCCACCCCTCTTTGCCAGGGTTCTGCCCAGTCACCGAAGCCGTCGCCAGCATGGCTGCCGCCGGCATCAATGAGCGCGGCGCGATCTTCACCCGCCGTGAAGTGGTCGATTTCATTCTCGACCTAGTGGGCTATTCCACCGACCAGCCATTGCATGAACGTCGATTGCTCGAGCCATCTTTTGGTCAAGGTGATTTCCTGCTCTCCGCAATCGACCGCCTGCTCACCGCTTGGCAATCGGCGGGTATGCCGAACCCGATAACTTCGCTAACTCACGCCATCCGGGCAGTGGAGTTGCATCGCGCGTCTGCTGAGCACACGCGCGATCAGGTTCTTGACCGTTTGCAGCGTGCAGGCATCAGGCTTGAAGAGGGCGAGGCCCTGGTTAACCAGTGGCTTACTTGCGGTGACTTCTTGCTCGCACCACTAGACGGCCAATTTGACTATGTTGTGGGCAACCCTCCCTACATCCGGCAGGAACTGATTTCTGACGCTCTCATGGCCGAGTACCGGGCACGTTACAGCACGATCTATGACCGCGCCGATATTTATGTGCCCTTCATCGAGCGATCGGCCCGCGCCCTTTCCAAGGGCGGGCACATGGGCTTCATTTGCTCCGATCGTTGGATGAAGAACCGTTACGGTGCTCGCCTTCGACAGCTCATTTCCGAACAGTTCCATCTCAAAACATACATTGATATGGTTGATACGCCAGCCTTCCACACGGATGTGGTCGCCTATCCAGCAATAACTGTCATTTCCCGCGAAAAATCTGGCCCGACTCGGATTGCCATTCGCCCTAGCATCGATAGTTCTGAGCTGGCCATGCTTTCAGCAGCACTGACCGGTTGGGCCGAACCCGATTTGAACAGCGGTGCACGTGAGATCCATCAGGTCACGGATGGAGCGAACCCCTGGATTCTCGAATCATCAGACCAGCTAGCGCTGGTCCGCCGCCTCGAAGCTAGCTTTCCGACGATTGAGGAAACCGGCTGCAAGGTCGGCATTGGGGTCGCAACTGGCGCCGACAAGGCCTTCACCGGGCCGTTTCAGGCACTAGACGTGGAGCCGTGCCGCAAGTTGCGGATGGCAACAACGCGAGACATCGACACCGGCGTCGTCCTGTGGGGAGGGCGGGGAGTCATTAATCCGTTCGGCGATGATGGCCGGCTTGTCGATCTTGCGAAGTTTCCGCGGCTCGCGCGCTATCTGGAGAATCGCAAGGATCAGATCGCCAAGCGCCATGTCGCCCAGAAGGCCCCGGCCAACTGGTATCGCACCATTGACCGCATTTACCCGGAGCTGGCCAGCCGACCGAAGCTCCTGATCCCCGACATCAAGGGCGAAGCCAATATCGTTTATGAAGAAGGGCGGCTGTACCCGCACCACAATCTCTACTTTATCACGTCCGATCATTGGGATATTCGTGCGCTCCAGGGCGTCCTCCTGTCCGGTATCGCGCGGCTGTTCGTGTCGACCTATTCAACGAAGATGCGCGGCGGATATTTACGCTTTCAGGCGCAGTACCTTCGGCGCATCCGCTTACCGAAATGGCGGGATGTATCCGTATCCTTGCAACGCCGGTTGATCGTTGCGGCTACGGCCAAGAATATCCAAGCCTGCAATGAGGCCGTCTATGAACTGTACCAGCTGTCTGCAAACGAACGGGCGGCACTAGGGGGGGAATAAGTTTATGGCGCTTGACCTTGCCGACTATGAGACCAAAGCGAAGGAGGCCACCATGGCGTTCTGGGGCAATCGGGAGAAGGCCCGTCAAGCCCAGATTGAGGCAGGCAAGGCCGATCAGGGCGAGCGCGCCGGGGTCACTGCGGGCAAAAACATGGACGGCTTCCTCGCGATGCTGATCGACATCGTTCAGGCCAATGGACCGACTGGTGCACAAGTGCACCAACAGCGCTCCGTTCTTACTCTTCCCGGCTTTTTTCGCCCGACTAAGCTGTGGGACGTGCTGGTGATGCACGGAGGCCACCTTATCGCGGCGATCGAGCTGAAGAGTCAGGTAGGTCCATCGTTCGGAAACAACTTCAACAACCGCTCTGAAGAGGCAATCGGCACCGCCCACGACTTGTGGACTGCCTACCGCGAAGGCGCATTCGGCGGGCAAACCAAGCCTTTCGTGGGTTGGTTGATGATGGTGGAGGACGCGCCGGAATCGCGCCGTGTCGTCACGGACCGCTCACCACACTTCGCGGTCTTTCCGGAATTCCAAGGTGCGTCCTACCTCAAACGATACGACATCCTCTGTCAGCGGCTCGCTAAGGAGCAGCTTTACAGCGCTGCAGCCCTGATAGCCTCGCCGCGCACAGCGTCGGTCAACGGCGAATTCGGCGAGTTATCCGAGCTGACGAGCCTCAAGACGTTCGTTGCCTCATTGGCCGGCCACATGGCTGCCGAAGCGGCCCGCTCATGACCGCCAAGACAGTCGAAATTCAGGTCCAGAACGATCATCTCGAACGCCTTGCTCAGGTGAGAAAGCCAATCCTCGCTGTTGCTGAACTCATCTGGAATGCTCTCGATGCCGACGCTAACCGTGTCGAGATGTTTCTTCGTGAGGATCAACTCGGCGACTTCGAGGCAATCGAGGTAATCGATGATGGTCATGGCATCGAGCATGGCGATGCCGAGAGCCTATTTTCCCGACTTGGCGGTTCTTGGAAGAAGGACGGTAAAAGACACGGGGAAAGAGCCGCTTGCCGCATGGCCGGGAAGGTCGAGGCAGACTGCGTGCCTTTGGCTTAGGCCGCGCGGTCGATTGGAATGTTGTGTACTTGGCACCCACCGGGCTGCGCGCCTTCCGGATGTCGATGATCAAAGACACCCTTCAGCCCGCGTTGGTCCCGCCACTTGCCGCGGCACCCCGCGCGTTGCGCGCTTCCTTGCCGCCCAGCGCCCCTCTGAGCGAAGCTGCGCAAGAGCAGATCGCCTATCAGCAGGGTGCGGATCTGGTGCGTGAGCTCGATCATCAGAAGACTCTGCACGATCTGCGCGGCACCTATGCGACCAAGCTGATGACGCTCCCAGGCGGCAGCCTGACCAACTCCGAAATCGCGTCGGTCATGGGCTGGAGCGAGACTCAGGTTGCCACAATTCGGAAAAGATACGTTGACGAGGCGGCCATCGTCGTGGCAATCGGCAGGCGCATTGCAGGGGATCTGTAAAACGGCCTGTAAAACGGCACTGTCAATGGCCATCTAAGTCGTTGATAATGCGGGTATAGCTTAGTGGTAAAGCTCCAGCCTTCCAAGCTGGCTATGCGGGTTCGATTCCCGCTACCCGCTCCAGAATTTGCTCTCAGAGCATCCCACAGAGCTTTGTAAGTCACGGAAAAGAAGAGTATTTTTGAGCCTCCTCTGGCTCACCAAATCTCTCTCTATCTCAAGACATCTCTGGCCAAGTGGGGCCTAAATTTTGGAGATTCGTGGGGCCAATTTTGGGGCCGGACCTCGGGTAGGGGTTTGGCCATGAAAGGTCCGTCCTATGCCATTGACAGATATAGCGATTCGTAACGCAGCGCCGCGTGAGAAGTCCTACAAGATGCATGATATGCTGGGATTGTTTCTGGTGGTCCTGCCATCGGGCGGCAAAACCTGGCGGATGAAATACAAGCAGGGCGGCGTCGAAAAGAAGCTGACCTTCGGACGGTACCCTGAGGTCAACCTTCGGGATGCCCGCAAGCGCCGCGACGAGGCCCGCGATCAGATTTATGAGGGTAAAGATCCCGCTCGCCTCCAGAGGCTTGGAAAGCTGAGGTCCCAGCTTCTGAAGGAAAACACCTTCACCGCCATTGCCAAGGAGTATTGCTTCAAGCGCAGGAATGACGGCGACCGCGCCTGGGCTCCTGCCACGGCGTCCCGCTCCGAATATCTCCTGGGCCTGCTGGACAGCTCGATCGGGCGCCTGCCGGTTCATGAGATCGAGCCGATCGACGTTTTGGCGGCAGTCCGGAAAATCGAGCAGAGAGGCAATCTGGAGAGCGCCCGACGGACACTGCAGTTGTCGAGCGCAGTCTTCCGATATGCTGTTGCAACTGCCCGGCTGCGGTCGGACCCGACCAGGGATCTGCGCGGCGCTCTGCTCACGCCCAAAGTCAAGCATTATGGGGCAGTTACTGAAGCTTGCCGCGTGGGTGAACTGCTCAGAGCCATTGATGGCTTTGACGGGCATATGACAACCCGACTGGCATTGAAGCTGTCCCCCCATGTTTTTGTCCGACCCGGAGAGCTTCGCCATGCGTGTTGGGAGGAAATCAATCTGGATGCGGCTCTCTGGACCATCCCGGCCGAGAAAATGAAGATGCGCAAGCCGCATCATGTCCCGCTGTCACTCCAGTCAATCGCCTTACTGGAGGAGGCCTACGAGATGACGGGGCCGCGCGGTTTTGTGTTTCCATCCATCCGTTCGCGCAAGCGACCAATGTCGGAGAACACCATCAACGCCGCTCTGAGGCGGCTCGGTTACACGACCGATGAAATGACTGCTCATGGGTTTCGGGCGATGGCCAGCACGCTTCTGAACGAGTCCGGACAATGGTCCTATGATGCTATCGAAAGAGCGTTGGCGCATGGTGACACTGACAGGGTGCGCGCAGCCTATCATCGAGGAACGCACTGGAAGGAACGTGTCGAGATGGCCCAGTGGTGGTCGGATCTTCTTGATGCCTTGCGGCAAGGAGCCAAAGTGGCGCCGGGTCCCGGTTTGAATTTGCGATAGGCTGCTCGGGGCGATCTCCACGGCGCAGGTCATCCCGGCGGGCCGTGAGATCAAGTCGATGCTGAGCGGAACCACGATTTCGGTGGTTCCGCGCTATCGTTGAACGAGAGCGTTGTTGCGCTGGCGGCTCGGGGAAATGGAACGCCATCTCTTCGGAGGGTATGATCATGCCTTGGCAGGTAGGATGGGCGCCAGGACGAGGTTCCGATGAGGTTGCCTGGCTTCATCATGCCTTTGCGAAGCAAAGCGTGCTGGAACTGTTGGCAAAAACATCCGTTACCTAGCAACCTAGGGAACCGGAGGCGCTTCGTGACGGGACAGAACACCGAAACCAATGAAGAATCTGTTCTGACGCGAGTCTCTCATTCCGGTAACTGTCTGCCCGAAAATGAATCGGGCCAGAGCGTCCCTGTTAAGACCCAGGATCAAGTTGAAGGTGCTCGGCTCTCTGACGCCGATTTCCATGAGGAACTGACAGCGGTCATTCCACATTTGCGCGCTTTTGCTCGCATGCTTTGCGGCGACCGCGATCGAGCGGACGACCTGGCTCAGGAAGCATTGATGAAGGCCTGGGCGGCGCGAGGCAGCTTCATTGCAGGCACGAGATTCCGTGCCTGGATCTATACCATCCTGAGACATCTGTATTTTGGTCAAATTCGTCGCGAACGGTTCGTAGGCGAATACAATGAGGCCGAAGCGGAACGGGTTTTGACCATCCCTGGATCGCAGGAAGGGCGCCTCGAAGCTGCCGACGTGCTGCGTGCCCTGGCGACGCTTCCGGCTACCCAGCGCGAGGTGCTCGTCCTTATGTGTGTCGGCGGCGTCAGCTATGAGGAAGTGGCCGAAATCTGCGGTACGCCGCTGGGCACTGTGAAGAGCCGCATTGCTCGTGCCCGCGCGGCGATTTCAGCGGCCATCGATGGGGGTCTCCTGCCCGATGTGCGCAGTAAGTTCGACCTGAAGGATGATGTGCACGACGCATTCTTCGAGGAGCTGCGGAAGGTTGCACCGGCCCATGTTCTCGAGCGAAGGGTAACCTGACCGATTTTGCTGATCGAGAAGCCTGCCCAAAATCGGTCGGTTCATCGGCCCGGCGGCCATGCAGCTCTCAACCGAATTGGGAAAAGAGCCACGCGGACGGGTACGAAAAGATTTTGATCCGCTTCACCTGGTAGCGCGCCGGCCCTCTATAATTTCTCCCAGTCGTCTCTTGGAGGGGGCAGGACCGAAGCATCCGGTAACCGGGACAGGTCGATCGTCCATCGAGGGCGGCACCATTGATGTGTGTCTGACGGAGCCATCCCCGGATCGTCGTATGAAAAGATGAGCGGTTCCACATGCGCCGTTGCTCCCGCTGGCGGCAACAAAAACGAGTTGCGACTGACCACCGCCGAAAACGGCATCGTATCGGCAACCCGCACTTGTGTGAAAGGCGCCGACGATGTGGACGCTTCAGTGCTGATCACATTGAAGTGGAGTGAATCGCACTGACTGACCAGCCGCGCCTGGGTGTCCGGCGTGAGTCCAAACCGGCGTGGACGCGCCTCTGAAAGCGCCAGGTCGCACTCTTCGACAGAGCCTGTTGCGCTGAGAGGTTCGCCTGGCCGAGTGAGAGCGAAATTGACGTTGAATCGAGAGCCATCGAGCTCTCGTGACAGTTGAGAACTGAGGAACTTGTCGACGATCGCGCTGATATGGTGGTTACGATGCTCGGTGGAGACACTCGCATAATCCAGATCGAGCAGGCTCATGCTCGCCCGCACCTCGGCAGCGGCGCCCTCGGCATCGAGACATGATCCCAAGCTTACCGGTTCACGCGGGATGTCAATTTCGAGGAATTTGACGGTTTGATTCAGAAGTGAAATCTCGATCCGTGATGGGCGTGCTGTGACGAGCATCCTTGTCTTGGGTCCGACCCCAGGCAACCACGCCATCTCTGATGGCGTCCGAAATTCATCGATCTGGAACCAGCTGATGTGGCTGCTGAGATGGTCAAAACGAGCATCGGATGCCTTGTCAGGCACATAGTTGAGTTGACCGATCGAGAGCCGACGCTCAACGGCCTTGAGAATATCCCGGCCAAATGCGCGCTGTTCCAGACTCGGCGCGGGGCGGGCCCCCCACCGCAAATCGAGCCAGGGCGCGGTCCAGTCGCGATGTTCCCAGCTCAACGGCGTCTGCGGCGCAGAGGAAGTCAGGTAGAGTGTATCCCTGGTCGGCCCAGGGGACGAAGCAAGCAACATTAAAGAAATCTCCCGCGACAGGAAAGGTCGCGCACCGGTTCGGATGATTGATGTTGTGGGGCGGGGCCCTTAGGGCTCGGTCCGTGTCAGATGGCCCAAGGCCTTCAGGCTGTTCCATCCGCTCCTGGAAATGATCAGGTGATCAAGGAGACGAATGCCGTTCCTTTGGCAAATCCGGTCGAGTTCAAGGGTGGCCTGCTTGTCGGCAGCGCTCGGCTCCGGATTGCCTGAGGGGTGGTTGTGGGCGATGATAATCCCGGTAGCGCCTAGGCTCTTGGCTAGGTCAGTGATGTCATGAGGTCGGATTGCAGCCTCCCGACCATCGCCCTGTGAGATAACCTTCTCGGTGATGAGCCGGAGACGTGAGGTGAGAAACAGGACGTAGACCCTCTCGTTTGGCAGAAAGGCCATCTCCGACCTCAGATAGTCGATGAGAGCCTGAGAGGAGCTGATGACTGGTCGGGCTTCCAGGATCTCGCGCAAAGCCAGACGGCAGGTCTTCCAGGCCGAGGTTATAAGATCGGCAATGTCGTGATTGCTGATTTTGGCGATGCTCTCGTGGTTGCCCGCCATGACAGCCTGAAGCGCGCCAAACTCGCGCAGGAGATTGGCGGCAAAATGTGATGCGCTTTCGCCGGCGACGCTGCGGATCAGTCTGGAGAGGCTTTCACAGTCTTCTGACGGTGTTGGCGGAACCAGGTTCCCACGACCAAAGCCGTCAAAGCCGGCCAGGCCCAGAAGCTTTCCGTGCGCTGGTAAAGGTGCCAGACGCTGTCCTGGCCTATCAGTTTTGCGAGATGGGCTACCACTGACGGGATTGCCATGCCTAGCGACCATATCGGCCAATACCTATCGGAGCGGGCGGCGATTTCCAGGAAACCGATGCAGACCGCAATGTCTATGACCAGGAGCGGGTAGATCGCGGCCCAGCCGAATGTGACGACCGCCACAACCGACAAGAGAGACGCGACCAGATTGAGGATCACTCCCTGGCGTTCGGGCCGCCCCCCACAGAAGAGGGCATAGGCGAACGCCAGGATTGTGAAGACCGCAAAGCTTATCTGGCGAAGTTCAGGCATGCGGTCTGCACACCATGACCATGGCTGTTCGTCAACGGGGGCTCGCTGCCCCCGCGTCGGTCAGGCCGCTTCCACGACGTTGAGCGAGGCCTTGGCGCCGTAGGGAACGCAGTCGCCCCACTGGGTTTCCTGAATGCCGAGCTTGCGGCCGAAGGCTGCGAGACGGGTATGTGCGGACAGGAGTGCCCGCTGGCCCTGATGAATGGAAGTCAGGGCCCCCATTGCCTCGTCCATGACTCCCTGATCAGCAACGCCATTCGCGACAAAGCTGTGAGCGATCTCGGCGATCGCGCGGGCGGTATCGCGCATTGCAGAAAGGTTGGTCGCTTCGCTGGTGTCCAAAGCTGTTTTGATTTCGCGAGCGGACTGGATGAGATTGGGGGTCACGGACATGCAAGTCTCCATCCCACGGGCGGCATAGCCGGCGCGGTATCTGATGATTCGGTTACGTGAAGACGGTCCTAGTGAAGCAGTCCGCGCATGGCGCCGAGCAGGGAGACAGCCATAAAGGCTATCAGCAGCGCCCACCCCAGCATTTCAACGCGTGACAACGTATTAGTCGGCCTCCGTGCCGTTGGTACGGGCCAGCCAAGACTTCTTTGCTCCATCGGTTGCTGGGCTGTGTAGGGCACCAGAACCTCCTGAACGATGATCGTCTCATCCGGCTCGATCGCAGACGAGGCCAAGTTGCCCATTTCCGGCGTTTCGTTGAGTTCAGTCGGAGGGGATACCACTGGATGGGATGGGCTGAGACCTTCGTGCTCGGCAAACAGACGGGCCGCCTCAGAGCTCCGGCTGACCCCCAGATGCTGCCTGGCACGCTTCAGGTGCTGGGTGACCATATCCGGACTGATCGAGAGTTTGGCGGCGATGGCCTTCGTCTCGTGCTGGCCGTACTTCAACCGGAGGCAATCTTTTTGCCGTTCGGTGAGCCGATCAAATCCGTCCCTCATGAACCTAATCTGCCTATTTTTGTGCGACACGATTTGCCAATTTGGCTGACGTGATGGTCCATGGAGAATCGAGGTATCCAGCCAGAGCCGGTTCCGATGCACGGAATGCCGCCTTTAACCTGATATCTTTGAAGTCCATCCGCCCGGATTTTGCCAGCCCGCCGCCGTGTTATCACGCGCCATGGTTGAGGCAATATCGGCTGTTACAATCGTTCCCACTTCTTTGTGACGCTTTGCCGGTCAGAGCCGGGGCGGCCCGTCATTCGGGGCTGCCGAGACGTCGTTCGCGCGCGCTTCCCTTGCATCTCAAGGCGGCCTGCCGAGATCTGCTGCGCGATCCTGTTTCAATTGGGCGGGTTTGCGCAGCCTGGGCGATTGTTCATTCTTGCAAAGACTGACGGTCGGGATTTCGACCAGTGATGGATGGTATGGGGAGGTATCGGCTCGTGACAATGCGATGCTCAACCTCTCAGGTTGATGTCACGTCACTTGTCTGAAGCCGGGATCGCACATGTTCCCGCTCGGGATCATTCGTCAGATTTCGTCTCGAAAAACGCCTTTTGATCCCGAACGGGTACACCTCACCTGAGGTACAGCGCTGCAGCCATGAATTATGAGAAACCCTGCGGGGTACTGGCGGTCCTTTTGAGGTCCGCGTTTGGTTTATCAGGGGCGGCGGGGCCCAATTCCACAATGTGACAAATCGCCAATTATTCCGGAGCGCCAGTGGTATCCGATCGAAGGTGAGCCTCGACCCACGCCGCATCGAACTTTTGCCCTATGCACTCGATCCACAATGTGCTGCCATCCTCAGTCGGTGACATCTTTCTCAGAACCTTGGCGCAGCCTTCGAACGTGTCATCGAAGACAGGTAAGATGACGCCCTGTTTGCTCTCGACAAAAAGAGTGGCCGCCGCTTTTCCAGCGGGAAGGATATCTAGCTTCATAGGGTTACTCGCGCGTCTTCGTTGTTCGCCGTAGGTAAAAATGCGTGGACGCGTCAGGAACTCAGGGTGTCCGGTTTGGTTCCCATGCATATCAACGGTATGTCGATGAAAATGCACTGTTAGGCGCGATTTTTTCAGAAAACTGTTTGTGAGCTTAAGTCCGGTGGCAATCGGCTGCGTGGGTGCAGTTAACGGGCCGCCGCGCGTCTCTGGATCTGGCGAAAAGATAGCGACTTAGGTTGCGTTCATGTGGCGTGCCAAGAGCTGTTGAAGGGAGGCTGGCAGCTGGCCGAAAACGCTGGCCCGGAGGACTGCGTTATCCCTGATCTGGCGGAAGCATGCTCTCCGCGCTCCAGTTTATGGGATTGTCGCACCAATTCTGGAGGACGGATTCCTTCCAGCCGCAGCGCCGGGTGGAGAGCTTGGTCTGGGCCGGGAAGCTGCCGTCCTGGATTTTCCGGTAGAGGGTCGCCCGGCTCAGGCTGGTACGCTTGAGCACTTCGGCGAGGCGGATGAAGGAATCGGTGGCCATAAGGACAATCCTTTCACGAGATATCGTGCGCCGATTGTCGTCTAAAATGCTGGCAGCTTGAACGGTGCAAATAGGGTCAAAAGCGGTCAGGAAGGGACAAATGGGACATTTCCCCGCATCTTGAAGATGCCTCTTGTCGTCACTTGCCATGCGGTCGGCATGACGGGGCGCTCTGAAAGTCCTTGAGCGGCTGGCGGCGTGGTGGTGGCGAACACTCTCAGGGCGTCTGTTTTTCGATTGAGGTTCGCGGTTCCGCAGGTTGCGCGCGAATTTTCACCCACCTGTTAGTCTCTCTCGCTCGTGGCGGTGATGAAAGGGTCTGCCAATGCTTCCGCAGCTGCTTCAACGGCCGCCAGCTTTATGAAGTCTGTTCGGCGACAGCCCCGCAATGCCGCAGCGCGATCAATCACGGCAAGCTCCGTAGCTTGGAAATTGACAGAAATGGCGGGGCTTTGGCTTTTGGAGGCAGGCATGTTTTTCTCTAGGGCTGGCATTGATCCGGCGTGTTTCGCCCTTGCTGCCGCCCCCGTCAGATATCCCTGATCCGTATCCTATAATCCGAACTGGGAGCCAGAGAATTCATGCCGTTCCTCGGAAGGGAAGGCACCGAGCACTGAGAGACGTCCATGCTGGTGACGAAAATGCCATGTCCTGTGGATCGTGGGCATGGCGACCTCAAAGGCATCGGGAGCGAGAACCACAACATTGCATTGTCCGTCGTCCGCACGCGCGGACAATGTTCGGATCAAGGCTGTCTGAGCTTCGCGTGCCTGTGTGGCCAAGTCCTGGCATGGTGCATAGTCGTCCGGTGCCGTCCAATCGGCTTCCTGTTTCGCGAAAGGCTCGATCGTGAGATCCAGGGCACGGTCGGTCGCGACACGCACATGGAAGCTGGTGTATTCCACTGTCGTGGTGGGAGGGGAGAAGCCCGGCGATCGGCTGAAGAAGCGCAAGGACCAGTAAGCGGCTTCGGCGATGGCAGTTGTTTCCGCCTCGGCGGCATAGAAGATGCCGGGGCGCTCATTGGCGCGGCGGAAGCGGCTCGCGCTCTTGTGGCCATAGCGAAAGGGCGTGGCGAGCAGGAAGTGCAGATGCCGAGCGCTTTCCGGCACCATCGGCTTTACCTCCTCGGCCAGTTCTTCCAGCAAGGCTTGGGTGGCGCCGTCCCGGGCCAGCCGGTTCGTCGAAATCCGGTGCTGCCCCTCGACCAGCCGCCAGATCGCGCCCTGGTAGGTCCGATGCTCAGACGCGATCGCGGTAGAAGTCCACATAGTCACACACTTCGATCAGGCCGCGCATCGTGTCGAGTTTGTCGATCGGCTTGGCCGCCAGATCGAGATTGACCGTGTCGATCCAGCGCCGCGCGGCGGTATCATCGCTGCCGAGCAGGGCATCGAGGCTGCGGAACAAACGCAGCAGGAATTGCCCGGCTTCGAAGGATTTGGAGGCTGGATCCAGTTCGGTTGTCCCTCGCTTCAGACGGGAGATTGTTGGCGCGGAGAGGCCGAGGATTGCCCCAAGCTTGGTGTTGCTGAGCGCCCAGAACTCGGCGATGCGGACGATGGCTTCGCTCAGCGCCGGGGCGCGATCAGTCTGCGGAGTGGCGAGGCCAGGTATGACGATATCCTTTCACATGGAGGATGTAGTCTTCATTTGTTCAAATGACCAGGGGGATTGTTCTTTTTTGCCAGCTTGCCTCTGATTGGATGCAGGTTGGATGATGCCGACCGTCGAGGTTGAGAATGGCCCTGATTGTGACGTGGTGTGCGGGTTGGTCGTCAGTGGGTTCCGGAAGCGGCGGGAAAAACTCCCGAGACGGCTTGGGGATCACAAAGCCGGCCTGCTTTCCCTTGGCGGCGCCGCTGTCATTATGGCTAAGCCGCTTGAAGAATGGACCCTCAAACTCTTGATCAATCACCGAATCACCTCGCTTTTACGAATGCATGTTCCCTGCATGCGCAATTGTTAAGCTCCGGCGAAACGTGATCGCGCGCTGGTCCTTCAAGGCTGTAGACAACTCCCGAGTGCGCGAACATTACTGGAACAAATGGGGTTGCGCGGCGGGAATCGTGCTGTCATGGTGTCAAAAAATGACCCGGCAAATGTTCTCTGCCGGCTTGGAGTAATGAACTATGACAAACGGCAGCTTCGCGACATTTTTTGCCCAGTCAGGGCTGTCGCTGGAGGAAGCCGAGGAGCAGCTGGGGGTGACCCCTCGCCATATCCGGCGCTACGTAGCGGGAGAGGTCGAGGCGCCCAAGCTGGTTCGTGAGAAAATTCAGGGGATAGCAGCCGCGCGGCTGGCAGCGCGCAAGCCAGCCAAATTCCGCTTTATCGATCTGTTTGCAGGCATCGGCGGCCTGCGGATCGGTTTCGAGGGGATTGGCGGCAAGTGCGTCTTCACCAGCGAATGGGATCGCTGGTCGAACGAGACCTATCGCAAGAATTTTCCGGATGGCGACGACCACCTGATGGTCGGTGATATTCGGCCCTATGGAGCCGATCCGGCGCTGATCCCGGAGTTCGATGTGTTGCTGGCAGGCTTCCCCTGCCAGCCGTTCTCGCTGGCCGGCGTGTCCAAGAAAAATTCCCTTGGCCGTGCTCATGGCTTTGCCGACGAGAAGCAGGGCAACCTGTTCTTCGAGATCGAGAGCATCCTGCGCCATCACCGGCCGGCCGCTTTCCTGCTGGAGAACGTCAAGCATCTCCAGCGGCACGACAAGGGCAACACCTTCGAGGTCATCCGCCGTACGCTCGAGGATGATCTGGACTACGAGATCGATGTGAAAATCATCAGCTCCGAGCCCTGGGTGCCCCAGAAGCGCGAGCGCATTTTCATCGTGGGCTTCCGGAAGGACGTTGGCTTCAAATTTGACGGGTTCAAGGATCTGGTCCCGCCGCAGGAGGACTGGCCAACCCTTCAGTCGATCCTGCATTCCCATAACGAGGTGGACGCCAAATACACGCTGACACCCCGGCTGTGGGAGTATCTTCAGGACTACCGCGCCAAGCATGAAAAGGCGGGCAACGGCTTCGGCTACAGCATGTTTGGCCCGGGCGACGTCACCCGGACGCTGTCGGCCCGTTACCACAAGGATGGTTCCGAGATCCTGATCAACCAGAAGGGCACGCGCCCGCGTCGTCTGACCCCCCGGGAATGCGCGCGCCTGATGGGGTTCGAGAGCGACGAGCGGAAGTGGCATATTCCGGTCTCGGACACACAGGCCTATCGCCAGTTCGGCAACGCCGTGGTTGTCCCGGTGGTCGAGGCAATCGCAAAATACATGGAACCGTTCATCACCAGAATGCTGGAAATCGAGGCTGAAGAGGCGGTGCCCCTGCGGGACATGGCTGCCGTTGGCTGACGTCGTTTCCCCGGAGATTCGGAGCCGGATGATGGCCGGCATCCGGGGGGCCGATACGAAGCCGGAAATGCTTCTCCGTAAAGGACTTCATGCGCTGGGCTGGCGCTACCGGCTGCACGGCCAGAAGCTGCCCGGCAAGCCGGATCTGGTGTTTGCCGGGCGCCGGGCGCTTGTCTTTGCTCATGGATGCTTCTGGCATGGCCATGACTGCCATCTCTTCAAATGGCCCAAAACGCGCGAGGAATTCTGGGCTACCAAGATCGGCTCCAACATCACGCGCGACATGCGGGTGAGGCAGAGCCTCCTTGGCGATGGCTGGCGGGTGCTGGAGGTCTGGGAATGTCAGCTCAAGGGAAGGACCAGGCAACCGCTGGAAGATGTGCTGATGTCCTGCGATGCTTTCCTGCGCGGTGACGAAACATTCCTGAGCATAGGCGAGGACCGGCACGTACCGGTTCCTGATCCGCTGAAGCCGGAAAGCCGCTGATCCTCTCTTCCGACTTTCAGGCAGTTGTCCACGCTGGAATACGCCGCCCGGCCAGCTCTTCGCGGAAGAAAGTGCGGAAGTCGATCACGTTATCGTGACGGACATACTCCGTCGATTTCGATTTTTTCAGGCTCTCGGGCACCACAAGGATGATGCCGAGGCTTGCCATGTCCTCGATCGCATTGGCAGCAATCGATTCATCGACAGTCGCAAGGAACAGGTCGTTCGAGGTCATCTCGCGCTGAACCTGTTTCCAGCGTTCCCGCAGCGTGGTCTTGGCGCTCAGGATGAGGCCGGCAGCGGGCCCGCTGGCCGAGCCTGTGAGATGCCGGGCGGAGGGCAGTACGAAGTCAGGCCGTTTCTTGGCTTCCATGATGACCTGTTTGTCGAAGGGCACTCCACCGTCCTGAAGCATCGCCTCGATATGGTGTTCGAAGGAGTAGCCTGCCCTGGATTTGCGCTGCTGGCTGGCTGACAGCATGATGCGGTCGATATCGGCGATTCCGTTCACGAGGCGGCGGATCGTTTCTGCGGTTGTCAGCTCGAACGGTGTGTCGCCAAGGATCGAGCGGACAACCTCGACAGCGCGTTCACGCCGCTGGAATTCCCGGAACAGCTCCCATTCGGTGCCACGGCTGATGTCACGGATCACGTCACCCGGATTGTCGATTTCGAACGGATTCAGGTTCGGGAGCTGCTTTTCGCCCAGATACTGGCCTCTGGCCAGAACAGCCAGTTCGGCGGTAGCGGGCATGGCGGCGCGGCCGGTTGCAAACGCGGCAATGTCGCCCGCTGCCCATGCGATGGCGACCTGTTCCGCGAAATCGAGGATATGGGCACGTTCAGCCGCGAGGATCTCGCGCGGTTCGAAAATGCCTGCGACAAAGTCGGGGCCGATGCCGAGCGTATCCTCAAGCAGATGGGCGTCGTCGGAGTTCGCATCCACCGTCAGGCATTCGAAGCGGGGAAGTTCACCGTTATATCGCCCCATGACCAGCCATGAGGATGGCAGCAGCGTTGCGAAGGCCGCCTTGGGCACCCCGGTCATATGGGTTTCGGCGCCCTTGCTGGTGTAGTGAACCAGCCGGGTCTTTTTCTTCTCTTCCACCTGTGGCCAGATGGTTTCGAAAAAAGTTTCACGGATTGCGCTTTCGCGCCCGTACGTGCGTGCCTTTGTAACGAGTGTCGGGAAGAAGCCGCTGTCGCGTTGCGGCGGTGGCATATAGACACCAGCCTGGTGCTTGTTCTCGAATTGTGCCCAGTCGCGGTCGTTGTTCGACAGTTTCTTGACCAGAACGGCATCTGCCGCGTGAAGCAGATCGTTCAGCAGGGATGTCACCGGTTCAGCGTTGCTGCTGAAAAGATCTGCCTGCTTGACCAAACCCGCCTCCGGTAGATGACACCATGCCTTCTTTTCCCGAAGCTAGGGATGGAAGCCTTCGTCCCGGGTCAATGATCATACAGCTTGGTGAGCTGATTCTGTCAATTATCACGGTGCTTTGGTGGAACGATACCGCCGAAAGAAAGCAGTTTGTCTGCGGATTTTCTCCAGCCCCGGAGCCATTGTTGATCACCTGCTCAGGACGAGCCGTTTTCGGTTGTCCAGCGTGCGGGATTTTTCAGCCAGTCATTGATCGCTGACTCCAGCCATCCGGCGCATCGCGTCGAGATCCTGACCTGAGACGGAAATGTGCCTTCCTTGATCTTGCGATAGATCGTGGATCGACCCAGCCCGGTACGGTCGAGGACGGCACCAAGGCGAAGGTAGCGATCCGGTTGCACAGGCGAGCTCATATCCAAACCCTTTCAAGGTCAAGGTCGCGCTCACGAGACGTATAATTCATCCGATTCGCTGGAAGATCAAGGCATGTCGAGCTGTATCGGCCGCCTTGAACCAATATGCACCTATATGAACCCGTTTGCTCCCCCCGCAAGTGAGGACATAGTGGCTGGAGGCGGACAGATGGGCGCTGGCTTCCTTTCTGTCTGCGGCAGGGATTTTGATCGAGATGGCCCATCGGCGGCATGCACACCGATGGAGTCAGGATGTATCGGTCTTCTTAATCAGCGATCCGGTCTTGCTGACGCATACTGTCGACCGACCAATTGTACGGGTTCTCGCACCAGTGCTTGATCGCAGACTCGCGCCAGCCACAGCAGCGGTGGGAAAGGCGGACCTGGGCCGGGAAGCTTCCTTCCTGAATTTTCCGGTAGAGGGTGGCGCGGCTCAGGCTTGTCCTTCTGAGCACTTCGCTGATGCGGATATAGCAGTCAGGCTGGATGGTCATCAGAGCATCTCCTTTCGAGCAGAGCGGGTGATCCGGCCTGCTATCCAGGTAACATTTGTGAGCTTGTGTGAAGTTGCAAGAGGCTGAGACGAAGCGGAAAATCCGTTGGCATCCGTAGAGGTCTACAGGCGTCCATAGCGGTCTACAGCGTAGATGCGCTTTTTGACGAATTAGTCTCAGGACGTCTCCGGCTCCCCTGTTCGGGGCGCCGGTCGCGCTCTGGTTCCGCTGCGCTCCACTCGAGTCGCCGTTGGCGTCTCGTCGGCAAAGCCGCTGCGATCGCTGACGCGGAAGGGGTGAAGGGCCGCGCCTTTGGCGCGGCGGCCGGGCTTTGCCCGTCCTGGCAGACATCACGCTGCGCGTGATGGCGTTGGCCTCCGGCTCCAGTCTGACGGGTGGGCGTCGCTGCCCTGTAGGCCCGTCGCGGCGCGGCGCAACCCCGGCAGAGCCGGGGTCCTCCATTCCATTGCGGCCCTGCGGGTGCCCCGCGCCTCCATCGACAGGCCTTCTGGTCATGCTCCTGCCGCCCACCCGCCAGACCGGCGCCGGTTTGCGGCGGTTCAGGCAGGAGTGAAGGATCATGGCTTTCAATCATACCTCGCGCAGGCTTTCCAAGCGTTCGGACCAATCCGATGCGGAGGCTTCCCGGCCCCGGCCGATGGAGGAGCTCTATTCCACGGTGACGGCGCGCATTGTTGCGGAGCTGGAAGAGGGGCGGCTCCCTTGGGTGCAGCCTTGGGACAATTCCTTTGTGCTGGCTGGCTTCCCGAGAAACGCAGGCACCGGACGGCCCTATTCCGGGATCAACATTCTGATTCTCTGGCAGGCCCTTTTTGATCGGGAGTTTACCGCGCAGCGCTGGCTGACGTTCAAGCAGGCCGAGGCGCTGGGCGGCCATGTCCGCAAGGGCGAGCGCGGAGTCACCGTCTGTTATGCTGATCGCTTTACGCCCAAGGATGAGCGGGGTAGCGATGGCGGCGTGGGCGCGGACGAAGGGGCGTCATCAGGCGCCGGGGATGAGGCGCGCAAGATTGCTTTCCTCAAGCGCTTCACGGTATTCAATGTTGCGCAATGTGACGGGCTGCCCGAGCATCTCTATGAAGCCGAAGATCGGGAACAACGGGCCGATCTGGTGACCATCCCTGAGGCCGAGGCGCTGATTGCGGCGAGCGGGGCCAACATTACCGTCGGATCACCGAATGCTTGCTACAGGCCGCGTGCTGATCGGATCGAGGTGCCGTTGCAGGCAGCTTTCATCGAGCCCATCAATTACTATCGCACCGTATTGCATGAGCTAGGCCATTGGACGGGCCATCCCTCCCGGCTGGATCGCGATCAGACCGGGCGGTTCGGCACTGCCTCTTATGGGCGGGAGGAACTGATCGCGGAGATGTGCAGCGCCTTCACCTGCGCCGCCTTGGGCATCGTGCCGACCGTGCGGCACGCTGACTACATCGCTTGTTGGCTGGAGGTGCTGAAGGGTGACAACCGCGCGATCTTCCGGGCGGCAAGTCAGGCCAGCAAGGCGGCTGATTTTTTGCTGGCGTTTCGGGCCGGCGTTGATGCTGCGATTGATGCGGGAGGCGTCGCATGAGCGGGGCGGGCACGGGCAATCAGTCCGGTTCCGTCGGGCCTGCCGGAGGCGAGCCTTTGGATCAAGCGGCAGGCATCGAGGGCGCCGAGGTTGGAGCGGCGCCCGATGTCAACGCGCCAAGCCTTGCGGAGATGGAGGCTATCTTCGCAGCCATGCCGAATTTGGCTCGCGACATCTTCATTGCCTGGCGCTTCCATAAGCTCTCGATGGAGGAAATGTGCCGACAGACCGGCCTGTCCCGCAAGCAGGTGAGGCGGCAGTTCGCCAAGGCTGTCGAGCATTTGCATCACTCCCATTCGGGCATGGAGCAATGGCGCGAGCACGTTGCTGCGCTTCCTCTTGCCGATCTGGAAACAATCAGGGCCAGTCTGCGGATGAGTGTGCGGCCAAAGAGCGCTTATGAACGGGTCAGGGCAAGCTGCGTGCCCCCGAAGCGACCTGCCAAGGGCCCTCCGCCTGATGCTGCAACGATCGCGCGGATGAACGATGCACTGTTGCGCATGTCGAGGCTGGAGCGGGATGTGTTCCTCTCTGTGAGACTGGATTATCTGTCCTATGCCGAGATCGGGGAGAAGATCGGCATGTCCGACGAGAAGGTGATGAAGCTTGTCGGCAGGGCCCTTTACAATCTGGACCGCAACCTTCGCGATCCGCACCGGCACTGGTGGCGCCGCTGGCTGTGGTGAGCTGATGCGGCCTTGCCCGGCTCTCGTGTCGGGCAAGGTTGCGCAAAACCGTTGAATTGCTAGGATTCGATCCATGCGCACGGAACTCGACCATCTCCCGGCCAAAAAGCAGCGTGAGCTGG
Source organism: Novosphingobium terrae (assembly GCF_017163935.1). Classification (NCBI taxonomy): domain Bacteria; kingdom Pseudomonadati; phylum Pseudomonadota; class Alphaproteobacteria; order Sphingomonadales; family Sphingomonadaceae; genus Novosphingobium; species Novosphingobium terrae. The sequence goes on along the minus strand of NZ_JABVZR010000001.1, from coordinate 3,435,441 downwards.
CCCATATCGTGCGCGTGCTCTTCGAGGAATTCGAAGCGGCCCATGCCACCGGCACCCAGAAATGGAAGAAGCAGGGGCGGCTGTTCAAGATCGTGCTCTACGGCAGCTATGCCCGTGGCACCTGGGTGGATGACCCGGTCGGGGGTTACAAATCTGACTATGATATTCTGATCGTGGTCAGTGATGAGCGGCTGACAGAGTTTGAATTCTGGTCGGCGGCGGAATCGCGGCTGATGCGTGACATGACGATCTTCAACACCCTGTCGGCGCCGGTCAATCTGATCGTCCATTCGCTGACGGATGTGAACTATCAGCTGGAACGCGGACGGCCCTTCTTCATCGACATCGTGCGGGATGGTATCGCCCTCTACGATGAAGAAGGGTTTTGTTTCGCCCAGCCCCGCCATCTGCCCGAACCAGAGGCCAAGGTTGAGGCGCAGGGGTATTTCGACAAATGGTTTTCCAGCGCGGCTGCCTTCCGGAAGATGGCGCTCGTCGCGATAGAAAATGGCGACAACAATGAGGCAGCTTTCGTTCTGCATCAGGCGGTAGAGCGGCTCTACCATTGCACGCTGCTTGTGCTGACTCTCTACAGCCCTAAATCCCACAAGCTGAATTTCCTGCGCTCCCATGCAGAAGAAGTGGCGCCTGAACTAATCGCGGCTTGGCCACGCAATGATCGCATGAGCCGCCGCTGTTATGAGCTGTTGCGGCAGGCTTACGTTAACGCGCGCTACTCCGATGCCTACGTCATAACGGTTGATGAGCTGAACTATGCCGCCGGACGGGTGGTTGAGTTGCAGCAAGCGGTTGAACAGGTCTGCCGGAATCGGTTGGCTTCATAGCGGGACGTTTCCCCGATCAGCGCCTTCCCCCTCACTTTCTGGAGATTGGCATGCGCTACTTCCTCGACACGGAATTCAATGGCTTTGGCGGCGAGCTGATTTCCATTGCGTTGGTTCCGGAGGATGAGGCCCGGTCGCATTTCTATGAGGCCATCACCTGCGCGGCGCCGACGCCATGGGTCGCGGAAAACGTCTTGCCCGTGCTGGAAGTTAAGCCTCGCAGTCGGGCCGAGGTGGCCAAGCGCTTTGCCCGGTACCTCCATAACGATGAGGCGCCGTTACTGGTCGCGGACTGGCCGGAGGACATCGCTCATGCATCGCGTCTGCTGATCACCGGTCCCGGCATGATGCTACCCGTGCGCGGCTTGCGCTTCGAGCTCTTCGACCCGGACATCATCATTGCGGGGGGAGAGCATCCTTCAGCGGTGCCGCACAATGCCCGGCACGATGCGGTTGCCTTGCGGGCAAAGATCCTTGCCCATGAGGTATGGGAGGCTTCCTTCCTCAAGGGTTAAAGCAGGAAGCCTCCCATTCTCTATCGAGTTGCAGCGCCCCGTAGACCTGTGCCCGGCTATCACGGTCGGCATTCCCCATCCCGGTCCGCGGCGAATGTCCGTTGCCCGCGTCGCCGCCATAATGTCAGCGCTTTTTCGCGCTCCTCGCCGCGCAATCGGGCGGCAGCCTCCACCATGATACCGAGCAGTACCGCGCGATCATCTTCGGCCAGCTCGACGAGTCCGGCCTTGATGACCAGTCCGCCGAGCTCGATCAGATGGCGCGTGCGTTCACGGCGCTTCACTTGCCATTCGCGGGTGTCACGCCGCGCCGCCTGAACCTTGAGCCGGTTGAGCGCTTGGCGTGAGCGGCGGTGCGCTGCCATCACCGCGATCAGCGCCAGATGTTGCGGATTTCGTCCCGCGCTGAAAGAAGGCCGCGCCCGCCTTGCGCCAGCCCTCCCGCGTCTGTCGTTCGGTGGCGTTGGGCGCGGTGACGGTGGATGCAGCAGCGGCGAGCAACGCGCCCGCCAGCTCCTCGATCGGCAGCGCGTCAGCCCCGGTCGCAATCACCAACTCGCCGAGCTGCTGTTGCTTGCGGGTTTTGAGCTGGTTGGCGCGGGCTTCCAGGGCCTTGAGGTCAGCATCGAAATCGCGAGGTTTACGCATCGAGTCGGTCCTTCCTTGAGGGGAACGGACAGACCAGCTATCCCTTGCTGCAAGCGATGCCAAGTTGCTGAAATCCCCTGAGACCGTGTGATCCCGAATATCCCGAAAGGGTTGGAGGGCGCGCTTATACGTCGTGCCGACGTGCGCTTTGAGGTGTAGATGGATGGCCGTCATGGCGATCTACCACTTCTCGGCCAAGGTCATCTCGCGCGCCAGCGGCTCCTCCGCCGTGGCCGCCGCCGCCTACCGCTGCGCGGGCCGCCTGCACGATGAGCGCCTGGGCCGAACCCATGACTTTTCCAACAAGCGCGACGTGGTCCACAGCGAAGTGCTGCTGCCCGAAGGCGCCAACGAAGAATGGCTGGATCGCGAGAAGCTCTGGAATGCGGTCGAGGCCGCCGAGCTGCGCAAGGACGCCCAGCTCTCCCGCGAGGTAGAGTTCGCCATCCCTCGCGAGATGAATCAGGAGCAGGGCATCGCGCTGGCCCGTGACTTTGTGAAAGCCGAGTTTGTGAACCGGGGCATGATCGCCGATCTCAATGTCCACTGGGATATGGGGGAGGACGGCAGCCCCAAACCCCATGCCCATGTGATGCTGACGATGCGGGAAGTCCGCACCGACGAGAACGGGGCGAACACCTTCGGCGCCAAGGTTCGCGACTGGAACCGGACCGAGCTTCTGACTCATTGGCGCGAGGCTTGGGCCGATCATGTCAACCAGCGCCTGGCCGAGCTGGATATCGATGCCAGCGTGGATCACCGCAGCTATGAGGATCAGGGCATCGACCTTGAGCCCCAGCACAAGATCGGCGCCGCCGGACAGCGCATGCAGGGGCAGGGTTTGGACAGCGACCGGGCCGAGGATCATCTCCGCATTGCGCGGGAGAACGGCGAAAAGCTGATCGCCTATCCGGAGCTGGCGCTGGACGCCATCACCCATCAACAGGCGACCTTCACCAACCGCGATCTGGCGCGCTTCGTTCACCGCCACAGCGAGGGGCTGGAGCAGTTCAACGCGGTGACGGCAGCGGTGAAGGGCTCGCCCGAACTGGTCGAGCTGGGGCACGATGCATCGGGGCAGGAGCGCTTCACCAGCAAGGAGATGATCGAGACGGAGGAGCGGTTGCGCCGGGCGGTGGAACTGATGGCGCAGCGCGAGCATCACCGTGTCAGCGATGCAGCGCGGGAGGGCGCGCTGGCCCGCGCCGCCAGCGAGCGCAATCTGGTGCTGTCGGGCGAACAAGCCGATGCGCTGGCCCATGTGACGGGCGCTCGCGATCTCGGTGTGGTGATCGGCACGGCGGGGGCGGGCAAGAGCGCGATGCTGGGTGTTGCCCGCGAAGCCTGGGAGGAGGCTGGCTACACTGTGCGGGGCGCGGCACTCTCCGGCATCGCAGCGGAAAATCTGGAGAGCGGATCGGGCATCGCTTCGCGCACGCTGGCCAGCATGGAGCACGGCTGGAAGCAGGGCTATGACCTGCTGACTTCGCGCGATGTGCTGGTGATCGATGAGGCGGGGATGGTCGGCACCCGCCAGCTTGAGCGGGTTGTCGCTCATGCCGCCGAGGCCGGGGCCAAGCTGGTGATGGTCGGTGATCCGCAGCAACTCCAGGCCATCGAGGCGGGCGCGGCCTTCCGCGCGATCCATGAGCGGCACGGTGGCGTGGAAATCACTGAGGTTCGGCGGCAGCGTGAGGACTGGCAGCGCCAGGCCACGCGCGATCTGGCGACAGGCAAGGTGGATGCCGCAATCGAGGCCTACGCGGACAAGGATCACGTCCATGCGGCGGAAACCCGCGAGGCCGCGCGGGTCGATCTGATCGACCGTTGGGATACCCAGCGGCGGGAAAAACCGGAGGCGAGCCGGATCATCCTGACCCACACCAATGCCGAGGTTCATGAACTCAACGAGGCCGCGCGCGGCAGGCTGCGCAGTGCTGGTGAGTTGGGCGACGATGTGACCATCAAGGTAGAGCGCGGAGAACGGTGCTTCGCCACCGGGGACCGCATCATGTTCCTCAAGAATGAGCGGAGCCTTGAGGTCAAGAACGGCACGCTGGCAACCATCGAGGCGGTCAGCCAGACGGGCATGACAGCGAGGCTGGATGATGGGCAGCCCGTCTCCTTCGATCTGAAGGACTATGCACATGTCGATCATGGCTACGCCGCCACCATCCATAAGGCGCAGGGCATGACGGTGGACCGGACCCACGTACTGGCCACGCCCGGTCTGGATGCCCATGGTTCCTATGTCGCCTTGTCACGCCATCGCGATGGCGTGGAGCTGCATTTTGGGCGGGATGACTTCGCCGATCGGCGTGAGCTGGCCGATCGGCTCGGCCGGGATCGTTCGAAGGATATGGCCACGGATTATGCACAGGGCCGAGAAGCACAGCCCGCGTCTAATCCCGCCCAGGCCTTTGCCGAGCGGCGGGGCATCAGGGTCAGCGAACGCATTGTCGAGATGCTGCGCAAGGCGATGCCGGAGAAGTTTCGCGACGCCTTCGATAAGATGGCGCCGCCCAGGGAGCGGCCTGGTCCCGACAAGGCTGGGCCAGAGCCTACCAAGCCACCCGAAGCCGAAAAGCCGCGTGGGCGTTTCGACGGGCTGCGGTTGCGCGCGCCTGCTGTTGAACCGGCAGCCCCGCCGCCACCGGCACGCGGGCGGTTTGATGGGCTGAAGCTGGGGAAGCTCGCCATGCCCGAACCGAAGGTTCAGGAAGACCCCTTGGGCAAGGCCGTCGAGCGGTATGCCAAGGCCATGGTCGAGATCACCCGGATGAAGGAGCGGGGCCTTGCCCCGTTGGAAATGCAGAAGGCCGAAAGGGCGCGGGCAACCGAGGCGCTGGATGCGTTGCAGCCGCAGGGGGCCCGCGATCTTCATGCGGCGTTTTCCAAAGACCCGGCTCTGGTCAGCGAGGCGGCCAATGGGCGCACGGCCAACACCATCCGTCAGCTTCAACTGGAGGCGGAGCTGCGCACCAATCCGCAGCTGCGTGCCGATGCCTTTGCCAGTGAGTGGAACAGCCGCGCCCAGAAGCTTCAGGCGTTCAAACGAGACGGGTATGATGAGCGCGCCGAACGGGTTTGCGCCGGTATGCGCGACATGGCAAAGCAGCTCCAGCGCGACCCGCAGATCGAGTCGCTGCTGCGTGAACAGAAGCGGCTCATAGGGCTGAGTTCTCGTGAGAGCGGAAGTTTGTCTCAGGACCTCCAGGAGTGGTTGGGCCGCTCGCGCGGGATCAGCATCGGGATGTAGGCTGGCGGGCGCGAGGCGTTCGTCTTTCCAGACGGATGCGGATCGTGCTTCTCAACTCACATCGGAGGTCTGTTTCTCATGACCGAATCCTCTTCCCCATCGCCCGAGTCAGATCAGCTGGAGCTTGCCTTCGATGCCATTGGGCAGCGGTTGGCCGGATTGACGGCAGCCGTGGATGGCTTTGCCGTTCGGCAGCAGGAACTGCATGGCCGTGATTACAGGCCGGATCTGGAGAACATCCAACAGTGCTTTCAGAAAGTGCGGGATGCCATGTACATACTGGCGGACAAGCCAGGGGTCAGGCTGACGCCGGAGGACATTGCCCGGCAGATCGAAAAGGCAGGGCAAGAGTGGCGGCAGGTCGATCATGCTGCATGGGGCAGTGCCCAGACCAGGCTTGAACGCGCCGCTCAGTCCATCGAGATGATGGTCGCTTCGGCTCTGACATTTAGGGTTCAGCGCAACTGGATTGCAGCGAGTGCAGCCGCGGCGCTGGTGGTTGGCCTGATCCTAGGGGAATGTCTGCATCGGTAAATTGATGGGCCAGTGCCAGAAAACTGGCACTGGCCTCAGCCCAGGGTGCCGAAGATGCTGGGACTGAAAGAGAGGGAGGCGGGGTTCCGCTTGCTGCAGGTCGCTGATCTGGCGGAGTGGCAGCGGGTGGTGCGCGCCATCAACGTTTATCACGACAACGCCCAGAACATGGCCGATTGCAACGCGGAAGCGCTCAAAATCAAGGGGCTGGTGGATTGCAAAATCCAGATCGGCCCGCAAAACGTTGATCCGGTTTAGCGACAGCCCTGTGGGACGATCCAGAACGGCAGCTCCGAAAGCATGGAAATAGGATAGCTGACATTCGATCAGATCGGCGCACGCTTCCGTGACCAACCCTTTTCGGTCATTCCGCGACCGATCTATCGTCCCTAGGTGCGGCCAGCCCGCTTTTCTATCTCGGATGCCCAAGACTATCGGTGGATTGCAATCGCGAGACCGCTATGTCTTAGTGGGGAAATGTGTTTTAGCGAACCATCCGGGGAAGACATGTGCGACTGGCTGAAATACAGATCGAAAACTTTAGGACTTTCGGCGAAGGGGATGCCGCTTTTCGGCTGACTTTGCCGGTCGGCATCGCGGCATTGGTGGGAGAGAATGATTCCGGCAAAACCGCTATCGTTGATGCCATCCGACTTGTTTTGGGTACGCGGGGCCAGGATTACTTCAGGGTGGGTGAGGCAGATTTCCATCAGCCGCCGGATGGTGGTGTAGCTAGAAACGAAATCCGAATTCTCTTGAGGTTCGATGCACTCAGCGCTGGCGATCGTGGGGCTTTCCTCGAGCACCTCACTTATCTCGATGGCAAGGCCCATCTGTTCTTGCATTGGCAGGCGCTGGCGGGCTCCCGCGGTCCGTCGAGACGTTTCACGACCGTAGAGTGCCGTTCAGGTGCCACGGGCGGTGGTCCGGCTCTGGAGGCCTCGGCACGAGCTCTACTTTGCGCGACTTATCTGCGGCCACTCCGCGATGCCGATCATGCTCTTTCGGCCGGCCGCGGATCTCGGCTCGCCCAGATACTCCAGCAGACTGAAGAGATCGAGAGCGTCGGCGAGGACTTTGATCCTGCGGCTTTTCCGGAAGATCCGGCGACACTGAGCGTCCTCGGCATAGGTGACTTCGCCAACGAATTGTTGGAGCGCCAGGCCGGGATAGGTAACGCACGAGCACGCCTAAACGACGACTATCTCGCCAAGCTCTCGTTCGAAGGCGATACGCTGAAGGGTGCGATCTCGGTTAGTGGCGCTCGCGGCGACAAATCCGCACGGCTACGACAACTTTTGGAGAAGCTTGAACTCGATTTGCGCGACGACGGTGTTGCGGACCCACCCCCAGGGCGCGGCCTTGGCTCCAACAATCTGTTGTTCATGGCATCCGAGCTACTTCTCCTCAGCCAAGAAAATGAGGGTTATCCTGCGCTGCTAATCGAAGAGCCCGAGGCGCATCTCCATCCCCAGCGCCAACATCTCCTGATCAACTTTCTGAAGCAGAAGGCGATTGTGGATCGGGATGTCGAGCATGGGCTTCAGGTCTTGATGACCACCCACAGCCCATCGCTTGCCTCGTCGCTCAAACTCGAGAATCTTGTGCTAATTCGCAATGGGCGGGCGTTCCCGATGGGCCCCGAACATACCTTGCTCGCGCCGGACGACTATGCGTTTCTCGAGCGATTTCTGGATGCCACGAAAGCAAACCTCTTCTTTGCTCGCGGCGTCATCATCGTGGAAGGCGATGCCGAGAATATCCTCTTGCCCACGCTCGCCAGGTTGATCGGTAGGGATTTGGCACGCCATGGTGTGTCAGTTGTCAATGTTGGAGGTACGGGCCTCGGCCGATATGGGCGGATTTTCCAGCGCCGCGCGGCGGACGAGCAGGGCCTACTCAACGTCCCGGTGGCCTGCATGACAGACATGGATGTGATGCCCGATTGTGCGCCGGCCATACTCGGTCTTACCGCTCCAGATGGTTCGGTGCCCACAAAAAGCAGCAGGCGGTGGCGCAAGAAGGATGACTTCGAGGACGATGGCCTTGAGCGCCAACGCGCTTCAATTGCTGCCCGTGCCAACGGTCAATCGGTCCGCACCTTTGTCGCCGACGAATGGACCCTTGAATATGATCTTGCGCATTTCGGCCTCGCGAGGGAGGTGTGGATTGCTGCGGATCTCGCGATTGCCGACGAACGCATCCATGCGGGCCGAATGACGGTAGCCGATGTCCTGCGAACCTCGATCCGCAACTTCCGCGACCTGTCTAACCTGGACCCTGAGAGCCGCAGCACCTCGGTATATGCGAAGTATCGAGGCAGTGCCTCGAAGGCGATTGCGGCCCAATATCTGGCGGCGTTGCTCGATCGCGCAGCGGGCCGGGGCCGTCTGCCTCCGGCCACGCTTCGCGGCCTCCTACCACTCTATGTCCGGGCGACGATCGACTATGCTACGGGAAATGCCGGCGACGCGCTAGCGTGATCGGTGTAGCGGAGCTTCTGGCACGGGCTGTCAGCGACGAGGACATCGCCGCTGCCTGCACCAGTCTGGGTCTGCCAGCCCTGGCGTTTCACGGAGCTGATGGTGAGGATGCGCGCCTTGCCGTTTTGCGTTCGAACGGATCGATCGACGTCGCAGCTTGCCCCGGCAGTGGGAAGACGACGCTGCTCGTCGCGAAACTCGCGATATTGGCGAAGCGCTGGACCTTGCCCGCCTCAGGCGTCTGTGTGCTCTCTCACACCAATGTGGCTCGGCTGGAGATCGAGAAAAGGCTTGGTGCTGACCCCGCCGGCCGGGCGATCCTTTCCTATCCGCACTTTATCGGCACGATTCACGGGTTCGTGAATCAGTTTATCGCGCTTCCCTGGCTTAGATCGCAGGGGATCGACGTGGTCGCGATCGACGACGACATCTGCCTCCGAAGGCGGCTGCACAAGCTGACCCCGCCCCAACGTGCTCGGGTTTTGCAAACTAAGCGCCGGGAGGGTCTTCTGTGGATGGCTCCCGCGTTGCAAGCACTTTTTGAAATTCTGACGATCGGTCGGGTGCAGTCGTCTGTCCGGCCTGTTGATGCAGTCGTTTCGGACTGCTGGCCCTGATGGGGTCCGAAAAACAGAGTTCCTATCGCCTTCACAGGCTGTTGCGCCTAAGACTTTCCACGGGTTGTCCCTGTTCCCGGTCTGACCGGTGTCGCCATCATTTCTCTTTGCGCTCACAACTCCGTTCGGCCGATCACCTCAGCCGGATTGCGTACTCATGCGGCCAATCCGGGCACATGGTGTGATTGATAGACCTGACCGCGTGTCATGACCGCCCACGCGATCCGCGCTATCTTGTTGGCCATGGCGACGCTGGCCACGCGGGCAGATTTTCTAGCCAGTATCCCAACGAGAAACGGGTGAACCGTTGCAGGGCCCTCCTTGGCGCGGCGTAGCAGGGAGGTCGCCCCGATGACCAACAGCTGCCGTAGATATTTATCGCCCATCTTGGTGATCCGGCCAAGGCGCTCCTTGCCGCCACTCGACTGCTGACGCGGTGTCAGGCCAAGCCATGCGGCAAACTGGCGGCCAGACCTGAACTGGTGCGGGTCGGTAACCGATGCTGCCAGCGCGGTTGCGCCAATCGAACCAATGCCCGGGATCGTCGCCAACCGACGCGCCATGTCATCGCTTCGCCGGAGAGCTTCCAGGCGCAAATCAAGTTCATGAAGCCGGGCATGAAGCTTGAGCACCAGCTCGCACAGCATGCCGATCACCTGCGCCGCTTGTGGTGGCAGATCAATCGCGGCCTCGCCATCTTCGATCTGTTGCGCCAGATGCAGCGCCCGCCCAAGTCCGATCGGAATGGCGATACCAAACTCTGCTAACTGGCAGCGCATCATGTTGACCAACTGTGTACGTTGACCAGTCAAAAGAGAGCGCACCCGGTGAAGTGACAGGGCCGCCTGCTGCTCACGAGACTTGATCGCCACGAACCGCATCGTCGGACGTGTCACCGCCTCGCAGATGGCCTCGGCATCAGCAGCATCGTTCTTGCCGCGTTTTACATAGGGCTTCACGTAGCATGGCGGCATCAGTCGCACCTCGTGACCAAGGTTTTGCAGTTCCCGCGCCCAATGATGCGATGTCCCGCAAGCCTCGATGCCGACAAGGCAGGGCGATAGCCTTGCAAAGAAGGGCAACATTTGCGCTCGGCGCAACGCCTTGCGCACAATGACGGTGCCCTCTTTGTCGACACCGTGAACCTGGAAGACATTTTTGGCCAGATCGAGGCCGATCGTGCTAATTTCCATGGCGGATGGCTCCTTGCGTGGGTTTGCCTGACGGCAACCTCATCATGACATTCAAATGTCGTGAGCGGGAGCCATCCACCTCATCCCCTTCGGATCGTCGATGCCAACCACGATGTTGGCGACGTCGCTTGGGGCGGTGGGCCGCTCGGAAAGCACACCGCGACCTATCAGGCGTTCGTTGCTGCTTGTCGGGCCACGACAGCGGAGGGATATTTCTGCCACGATGACATGATGATCTGGGCAGCACAGGCCCTCGATCGCAATCCTGATCTACGGAACGCAGTCCGTCAGCGATTCCCGGTGCTGTTTCTGGACGAGGTTCAGGACAATGATGACGTCCAGTCCGCGATCCTTCATCGTGTTTTTGTGGAGGGTGAACGGCCGGTCGTGCGTCAGCGCTTCGGCGACATGAACCAAGCGATTTATGGGAGCGCGTCCGCAACCGATGTGAATGGCACGAACGGCGACGTCTTTCCCAACGCGGCAATTTCTATCCCGGTGGCCAACAGCCATCGCTTCGGTCCCCAGATCGCAACGCTGGCGGACGGGCTTGCCCTGTCCCCTCCAGGCCTTATCGGTTTGCGTGAGCATCCTGATGCCGAACAGGGCAGACAAGCTGCGATCCTGCTCTTCGGCGCCCAACAGGCCACGGATGTGCTCCCGGCGTTCGCGCATCTTTTGACTACGCGGTTCAGTCCCGCAGAGCGTGCGGCCGGCGTTTTCGCGGCGGTCGGAGCGATCCATCGCGACACCAATCGACCGGATACGCCAAATTGCGTGGCCCACTATTGGGATGGTTACGATCATGAGCTGGCCCGCATCGAGGGGCGGCCTGCCACCCTGATCGGCTATCTCAGGCGCGGTGTCCGGGACGCGGCCGGAACGGGGGATGTTCATCCCATAACCGAGAAGGCCGCCGATGCTGTGCTGCGGCTGGCAACAATGCTCAACCCGTCCGTTCGACATCCGAATCTGGCCAACCGCTTCCGGCAGCTAGGCCGGCTTCTCGAGCACGATAAAGCGACACTCCGACGGTTTCATCTTTTGTGCTGGAAGGTTGCGACCGGCGAACTGCCTAAAAACGCTGGGGTGTGGCAGACTTGGAAGAAGCCGATCACGGATATTGCCACCGCTTTGCTGGCGAGCGCCGCAGCGGAAAGCGCGGGCGATTTTATGGCGTGGGAAGACGAGCGTGAAGCAGTTGGTGTCATGGCAACGCAGGGGAACATCTACTCTTACCCGAGCATGGAGCCTGCAGTTCGGATCAAGGTTGGCTCGATCCATTCCGTCAAAGGTGAGACTCATCTCGCAACGCTCGTCTTCGACACTCACTATAAGGGGTCGCACCTCACTCGGATCAAGGATTGGCTTACGGGCGCGAGATCCGGATTGACCGCCAACAAGCCCGAGCTGCGCAAAAGCCTGAAGCAGCACTATGTTGCGGTCACTCGTCCTTCCAACTTGCTTTGTCTGGCCATGCGGAGCGATGCCTTCACAGCCGCCGAACTCGTGCTGCTACAGTCGCGCAACTGGAGCATCGGCGACATCGCTAACCAGCAGATCGTTTGGCGGCCTTGAGATTGATTCGCGGACCGTTGCCTGCCCCCCTCACTCCGGCGGTGCCGAATGACCGAGCGCGATCGCCTTTTTGCGCTGGGCTGAGGTTAGCGCTTTCCAGATACGATGGACGTTGCGCTGGGGCATTGCCCCAAGATCGGTGACATAGCTCGCCTTATCAAGCCGTACCTTGAAGAAGGTGGGGTCGTGATCGATCGCGTTGGCCTGCAATCGCCAGAACACGACATTCGCGAATTTTGGCGTCAGCGATTTGTAAAGCCGATAGTAAGCGAGCGCCTTCGAAAGGATATCATTCGCTTCGGCCCCTGCAAGCCGTTCCAGCGCGCGTAGGCAGCTTTCGAGCCGCATTTGCTGCATCCGTTCGACAAGAGCTTTGCGCGCCTCGTCCGGTCCGAGCTCGCGCCCCTCGTCGAAGACAGCGACATGGAATTTGAGGATGCACTCGGAACCGACATCGAGGCGATGACCGGTTTGGTCGTTCCGGATCTCGAAATGGTATCGAAGCCCTTCCTTGTCGCAAAGACGGCAGGTTTCCTCCGGTATCTCGTGATCAACTGTTTGGCCAGTGAAGTGCCATTCCCGGAAGGCGGCAGGCAACGTACCTGCCGCCGACAACGGAAGTATATTTTCGGCTACGCGTCTCGGGAAGCTATCCATGCTCGGCATCATCTCCAGCCTGTGTGGAAAGATAGCTGCAAATCGACGGATGGAAAACGCACTTCATATCGGCTTCCCTGCATGGACAACCGTCCGATCCTCCGGATTTTGGGGGCCACCAATTTGATTGTCAGCATGGCAAGATTTCTGAGGTCCACGGAGGGCAACGTCCACCGTATAAGCCGATGAGTCGTTGACCGGCTGATCGGGCGTCCAGCATCCATGTCTCGGGGTCGGCTGCCCGGACTCCGCCCTCTGCGCGTAAGCGTCCGCCCAAGGCCGTCGCCAGAAACCCGTTATGGAATATGTCCGCCGTTGGAGCAGGCATAACCTACAAAACGTGGAAGCAAACCAGCTTTTTCAATGGCAATCATATCCCATGCTGTGGGACAGGAAATTCCATTTCGGTTGGCGCATACTCTTGGTCCACCATTTACACGTGGAATGGCTTTCTCGAAAGCTCTTTGTTGTCTTGCGTTGAGGGTAGATTGGAAGCCTTCCTCCAAGTAATTCACATCCCCGGCAGGCTTTTCTGCAATTTTGAGTGCGGGGCATTGGAGCGTTGTCTGCTTGTTGAAAATATCCCACCCATGAAGGGCGTGCTCGTGCGCAGTCGCGGCCAAAGCCGCAGCGCTGGAGACGATCAGGGCCGTCGTTATCACCACTCGATGCCACATATTGCCACCATGTCCTTGCAGAAGCAGACGTTGCTAACCCTTGGCCCTGAGGCGTTTGAGACAAATCTGCTTTGCAGCCTGAAGGCTGGGAACGGTGACGGCCTTGACGGATCGAACTGCGGCAGCGCGATATGCTGGAATGTTTGTGGGGGCGCCCTCAAAGAAGGACGCGCTACAGACCTCACCTGGTGACCTTGGGTAAGATGATCCGCTAAGGTCGATGACCGAGAGCACGGCCTGTGGAGATTTTGGCAACGCATAGATAAGCGCCTGCGTGAGCCCTTCCGAAGTCGCGGCGTCGGTGCCGGCGGAAAGCGGCCTCGCCAGGAGTATCCACTGAACGTTGCCGCTTCTGATCTTACTCATGACAACTTTGTCATATGCGCCGGAATTATAGAGGCGGTTTACGACCGCCTTTGCGCCCTCGCTTCTTATTTCACTTTGGATTGCAGTAGGCGTGAGTAGCGTGGCTGGCGATGCTGCCGTGAGCATCAGTCCAACGATTCCCAGAAGTGACTTGCGCATCCTCGCTACTCCCGATGACCATGCCGCATTTAATCTTTATAGTGTATTATATGGGCATGCCAACTTCGCATTCCATCGCACCCTGAGTTACTTTGTCGATGCACTCCAGTGCCAAGGCAGCAGTTCCTCTATCCGGTTGATCGGATGCTCCTTGCCGATGCGATCGAGCACATCGGTCAGCCACTCCTGCGGGTTCACGCCGTTCAACTTGGCTGTTTCGAGCAGCGAACACATGGCAGCGGCGCGCTCGCCTCCGCAATCAGCCCCGGCAAAAAGCCAATTCTTCCTGCCGAGGCATATGCCCCTGAGCGCATTTTCCGCCGGGTTGTTGTCAATCTCCAGTCTGCCGTCATCGGTGTAGGCCAGCAGCTGGGGTTTGAGCTTTACGGCATAGCGCAAAGCCTCGGCCAAGGGTGATCGCGCAGAAGCCCGCGACAGCACATCCTCGGCCCAGGCAAAGAAATCCAACACCTTGGCTTTCGACGCGATACGGGCATGCTGCCGCTGATCCGCTGGCACATCATCAATCTGGCGCTCGATGGCGTAAAGATCGCGGATCATGTCCAGCCCTTGGGCGGCGGCCGAGTGTTGGTCGGCCTTGTAGACGTCATGCAGCTTGCGTCGGGCATGCGCCCAGCAGGCCACCGGCATGATCCGCTCCGGCTGACGGTCAGGGGCATAGAGCTTCTCGAAGCCGGGATAGGCATCGGCTTGCAGAAAACCTGCAAAGGTTTTGAGATGCTCACGCGGTCGCTCACCCTTGCGATCTGGGCTGTAGCGAAACAGTGCTGCTGGCCTGTCATCGGCGCTCCATCGCCGATTGTCACGCAGGTAGACCCACAATCGCCCCGTCGCCGTCTTGCCGGTTCCCGGTGCCAGAACCGGCACAGGCGTATCGTCGGCGTGGATCTTGGCGCTAGCCATTACATGATCGGCGATCCGCTCGACCAGCGGTTGCAACAACCAACTGACTTGCCCCAGCCAATCCGCCATGGTCGAGCGGCTGATCTCCACGCCCTCGCGGGCATAGATCCCGGACTGGCGGTAAAGCGGCAGATGGTCCGCGAATTTGGACACGACGACATGGGCCAGCAGGCCCGGCCCTGCACGGCCACGCGGCACGGGCAACGCAGGAGCCGGGGCCTGGCTGATCGTGTCGCAGCGGTTGCAGGATAGCTTAGGGCGCACATGCCGGGTGACGCGAAAGCGGCCTGGCACGTATTCCAAGACCTCAGTCACATCCTCGCCCAGCTTGCCCATCGCCCCGCCACAGGCCGAGCAACCATCCGCATCGGGCGCTGTGTGCAGCACCTCATCGCGGGGCAAGTGGTCGGGAAGTGGTGCGCGCCGAGGTTTGCGGGGCGCATCCTTGGCCAGAGCATCCTCAGGCACACGGCCTTCGATCACGCATTCGGTATGGGCGTGCTCAACCTCCAGATCCTCCAGCGTAAATTCGAGCTGGTCGGCCTCAAGGGTCATGCGTTCGGAGGACTGACCGAACTTCATGCGGCGCAGGCGGGCAAGCTGGACCTTGAACTTCTCGATCTGAAGTGCGGTCAGCTTAATCGAATTGTGGGCGGTCTCAAGCTGCTGGCGGGTCTCGCCATGGGCGCTGCGCTCGACCTCCAATGCCTGCTCCGAGGCGGCCAGACGCGCCTGCGTGGTCGCGAGCAACGCACGCAGTTCAGCCAGATCGGCAGGGAGTTCGAGATCGCCGGAGGACACGTTTCTTTCTACCAGAAATGCCTTCCTGCCCAAAGCCAAAAGCCCGGAATTGCGGCGATTGTCGGGTCAAATCTGCTCTGGCAGGCGCGGCGGTTCGGGCGCTACGGTCCGCCGCCAATCCATCGCCTCGATCAGCAACGCGAACTGCGCCGATGTCAGCACCACGCCGCCTTCGATCAGCGGCGGCCAGACGAAACGGCTGCGCTCCAGGCGCTTGGCGAACAGGCATAACCCGCTGCCATCCCAAAATAGGGCCTTCAAATAGTTGCCGCTTTTGCTGCGAAACAGGAAGACATGCCCGCCGTAAGGTTCGACGGCAAACAGAGGGCGCACCAGCGCGGCCAGACCGTCGAAACCGAGCCGCATACTGACGGGCTTGCTGGCGAGATAAACCTTCGTGCCCGGCGGCAGCGAGATCATGACGCATCCCGCAAGGCTCGAAGCACCCGCGCCAGCGCTTTCTCGTTGACGTAGCTGTCCACAGAAAGGCGGATGCCGCCAGGCAGATCGACATCGATCGCGCCGGGGCGGGGGCCGGGATAAGGGCGCATCAGATCTTCGGCGGGGGCCTGCGTCGCGGCCTGCGGCACAGGAGGTGTAGGCACAGCCATCCTCGCACCGCCAGCAGGCTCGGGGACAGAACCATATGCGATGAATTGCAACGGTTCGCTCGCCAGCTTCTCCGCTTCCTTACGCATCCGACGCCAGCCATGGATCAGGCCCGGCGACATGCCCAACCGCTTGGCGATACCCACGATCGTCGCCTTGGGCTCATCGCACATCGCTAGGATCGCCGCGCGCTCTTCATCCGAATACCGCCGACGACGCTCAACACCGGCGATGATCTCGATCCTGTCCAACGCACTCTCCTTACGCAGTGCGAATGGACACTGCATAAGAAACCTCATCGCGACAGCTCATCACCCGTGCAACACGCGGGAGGCCGTACGCTTACCTCTGCGCCTACGTGCTTCCATAACGGAATCAACTCGCTTGGTCACGCGCGCCCCAGCGCATCAGCCGAGGCTCGATCACCTTGTCCAGTCAACGGAATTTGCCTTTGCGTAAAGCGTAGCGGCATAGGCTTCGTCGACCTGGTGGGCGTATGCGATCAGTCCCAAAATGTGCCGACGCATTCCGATCAACGATGAGAAGCCGCGCTTGGTACGATGCTTCTCTGCACCGATTTTTTTGTGAGTGAGTGCGTAGAGATGAGTTTCGATGTTGTTACGAAAAGCCTTGGTGAGCTTGGGCTTGCCTGTGTCGACAAGCATACCAAGTAGGATTTTCCTGCTGCCCGGAGAAAGGATGCTGGTCTTCTGGCGATGAACCACGAGGCCATGAATTTGCAGCGATAGTTCGGCTAACTTCACTAACTTCATCGCCTCGCTCCGGGTTGCATCAGTTGTGCGTGAGAAAGCGAGATCGTCCGCATATCGAGTGTAGGTCCAGCCAGCGCTGATAGCTAGCCTTTCAAGCCTGCGATCCAGTGCTTCGACGGCGCGATTTGCGAGCATTGGGCTTGATGGCGCGCCTTGCGGCAAATGCCCCATCGGGTGCAAGCGGTAGGGCCGTTGACCACCTCGACCGAGCAATGCCCGCGTGTCACGTCGGTGATGATCCGGGCGCCGGGTACATATCCTCGCCATTTGGAAAGAAAGGAGGGCACCATATCCGAAGGTTCGGAAGACGCGATAAACTGCCGCCTCCGGGATCGATTCGAAGAACTGCCGAACGTCCATCTTCACGACCCATTTGGCGTTGACGTGCATTTCTGCTGCCCCCTTGAGATCGCGATTCTTGATGAAGGCGAAACTTGCCGTGTGCGACGGGGTGACTTGGAGAATATTCTGTGCAATCCAGCGCTGTACGCGCATCAGCCTCGGTTCGGGAACGCAGATCGTGCGGTAGCGCCGTGGCTGCGCCGGCACTAGATTGGCAACACCGCGCTTCTTGACCCGAAAAACGCGATAAGGGTCTATTTTGCGGTGTGCGACCTCCTGAAGGAAGTCGGCATTAACGTCAGCGAGGTGGGCAAGGTGGTTGAGTGTCAAGATGACTGGCAAGTCGGGATGGGTTCGCTTGATCGCGATCGCTGCCGCCTGACACGCCTGAATGGTGACTTCACTGCGACCGGCCAGCCTAGCTCCAGCAATGAAGGTCTGAGGATCCCACGGATGAGCCATCTACTTTAGCGCGGCCCTGGCGGCGCCGGATCGTCCATCAAACCGAGCCGTTCCGAGGAGGTTGCCCGAAGGGCAATGATGGATGATCCGGCGTGGACCTGCATTCACGTGCTCTTTCAACGGCAATGGAAAACTCCATTCCCCACGACAATGGATTCGTATCCACCATCACGGTCACCCTCTCGGATGACAATAGCTAGATGCTACCGTGGAACCCTCAGAGCTTCTGGATAGTATGGTTGCGTGGTCGAGGCAATAACCGGCGTTTCTCTTTCGCGAACGCCCCCCGCTTCCAGAAACGCATAACCCTTATCTGTTAGCCTCCCAGTGTTAGTGATCAGCGCTTTTGCGAGTGCCTCGCGTAAAATATCCATCAGTGGCGGTACCGCCATTCCGCTTCGAGCCGCCAAAGCCGTCTCAGATCCTCTGTGCCAGCGTCCCCGCAGCAGGCTGAGGACGACAACCATCTTGCGCTCTTCCTCGGTCAGCGACGGTGGCAAGACAATTCCGTTGCCGGAGGCCGCTTCCCCAATAATCTGGGCGATCGTGCGGACGCCGAACAAGGCGCTGAGGGTTGGCGGAATTGGGCCATCGTAAAGCGCCCGCCAAGCGCCTTCACTCTGATGGATGATGGCTGGCGTGTTGTTCGGGATGCGGTAGCTGAAGGCTATGAGAGCAGCTTCGCCGCCAAAGCCATATCGGCCGGACCCGCGCCCTTCTTGAGGGCCATATGTGTCCATCAGTTTTCGCCACGCGAAGTACCACGAGGGCGATGTGCCCCAGTCGATGATGGGTGAGATCCATTCGCTGACAACCTCGGGGCGCAGGCGATGGGACCGGACTTTGATTAATCCTGAATTGGTCGCCGCCGCTGCGACCACGCGAAATTTGAGCAATCTCCTCGATACCCAGGAGCGGATAGTTGGCACCGCCCAAAACTTATCAAGCATCGAGCGGACCCGACTTCCAGAACCGATGAAGTCGGTCAATATAATGATCTCTCCTGCCGGTGCCGTTTTGCCACGCAGCAGATCGGGGCCCGGATGGTTCATGAAGATTTTAGGCCACGCATCTTTTTGCTGCGACGCGAGGAAAGCAATTAGTCCCTCACTACCTACACGGCTGCGCCCGCGGATCGGCTTCACGGCCGGAGGACCTGATCTCCCTACGGCGCGACGACGCATTTTGCCATGGCGGTCGGGCAAGAGTTCGAAGGAAAAAATCGCAGATTGCTGAAACTCGCGCTCCGCATAAAGTGCGATCCGCTCCCCTCGGTGACGAGCGCTTTTAGCGATTTTATCGAGGGTTCCTCTGATTGCCGTAGAGACCTGCTCCTCGTTCAGGAGAAGCATCGCATCGAGCATAGCTGCAGCGGCAGGCTGTTCAGCCGTGGCGAATTGCGTGAGCCATTTTTGGCCAACGCTAGTCTCGCTCAATGTCGGAGGAATTGCGATGATCTTATACCGGAGAGTATGGCCTATCAAAATCGAAGGTAGCCAGAGTTGCTGCCAGTTCGCAAGTCAATTATTGGTGACCGCATATCTTAAGTGGAGGAGCGACAGCAATAACGCCATTGCTGTTAGCGCCTACTGCGGAGGGTCCCATGTTTCGGCAGAAGCCCATCCATCTGATTCACCTCAATTAACTATGAATTTAAATTTTTAATATAATCTCTTATGAATTTTTTATTAAGATTTTTATCTTACTTGCAGGATATTGCCTTGGCACTGAATATAATTGTTATTGCTTAATATTAATAAGATTTGCCTATGACTTGATGGATTTCACTTGAGGCGAAGCGTAGGCATTCCATTGCGACCTCACCGTAACGTATGTTCTGAGACGGAACAGCTTCTCGTAATGCGTCTATATTTTTCAACGCATCAATTTTTTCGTCGGATCCTAGGTCTTCGCTACGCAGGTAGGAAAGGAAGCGCTTCACATCGGTGGAAATTTGAGAGTCTATGAGAAAACCCTCGATATTCGTAGAAGACGCGTCGATCAAATATACTTCGCCCTCTTTGCGGATTCGCCCGCGCTCAAAGTCTTCAAAAACGTCGTGAAGATAACGTGACGCATAGCGTAGCGACAAACCTAGCCTTTCAACGACGTTGGCAGAAAGCAGGTCACCTCTGATGGTGACGTGCCCGCGGACTTCCTCCAGAGCAATCTGGACGTCGAGTAGTTCGTCCATGATAGATGTAAAGGTAGATGCATCCATTCGGGGAGGTCCATCGGGGGTACGCTGCAGTCGAGACCGCATTTTCCTTTTCACCCGTTTGACGGCGCGATACGCGTCGCCCAGCTCTTTATCGAGAGCCTGCACAGCCGCAAGCCGACTCTCCCTTTTTGAATGTTCTTCGCGGCGTGCGGTCACATAAGCGAAGACTCCACCTCCGATGAGGGTGATGAGCATGAACTGCAGTAAAAGTTTGTAAGTCTCGGCCCCCAGAGTGTCCGTGATCCTCCCGCCCCAGAGCAGTTTGTCACCGGCAAAGCTAGCCGCTGACAAGGCGGACACAGCGATGATCGCAAGCAGCAAGGAACTGGATCGATGCGAATCGGGAAGGCCTGACCTTGAGCGTATGGATACAAGCGGAAGCCTCATCGGATAATTTCCATGTCTGTTAGGAGATCAGGCATTTCGCAATTGGCCATCAGTTCTGCTATGGCGGATGCCGCTGCGTTTGGCGCTTTGATATAAATGCCTATTTCCTGGCGCGGATTTGCCCAGGTTGGGTCTCCGGACAGCCAGTTCTGGCTGGTCAGCACAAGGTTGTCGTCATCCCATGCAAGAATTTTTGCGTGAAGTCGCGGTTCAAGCACAGCTTGCAGGTCGACGCCATTTTTCGCCGCGTTGCTGGCCATTTCGGCTGCGCGCCGGTCGTCCGCGCCACCCGATGAGCGGCCATACAATATGTTGGCCGCAACACCGCGCGCCCTGGCGGCTTCTACAGCCGGGACAATGATGGCAGCATGCGCCGCATGGCTCAGTCTGTGGCTCGTGACAAGCAATCGCCGTTCCGCATTGTCGCGCGCGTCTCGGACTAATTCTCCGTGGTTCGGGCCGATCACCAGACAAGCCATCCCCTTCGTCGAAGATGTAGCTGGAGATGCGGCCACCTGAGCGGCTAGGCCACCAAATTCCACAGCTAATGGCGTCCATGCATGACCCGCGCCCTTCGTCATTTCCGCAAGGGCATAGATCAGATCTGCGATCAGTTCGGGAGACCTGATGCGTATCGATGCTTCGATGCTGTCGAAGCGCGAGGAAAGCCAGTTGCAGGACCCTACAACTGCTGAGAAACGGCCGGATTGCCCTTCATCTGCAATAAGAAACTTTGCATGTGAGCGTGTAGAAAAGGGATGTATCTTAAACAAGTGATCTAAACCCGTGCTGGCCACACGGGCCCGCGCCTCCCGAACGACGGAAGCCGTCGCTCGAGCGCCGATTTTATCCTCGTCCTCTCCCCAAAGTACGTCAATCCGTGTGCCGGCATGAGCGGCGGCGATAAGCTCGTATTCTATCGCTTCAAATCCCTCAGCCGAAATAAAGCAACTGTGGATTATGATCCTGTGTCGTGCACGACGCACGGTCTGGAGCAGTTGTTCAAAATGGGGAGTCGCGCCAATAATAATGTCCGATACAGCGAACGAAACAGGCCGGAAAACGTTTTCTGGCCTACGCATAGGTATGCTTGCATCTGGCTGCACGGTGGGAGAGCTATCGCCCTGAGGTTGCTTCGGAGCGCTCTTGGCGGCTTCGATGACTGCTTGGGCCACGTCGTCAGGCAAGCGCAAGCCGGGGTCTATGCGCCCATCGCGGACAGGGATTAAGGCGTACCGATCAACGAGCCTCTCCGACGATGCCTCGACGAACGCCAGTCGTTCATCTTCCTCTAGCAGCACATCCGCTACCGTTTGGATGTCGTCGGCCCCCTCGATGTTGCGCGGGGACAGCCAGACCAGTGGTTCCCTACTTGCTCGGGGCAGCACATCATTGCGATGATAGATGTTCAGGTCGCGCCGCCGAAATACCGTTCCTGTTACCCGGTCCACCAGAAACGTCATCATCCTTGGAATACGCTTAGGGGCGGCGGGTAGCTCGTCCCTGCCAACAAGATCTTTGCCTGCCGCGCTTGCGCTGAACAGCATCTGCCCATGTTGCTGGGCGACTTCTACCCAACCGACGCGCATCAGTCGGATTACGATCTCGATGACAATCCGTCGTCTCAAACCGCTTTCGGCCGCCAGCTCAACCGCTGTCCTGGGCTTCTCACACAAAGCAAACAGAATGAGATGTTCAACGACGCTCCACGGACGTCCTTTGTCGATATGGAAGCGGCGCCGTCCTCTCAACACGGGAAGAGCCACCAATGCCGAGCTCATAAGCGCTCCTCCAAAATGTCGTTGCCCTTCACGTAGCCAATGCTACCGCTCACGATACCATTTCGTAAATACTTGGTCATCTTACGCAGAAACGTCAGGTCGAGAGTATCCTTGACATCGGGCGGGGCGCTGAGCACCGCATCTAGGAAGTCTAGGCTTGTGATGAGAACAAGCTGCCAGCGTGCCCTGCTCAGCAATACGTTCATCCGGCGTTCGTCGGTGAGAAAGCCGAATGCGGACCTTGCGTTTACATGCTGGTTGTTGCGCACTAGGGAGACAACCACGATGTCGGCTTCATTACCCTGAAAAGAGTCGACTGTCGCGGCCAAGGAGCCGTCCTTGATCACAGATGAGAAGCCGCCCAGCGCCTTCAGTCTGGTATTTAGTTGAGAGTTGATCGCAGTACCCACTCTGCGTACCTGCTGGCTGTAAGGCGAAAGGAATGCAATAGACGGCGCCGTCTTTAGCTCCGCGCGGGGCCTGACGGTCTCGAGAATTTTCAGCGCTGCCGCGAGCTCGTCGGGATTATGGTAGGGGGGCAGTTTTTCTGCCGACCGCTTTCCGATCGTTTTTTGCAAATAGGGCATGTCAATCACGACGATCGGTGCCATAGGCAGGATTGCAGCGTCCGTCGTGCCAAAAGGAGCACGGCTTTGCCTGTATCGTGCTTCGCAATCCGGATGCGTCGTGAGTTCGTTATCGTAGAAGCACTCAGACACGAGGCCCGCTATAACCGGATGCATCCGATGCTGTTGTGAAAGCTGTCTGGCTATTGGCCGCCCAGGCTTCCCTTTTTTCTGGCGACCAAACTCCTGTTCGATGACAGTCTGGAACAGCAGGAGAGCGCGTGCCGTTTCTCCGCAGAGTGCTGCAAGATCGTAATCTTCCTCCAAAAACTCAGCGATCATTTCATCGACGTCGACCGTCTTGAGTGAACGTCCGATCAGGCCGCGCCCTAGCGCGACGGCCTTGCGAACCGCAGCGGGGTCTTCAAGCAACTTAGACATCTGCGTGGCACCGAAGGGAGGTAATTGCTTATGGTCGCCGATCATGAGTCGGCGGTGCGAAAGGAGGGCAGGTGAAACAAGCTCACCGCCGGTGGCCTTGGCCGCCTCTTCGACGATCGACCAGTCGCATTGTCCGCGCTCGTCGATAAGTCGTTCAAGCTCTACGGAATTGGTGGTAGCAAAAACCATGTTGGCTGCGCGCATGACGATACCTTCTAGGGCGCGCTTTTCGCCTTCCGGCGACCACTGCCCACTTCGACCGCGCTCGGGACGGCCACTAGTCTGCATCTTTGTCAGTCGCCCTAATCGCTTTTGTAAATGTGGCGGCGCCCGCTTCGCGAGGGGGCTGGCGACGAGATTGTCAAGCAGGGAGCCAGCTTGTCTTGCAATATCGAACTGATGCGGCGCTTCGCGTGTGTCGCGCGATGCGCACCGTATGACCAATGGTGCATCGTCATCAGTCAACGAAATTGCCTGCGTCACCTCGTCCATGAGGTGGTTAACCGCCGCATTGCTCTGAGCCGTTAGCAGAATGCGCGTCGTCGCATCGTCGGTGAAGCGTCGACGGACAAGATCGCGGACAAGGCGGGTCTTGCCGACACCAGGCGGCCCTTGCACAAGATAGAACGGGAGGGTCGACACGACCTCCCTCATGGCGGCCTGCTTATGGTCGTCGAGAAACTTAAAATCGTCGTCCTCGATCAGACTATCTTGGCTGTCGGAGATGCGGCGCCTCGGCTCGCTCAATGTCCGCAGCAATTCGGTGTGATCTCCCAGGGCGCGAAGTGCCTTGATCCGCCTCCTGAACTGGACATCACGCCCGATGCCTTCGCTTGAGATGAGGTATCCGTCCGACACCAGTGACGGCTGGGAGCCGCTGAACGAATACACCCTGCCATCCTCGGTATCTACTGCCTCGAGATATTGCCAGTCAGTTGCACTGTTATCTCGTTCGCCGAGAAAGGGATTGTCCGTCAGGCGCCAGATGCCGTCGGCCACGCTATTGTAACCGAACAGCCGTTCCTCGAACCTTGCCAGTTGGGTCTTACCCCCGCCCAGCAGCTTGCTGAGCTTATCTCGCTCATCTTCGTGGCGAAACTTCAGGCGTGTTATAACTTCGCCATCGGCGTCCTGTGCGCCCGAAAAAATTCTGACTGGAAAAATGTCGCAGGCAGCTTGAAGCATCTCAAGGAATTGTCCGAGAATTAATGCTTTTTGGAATTTCTCACCGGCAGTCTCGCTGGCGGCCCCGTCGGAAGACCCGGCGCGCAGCTGATCCCAACTCCTAAGCTTGCCCCGGCGTCGACCAAACAGCTCTCTGGCTTCAGGCGCGGTTAGTAATTCGATCGCATTGGCAAGCACTGGCGTTTTCATGATGAGATTGCCTGGTGAAACATCGGCCGATTCGACCGTGTCGCATTCGGCGAACTCCCAGCTCGGTTCAGCATGACTATTCGGTGATGCATAGGGCCTAAGTCGATATGCCAGATTGCGACCGCGTAATACAGTATGCGGCTCCTGAGAATTTTTTCCATTCTTCACCGAGAGCAGGCTGGGTCCCTCGGCAAGGTCATCAGCGATGAACTCTAGCTGCGAACTGATATCACGCGGTTCGATGTCCCCGTCGGACAAATCACAAATTCGCCCCGTCAGCTTGCTGCGCTCACCAAGCCTCACAACGAGATGCAGCTTTGGATCCTTGCCTGCGACATCTGAGATAATATTGGACAAAATCCCGTCGATGCGCGGTGTTATCGTCTCGCCGTCAATTCTCTCGAACGGGTTGATGGCGACAAGGTCTTTCAGCAAACGCACTTCATCGGAATTGAGATGAGGAGCGACCTGTGATGGGAGGACCTTTGGGTCCAGCAGGCGGTCTATTGAAGCGCCACAAAGCGTGGCTGCCAACCTTCCGAACAGCGTCCAGTCGCTGTTAAATGAATCGAATGCGGGCTGCCTGGGCCTTCGGGGTGATGCCTTCGGATTGCTGGATATGATTCGCATCGACCACTCGAAACCTGTCAGCTGAAAATCGTGGTCGTCGTCGCCACCCGACAGAATCGACCACGTATCTAGATTTCGGTGCAGGAGCCCTTGGGAGTGGAGGATGTCCAGCCCCGTCACGATACGCTTGAGGTTCTGCCATATTCTTGCCCGGCTCCGATCGAACCGGGGCGTTTTCAGCCAATGCGAAGTGGGTGCCCGGTCAAGTATCGTCTGGAGCGGGCGCCGTGTGCCCGGGTCCAGCACAAGGTAGTATCCTTTATCATCCATGCCTGACTGTGCGAGATTTACTACCACATCCTCGGCACCCGGATACCCTCCCAGGCGATGAAGTTGGCGCAATTCATGAGCCCATACCTCCCGCATTTCGGTGTCGTGGGCATTAATGGCTCGCGGCCAGGCCTTGATCAGCACAGGATTGCCGTCCTGATCCGTGCCCGCGATTAGGCCTGGTCGTCCATGAGAGCGGTCAGGTGCGATAAGGTAAGGCTCTTCAAGCTCGAATGATGACAAAAAATCACTGCGCCGACGCCGTTTGGTGACTGCCATTCCGAAACCCTCGCTTGCGGCACTTAATATTTCGGTGCGCATCTCTACATATGAATAGCGAGTGCATTCATTGATTTGCAAGGGATATTTACGATTAATTCCGCCTATTTGTCTTTTGTCAACTTTGCGATGGGCGGGCTGAGACGCCAATTCTAATGCGGAATGTTGCGGGGAATAGCCCCGTCGGCATTGTCCGCAAGCAGTCTTGAAATGTTTGGGAAGACCTCCGTCTTTCATCTCCCAAAGGGTGCGACCGGTGCTATCGCAGTATTCTGCGGTGATTTCGGTTGCAGGTAAGAAAAATAGACGAAAAAGGTGGGCTGGGACTATTGTAATCCGCCGAAAATTTCGTAATCTTTAACATTTATTTTGCTTATTTCGGCGCGCCACCCAGACCGCGCGGGCGAGGCGGGGATGAGTCGTGGTCACTTGACGGCGTGGCCGTACCGAAAGACCCGACGGCGGTGCCCCAGAGCGTCGGTAGGAAGTTGGGCATCACGGTCCAGCGTCCATCGGGCGCGCCGCGCACGCGCACCTCGAATTTCTCGTCATTGTAGACGAGCCTCATCACCTGTGTACCCGACCAGGAGCTGTCATTGAGGATGCCCTCCATCGCGACGTCAACCTCGCTGATCGCCGGTGCTTCGTCGCGAATGCCGGTGATGGTCCAGCTTGTGAGCTTGAGGTCACCAAGCCCCTCCCGATGACGACCGGCCCGGTAGCCGATCGAGCGGAGTGGATAGTCGATCGTCATCTGCGCGAGCGTCCCGAAGTTGCGAGCCGCGATCGCGTCGAGATAGCTGACTGCCGCAGCTTCCGGGCTTTCGGCGTTAAAGTTGTGCGGTGCGCCAAGCGCCGCCAGCGCTTGTCCGGAGATTGCCTGACGTTCCTTCCACGCTTCGATTCTGCGCTTGGTATCCTGCGTCGCGGAAACGGTGGCAGCTAATTCCGACCAAGATGGCTGACGTTGATCCTTAGCCGCTTTGGCGATGCGTGCCTCCTCGTCTGCGCGCCGATCGAAATAGTCGACTATCGTCTGGAGCAGATTGACCGTCTTCGCCGCCACCAGAGCGTTCCCAAAATTAGGATTGAGCCCGTGTACGATGCCGTGACGATAGGGGCTGTCAACGGCATCGGTATCGAGTTTACGACGCGTGGCGCCGAGAATTGCAAGCCCATCGGAGAGCCCGCCCGGGCCGGTCGTCTCGGTGTCGAAAACAGGCGCATCGGCGCCGCCCGAGAATGGATGCTTGCCCGTTTTTGTGGTGCAGATGCCGTCGATGATGATCAGCAGTAGCGGGACCGCCGACAGATAATCCTGTGCGAGCAGCCGCTCGACAGCGCGCTCGTAGATATCGTGCCACGCCGCGAACCGGCTGGTTTTGAATCGATATCCCAAGAACGAGAGGATATCGGCATCGAGGTGGTGCACCACCAAGCCCTGATCTGCGAGATCATCGTCGCTTTCGGTGACCGCGACCCGCACCGCCTCGACCGAAAGGCGATCGAAGATTGTCCAGCCACGCGGGCCGAAACGCGCCGCGAACTTCTGCCTGTCTTCCTTCATGCGTTCGACATCAGCGAACTGCTTTTCAAGCTCTTTAGCTTGGCGGCGAACATCACCATTGAAGAGCCCAAGCAGTCCGATAAGCGGCCGCATTTGCTGATACTGTCGAGTGATGTGTTCACCGGTAGGTAGCGGGGTGTCTTCATCGGCCATAAGTGTAAAATGGACTGCAAACGATCAGAAGCAAGCGCTAAGGTGAGAGGCTCGCGAAAACGATGAAATCCGCTTCTGATAGGAGCGGCCATTCGCACCACCTTTCTAGAACGGTAGCATTTTTCCACTTTTTGCCAATTCGCGATGCCCGTGTAGTACTGCGCGGGATCGAAGCAGCCTTCCGTTACGGCAGGCGAATCACTTTAAAGCGTTGCGAATCGCATCCGAGCTATCTTGGGAATCTCAGCCCAAATGAGGTGTTGTGATCCGCAATGTGACCCCCAAAAAAGTCATTCACATCACAGTGTGAGGATTTGGGGCCTTGGCGGAGACACCGATTTTTGCGGACTCCCTCTTTAACATATATATTTCAGAATATTAGCTAGTAATATTCGAGCCCGTCATCGTCTTTGAGCGGCTATCAGACCATGCTACCAGCGTCCCGCAACGCGGCCTTGGCGCCAAGCTTACCTTTCTTTCATTCTGGGAATGCGGCCAAGCAATTGTGGAATGTCGGCTAGTGGCAAAGCCTGCCCCATAACGCATCCCGTCGGACCGGCTGCCAAGTCCCACAATAGGGCGTTCACTGCTGGCTACAGGCGACCAGATTCCGACGTTCAGATGCGGTGCGAGAAATGTCCGCTTGCGCCTAGACCTGCCGTTTGCCCCTCGAATATGCCGGTCGGGACCCGCCAACTAAGCTGCCATTGCCCAACGAATTTGCGCTCCCTGGAAGCAGCCATCCGTTCAGCAGCAAAACATCGAGGTCAGCGACGACGGGGACCTATCGCTTCGGGAATTCCATCACAAAAGTCGCGCCGCCGCCTGGCGTGTCCTCGACCGAGATGGCGACGCCATGCGCCTGCGCCACCGTCGCGACGATCGACAGACCCAAACCGGCCCCCCGCCGCCTTGTCCCCGGCGCGCGCCAGAAGCGCTCGAAGAGATGCGGGCGCTGTTCGAGCGGCACACCAGCACCATGGTCAATCACGCTGATCCGGCCCCCTTGCGAAACCGAGACCAGCACCTCGCTTCCCGCCGGGGCGTGATAGACGGCATTCTCGATCAGATTCCGCAGCGCGCCTGACAGCGCCTCCTCATCGCCCTGGATGGGGACGGGCTGATCCGGCGCCTCCAGCGCCACTTCGCGCCCCTGCCGGTAAATCCATGGCGCCATATGGCCGACCACCTCGGCGGCCAGAGCCCCAAGATCAACTGCCTGCAGCGCGGGCAAGGGCTGGCTGTCCAGCCGGGCCACGCGCAGCAGTTGGTTGACCAGACGGCTCATGCGCGCCGCATCCTCCCCCAGCCTGGTGACCGCCTCGCCGGGGGGCAGAGCCTCGATCCCTGCCGTCAGAATGGCAAGCGGCGTGCGTAATTCATGCGCGGCATCGGCGGTGAAGCGGCGCTGGGATTGAAACGCCTGGTCCAATCGCTCCAGCGCCTCATTGACCGCATGGATAAAAGGCAGGATCTCGGCGGGGGCCTTGCCCGGCTCCAACCGCGTGCCAGCCTTGCCCGGCACAATGGCGGCGGCCTGCCGACTGGCCGCGATCAAGGGGCGCAGACTGGCGCGCACGGTGTAGATCACCACCCCCAGCACGGCCAGCGCGAAGAGCGGGAAGGCCCAGACCACGATGGTGTCGGAAATGCCGTGCCTGAGCAGGTAATGCCGCCGCGCCAAGGCGAGAAAGCCGATCACCAGCGCCAGCCCATGGATGGCCGCCAGCCGCAGGATCAGCTTGCTTTCCAGCGATGTTCTCCACTGCGCTATCACGCCTGCGCCTCCTCGGTCAGGAAATAGCCGATGCCGCGCACGGTCTGGATGCCGCAACCGGCCCCCGCCTCACCCAGCTTACGGCGCAAATGGTGGATATGGACGGGAATGGCGTTGGAGGCGATCTCGTCGCCCTCGCCATAGAGCTTGTCCTCCAGCACAGCCTTGGGCACCACGCGGCCCAGGCGCCGCATCAGATGTTCGAGCAGCGCCAGCTCCTGCCGCCCCAGCATCAGCGGGCACCCATCGACCAGCGCCTCGCGGCCCAGAGTGTCGAGCGCCAGATGGCCCGCCTGCAGCACCGTGCCCAGCGCCAGACCGGGGCGGCGCAGCAGGGCCTTGGCGCGTGCCACCAGCTCTTCGCTGGCGAAGGGCTTGACCAGATAGTCGTCAGCCCCGGCATCGAGACCGCCGACGCGGTCCTCCAGCGCATCGCGGGCGGTCAGCACCAGCACGGGCAGGCGCTGGCCTTTGGCACGGGTGACGCGCAGCACATCGAGCCCCTCGCCATCGGGCAGGCCCAGATCGAGCACCATGCCGTCATAGGGAAACAGGTCGAGCGCATGGCAGGCATCGCCCACACTTTGCTGCACATCGACGACGAAACCGGCCTTGCGCAAGGCGTCCGCGACCAGCTCCGCGATCCTCGGCTCATCCTCGACCACCAGAAAACGCATAAAATTTCCTTCCGCGCGCTTCCTCTAATACTGCCTTAAACTTCGCGCCACAGGTGGCCGCCAACAGACATCAGAAAAGGCGGTAACAGGTGGCGATCAAGCAGTCGGTGGGGTTCGGGGTGGCGTTGGCGGGGCTGATCGCGGGGTTGGTGCCGCATCACGCCTTGGCGGGAGCCATCGGCCCCAAGCAGCAGGCACACGCCGCGCGTGATGACGATGACGACGATGATGATCGCAAGCCGGTGCGTCAGACGAAGGCCGCGCCCAAAGTCAGGGATCACGACGATGATGATGACGGCGATGGCGATGATGGCCCCAAGCGCACAGGTGAAATCGTCGTCACCGCCCATCAGCTCGACAATGCCCGCGCGCGGGTCAGCGCCAGCCTCGGCGCCTCGACCTATTCGCTGAGCAATGATGTGATCGAAAAGCGCCCCAGCGGTGAGGCCGCCAATCTGGTCAATGTGTTGCTGCAGATGCCGGGCGTCAGCCAGAACGGCTCGGGCGAGTTGCATGTGCGGGGCGCGCAGGGGCTGCAATATCGCATCAACAATGTGATCATCCCTGATGGATTTACCGATCTGGCCGACACGCTGCGTGCCCGCTTCGCCGACAAGGTCGAGCTGGTCACTGGCGCCCTGCCAGCACAATATGGCCTGCAGACAGGCGGCGTGGTCAACATCACCACCAAGAGCGGTGTTTATGGCCAAGGCGGCGAGGTGGAGCTGAACGGCGGTACGCTGGGACGTTTCGAGGGCGCCTTCGATGCGATGGGCTCGCTGGGGCAGACCAATTACTACGTCTCGGGTTCTTATCTGCGCAGCGATGCCGGGCTGAGCGCGCCCGACCGTTCGACCAGCCCGCTGCATGACCATACCGACCAGATCGACGGCTTTGCGTATTTCGACCGTATTCTCGATGCCCAATCACGGCTGTCGCTGATCGTGGGCCTCTCGAACGATGCCTATGATCTGCCGCATGCGCGCGGGATCGATGCAGCGACGTACAGCGCAGTCGCCACCTTCCAGCGTCCGCTGACGATCGGCACCACCACGGCTTACTCCGGCGAGGCATGGGGCGGGCATGAAAGGGTGGCCAGCCAATATGGCATCCTCTCCTACCAGCGCAGCGCGGGAGCGCTGACCACGCAGCTTTCGGCCACGGTGCGCGCCTCAGCGCTTGCGATCACGCCCGATGTCGTGGGCGATGTGCTGTTCACCGGTCTGGCGCAGGCGGTCTCCAAGCACAATCTCTCGACCGGCCTGCAGGCCGAGGGACTGTATGAGCTGTCGCCAGCCCATCGCTTGCGCGGCGGGATCACCTTCAACTGGTCCCGCGACCGCATTCGGATCAGCTACTCGGTGCTGCCCGTCGACGCCAATGGACAACAGACCTCAACCTCCTTGCTCACCTTAACCGGTGCAGACGCCGAGACGCGGCGTCAGATGGGTGCCTATCTCGAAGACGAATGGCTGCTGGGGGCCAATCTCACCCTTAACACCGGCCTGCGCTTCGACAGCACCACCAACACCGGCGGCGGCGATGCGCTGAGCCCCCGCATCAATGCCGTGTGGAAACCCGCCAGCGGCACGACGGCGCATCTGGGCTATGCCCGCTATTTCGTGCCCGCATCGGAAGACACCGGCACCGCCAATGCCGCACTGCTCGCCCGAACCACCGGCGCATGGCCGACCACAACCGAGACCGCCGCCAAGGCCGAAAGGGATGATTACCTCGATCTGGGCGTGGAGCAGAAGCTGGAGGATCTGACCCTTGGCGTCGATGCCTATTGGCGCCGTGCCCGCAATCTGCTCGATGCGGTGCGGATCGGCTCGACGGTGCTGTCGCGCCCCTTCAACTATGCCAGAGGCAAGGCCTGGGGCGTGGAGCTGACCGCGACCTACACGGAAGGACCGCTCTCCATCTGGGGCAATCTGGCGGTGGCGCAGATCGACGGGCGCACCATCATCGCCGGGCAAGCGCCCTTTACGGCGGCGCAACTGCAATGGATCGCCAGCCATGATGTGGCCACCAATGGAGACCAGCGCGTGACTGGATCGTTGGGCGCGGCCTGGCATAGCGGCAGGCTGAGGCTCTCCGCCGATGGCGTGGTGGGCAGCGGGTTGCCCCGCTCAACGGTCACCGGCGCGCCCAATGGGGCGAGGATGGCGGCCAATGCGCAGGTCAATCTGGCGGCAGTCTATCGGCTGGAGGGGCTGCGGCATCGCCCGCTCAATGTGAGGCTCGATGTGCTCAACGCCTTTGGCGCGCGCTATGCCTTGCAGGACGGCACCTCGCTGGCCGGAGGCAATGCGCAATGGGGCACGCCGCGCGGCATCTATGCGGGGATCGAGCAGGCTTTCTGACGAACCGAGTAGGGCATATTCCTGGCGTGCCCTAAAACGGCACGCCCCGACCCGCTGACAAAGCGGTCACTCAGCGCCTCTTGCCAACGCTCCTAAAGCAGCCTTCCATTCATCTCGCTGGCTGATCCCTCCCGCAACTCCTCAGGCCGCACACAGGAGACGAAATTGAGCGCTCGCCGCTCTATTGGCTGAGTGCCCGGTCTTCCATGAGCGGTTTGGTCGCGCCCATATACTCCGGCGTTCCGGTCAGGACGCCCTTGAAAGCCGTGAGGGGTTCCCCAACCCGAATGCCATCGGCGTCAATCCGGAACTCACGGATCGCATCCTCATGGCTGCCACCGCGATTTTTGATGATGGAGATCGCCTTGCGGATGCGCCCCTGGGCCTCGAAGAAGCGCAGAAGGATGACCGCATCGGCGACATATGAGATGTTAAGGCTGCTGGACATCGTCCCGACCAGCCCATTCTGAGGGTTGATCAGCAAGGTCACCACCCCCTGCTGATTCAGATAGGACAGCAACTCATGCATCTGGAGCAGAAGGTGTTGTTCCTGCGGCATGGCCGCCAGATAGCCGTTGAGGCTGTCAATGACGATCATTCGCGCGCCACGCTGCTCAACCTCGCGGCGCACGCGCGCAGCAAATTCTCCAGGTGAGATTTCCGCAGGGTCATTCTGCTGGATGTTCAACCTGCCTTGCTCAACATGCGCGGAGATATCGAGATTGAACGCCTTGGCCCTGGCAAACAGCGTTGCCACCCGCTCATCAAACTCAAATATGGTGCAAGGTTCACCACGCTCACAGGCAGCATGGACGTACTGCAGAGCGACGGTCGTCTTCCCAGATCCGGCAGGGCCGGTCAACAGAAGGCTGGTACCGCGCAACGGGCCTCCAGCCAGAAGACCGTCAAGTTCGGCAATTCCGCTCGGGGTCACATCTTCGAAATAATCGCCATGATGGTCGGCCGCAATGAGGCGCGGAAAGATGTCTACTCCGCCCTTCCGGATCACCAGATCGTGAAAGCCGGCGATAAAATCGACGCCGCGCAATTTCTGCACCTGCATCCGGCGCCGGGCTGCACCGAAGTCAAGCGTCAGGCGTTCGAGCGTGATGACACCGTGGCAAAGGCTGTGGAGATGAGCATCGCGGGAGTTGGCGTTGCCCGTCATGTCATCGACAAGAATGACCGTGCTTTCCCGTCCAGAGAAAAACTGTTTGAGCGCAAGCACCTGTCGTCGATAGCGAAGCGGATCCTGCGCCAGAAGCCGCATCTCGGAGAGGCTGTCAAACACGACCCGAATGGGTTGAACACGTTCAACCTCATCCCGGATCAGCTTGATCGTTTCACTCAGCTCCATCTCCCAGGGATGGAGAATTGACTGCTCTCGCCCCTCGCCAAAAACACTGTCAGCCGAGGACAATTCAAAAATGTCGATGCCCTCAAGGTTCCAGCCGTGGGAGGCCGCCACCACGCGCAGCTCTTCGCGAGTTTCAGAGAGCGTGATGTAGAGAACCCGCTCTCCCAAAGCCACGCCTTTGCGAAGAAACTCGAGGGCAAGGGTGGTCTTTCCAGAGCCAGGAGCCCCTTCCAGAAGATAGACCCGATGGGCTGGCACGCCACCTCTAAGGACGAGATCGAGACCCGAGTTGCCTGTAGAAATAATCAACTCACCGGTCTCCCTCGATCTATGGGGTAGAAATCATCGCCGCAGCATTTTGTGCCTGACAAATCATCATCGGCATGCCGGGATTGGCTTCACGAGTGACATTTGTGTCGCTGGGGCATGGTGCGCCAAATCGCATCCGGATCCTCGGGCGCTGCGTCCGTTACGCAGGACCCTTCGTGCAATTTCTGCGCGAACCAGATAATATGGTGTGCCCCGCGCTCCCCAGACAGCTCCCTCACAGGTGCTTCTGTCACCTCGAAACCCTTGTCCACCAGCCTCCTGGTAAAGGTCGGATCAGGAAAGGCAGACCAGACCGCCAGGATACCGCCGGGCTTCAGGGCCAACCACACCGCCTGCAGTCCTTCAGCGGTGTAGAGATGATCGTTGACGCAGCGCGTCAGGCCCTCTGGCCCATTGTCGACATCGAGCAGGATCGCATCATAACCGTTGCGGGCCGCATCGATCAGCATTGCGACATCGTCTTGCACCAGTTGAACGCGCGGATCACAGAGGCCGCGCGCAGTCAGCGCGTGCATGGGGCCTTTGGCCCATGCAATGATGTCGGGAACCAGTTCGGCCACGGTGACACTCGCCGCAGGACCAAGTGCAGCCAGAGCGGCCCGCAGGGTATAACCCATGCCATAGCCGCCTATCAGCAGATCGGGCGCATCCACATCGGCCAGCCTGGCGCAGGTCATCGTTGCCAGCGCCTCTTCAGACGCGCTGGCACTGGTGCTCATCAATTCCGTGCAATCGAGCAGAATGGAAAACTCGCTACCGCGCTGTACCAGGCGTAATTCACCACCCTCCGGAACCTGGGCGGTGGCGATCAGGTCGTAACCAGGAATTGAGAAAAGCGGGGGCGCGGCGAGGCTCTCAGCCGGATTTAGCGCGATGATTTGCGTGCCTTTCGCGCAGCATAACGCGCGTCGCGCGCCGCTTTACGTTCGGCCTCCGTCAATGCGGGCGCGACTGATTGCTCCGCGCTGGCAGCAAGCTTCTTCGCTTGTTTATCGGCTTTGGCCCTCTCGCGACTTTCGGCGCGCTCCGCTGCCCGCTGCGCTGCAGCCGCTTCGCGTTCCCTGGCCTTTTCAGCAAGCTGGGCCAGCGCTTCGGGATCCGGGGCTGGCTTCGACTTCAAACGTGCGAGTGCATCTTCTCGGGCCTTGGCGGCAACCGCAATCCGATCCTGAAATCCTGGCGCTCTATATCCTGCCATAGTGGGAGTACTGACGCCTTTCGCGATTATGAGGGCGCATACACTGCGCCGGAAACGATCCGATAGTCGATAATCGCTGCGCCGCCCCTACCATCGGCGCCCGATAAGCACCATGGGTAAGGTCGGGCAGCGGAGAAACAGTGCTGCGCCGAGGCGGATAACCCCTATGTCCAGTCCAAGACCCGCCAGGGTCTAGCTCTTGATCGGAGCAAGCTGCCCAGCGCGGTCCTTCAGCATTTCGGCAACGCGCTCATACCCCGCCTCATTCGCCATTGCGATATCGAGCGGGCGGCCACCCAGTTGTTCATCCGGCTGGTTGAGGAAGGCGATCGCTTGATCACGCCCGCCCAGGACCCTGAAGGCCAGAGTGGCGATTTCTCCCTGCCGTGCCGCACATTCCTTTGACAAAGGAGAGGTCCGCTTGGGAGCCCAATTGCGACGGGCCTTTGGGGCAGAAGAGGTATCTTCGTCGTGCGAGCCGGCCATACTGTGTTCCTTGACTTGAGAGTGGCCTCACAGTCCGACTGACACATAGCCTTTCACCGCAGAAGGAGCTGCTGGGACCGATCAGTCAACCATATCGGCGACCAACCGCCGTAGCTCTTCAGGTGAGAGAATGCCGGTCGGAGGCGATGAAGCGCGACGCGGGGACGAAACGAGAGAATGCAGAGGCAGGTGGGAATTCATCAAATGGGTAATCATTAAAGCAATTTACTCAAAACAAGGCGCAAATGGCGCAATCAATTTGGTGGAAGAAGGAAGGATGGCGGCGGGCTCCCCAAGGCGGATCCCGCAGGCGTAAATGCCGTGCGAAATCCTGTCCCAAGGGATCCGGAACCGCCAGACCGGTTTATCGTCAAAATCGCTGAGCGATCCGGCAATGCCACTTCAGGCCGAAGCGAGGTTCACAGCAGACTGCTTGCCGCGACGATCGGTTTCGATCTCGTAGCTCAGCCGCTGATCCTTGGTCAGGGTGGACATTCCCGAACGCTCGACGGCAGTGATATGGACAAAACTGTCATCGCCGCCATTTTCGGGGGAGATAAAGCCGTAGCCTTTGTCGACATTGAAGAATTTGACGGTGCCGATGGGCATGTGTGTTTCCTTTGCACGAAAACGAGAACCCGCCAGCAACAGTGCAGGCGGAGCTGGAAGCGTGGGAAAGGAAGGAGAGCCGCTTATCGACATCAAATTCCGTCGCAGGCGACGTTAGCAAAGCCCAATATGGGTTTCAGCCGCCCAAGAGTCAAGGCGAGCCGCCGTGGGCGCTACGAGCGAGGCTTCCAGTTGCCTATCGGAAAAGGCCAGCAACACCGTAAGAACGTGTTTGTCGGACCTATCCAGCCACAGCACGGTAGCGAACCTGAGGAACACTTTGACTTCGGGCCTTCAGGCAGTCTGATCCCTAAGGTCTGAATTGACCTGCCTGCAGTCTCTGCGCCTGGTTCTCGTCTCTCCAGATCAGATATCCATCGGACTGTGCGATTTCACGCATCCGCGTGTAATTGATCAACCCATCTTCGTTCACGATATCGAACAACCCCCGATCATCCGGGGGCTGACACATCACATGGAAGATGGCTTCCCCCAACGTCGGATGCTCGACGTCAAGCGCGGTATTTCCAAGCTTCATGAACAACACCGGGCCGTCGAAGCGCAAAGCTCCCATAAAATCCATCTCGAAAATATCAGGGTGCCGATGCACCATCGATCAGAAAAAATTATTCCGCTTATCGCCCCAGGCTGCGCCGATCGACGTTGCTTGGTCGAAGAAATTCTGGATCGAATTTGCTTACGGCTCATCCAAATGGCCGAGAGATGATCACGGAACAAGATACCGAACGCAATTTTTTAAAAATAGAATCGATTGCATCGGGAACCGAATTATATTTCGAGCGTCATGTCATGTTGGGAGAAAATTTTATGCCCGGAAAGAAAGGCCTGACGTCAGCCCAAGCGCGGAAAAATGCCGGGTTTGGTGCGATGGGGAGCGCAAGAGCCCTGACGCAGAAATTCGCATTGCGCGGTGGCGGAGCACTCCACGCAGCAGAAGCTGGCTGCAGTCCAATGACTGCAATAAGGCATTATAACAATTTTCTCCGATAGAAACTTGATGCTTGCGGCCATCTGGCTCAGCTTCAACAGAGCGGGCAGCGCCTCGCCTTCTGTCACAATGACCCCGGACATGGACCTGGCTCGGTCGAGAGCCGCCATCCCGATCTGGTTGCGGCCAATGGCAGCTATAGCATCCTCTTAAGCTGAAACAGATATTCTGAATGCACGGCAGAGCAGACGCCTACCAAACAGAGCTACGTCACTCTGCGTTTATTAAGCGGGTCAAAAGCTCCCTTTTTTATGGCGCGTGCAGCGATCATCTCATCGCGACTGCCCTTCCGATCTCCGAAGTGATCGCAATAGCTCGAGAGGAAGTCTCGCTCTCGATCCACTTGCCGTTCTTTCGAAAGGATGATGGCAATCCGCCACGGGAAATAAGGGGGATGGTGGATGCCTTGGCCAAACCATCGGTCTAGACCGTGGCTGAAACGTGATACCTGAACAGCAAGGTTGCTGTCGGTGCTTTGCATTTCAGCCTTAAAGTCAGATTGCTCCTGATTGTAGAGATCCAGATCTCCGGATGCCTTTTCCAGGGTGCCGCCAGGTTCTATAGAGCGTAAGGTCACCCCTGTAAGGAATGTGCGCCGTTTAGCCGACATAGCCGCCTCGTCGCTTGGGGAAAGAATGGGTGTTGTATCAAGGCGTACAATGATCGCATCGAGAGCGGCATAGGCTTCAGCAGGTTGCATAGCCAAAGCGATGGAGGCCCGGTTCGAGATAGGCAACCTGTAAAAAAGTCCATCTTATACTGCCGAGCGGCTCCAAAGCCTGCCGAATTCAGAACGGATCCAGAGCGAGGAGAATTTCTCCAGTCTCCAGCATAAAATGATTCATCTTGGCACCCAATAAAATATGCCGAAAATCGATCCGCTCACCTTGTTGTTTGGGCGGTGATAACCGATAGGTCACGCCTTTCGAGATAACTCCTTCCTGTCGCGCCATCAAACCAAAAACCATTTCCGAAAGAGAATGCCATGGACAACGAAATGCTCATCACCCTGACCGCCGATATTGTCTCGGCCCATCTTTCGAACAATCCGATCACCGCCGAGGCTGTGAACCGCGCCGGGTTTGCCGGAGGCTGTTTGGTTTAAGTTAGGCAGCCATGGAGACGTCGTCCAGCATGGCGTAATAGAGTTCTTCGGCCTCGGCAGGTGGTATGTTGCCGATCGGTTCAAGCAGTCTTCGGTGGTTGAACCAGTCCACCCATTCGAGCGTGGCATATTCGACGGCTTCGAAGGACCGCCATGGCCCGCGCCGGTGGATTACCTCAGCCTTGTAGAGGCCGTTGATGGTCTCGGCCAAAGCATTGTCATAGCTATCCCCCACGCTGCCGACAGAGGGCTCGATGCCCGCCTCCGCCAAGCGCTCGGAATAGCGAATAGACACATATTGCGATCCGCGGTCGCTGTGGTGAATGAGGCCGCCACGATGCACCGGGCGGCGCTCATGGATGGCCTGTTCCAGCGCATCCAGCACGAAGCCGGCATGAGCGGTGCGACTGACCCGCCATCCCACAATATAACGAGCATAGACGTCGATCACGAAGGCCACGTAGACAAACCCCGCCCATGTCGCGACATATGTGAAGTCAGACACCCAGAGCATGTTGGGCGCCGGGGCATGGAACTGTCGGTTGACGTGATCGAGCGGGCATGGCGCGGCCTTGTTGCTGACCGTCGTGCGCACGGGCTTGCCCCGGATGACCCCTTGCAGGCCCAGGTCTCGCATCAGACGCGCGATGGTACAGCGGGCGACAGCAAAACCCTCGCGGTTCATCTGCCGCCAGACCTTTCGCACGCCATAAACCCCAAAGTTCTCAGCGAAGACGCGCATCACCTCAGGCTTCAGGCGCTGATCCTCCCGAGCGCGGTCCGACAGCAACTCTGGATTGCTTCGCTGTGCCACGCGGGCCCGATAGGAGGATGGGGCAATCGGCAGAACCCTGCAGATCGGCTCGACCCCATACTCATCTCGATGCGCATCGATAAAAGCGGTCATCGTTTGAACGGGCGGTCGAGCTCCGCCTGGGCAAAATACGCCGACGCCTTGCGCAGGATCTCGTTGGCCTGGCGCAATTCACGGTTCTCGCGCTCCAGCGCCTTCAGGCGATCTGCCATCTCGGTTGGCACACCGGCCCGCTTGCCGCTGTCGATCTCGGCCTTCTTGACCCATTCGAACAGGGTCTGGGGAACGCAGCCTATCTTCTCCGCGATCGACACGATGGCTGCCCAGCGAGAAGGATGGTCACTTTCGTGATCCAGCACCATGCGCACCGCACGGGCGCGGACCTCAGGCGCAAACTTGTTCGTCGTTTTGCTCATATCGGCTCCACTTTCTCAGAAGTTGGAGCCTCCGGCAAACCCGGCGCGGTTCACTGTGCCGGAACTGATCCAGTCGGTTTACACCGCCCTGAACAAGGTTGGCACCGAAGAGGTGAAGGTTGAGGAAGCGCTGGTGCCGGCGGTGTCCATTCGTGCTTCGATCAAGCCCGAATATCTCGTCTGCCTGGAAGACGGGAAGCAGATGAAGATGCTCAAGCGGCATCTTTCGACCGCATACAATTTGACGCCCGCCGAGTACCGCGCGCGCTGGAATCTGCCTTCGGATTACCCGATGGTGGCCCCCGCCTATGCTGCCAAGCGCGCAGAATTGGCCAAGAGCATCGGTCTTGGCCGCAAGCCTGGCACGAAGATGAAGGCGAACACAGAGGCTGCTGCCTTGGAAACACCCGAGGTCAAAGCTCCTGCGAAAAAGAAGCGCACGACGACCCGCAAGGCGCCTGCCGCTCCGGCGGTAGACGTCGCTGAATGACTATTTACGAGCGCGCAATGGCCGAGAGGGCGTTGCGCGCTTCGCTATAACTGCGCTGACGGATATTTCGCAGGACCTGCACTAAGAAGCCAGCCTGATCTACATGCACCAAATGAACCAGCGAGAGATTGGCCTCGATCTTTTGAGCCTCTTGGAGGAAGCATCATGAACGATCGGCGGCTAAGGAAGGCAGGCCCCTAAAAGGGGATGAGGTGGATGGCTCCCGCTCACGACATTTGAATGTCATGATGAGGTTGCCGTCAGGCAAACCCACGCAAGGAGCCATCCGCCATGGAAATTAGCACGATCGGCCTCGATCTGGCCAAAAATGTCTTCCAGGTTCACGGTGTCGACAAAGAGGGCACCGTCATTGTGCGCAAGGCGTTGCGCCGAGCGCAAATGTTGCCCTTCTTTGCAAGGCTATCGCCCTGCCTTGTCGGCATCGAGGCTTGCGGGACATCGCATCATTGGGCGCGGGAACTGCAAAACCTTGGTCACGAGGTGCGACTGATGCCGCCATGCTACGTGAAGCCCTATGTAAAACGCGGCAAGAACGATGCTGCTGATGCCGAGGCCATCTGCGAGGCGGTGACACGTCCGACGATGCGGTTCGTGGCGATCAAGTCTCGTGAGCAGCAGGCGGCCCTGTCACTTCACCGGGTGCGCTCTCTTTTGACTGGTCAACGTACACAGTTGGTCAACATGATGCGCTGCCAGTTAGCAGAGTTTGGTATCGCCATTCCGATCGGACTTGGGCGGGCGCTGCATCTGGCGCAACAGATCGAAGATGGCGAGGCCGCGATTGATCTGCCACCACAAGCGGCGCAGGTGATCGGCATGCTGTGCGAGCTGGTGCTCAAGCTTCATGCCCGGCTTCATGAACTTGATTTGCGCCTGGAAGCTCTCCGGCGAAGCGATGACATGGCGCGTCGGTTGGCGACGATCCCGGGCATTGGTTCGATTGGCGCAACCGCGCTGGCAGCATCGGTTACCGACCCGCACCAGTTCAGGTCTGGCCGCCAGTTTGCCGCATGGCTTGGCCTGACACCGCGTCAGCAGTCGAGTGGCGGCAAGGAGCGCCTTGGCCGGATCACCAAGATGGGCGATAAATATCTACGGCAGCTGTTGGTCATCGGGGCGACCTCCCTGCTACGCCGCGCCAAGGAGGGCCCTGCAACGGTTCACCCGTTTCTCGTTGGGATACTGGCTAGAAAATCTGCCCGCGTGGCCAGCGTCGCCATGGCCAACAAGATAGCGCGGATCGCGTGGGCGGTCATGACACGCGGTCAGGTCTATCAATCACACCATGTGCCCGGATTGGCCGCATGAGTACGCAATCCGGCTGAGGTGATCGGCCGAACGGAGTTGTGAGCGCAAAGAGAAATGATGGCGACACCGGTCAGACCGGGAACAGGGACAACCCGTGGAAAGTCTTAGGCGCAACAGCCTGTGAAGGCGATAGGAACTCTGTTTTTCGGACCCCATCAGGGCCAGCAGTCCGAAACGACTGCATCAACAGGCCGGACAGACGACTGCACCCGACCGATCGTCAGAATTTCAAAAAGTGCTTGCAACGCGGGAGCCATCCACAGAGGACATTCCGGATCCCAACACTAAGCTGACTTTGTGACTCAAAAGCTGTGCGTCCGCTGCCAGCGGAAGCCGTCGTTACCGTATGTCGCCGGGAGCAGCGGCTAAGGCCCACTTATGGTTGTTCCGCATACTAGCGGGGTGGGTGAGTGGCGGTCCGTTTTGCAGCTGAGAATTGGCACCCTGTCGGTTTGGCACTCTGGAATCTGTCGCCGTCCTTACTGACCCGGTGGATGCCATTTGAAGGTTGGCAGAGAATGCGCCGTAACAAGATTGTCTGTGAGAAAGGCTCTCACTTGCCTGTCTAGCTATGAGATGCTACGAGTTGTCGTGAAGCATAGGCGTTGAAAATATCCATGCTTGTGCTCCGAACCGCCCATGATAAAATAGTGTGGGTCATGATATGGGGCTTTGTTTAATTCTAAGATTATTATTATAACTTAATATCAGTTAAGTATTTAATAAATTTGATTCCCGCTACCCGCTCCATTCCTCCCATCGCTGACGTTCGTTACCGACTGGACAAACCCCAGAAAACCAAGGTATTCCGGCACCATTCGGTCGCTGGCATTCGCTCAGGC
The DNA here is from genome assembly GCF_017163935.1 of Novosphingobium terrae. NCBI lineage: Bacteria > Pseudomonadati > Pseudomonadota > Alphaproteobacteria > Sphingomonadales > Sphingomonadaceae > Novosphingobium > Novosphingobium terrae. Next base: position 3,393,525 of record NZ_JABVZR010000001.1, on the reverse strand, counting down.
TCGCTGACGGTCACCCAGCTGTGGGGGTATCTTTGGGGGGTATTTCGCCAGAGGCCAATTTGATACCCCCACGGCTGGGGGTATTTCAGGGCTCAATGCCCGGAATGGCTGGGGATTGGTATCAGGAATGCCAAGCCGGGCGCCAAGGCTACCAAGATGGCCGATGGCGGTGGCATGTTCCTTTTGGTCACACCGGCTGGCGGAAAGCTGTGGCGACTCAAATACCGGGTGGATGGCCGCGAGAAGCTGCTAGCCATCGGCCCTTACCCGGAAATCAGCCTGAGCGAAGCGCGCAAACGCCGTGACCAAGCACGGGAGCTATTAGCCCAAGGACAAGACCCTTCCCGTGAAAAGCAGTGGGCCAAGCTCCGGGGCAGGCTTGAGGCTGAAAACACCTTCAAAGCGCTGGCGAGCGAATCTTGCACTGAGCGCAAACGGGATGGCTCAAAGGCATGGGCTTCCGCTACCGCCAAGCGCTGCGAATATCTGCTGAGCCTGCTAGACACCTCGATTGGCAAGATGCCTGTGGGAGCGGTGGAGCCAGCTGACATTCTGGCCGCCATCCGCAAAATCGAAACGAAGGGTAATCTTGAAAGTGCCCGCCGCCCCCTGCAACTGGCCAGCGCGGTGTTACGCTACGCCGTGGCCACGGCGCGGCTTGCATCCGATCCGACTCGGGATTTGCGCGGCGCTCTCACGGCGCCCACGGTGACGCATTACGGTGCTATCACCGATGCCAGCCGGGTAGGCGAGCTTCTACGGGCCATTGATGGCTACGAGGGTATGGGAGCGGCCAAGATCGCGCTGCAACTGGCGCCGCATGTGTTTGTCCGTCCCAGCGAGCTTCGTCATGCCATGTGGGAGGAAATTGACCAAGAGGCAGTAGTGTGGACCGCATAGATTGACCAGCTGCTGGCTTCCTCTTCGTCAAACGGCATGAAAAAGGGAGCCAGTTGCCCAGCTCCCTTCTGCTTAGCCCATCAAATTTTCAATCCCGCGCTCAGCCCTTGTTCGGCAGATAGAGCGGCATCGAATCTTCCCATTTGCTGTCAGTGATCTGGTGCTTGTCGCTGCCATCGGCGTTCATCACCCAGATCTGGCCATATTGCTGGAAGGTGTTGTCATACAGCGCCGCCTCGTCGCGGAAGCCATAACGCGCCGCGCTCCACAGAATGCGCCCGTCATTCGACCACACCGCATGGCCATCGCTGCCTTCGTCGCGGGTCAGGCGGCGCAGATCGGTGCCGTCTGGGCGGATGGTGTAAACCTCATAGTTCACCGTATCGATCTTGCGGGTAAAGACGATACGCTTGCCATCCGGCGAGAAGCCGGGAAGGTTGTCCAGCATCTTCGTCAGCACGCGCACCTGCTTGGTTTTCAGGTCCATGATGCGCAGGCCCAGCTCGCCTTCGCCCCACACGCGGTAGACGATCGACTTGCCGTCGAGCGAGAAGCTGGGGAAGCCCGAATTCACCGTGCCATCGGTCAGCTGCTCCAGCCCGGTGCCGTCGCGCTTGATGCGGAAGATGGTGGCCTTGCCCGTGGCCCGCGTGCCGAACCAGTTGCCAAGACCGAAGACGATCCACTGGCTGTCCGCCGACCACGCCGGCTGGAAGGCACCCGCCAGGCCCTTCTTCACCATCATCGGGTCAAGGCCGCCCTTGTCGGCGTCATAGACCACGCGGCGGTCCGAGCCATCGGGCTTCATCGTCACCACAGAGGCATTGCCGGTCTGCTTGTCGGTGAAGACCAGCGTGCCGTCGCGCGCCATCAGCGGGAAAACGTCGAGGAAGTGATACTCGTTGTTCGGGTCCCAGCTGTAGAGCTTCTTGAACACCGGGCGCGTCTTGAAGCCGACCTTTTCATAGATCACATGCTTGCCATCGGGCGTCCAGACCGGGTTGCGCAGGAAGGGGCGCTTCACCGGCGCCTTGCCCGAGACATAGGACAGGCCCTCGTTCGGCCCGCCCTTCACCAGATAGCCCACATCGCCATCGGGCAGATATTGCGGCACCACCTTCAACCCCGGGCCAGTGGTCAGCGCCTTGCGCACGCCGCTTTCCAGATCGGTCTCGACGATCTGCGATTCCACGCGGCCGATGTATTCCGGGCGGCGGGCGCCCCAGGTGCCTTCGGTGGTGATCTCGTAATAGACGATCTTCTTGCCATCGGGCGACCATTTGGGCGAACCTAGGCAATAGTCGGCGCGATAGGCCAGACGGCGGAAACCCGTGCCATCCGGGCGGATCGCATAGATCGAGAGCGCTTGCGTATGCTCCCAGCCCTTGGTCTCGTCATGGCCGCGCCAGGGCGTGTTGCGGTCGGAGGTGAAGGCGATCCACTGGCCATCGGGTGACCATTGCGGGCGGAAGAAGCCGTGCGGGAAATCGAGGTCGCCCTTGATCTCGGGCTTGTCGGTCAGGTTGGTCAGCGTCTTGCTGGCGATGTCCAGCACCCAGATGTTGGTGTCGAACCCCTCGCGCGTGGAGACGAAAGCGATTTTCCCGCCATCGGGCGAGATGGCGGCGGCATCGTCCATCGCCGCGCCCAGCACCAGCGGCTCGATGCCGGTGCCGTCGATCTTCGCGCGGAAGATGTCGGACTGGCCGTCGCCATTGCGTTCGCTGGTGAAGACCACCCACTGGCCATCGGCAGAGACCGCGGCGTCATACTCATACTGGCTGTCGGCCAGCAGCTTGCGTTCATTGCCCCCATCAGCGTCGGCGATGAACAGTTCCGAGGTGGAGGGGGCGATGCGATTCATAAACATCACGCCCTTCTTCGCGGGCTTCTGCTGGGCCAGCGCGGGGGCCGCCTGCAGCGCCAGCGGAGCGAGAGCCGCCAGATTGAGAAAATGGCGTCGTTCCATGGTCGTCCTCTTCCAAAAAACCGGGGCGCGGCTTGGGCTTGCGATCCTCATCGCAGGCTCACGCGGGCGATATCCAACCGGTCGTCAGTTGTCACACTCGGGGGTGGCACAGGGATAGGCTTTTGGCCTGAGCTTGTGCATCCAAAGCTCGCGGCGTGGCATTGATTTTGTGCTGCGCCTGTCTCAGCATGGCGACAAATCTGCTCCGCAACAGCAAACGCCGATGCGCGTGATGGCGCACCGGCGTTGCCTGATCCGGCGAAAGCGGATCGCTCAGTATTCGTAACCCAGCGTGATGCCATAGGTGCGCGGGGCGCCGGCGGTGCCATTGTCGCCGCTGTTGCTAGCGCCGATCTGGGTGCGATAGAAGGCGTTGGTCAGATTGCGACCCCAGCCGCGCACATAGATATGGTCGTTCGGCAGGCGCCAGGTCAGCGAGCTGTCGACCAGCGTGTAATGCGGCTGCACCACCCGGCCATCGGGCGTGCCGACATAGCCGCCATTGTAATAGACATTGCCCGCCAGCGTGAACTTGCCGATCGGCGTGGGCAGATCATAGGTGCCGCCCGCGCTGAAGGTGATGTCCGGCGTGTTCTGCAGCTTGTGGCCCGAGGCATCGCCATAGATCAGGCAGTTGCCGCCCAGCTGCGCGGTGGGCAGGCCCTGCGTGCCCAGACAGGCGGTGTTGGCCACCACCGTGCCGGTCTTGCTGCTCAGATAGGTGTAGCTGGCCGGATTGAAGCCCGCCGCCACCGGATAGGGGATCGAGAGCACCGCATCGGTGAACTGGGTGTAGCGCGCATGCGTCCAGTTCACGCCGCCGAACAGGCGGAAATTCTCGGTGACCTTCCAGTTGATGTCGGCATCCAGGCCATAGATATGCGCGCCCTGCGCATTGTAGACATTCTGCACGCCCGAGATGATCTGCATCACCTGGATGTTCTTCTCATTGTAGTAATAGCCCGAGAGGTTCAGGCGCACGCGGCGATCGAACAGATCGGTCTTGAGGCCGCCCTCGAAAGCATCGACCTGCTCGGGACGCAGCAGCGGGATCACGCCATTGTTGGCCGATTGCGCGATATAGCTGCCCGAGCGGAAGCCGCGGTTGTAGCTGGCATAGGCCATCACCTGCGGCGAGAAGCGGTGATCGAGCGACAGGCGCCAGGTGGCCTGGTTGAACGTATGCGTATCGGTGGTCAGGCCGGAATAGCTCGTGGTGCCGATGTTGCCATTGTAGGACTGCACCACGGCGAAGAGATCACGGATATCGCTGGTGTAGCGGATGCCGGCGATGAAGTGGGTGTCAGGATCGATGGCATAGGTGCCCTCGGCAAAGGCGGAGATCGAGCTCAGCCGCACATTGTTGATGTTCTTGACCGAACCATTGTTGCCGAAGGTGTAGATGCCCGTCACCGTATCGGGCTGGGCCCCGGCTGAATCCCACATATAGAAGCCGCCCAGCACCCATTGCAGCTTGCCATTGCCGGTTGAGGTGAGGTTGACCTCCTGCGTGAACTGGCGGTCATACTCATTGTTGTCGACGCGGATGAAGGGCATCGCCGTGCCGTCCGGATCGAAGGCATCGCGGATCTTGGAGGACCGGTAGGCGGTGATCGACTTGAGCTTGGCGCTGCCCAGATCCTGCTCGGCGGTAAGGCTCACACCCGACTGGCGGGTGCGCAGCAGCGGGTCGGAATCGGCATAGATGTCGCGCTGCGGGTTGCCGCCCGCCGCCGCGATCACGGCAGGCACATTCTGGCCCAGCGTGTTCAGCCCGAAATTGGCGAAGGCCGGTTCGGTGGCGTTGCGCCCGTTGGTGTCCACCGAAACGAGGAAGCTGGTGTTGGCGCCCGGCGTCCACAGCAGCTTGGCGCGGCCCGAGAATTGCTCGCCACTCTGGATATCATTGCCGGTGACGACATTCTTGCCAAAGCCCTTGGCGCGCTTCTCATACTGGCCCGACACGCTGAAGGAGAGGTTCTGCGCCAGCGGCCCCGACAGATAGCCGGCGGCGTTGAAGGTGTTGTAATTGCCGTAACCGATCTCGCCCTTGCTGGTCCATTTGGAGCTGGGGCCTTCTGTGGTGATCTGGATCAGGCCGCCCGTGGCGTTGCGCCCGAACAGCGTGCCCTGCGGCCCCTTCAGCACCGCGACCTGCTTGGTGTCGAACATCGACTGCATCACCGCCGAGGCCGAGGAGAGGTAAACCCCGTCGACATAGACCGCGACCGGATTTTCGATCCCCGGCCCCTGACCCGTGGCGCCAATGCCGCGAATGCGCGGCAGGCCATAGCCGCCGGTGCCGGTGGTGAAGTTGAGCGCGGGCACGGCGGCGCGCAGATCCTGCGTGTTGCTGAGCCCTGCCGCCTTCAGGTCGCTGCTGCTGAGCGCGCTGATGGCGATGGGCACATTCTGCGCCTTTTCCGAGCGCTTCTGGGCCGTCACCACGATTTCGGCCAGACCCTGGGTCTCGGGCGCGGCCTGATCCTGTGTGGTGGTGGCTGCGGCGCTGTCCTGCGCCTGCGCCGCCAGCGGGGCGATCAGGGCAAACAGGCCCATCTGGGCCAAAGTGGCACGCGCAATGATGCGGGACATCGACGAAGGTCGGAGCGCTCTCATGATATTTCTCCCGGATACGTATGCTTTTATCGGCTGGAATGACGTGTCATTCCGCAGGCCCCCGTTTGCCGGGTGACCCACCGACGGATCGGTTGAGCATGATGATCGGGAGAACAGCTCGGTTGATGCGTCCCCCCGGTGCATCATGGCTGATCCTGTTTGTATCGCTGGTTTTTGCGCCGCCCCGCATTGAATTTATGCGCGATGCGATCAGGAAGCAGGCTTTATCCTGCTGATTGCCCGTAGGAAATTTTTATAAAAAGACTCAGCGGGGCAGAGGCATGCCCCGGCGTCCAACGCCCGTGGCAAGGGCCGCCCCCTGCCACGGGCGCAAAACCTATGCGGTGGCGGCGGCAAACCGGCGCGAGGCATTGTCCCAGTTGAGCAGCTTGTGGACCACGCCCTCCACATAATCGGCGCGGCGGTTCTGCTCGTCGAGGTAATAGGCATGCTCCCAGACGTCGATCACCAGCAGCGGCACCGCGCCCGAGGCCAGCGGATTCTCGGCGTTGGAGGTGGCCACCACCTTCAGCCTGCCGCCATCCAGCACCAGCCAGGCCCAGCCGCTGCCGAACTGGCCGACCGCCGCCTTGGACAGCTCTGCCTCAAGCGCGGTCTGAGTCTGGAAATCCCGCGCAATGGCGGCGGCCAGCCCGCCCGAGGGCGTGGAGGCCTTGGGGCTCAGGCTCTGCCAATAGAGGTTGTGGTTCCAGGCCTGCGCGGCATTGTTGAAGATGGCGCGGCGTTCCGGATTGCCAGCGCTGGCCAGCACCACCTCCTCAAGGCTGGCGGTGGCCAGCGGCGTGTTCGCCACCAGCTTGGCCAGATTGGTGTAATAGCCTGCGTGATGCTTGTTGTAATGGAAATCCACCGTGCGTGCCGAAATCACCGGCGCCAGCGCATCTTGCGCGAAGGGCAGGGGGGGCAGCGTCTGGGGCGATTTGTCGATCAGGCGGGGGGCGGGCTTCTCGGCGGCGGACGCAGCGTTGGCGCTCGCCATCAGGGCCAGACCACCGGCCACGCCGACAGATTGCATGAAACCTCGGCGGCTGTCGCTGTGCATGTCACTCTCCTTAAAGCTGGTCCCCCGGCGCGCATCTATGGCATAGAGTGACGCCTTGTTCATCCATGGAAATCTCATAAAGATGACAGAGCTTTTCACGCGGGAGACATCACGCGGATGGCCGCCCGGCGCTGACAGCAGCCAATGGCCGCCCAGGCCCGAAAGCCGGATTTGACCGCAGGAAACGGCACGCACCGATCGCGCGGGCAGGGCACAAGAGGGGCATAACAGGAGTATGCCTCATGTACGCTGCTTTCCCCGTTCTCCTGCCTGCCGAGACAGGCCTCACTCGCACCCGCCGGAGCCCCGCCTTGCCCGACCTGCCTCCACCCGCTGACGACAAGCGCTGGGCCCAGCTGGCCGCCCGCGACGCTTCGGCGGATGGCGTGTTCTGGTACGGCGTCAGCACCACCGGCGTCTATTGCCGCCCATCCTGCCCCTCTCGCGCGGCGCGGCGCGAAAACGTCACCCTCTTCGACAGCCTCGAAGCGGCCCGCGCCGCCGGTTTCCGCCCCTGCCGCCGCTGCAACCCGGACGGCCTCGCGCTGGCCCAGCAGCACGCCGCACTGGTGGAGCAGGCCTGTCGCCTGATCGAAAGCGCCGAAGACCTGCCTCCGCTCGCCACGCTGGCCGATGCGGTGGAGATCAGCCCGGCCCATTTCCACCGCCTGTTCAAGGCCCACACCGGCCTCACCCCACGCGCCTATGGCCAGGCGGTGCGCGCCCGCCGCGCCCGCGAGGCTTTGGCCGAAGGCGCCAGCGTCACCCATGCGTTGCACGGCGCGGGCTACGGCTCCTCCAGCCGCTTCTATGCCGAGGACGCGCTGGGCATGGCCCCGCGCCGCTATCGTTCGGGCGGTGTGGGTGAGCAGCTGCGCTTCGCCATCGGCCAGTCCGACCTCGGCGCGGTGCTGGTGGCCAGCAGCGCTCAGGGTGTCGCCGCGATCCTGCTGGGCGACGACCCCGCCAACCTGCTGCGCGACCTGCAGGACCGCTTCCCCAAGGCCGAACTGGTCGGCGGCGATAAGGCTTACGAGGCTTTGGTGGCGCAGGTGATCGCCTTCATCCAAACCCCCGATCTGGGGCTGGACCTGCCGCTCGACATCCGCGGCACCGCCTTCCAGCAGCGCGTCTGGGAAGCCCTGCGCACCATCCCCTCGGGCGAAACCCGCAACTACGCCCAGATCGCCGAGGCCATCGGCAAGCCCGGCGCGGTGCGCGCGGTGGCGGGGGCCTGTGCGGCCAATGCTCTGGCGGTGGTGGTGCCTTGCCATCGCGTGATCCGCACGGATGGAAGCCTGTCAGGCTATGCCTGGGGGGTGGAGAGGAAGGCAGCCTTGTTGGAAAGAGAGAAGGCTTAAGGCAGGTAGAGAAGATGCGAGGGGGTTACCCCCTCGCGCTCCCATTCCGTCTCCCGGCGAAAAGGTAGTGGCGCCGAAACGGAATGCCCCGGCTCTCCACCTGCGCAACGGAAAGGCGCCGCAGGCAGGGCATTTTCTGGACGATAGGCTGTGCTGGCGATTTTAAAGCCTGCGGCGCGGCAAACCGGGCGCAAGGCTGAACCCGAAGCGCAAGGTAGACATTAAAGGGAGCGCGAGGGTGTAACACCCTCGCACTTATCCTTCTTACTTCAAACCAGAGCAGCCAGATCCGCCGCCTGAAAGCCCTTCAGCTCCGAAGACTTCCCGTGCAGCACCTGCGCCGCCCATGCCGGGTTCGAGATCAGAGCGCGACCCACAGCGATCAGGTCGAACTCCTCCCGCTCCATCCGCGCCACCAGCGCATCCAGCCCTGAGGTCTGCGAGCCTTCACCGCTAAAGGCGCCGAGGAAATCGCCCGAGAGGCCCACCGAGCCCACGCTGATCGTCGCTGCGCCGGTCAGCTTCTTGGCCCAGCCTGCGAAGTTCAGGCCTTGCTCGCCATCGATCTCGGGGAATTCGGGCTCCCAGAAGCGGCGCTGCGAGCAGTGGAGGATGTCCACCCCGGCGTCCACCAGTGGGGCGAGCCAGTCGGTCATGGCCTCGGGCGTGGGGGCGAGGCGGGCGGCGAAGTCCTGCTGCTTCCACTGGCTGACGCGCAGCAGGATGGGGAAGTCCGGGCCTACGGCGGCGCGGGTGGCAGCCACGACCTCGGCGGCCATGCGCGAGCGTTCCTTGATGGTGGCGCCGCCATAGCGGTCCTCGCGGGTGTTGGTGCCGCTCCAGAAGAACTGGTCGATCAGATAGCCGTGAGCGCCGTGGATCTCGATGGTGTCGAAGCCCAGCTTCTTGGCATCGGCGGCGGCCTTGGCGAAGGCGGCGGCGGTGTCGGCGATGTCCTCATCGCTCATCGCCACGCCGCGCGGCGTGCCGGGGGCGAGCAGGCCGGAGGGGCTTTCCACCTCGCCCTCGGGCTGCCAGCCGCTCATGCCCTGGGTCGAGCCGGTGTGCCACAGCTGGGGGCCCATGCGGCCGCCGGCGGTGTGGACGGCGTCGATCACGCCCTTCCAGCCGGCGAGGGCGGTTTCGCCGTGGAAGAAGGGGATGCCCGGCTCATTGCGGGAGACGGGGCGGCCCACCACCGTGCCTTCGGACAGGATCAGGCCGACGCCGCCTGCCGCGCGCGCGGCGTAGTAATCGGCATTGGGGCGGCCGGGGATGCCATCGGGGGCCATGTTGCGCGTCATGGGGGCCATGACGATGCGGTTTTTCAGATCGAGCGATTTGAGGGTGAAGGAGCGGAAAAGCACATCGGGAGAGGTGGACACGGGGGGATCTCCATGAAATCTGTACCGAGAGGTATGTTATTGTGGCGCGGATTGCAATGGGTTGTTTTCAGCCGGTGCTTTTGGGGCTGTGGGGTTTGGGCGTTTTCGCTATGCTGCGGGATATGAAACGGTTTTTCTTGCGCTCCGCTCTGATCGGCTTCTCCATGCTGGCGGGGGGGCTGCATGCGGCGCCTGCGCGCGGGCCGGTGGTGCTGGCGGCGGCCAGCCTTCAGGAATCGCTCAATGCGGCGGCGGACACATGGGCGGCCAAGGGTCATCCGCGCCCGGTTTTGTCTTTCGCGGCCTCCTCCACGCTGGCGCGGCAGGTGCAGGCCGGAGCGCCCGCCGATCTGTTTATCAGCGCCGACGAAGACTGGATGGATGCGCTGGAAAAGAAGCAGTTTTTGCGCGCCGGAACGCGCGTCGATCTGCTGAGCAACCGGCTGGTGCTGGTGGCGCCGGCTTCCTCGCGCATCCAGATCACGATCCGGCCCGGCTTTCCGCTGGGCGCGGCGCTGGGCAAGGGGCGGCTGGCGACTGGCGCTGTCGACAGCGTGCCTGCCGGGCTTTACGCGAAAGAGGCGCTGACGAAGCTGGGCGTCTGGCCGCAGGTGGCGGGCAAGCTCGCCCCGGCGGAGAGCGTGCGCGCCGCTCTGGCGCTGGTGGCGCGGGGCGAAGCGCCGCTGGGCGTGGTCTATGCCACCGATGCGCTGGCCGACAAGCGCGTGCGGGTGGTCGCCACCTTCCCGGAAAACAGCCATGCGCCAATCCGCTATCCGGTCGCGGCGCTGGCGGCGTCTCGCAATGGGGACACCGAGGGCTTTCGCCGTTTCCTGCTGTCGCCCGAGGGGCGCGGTGTGTTCCGGCCCTATGGTTTCGGCAGCCGGTAAAGCTGTGAACACCCCGTGCTGAGCCCTGAGGAGACCGCCATTCTGATCCTCTCGCTGAAGGTCAGCGTGGTGGGGGTGCTGGTGGCGACGCCCTTCTGTCTGGCCTGCGCCTGGGTTCTGGCGCGCGGCGGGCGGGGCGGTCTGGCCGGGCTGGGGCTGGTGGTGCTCGATGCGGTGGTGCATCTGCCGCTGGTGCTGCCGCCGGTGGTGACGGGCTGGCTGCTGTTGCTGGCCTTCGGCGCTCAGGGACCGGTGGGGCGCTGGCTGGCGGGCTGGGGGATCAGCGTGATGTTCCGCTGGACCGGCGCGGCGATTGCTGCCGGGGTGATGGCGGTGCCGCTGATGGTGCGGTCCATGCGTTTGTCGCTGGAGGCGGTGGACCCCCGGCTGGAGCAGGCGGCACGCACCTTGGGCGCCGGGCCTTGGCGCAGCTTTGCCACGGTGACGCTGCCTCTGGCGATGCCCGGCGTGCTGGCGGGTCTGGTGCTGGGTTTTGCGCGGTCTCTGGGCGAGTTCGGGGCGACGATCACTTTCGTCTCGAACATTCCGGGCGAGACCCAGACCTTGCCGCTGGCGATCTATTCCGCGCTGCAACTGCCCGATGGCGATGCTGTGGTCACAAGGCTGGCGGTGCTGGCGGTGGCGCTGTCTCTGGGCGCGCTGGTGGTGGCCGAGGTGCTGGCGCGGCGCATGGCGCTGGCCGGGGGCATGCGGCGGGAGCGGTTCGGTGGGCTTTGATCTCGATCTGACGCTGCGCCGGGGTGAAAGAACCATCGGCCTGACGCTGAACACCGGGCCGGGGATTACGGCGCTGGTCGGCCCATCAGGTGTGGGCAAGACCAGTGTGCTGATGATGGTGGCCGGATTGCTCAAGCCTGATGTGGGCCGGATCGCGGTGGAGGGGCAGGTGTTGTGCGATACCGCGCAGGGTCTGCATTTGCCGCCCGAGCAGCGCGCTTGCGGCATGGTGTTTCAGGACCATCGGCTGTTTCCGCATCTCAGCGTTCAGGCGAATTTGCGTTACGGGATCAAGCGCGGCCACCCTGCGATGGGCCTGCCGGAGATAGCCAGTTTCCTCGGCATCGAAGCCCTGCTGAAGCGCATGCCGCGCAGCCTTTCCGGCGGTGAGGCGCAAAGGGTGGCGCTGGGGCGGGCGTTGCTGTCAGCGCCGCGCTTTCTGCTGCTGGATGAGCCGCTTTCCGCGCTGGATGAGGACCGCAGCAGCCAGATCATGGTGCTGATCGAGCGTATCCGCGATGAGCTGTCGCTGCCGATCCTCTATGTCAGCCATGACCGGGCGGAGGTCGCCCGGCTGGCCGATCATGTTGTAGAAATGGTGCCCGTTTAAACCCGGATCAGAACCGGCTGGCGATAAAATAGAAGGTCGCGCCCACCGCTGCGGAGGCGGGGATGGTGATCAGCCATGCGATCACCACGCGCTGCGCCACGCTCCAGCGCACGGCGGAGGCCCGGCGCGCCGCGCCCACGCCCACCACGCAGCCGGTGATCGTGTGGGTGGTCGAGACCGGAATGCCCAGGCTGCTGGCCAGAAACATGGTGATCGACCCGCCCGCCGAGGCGCAGAACCCCTGATGATGCGACAGCTTGGTGATCTTGGAGCCCATCGTCTCGATGATCTTCCACCCGCCAGACAGCGTGCCAAGCCCAATCGCGGTGTAGCAGCTGATCACCACCCACGTCGGCACATGGAAGGTGGTGCCCAGCAGGCCCTGCGAGTAAAGCAGCACCGCAATGATGCCCATGGTCTTCTGCGCGTCATTGGCGCCATGGCCCATCGAATAGGCCGCCGCCGAAACCAGATGCAGTTTCTTGAAGATGCCTTCCGCCGCCTTGGCCGTGGCCTTCATGAACAGCCAGCTGGTCAGCAGCACCAGCGCCATCGACATGAACATGCCCACCAGCGGCGAGAGCACGATCCAGGTGGTGGTGGTGTTCACGCCCTTCCACACGATCACGCCCATGCCGCCATGCGCCACGCCCGCGCCCAGCAAGCCGCCGATCAGCGCATGGGACGAGGAGGAGGGAATGCCCTTCCACCAGGTGATCACATTCCACGTCATCGCGCCCACCAGCGCGCCGAAGATCACCTGCGGGGTGATGACATCCTTGTTGACGATGCCCTTGCCTACCGTCTCGGCCACCTTGAGGCCAAAGAGCCAATAGGCCGAGAAGTTGAAGAAGGCCGCGAACAGCACCGCCTGCACCGGGGTCAGCAGCCGCGTCGTCACCACCGTGGCGATCGAGTTGGCGGCATCGTGAAGCCCGTTCAGAAAGTCGAAGGCCAGCGCCATCGCCACCAGAACCAGCACCAGCGGGGTGACGGTTGCGAGGATACTCATGGACCCGCCCCCTCAGGCGTGGTCGATCACGAGACCGTCGATCTCGTTGGCCACATCCTCGAAGCGGTCCACCACCTTTTCCAGATGGCTATAGATCTCGCGCTCGATCAGGAAGCGCACCGGCTCGGTAGCGCCGATTTCCTGATAGAGGCGCTTGAGGCCACGGTCATGGATCTCGTCGGCCTGATCTTCCATGCGGACGAGGCGCTCGGTCAGCTCATGCAGGCGCCCGGCATTGGCGTGGATCGAGCGCAGCAGCGGCAGCGCCTCGGCCAGCAGGCGGGTGGCATCGACGATGATCGCCGCCATATCGCGCATTTCGGGCTCGAAAGCCTGCACGTCATAGAGGGTGATCGCGCTGGCGGTTTTCTTCATCTGATCCAGCGCATCGTCCATGGCGGTGATCAGGCTGGTGATCGCGCCGCGGTCGAAGGGGGTCAGGAAGGTGCGGCGCACGGTCTGCAGCACGTCACGCGTGATCTGGTCGGCCTCTTCCTCGCGCTCGGCGATCTCGCGGGCGTGATCGGCGGTCTTGGCACCCTGAAGCAGGCGGGCCAGCGCATCGCTGCCGGCGGCGAGCAGGGCGGCATGGGCCTCGAACTTCTCGAAGAAGTCGTGCTGGCGCGGCAGCAGGGCCTGAAACCACTGAAACATTCTGAAACCTTCCTTGAGGACGGCCGTTCCGCCGTTCGCCGCGCCATTACGTGACAGTTCCGTGACGGCGCAAGGGCCAAAGCCATGGAGAATGGTCTTCAGACCCTCTTCATCCACCAGATCGGCGGCCTGCGCGATGTCGAACCACTGGCGCGTGCGCTGGTCGGCCTCTTTCCACTCCTCCAGCGACTGGGTCACGGCGAGGGGAAAGACCGCCACATCGGTCTGCAAAGAGGCGCCAGAACCCAGCAGCTTGCGATAGCGATAGTTGCCGATCGGCACCGGGCAGATCGCGCCCAGCACGCCGGCTTCTTCCAGCGCCTCACGCTCGGCAGCGGCATGGTCCGAGAGATTGCGCGAGACATTGCCTTTGGGCAGCACCCATCGTCCGGTCCCTCGCGAGGTGACCAGCATCACCTCGAAAGGCGCATCGGGCGCGGGGCCGGATTTACGATAGGGCAAGGCGGCAATCTGGCGAACGGTACGTCTCCGAAATGTAAAACGGCCCCGCTATGCGCGCGCGAGCGAATCGTCAAGGATTCGGAGAAAGAGGTCTTTCTTAACGCAGGTTGGCCACGCGTATCGGATTGGGGGTGGCCGGATCGGGAAAAGACGGATCGACCAGCAGCACGGATGGGTGTGCGCGCTGGATGCGGCGCTGGCCGGTTTTCTTGTCGTTCTTGCGCAGTTCCTCGCGGCGCTCCAGCTGGAACTGGCCGACGATCTGCCCCATCACATGGGCCTGATCGCGCAAGGCGCGCGAGGCGGCGTTGGATTCCTCGACCATCGCGGCATTCTGCTGGGTGTTGAGGTCCATCTGGCGGATGTCGTCAGTCACCTCATGGATGTTGCCCGCCTGCCGCTGGGCGGCCTGAGCGATCTCCTCGGCCTGCACGGTGGTTTCGCCCAGCTGCTGGATGATGCGGTCGAGCGAGGTGCCGGTCTGCGCCACCAGATCGACGCCTTGGCGCACATCCACTGTGGATTTGCCGATCAAGGCCTTGATATCCTTGGCCGACTGGCTGGTGCGATGCGCCAGCGCCCGCACCTCCGTGGCCACCACGGCGAAACCGCGCCCGGCGTCGCCCGCGCGGGCGGCCTCGACCCCGGCGTTGATCGCCAGCAGATTGGTCTGGAAGGCGATGGCCTCGATCACATCGGTGATCTGGGCGATTTCCTCGCTGGAGGTCTTGATCTTGTCCATGGCCTGCACGGCGGATTCGACCACCTTGCCGCCATGCTTGGCCTCCTTGTCGATCTCGATCACGCGCTGGTTCACCTGCGCCGCAGTGCCCGCCGTGGCGGCGATGCCCTCGGCCACGCTGGCCATCACCTCGGCGGTGCGCGTGACGGTGAGCGACTGGCGCTCGGTGCGGATGGCCAGATCATGCGCGGCCATATCGATCTCGCGCGCGCCGGTTTCGACATGCTCGGAGGCTTCGGCCATGCGCTGCACCATGGTGCTGACGTTGAAGCGCATGTTGTGGAAGTCTTCCGCGATGCGGGCATAGGTTTCGGGCAGGCTGTCGAGCTGGCTGCGCAGATCGCCGGTCGCCATGGCGGACAGGCCCCGGCCCAGCGAGGCGATCACATCCTGCCGCGCCTGCTCCTCGGCCTTGAAATAGGCACCCAGAGCGGCCTGCATATCGAGCAAAGCCGCCTTCACCAGCGTGCCCACCGCCTGAGCGCGGGCGCGATTGCCGGGCAAGGGGATGGGGCCTTGCGCCATCTGTGTCACCAGATCGGCGAGCACTGAGGCATAGCCGCTGATGTAGAGATCGGGGGTGAAGCCCAGCTGGGCATGCGCCTTGACCATCTGTTCGGAGCGGGCCTGCGCCTCTTCGTCAAAGCCGCTGGAAAAGATGCTTTCCCAATGGGTGAAGCGCAGATCGGCGGCCCTGTTGCGCGCGGCTTCATCGGGCAGCAGGCGGGCAGCCAGAGGATGGGAGGCCATCCTGTCATAGAGCTTGCCCAGCGCGCGGCGGCCATGGCGGACCAGTGCCGATCTGATCCGGCCGAAGCTGCGGTAGTCGGCCTCATCCAGCTCCACCAGCGGCGAATAGGGGGCTTGGGCGAGGGCGGGATCAGACATGCACGGTCCTTGCGGGCGTCAGGAAGATAAGGCGTTGTAAAACGGGAATGGTTGCCCCTGCATGGGGTGCGGATTAGGGCCTTGTCCGTAAAAAGGGTCGGCTGACCTCTGGCATCGGGCTGCGGATCGGCGTATTTTTGCGCCGCATCAGGAGGGGTTCATCTTGAACTTGCCACAAACCTTCCCAGATCGCGCCCGTTGCGCCTGTTGTTTTCAGCATCGGTTCGATGCCGCAGGGGTGCGCGTGTGGAGACGTATGATGACGCTTTCGATCCGCAAGCTGGCTTTGGCTTCAGCCCTGCCTTTGGCCTTGGTGCTCAGCGCGCCGGCCATGGCCGAGGATGCCACGATCGATCAGGTTTACACCACCGCCAAGGCCGGTCAGATCGACAAGGCCCTGGAGATGATGCAGCCGGTCCTCAAGGATCACCCCAACGCCCCCCGGGCGCACTATGTCGAGGCTGAGCTGCTGGCCAAGTCCGGGCGCCTCGACGAGGCCCGTACCGAGCTGGCCAAGGCCGAGCAGCTCAAGCCCGGCCTGCCTTTCGCCAAGCCCGCTGCCGTCGCCGAGCTGAAGCAGCAGCTGAGCGCGGGGGGAAAGGGCGGCACGCTCGCCCCTGACCGCCCGGCTGTCGCGCCGAGCGAGCATCATGGCTTTCCCTGGGTTCCGGTGATCGTGGTGCTGGGTCTGGTCTTTCTGGTGGTGGCCTTCATGCGCCGCCGCAGCGAGGCGCAGCAGAGCTATTACGAGCCCCAGCCCGCCAACCCCTATGGCGGCCAGCAAGGCTTTGGCGGACCGGGCTATGGCAATGGTCCTCAGGGTGGCCCGTGGCCCGGTGGCTATCAGGGCGGCGGCTATCCGCAGCAGGGCTATCCTCCGCAGCAGCAGGGCGGCATGGGCGGCGGCATCATGAGTTCGCTGGCCGGTGGCGCTGCGGCCGGTGCCGGTTTTGCGGCGGGTGAAGCCGTGATCGACCGCATGTTCGGCGACCACCATGACCGCGAGCGCGTGGTGGAGCGCGATGTCTCCTCCAGCCGCGACGATGACGATGATGATCGCCGTTACAACCAGGATATGGGCGGCAATGACTTCGGCATTTCCGACAGCGGCTCGTGGGACGACAGCTCCTCGGGCGGCGGCAACGACGATTGGTAAGAAGGGGAAAGCTATGCGCAAGATTCTCTCGATCCTCGCCCTTGGCACGCTGGTCAGCCTGAGCCCGGCTCAGGCAGAGGCCAAGGGCTGCGTGCGCGGCGCCGTCGCCGGGGCGGTGGCTGGGCATTACGCAGGGCATCATGCCGTGGTGGGCGCCGTGGGCGGCTGCGTGGCGGCGCGGGCTTACTACAAACACAAGGCGGCGCAGCAGGCTCAGCAGCAGCATCAGGTGGCGCCGCATCATTGATGTGTTGAGGGAAGTCTGGAGGTTTATGCCTCCGGCGGGCAAAGGGCCATCGCCCTTTGCAATCCCTTTAGTGTAGGCATTGCGCCGGATTGGCGTATTTGGGTCTAAGGCGCTGCGTGGTAGTTTTTAAGGCTGCTGCGCAGCGGGGGTTTTACGCGATCCCATGTGCTTTTTTGTTGACTTGTTCCCATGTTTGGAGGAGCGTTCCGGACGTTCCGTCACGAAGGGCTTGGGATAGTGTCGTGGCCCTTTGGATGTAGTCGGCGCACCATGGCCGGCCATCCAGTTCGTAGGCGGCAATTGCCTTCTCAAGATGGTCGATCGCTTCGCGATCCTGTTGCATCAAGGCGAAAACGATACCCTGTTGAAAGTTCAGATGGTGCGTCGATGCCCAATGTTCTTTGGCAAGCAGCGATGAAAAGCCTGGGAGACTTTTGATCTCTTCAAAGTAAGGCAGGGCGGTTGTCGCCAAATGGTGCGCGACTGTCTTCGCAGATTCCGCAGCCTGCTCTGCGGAAAGAGATGGCAGCCACAGATCGGCTCCATTCTCCGCGCTGAGGCGAAAGCCGGGTTGAAGTGTGACCCATTCATGCCCCGCGATCACATTCGCGGAAATATTGACGCAAAAATCCCTTCCGCCCCAACCGTTCAACTGAACGTCGACGCGGTGAGCG
This sequence comes from Novosphingobium terrae, assembly GCF_017163935.1. Classification (NCBI taxonomy): domain Bacteria; kingdom Pseudomonadati; phylum Pseudomonadota; class Alphaproteobacteria; order Sphingomonadales; family Sphingomonadaceae; genus Novosphingobium; species Novosphingobium terrae. The sequence goes on along the minus strand of NZ_JABVZR010000001.1, from coordinate 3,376,155 downwards.
ATTCCGCATTGGGCGCGTACAAAGGCCCGTTTGCCATGCCGGTGGAACCCCTGTGACTTCAGCACGGGAAAGATGATTTTCGTCACAGCTTTGGCAAGTTCATCCGGCATCACAACCCACTGGCAGCAACGGTGATAGACTACAATCTGGCTATCCATTGAGGAGCGGTTTTTCGACGCGCCGCAGGCAGGCAACCCTTGCAACACAGCCCGGCGCTAGGAACTCTAGCCCCCAAAGCCGTGAATACGTGCCTGACGATGAGGACGAGGCGCAACGCAGACATTCATGGGAGCGCGAGGGGGTAACCCCCTCGCATCTTCCCTTTAATTCCTTAACCTGAAAACAAAAAAGCCGGGGCGCTAACCCCGGCTCTTTCGCAAACGGCCAAGCCGATCAATGCGCGGGCAGCAAACGCCGATCCGTCGCGATCTTCTGCATCGCTTTCTGCAGCTTCTCGAAGGCGCGCACCTCGATCTGGCGGACGCGTTCGCGGCTGACGCTGTAGGTCTGGCTCAGCTCTTCCAGCGTCTTGGGATCGTCGGTCAGGCGGCGCTCGGTCAGGATGGCGCGCTCGCGGTCGTTGAGATCGCCCATGGCCTCGGTCAGCATGGCATGGCGCCAGCCGGCTTCCTGAGCCTCGGCCACGGTTTCATCCTGCAGCGGGCCGTGGTCGGCCAGCATGTCCTGCCACTGGCCTTCGCCTTCCTCATTGAGGCTGACGTTGAGCGAGGCATCGCCGCCCATCATCATGCGGCGGTTCATGTTGACCACGTCCTGCTCGGACACGCCCAGATCGGTGGCGATCTTCCTCACCTGATCGGGATGAAGGTCGGTGTCCTCGAAGGCGTCGATGTTCTTCTTCATGCGGCGCAGGTTGAAGAACAGCTTCTTCTGCGCGGCGGTGGTGCCCATCTTCACCAGCGACCAGCTGCGCAGGATGAACTCCTGCATGCTGGCCTTGATCCACCACATGGCATAGGTGGCCAGACGGAAGCCGCGTTCGGGCTCGAACTTCTTGACGCCCTGCATCAGGCCGATGTTGCCTTCGGAGATCAGCTCGCTCATCGGCAGGCCATAGCCGCGATAGCCCATGGCGATCTTGGCCACGAGACGCAGATGGCTGGTGACGAGCTGACGCGCGGCATCAGGGTCTTCATGTTCGGCATAGCGCTTCGCGAGCATATATTCCTGCTCAGCGGTCAGCACCGGGAATTTCTTGATTTCCGACATATATCGGTTGAGCCCGGCTTCCCCCGTGGCGGGGGCTGGAACAGCGGGCAGGTTCGATTCGGTGCTCATCGGTCTCATCGTCCTTGTACTGTCAGCTCGCCCTTGCTGGACCCTTAAGAGGCATCCCTCGGTGGCGGCCACGCACCGGAACCGCGTGGTTCCGGCAGGAAATAACCCGGCTGGTCGGCATGGTAACTGCCCAACCGGGCTAAAAGGTCCCGCATGTCAGCGGGGAGGTCGCTAGCAAACCGCAAGGTCTTGCTGGTGACCGGGTGGATAAACCCCAGAACGGCGGCGTGCAATGCCTGCCGGGCGAAACCGAGCTCAGAAAGCAGCGGTTTTAGCGATTTCTGTGATCGGCAATACATCGGATCGCCTATTAGCGGATGGCCGATGGATGCCATGTGAACGCGCACCTGATGGGTGCGGCCGGTCTCCAGACGGCATTCGACAAGGGCGGCGCGGTCCAGCTCTTCGCGCAGGCGGAAGTGGGTGACGGCATGCTTGCCGCGCCCGGTTTCGTCGCCCGGCGGCAGCAGGGCCATGCGCTTGCGGTCGGTGGGATGGCGGGCGATCGTGCCGCGCAGCGTACCCTTAGGCGGCATCGGCGTGCCATGGGTGAGGCAGAGATAGGCCCGCTCGATCGAGTGATCGGCGAACTGCCTAGCCAGCCCCTCATGCGCGGCATCGCTCTTGGCGACCACCAGCAACCCGGAGGTGTCCTTGTCGATACGGTGGACGATGCCGGGGCGTGCCACGCCGCCAATGCCCGAAAGCCGCCCGGCGCAATGATGCAGCAGGGCGTTGACCAGCGTGCCGTCCGGATTGCCTGCCGCCGGGTGAACGACCAGCCCGGCGGGCTTGTCGACCACGATGAGATACTCGTCCTCATGCACGATGGTGAGGGGGATATCCTGCGCCACCGCTTCCAGAGGCACAGTTTCGGGCAGGCTGATGGTGAAAGGCGTGCCTTCGCTCGCCTTGGCCGCGCCGGAGCTGACCGGCTTGCCGTCGAGCGTCACGCGGCCTTCCGCGATCAGCGCTTTCACGCGCTCACGGCTGAGGTCGCCGCCGCCCGGCAGCGTGCCCGTGCAGGCCTCCGCCAGCGCGCGGTCGAGTCGGCCCGCACTGCGAATGCGCCCTTGAAGTGTTGTTGCCCCCTGATCCATTACCCTTAAAATGGGCATGCAAATCATCCTGACAAGGGGCCTCCACGCGGAACTGTTGGCTTTGGCGGCGCGCGAGGCCCCCCGTGAAGCCTGCGGTCTGCTGCTGGGCGAGGCACAAGAGGGCGGGATCGCGCGAGTCGCGGCAATCCTGCCCGCCGCGAACGTCCACACTGATCCGCAACGATTTTTTGAGATCGACCCCGTGGTGCTGATCGCCGCCACCCGCGCCGCACGTAACGGAGGCCCGCAGGTGCTGGGCTGCTATCACTCGCATCCTTCAGGCGTGGCGGCGCCCTCGGCCACCGATTCTGCCATGGCCGCGCATGACGGAAAACTGTGGGCAATTGTCGCTGCCGACACGATCACATGGTGGCGGGATGGGGCGGATGGCTTCGAAGCGCTTTCCTCGCCGGATCAACAGGGTTAAGGGGCAGAGGATAGGGGTGGCCAGCCGGATTCTCTTCACGCCCCTCGGGAAATTGCCTCACATGTCCAATCAAACGATCGACACCGATGCGGCGCTGGAACTGGCCAGCCTGCTCTGCTCGCGCCTGTGCCATGATTTGCTGAGCCCGGTGGGTGCGCTCTCCAACGGTCTGGAACTGCTGACCGAGGAGAAAGACCCCGCGATGCGCCAGCGCTGCTTCGAGCTGCTGGAGCAGTCGGCCCGCACCAGCGCCGACAAGCTGAAGTTCTTCCGTCTGGCCTTCGGCGCCGCGGGCGGTTTCGGCGAGAGCATCCCCACCGCCGAGCCCAAGGCGCTGATCGACGCGCTGGTGGCGGGCAAGGATCGCCTGACGATCCACTGGCAGGTCGGTGCCGATGCGCTGCCCAAGCCTGCGGTCAAGACGCTGCTGAACCTGTCGCTGATCGCCATCGAGGCGCTGGTGCGCGGCGGCACGGTGGACATCGCCGCCGAAGTGCGTGCCGATGGCGGCCGCCAGCTGGCCGAGATCGTGGTGCGCGCCGCTGGTCCGCGCATTGCCTTCGATGATACGATTGGTCAGGCGCTGGAAGCCCGCCTGCCTGCTTCGGAACTCTCCAGCCGCACGGCGCCTGCCGCCATGCTGGCTGCGATTGCCACCCGGCTGGGCGGCCAGTTGCAATATGCGCGCAGTGACGATGCGCTGGTGATGGGCGCGGTGCTGCCGGTCGGCTAAGGGGGCGGGGCGCAACTATGGACGAACTGATCCACCGCGACACGCCTTCGCCCAACTGGAACGAGCGCAAGCTGCCCGTCAGCATGGTGGTGTTGCACTACACCGGCATGAAGAGCGCGCAGGATGCGCTCGACCGCCTGTGCGACCCCGCCGCCGAGGTTTCCGCCCATTACCTCATCGAGGAGGATGGCACCGTCCACCGCCTCGTGGCCGAGGACAAGCGGGCATGGCATGCCGGGCGCAGCTATTGGCGCGGCATCACCGATGTGAACTCCGCCAGCGTCGGCATCGAACTGGTCAACCCCGGCCACACTCTGGGCTATCGGCCTTTCCCCGAAGCGCAGATGGAGGCGCTGATCCCGCTGCTGGCCGGGATCATGGCGCGGCATAACATCGCGCCCGCCAATGTGGTGGGCCATTCCGATGTCGCCCCCGTCCGCAAGATCGATCCGGGTGAGCTGTTCGAATGGGAGGTGCTGGCGCGTTATGGCCTTGCCCTTGCCACCCCCAAGCCGCGCATTCGCCTGCTCCACGAAAACCCCGGCGCCTTCTTCCTCTCGCTGGAGCGTTTCGGTTACGATGTGACCGATGGCCGCGCCGCCGTCACCGCCTTCCAGCGCCGCTACCGACCGCGCATCATTGATGGCGAGTTGGATGGCGAGGTGGGCGCGCTGCTCTTCGAACTGCTGCTGGCCCGCGACGCCGCCGAGGATGACGACTGCAACGGCGACGATTTCCCTTGGTAAGAGTCTGTCTGACATTCGGCTGAAGCCGAATGTGCGGCGCCAGCCCGCTCCCCCCGCCCGGCCACCCACAGAATATGCCGATGGATGGCCGGGCGGGGGAGCGGGCAAGCTTTCTCCTTCCCCCTCCCGGCAAAGCCTGCTAGTCGCGCCAGCGTCAGGCGGCCGGGCAGCCGCGTCAGGGTTTGCGCTTGCGTGAATGCCTGCCGAGGAAAGTCCGGGCTCCACGAAACAGGGTGGCGGGTAACGCCCGCCCGGCGAGGGCTTCGGCCCGAAGTCGAGGGACAGTGCCACAGAGAAGAGACCGCCTCGTTTCTTCGGAAGCAGGTAAGGGTGAAACGGTGCGGTAAGAGCGCACCGCGCGAGTGGTAACACAAGCGGCACGGCAAACCCCACCCGGAGCAAGACCGAATAGGGACGGCGCGCTCTTTACGAGCAGGCGGGTTTCACGCCAGTCGTCCGGGTTGGTTGCTGGAGCAGCATGGCAACATGCCGCCAAGAGGAATGGCTGCCGTTGGCCTCCGCGTCCTTTACGGATACGAGGGGCCTCCACAGAACCCGGCTTATAGGCCGCCTGACGTTTAGTTTTAAGGTTTGAAAGTAGGAAGATGCGAGGGGGTTACCCCCTCGCGCTCCCATACCGTCTCCCGGCGATAGGGCGGTGGCACCCGATCATGGCGTCCAACCTCTCCACCTGTACAACAAAAAGGCGCCGCAGGCAGAAAGCCCTGGCGCCTTACGTTAGCTTGGAATTTTAAAGCCTGCGGCGCAGCGACGCTGCTCTGAGGCTGAACCCGATACACAACGTTGACATTAAAGGGAGCGCGAGGGTGTAACACCCTCGCATTCTCTCTTTTCTTCAACGCCCTTAAATCAAGGCGCCAAATCCGGCTCATGCGACACAGGCCGCGCATCCTGAGCCACCAAGGCCGCCTTCACGCTCATCACATAGGGCACGCTGGTGCCTTCGATGCCCACATGCTGCCCGGGTGACAGCTTGCGCGCGGCGGCGCAGACCGGGGCGATCAGATCGAGCTGCCCTTCGCCCTTGCCGGGGCGGCAATCCTGCACCGTACCATCCGCCGAGACCCAGAGCAGCAGGCGCACCTCTGTACGGTCCAGACCGCCCGGCAGGTGGGGCGTCTGCATCTCGACATCGGCGGGGGCTTCGATGGGGCGGATGCGGTCGCCATCGCCGGTGCCGGGGATGATCAGACGGGCCAGGCCTCGCACCAGGCCATAGGCGGGTTTGCCTTGCTCGTCATGGGCGGGGGGCTGGTGCTTGTATTTGAGGATGTCACAGAAACCGTCGGCGAGCTGGTTGTCGCCCCAGCTCTTGCCGGCCTTGCAGTCGATCACGCGGCCCTGCGGGGAGACGAAAACCTCCACCACGCTGGCGGCGGAAAGATCGTGAATCAGGGCGAATTGCGGATAGTCTTCCGGGTCCAGCAGATGCTCGGAATCGGGGGCGTCCATGGCGGCGTTGGCGGGGGGCAGCGCAGCGGGGGCGGCCTGCCCGGCGGCCAGCAGAGCGGCGAAAAGCAGCGTGGAGAGCATCGCGATGTCAGCCCCTGCCGTGGCGAGAGGAGGGCAGGTCGGCGGGCGCGATGGTCATGCTTGGGGGCTTTCCGGAAAACTGATGCTTACGCCTAAGATGGCCCGCCATGGAGATCAAGCCAGCGCCTGAAAGCCCACGCGGATGCCTGTGTCGCTCTCTTCGGTCTGGATCAGCCAGCGGTCCTCGCCTTCAAGGCCGATGGCCGAGAGGTGGCCCGACTGATAGGCGCCGGTGTCGAGGCCGACGCGGTTGGGCTTCAGCTCGATGCCCTCGGTGATCGTGTGGCCGTGGACGACCACCGCGCCATGGTCCTGCGCGCTGGAGAGGAAGGGCTCGCGTATCCAGCGCAGGTCGCCGGGGCTCTGGCTGTCCAGCGCCACGCCGGGGCGGATGCCGGCATGGACGAAAGCGTAATCGCCGATCTGCACCATGGTCTGGAAGCCGCGGATATAATCCAGCGTGGCGAGGGGGATATGGGCGTGGAGCAGGGCCTGCACCTCCTCGAAGCTGGCATCCTCATAGGTGGCTTCGTCAATGTCGAAGCTGAGCAGTGTCTCGCGCCCGCCATAGCGCAGGAAATGGCGCAGCACGTCCAGATTCTCGGCGGCGTCGAGCAGCATTTCCTCGTGATTGCCCAGCAGGATATGCATGGGGCGCTGCTGGCCCCAGCGCATCGCCAGATCGAGCACGCCCCGGCTGTCGGGCCCGCGATCGATCAGGTCGCCCAGCAGCACGATGGTGGTCTGGCGGGGCGGGGCGGCGGCATCGCGGCGGCGGATGTCACCCTCGATGGCCTCGATCAGCGCGGCGAAGAGGTCGGCGCGGCCATGGATATCGCCCACGGCATAGACCCTCTGGCCCGGCGGCACGCAGGGCCGGGGCGCGGCGGCGCGGGGCCGCAGGAGGGATCGCAGGGCATTGATCATAGAGCAGCCCCTGCGCACATAGGAAGCCGCCCTTTGGGGGTCAAGGTGGCGAGGGGTGATGCGGATCAGGGGCGCGCCGGATGGGCCCTGGCGTGGCAAAGCTCTGGCCTGTGGGGGTGTTTCGGGGCTAGGAGGGCGGCTACCCGCAGTGGAGACCCCCCAATGACCAAATATCTGCACAGCATGGTCCGCGTGACCGATCCCGAGGCGACCATCCGCTTTTTCGAGCTGATCGGCGTGAAGGAAACCCGCCGTTTTTCCAGCGAGCAGGGACGTTTCACCCTGATCTATCTGGCCGCCCCCGGTCAGGACGCCGAGGTGGAGCTGACCTACAACTGGCCCGCCGAGGATGGCAGCGCCGAGAGCTACAGCGGCGGCCGCAACTTCGGCCATCTGGCCTTTCAGGTCGCCGATATTTACGCCACCTGCCAGACGCTGGCCGATGCGGGCGTGACCATCAACCGCCCTCCGCGCGATGGCCATATGGCCTTTGTGAAGACGCCCGACGGCATTTCGATCGAGCTGCTTCAGGACGGCCATCTTGAGCCTGCCGAGCCCTGGGCCTCGATGCCCAACACCGGCAGCTGGTAAGGTTACAGGGCGCCGGGCGCACATCAGATGCCGCCCGGCGCAGCAGTCAAAATGTACTGTATAAGATTCTGGAACCTAAAGATTATTCATATTTGAAATTTATTCTTATGCCGTCATAAATCGATCCGTAGAAGATCGTTGCGATTCACAGTGGGGGCACTTGTGTTCGGCGGCATGGTTTCAACAGACGGTGCGATGCAGCTCTCTCAGGGCTTCTGCTGGCTCCAGCTGCTGGAGCGCGAGCTGCTGTACTTTGCGCTGTTCTGGTTCGTGATCGGCATGCTGGATGAGATGCTGGTCGATCTGCTGTGGTTTGGCCTGCGGTTTCGCAGCGGTTGCTTTGAAAGCCCGGTGCTGCTCTCCACCCATACATTGCCGACACCGTCCGATGCCCCGATCGCCGTCTTCATCGCCGCGTGGCAGGAGGCTGCGGTGATCGGCGCCACCATCGGCCATATGCTGGGCGTGTGGGCGCAGGACAGGATGCGCATCTATGTTGGCTGTTACTGCAACGATGCGCCGACAATTGCCGCGGTGATGGCGGCGGCGCGTGGTGACCCGCGCGTGCGAATCGTGATCAACGGCCATCCCGGGCCCACCACCAAGGCCGATTGCCTCAACCGTCTTTATGCCGCTCTGCTCGATGATGAGCGGCGTTTGGGCCAGCGCTTCCTCGGCGTGGTGCTGCATGATGCCGAGGATATGGTCCACCCCCGCGAACTGGCGGTGATCGGCGAGGCTCTGGCCAGCGTGGATTTCGTGCAATTGCCGGTCCGCCCGGAAATGCCGCCTGGCCCGCATTGGGTGGGCGGCCATTACGCCGATGAATTTGTCGAGAGCCACACCCGCGTGCTGACGGTGCGCGATGCGCTGGGCGCGGCATTGCCTGCCGCCGGGGTGGGCTGCGGCTTTGCCCGCGCGATGCTCTCGCGCATCGGTGCCATCCGCCGCGAGCAGGGCGAGCGGGGGCCCTTCGTGGCCGAATGCTTCACCGAGGATTATGAGATTGGCATGCTGGTCAGCCATCTGGGCGGCAAGGCGCGTTTTCTGAGGCTGCGGGATGAAACGGGCGAGCTGATCGCCACCCGCAGCTATTTCCCCGATACGGTGGCGGGCGCGGTGCGGCAGAAAACGCGCTGGATTCACGGCATCGCCCTGCAGAGCTGGGATCGCCTCGGCTGGATGGGGCGCCCGGTCGATGTGTGGATGGCGCTGCGTGACCGGCGCGGGCCGCTCGTGGCGCTGGTGCTGAGCGTTGCCTATGCGCTGCTGCTGCTTCAGGCGGCGATGGCGCCTTTGAGGGCGATGCACTGGATCGATGGGGATCTGGTGCCGCCTGTGGTGCATCATCTGGTGTGGCTCAGCTTTCTGGGGCTGCTGTGGCGCATGGCGATGCGCTTCGGCTTTTCTGCGCGCGAATATGGCATGATGGAGGGCCTTCGCGCCGTCGCGCGCATTCCGGTGGCCAACATCATCACCATCATCGCCGGACGGCGCGCTCTGGTCGCCTATTGCCGGACCCTGCGCGGCAAGAAGGTGGTGTGGGACAAGACCCCGCATCTCGACCATCCGGTGCTGGCGCAAAGGATGAGGCGTGCGGCGATGCCATCCCGGCCCGCAACTCTATCGCCCGAAGGCTTGCCGGCGTGAGTGCCCTGCCGGATCGCCAGCGCCGCAAGGGGCAGCCGGTCTGGGTGTTGGCGGCGATTGTGTTCGGCTGGGTCGGGGCACGGGCCGCGACATGCAATGTGACCGTTTGGGGCGGCGCGGGCACGCAGTTCGGGGAGGCGCCCGGGCTGATCGCGCGATCGCCTGTGTCACCGCGGCTTCGGACATTGGCGGCATCTGCCGCGCCTCATCTTGAGGGAAGGGTGGCCTCCTCCTTGCCTGGCTCCCTTCGCCATCCGCCCCTCATCCGTGACCTGTTGCCTGCCCAAAGCCTGTTACCTGTCGGGCCTCTGGTCAAACCGCCGCCATCCGTTCCGCTGGCCGCCATGGCAGAGGGCGCGCATGAGCTGATGCTGATGGCCGCCGTGGCGAATCTGCCGCTTGTCTTTCCGGCCAAGGGAGCAGGCGCTGATCCGGAACGAGCGGTTCCGGCACTCACGCCACCTCGGGCTGCGCCGATGCTCGAAGCGCCCTCCGCGCCCGCTCATCGCCCGGTGCTGCCGCGCTGGTCCGCCGATGGCTGGCTGCTGGTGAGGCAAGGCGGGGGCAGCGCGCCCGGCGGTTCGCTGCTGCTGCCCAGCTATGGCGCCAACCAGCTGGGGGCGGTGCTGCGCTATCGTCTGGCGCCTGCCAATCCGTTCCGCCCCGAAGTCTATGGGCGAGCCTATGGCGCCCTCAACGGCACGGGCGAGCGTGAGGCGGCGCTGGGCCTTGCTGCGCGGCCCATCCCCGCCCTGCCGCTCTCCGCCATGGCAGAGGCGCGGATCAGCCGCTTTGTCGGCGGGCGGACCCATCTGCGCCCGGCTGTCACGCTGGTCACCCAGCTTCCGCCCGTGCTGCTGCCGCTGGCCATGCGCGCCGAAACCTATGTGCAGGGTGGCTATGTCGGCGGTGTGGCCGCCACGCCCTTCATCGACGGCCAGTTCCGGCTGGAGCATATCGCTGGTCGCCAGGGCCGTAGCGAGGTCCGGCTGGGTGGCGGGATCTGGGGCGGCGCACAGCAAGGGGCAGGGCGGCTGGACATGGGCCCGGGCGCAACGGTCGCTTTCGCCACGGCGCGTGCGGGAGCGCATCTCTCGCTCGACTGGCGCTTTCGCGTGGCAGGCCAGGCCATGCCGGGGTCAGGCCCGGCCCTGACATTGGCAGCGGGCTTCTGAACGTTTTTTCCAAATTCTTCGCAAAACAGGTTCAATCAATGCGGCAAGGACCAAAGATCTGATCCCATGCGGAAAAACAACTGCACGGGATGAGTGGTGCCGCCTCCTGCACCTCAGCCTCTGGCGGGGGATCGGAGGGGCAAAGGCTGACACCGGGCCACAATCAAGGCCCCATCCGCCGATCCGGCCTTTCCAGCGCGGCGCCGGGGCGCTAGTTTGCCTGCACTCATGGATGTTTATCTTCCCATCGCCAATCTTTCGGTCAACGGACTTGTCATCGTCGGGCTGGGGATGCTCACCGGCCTGCTTTCGGGCATGTTCGGCGTGGGCGGCGGCTTTCTGACCACCCCGCTGCTGATCTTCTACGGCATTCCGCCCACGGTGGCCGCCGCCAGCGCCGCGACTCAGGTGACGGGCGCCAGCGTCTCGGGCGTGATCGCCCATGGCAAGCGCGGCGGGGTGGATTATCAGATGGGCGGGGTGCTGGTGGCGGGCGGCATCATCGGCGCGGGACTGGGATCGGCGCTGTTCAACCTGCTTCAGAAGCTGGGGCAGATCGATACGGTCATCAACATCCTCTATGTGGTGATGCTGGGCTCGATCGGCGGGTTGATGGCCAAGGAGAGCATCCAGACCATGCGCGGCACCGCCGGAGAGGCCGCCAAGCGCCGCCATCACCCGCTGGTGGCCACACTGCCGCTGCGCTGGCGCTTCTATCGCTCGGGCCTGTATATTTCGCCGCTGGCGCCGCTGCTGCTGGGCATCTTCACCGGCATCCTCACCATGCTGATGGGCATCGGCGGCGGCTTCGTGCTGGTGCCCGCGATGCTCTACATTCTGGGCATGAGCGCGGGGGTGGTGGTGGGCACCAGCCTGTTCCAGATCCTCTTCGTCACCATGGCCACCACCATGATCCATGCGCTCACCACCCATGCGGTGGATGTGGTGCTGGCCGCGCTGCTGCTGCTGGGATCGGTGACGGGGGCGCAATTGGGCACTTTGTTTGCCGCCAAGGCCTCTCCGGTGAAGCTGCGGCTGGCGCTGGCGCTGATCGTGCTGGCGGTGGCGGCGCGCATGGCGCTGGGGCTGACCTGGCATCCCGACGAAATCTTCACGGTCACGCCATTGTGAGCGGGTGGCGGGAGGAAGGGGCTGTGATCCGGCGCTTCGGACTGCTGGCGGCGGCATTGGTCGCGCTGACGGGGGCGAGGGCGCCCGCACCGCGCCCCATCCTCGTGCCCGATGTTTCGCAGCATGAGGTGCTGTTGCGGCAGGGCTTCACCGGCGCCGATCTGCTGCTCTATGGCGCGATCATGACCCCCGAGGGCCACCGCGCGGGCCGCGATTACGATATCGTGGTGGTGCTGGAAGGGCCGACGAGCCCCATGGTGCTGCGCGAAAAGCGCAAGGTGGCGGGCATGTGGGTCAATGCCGACAGCACCACCTTGCGCTCGGTGCCCAGCTTCTATGCCATGGCTTCCACGCGGCCCATCAGCAAGATCGTCGATGAGCGCACCGCCGCCATCTATGAGATGGGCCTCGATTCGCTGCAGCTTTCACCGGGCGGCGGGGCGGTGGACCCGGCGCTGCAAAAGCGCTTTTCCTCGGGCCTCGCCGATCTGATGGTGCGGCGCGGCCTCTATGGCCAGAACGAGCATGGCGTGACGATCACCGATCAGGTGCTCTATCGGGCGCGCATCTCGCTGCCTTCCAGCGTGCAGACCGGCACCTACACCGCCGAGACCTTCGCCATCAGCCAGGGCCGCGTGCTGGCCTCTGCCGTCTCCCGCGTGGAGGTGCGCAAGGAGGGCATGGAAAAGGCCGTCGCCGATTTTTCCCATCACAGCGCCTTCGCCTATGGCCTGTTGGCGGTGGGCCTTTCGGTGCTGATGGGCTGGCTGGCCGGGCGGCTGTTCGTCAGGCGTTGAAGCCTGTTCCAGCTGGCCGGTTGCGGTCAGCGGCACGGAAAAGGCGGCATCAGAAATAGAGCCTGTTCGCGATCTGCAAAAAGGCTCTAGGCGGATATCCTTTGCGAATTACGAACCGGCGTTAGGTTAAAATTAACCAAGCCTGCCTAAGGCTGTGCCCAATATGGATTCAGCGCAGAAGATCGGGCACCGCTTATGCTGGCCAACCATCATCAGGCTTTCACCCTTGCAGGCGCGCAAGCCGAAGGGGCTTCGTCTCCCATGAACGCGGGCGCCACGGGCATTCCGCAGGACAATGCCGTGCTGCCGATCGGCGTGCTGATCGAGATCGCCGGTGGTGGCTCGGTGGTGGCGCTGGACCTTGACCGGCTGGTCGAATGCGGGCGCGATACCGATCCGGCGATTGCACTGTCCGGGCAGGTCGGCAGCCAGATCCGCATCCGCCATGGCAACCGCTGGCTGCTGGCCAGCGTGCGCGAGCAGAAGCAGGGCCGCCGCGCGGGCGAGGGCGTGCTGGCCACCGTCGATTTCCTCGGCGAAGGCATGGCCGATGCCGAGCATGGCGGGATCGCCTCCTTCCGCCGCGGCGTCACCAACTATCCGCTGCCCGGCGCTTTCGTTTACCCGACCACCACCCGCGATCTTCAGGCCGTCTATGCCGGAGACGGGCGCAACGCCATTGAGGTGGGCACCGTCTTCCCCACCCGCGACATTCGTGGCAGCCTCTACATCGATGCGCTGCTGGGCAAGCATTTCGCGCTGCTGGGCTCGACCGGCACGGGCAAATCGACCAGCCTCGCCCTGATCCTCCACCGCATCTGCCAGAGCGCCCCGCAGGGCCATGTGCTGATGATCGACCCGCACGGCGAATATGCCAGCGCGTTCCGCAACGAGGGCATGACGCTGGATGTCTCCAACCTGCAGCTCCCCTACTGGCTGATGAATTTCGAGGAGCATTGCGAAATCCTCCTCTCCAGCCGGGGTGACATGCGGCAGATCGATGCCGAGATTCTCGCCCGCTGCGTGCTGCAGGCCCGCCAGAAGAACCGTCTGGCCGAGGATGTGGGCCGCATCACGGTGGATTCGCCGATTCCCTATCTGCTCTCCGATCTGGGCGCGATCCTCCAGAACGAGATGGGCAAGCTGGACAAGGCCACCAACACCGCCCCCTACATGCGCATCAAGGCGCGCCTCGAAGAGCTGAAGGGTGACCGGCGCTATCAGTTCCTCTTCTCCGGCATGCTGGTGGGCGACACGATGGTCGAGGTGATCGGCCGCATGTTCCGCCTGCCCGCGCGCGGGCGCCCGATCTCGATCATCGATGTCTCCGGCGTGCCTTCGGAGATCACCTCCACCGTGGTGGCGTTGCTCTCGCGTCTGGTGTTCGATTTCGCCATCTGGTCGCGCCGCGAGCAGACCAACCCGATCCTGCTGGTGTGCGAGGAAGCCCACCGCTACGTCCCCAGCGAGAAGCATGCCGATGACAGCTCGGTGGGCCGCATCCTGTCGCGCATCGCCAAGGAAGGGCGTAAATATGGCGTGGCGCTGGGTCTGGTGACTCAGCGGCCTTCGGATCTGGCCGAGGGCGTGCTGTCGCAGGTCGGCACGATCATTTCCATGCGTCTGAACAATGATCGCGATCAGGCCTTTGTGAAGGCGGCGATGCCCGAAGGCGGCAAGGCTTTCCTCGATTCGATCCCCGCCCTGCGCAACCGCGAGTGTATCGTGGTGGGCGAGGGCGTCTCCGTGCCGATGCGCATCGCTTTCGACGATCTGGAGCCGGAAAAGCGCCCGGCCTCGTCCGATCCTTCGTTCAGCGAGCTGTGGCGTCAGGCCGGGGGCGAGGACGAAATGGTTGCCCGAACCGTGCAGCGGTGGCGGGCTCAGGGGCGATAAGGGTTTTCAGGGGGTAGAAGAGAAGATGCGAGGGTCATAACCCTCGCGCTCCCTTGAATGTCTACCTTGCGCTAGGGTTCGGCCTTGCGCCCAGATTGCCGCGCCGCAGGCTTTCAAACGCTGACAAGGCGCCGGGGCATTTCTGCCTGCGGCGCCTTTTCTGTGCCCGTGGAAAGTTTGCGCACCGCTGGGATACCACTGCGCTATGTGTCGGAAGAGGTTCCGGGAGCGCGAGGGCCCGGAGCATCTCTCTTGAGAGATGCGACCAACTAAAGACTCCCCCCTCGCATTGTCCTTACTTCTTGCCCCGAAGCAAAACCTTCTCCCGCCAACCGGGCCGCATATAGGCCCCGACCATCAGCGCCACCGACACGGCCGAACCCACCGGATAAGCCCACCACAGCGCTTCCGATCCGATCCAGTGATAGGCGGCGTAATAGAACCCCAGCCGCACCGGGTAGAGCGAGATAAAGATCACCACCAGCGGCGTGATCACCGCTCCATAGGCCCGCATCGTTCCGGAGAGGATCATCATGATCCCCGTCAGCGCGTAGGACCATGTAACGATGGCCTGCATATGGCTGGCGATGGGCAGTGCGGGGCTGTGGCTGCCCAGAAACAGCACCAGCGGCGCGCGGGCGAAAACCACCATCAGCGTCGCCATGGAGATGGTGAAGATCGTGGTGGAGACCAGCCCCTGCCAGGTGATGTCTTTCACCCGCTCGTGCTGCCCGGCGCCGATGTTCTGGGCGACCATGGCGCTCACCCCGCTGGCGATGGCGAAGGCGGGCATCTGGAGGTAGTTCCACAGCTGCATGGCGGCGCCATAGGCGGCGGCGGTGGCGGCGCCCTCATGGTTGACCAGCCGCACCATCACCACGCCGGCGGAGGAGACCACCAGCATCTGCGCGCCCATGGGCAGGCCCTTGGTGATGACATAGGCCAGCTCGTTGCGGCGGGGCCAGAGCCAGCCCAGTTCGGCGCCGCGCAGGCGCAGCGGCAGGTCTTTCCAATAGATCCAGCCGATCATGGCCACACAGCCCGCGAAGTTGGCGGTGGCGGTGGAAAGCGCGCTGCCGGTGATGCCCAGCGCCGGGATCGGGCCGATGCCGCGGATCAGCAGGGGGTTCATGGCGACGTCGATCGCCACGGTGAGGATCATGGCATAGAGCGGCAGTTTGGAATTGCCCACGCCGCGCAGCCCCATCGCCACCATGATCGAGAGCGTGCCCAGCGGCAGCGTCAGGAAGGTGACGGTGAGGTAGTCCAGCGCCTCGCCGCGGCTTTCGCCCGGCGTGCCCAGCGCGTCGAGCAGCGGGCCGGAGAGGCGCCAGCCCAGCAGGCCCACGACGACCGAGATGATCAGGCAGAAGCCCACGCCGGTGCCGAAGGTGGCGCGGGCGGCGGGCACGTCCCGCGCGCCGAAATGCTGGCCGACGCGCACGGTGGTGGCCATGCCGAAGCCGAAGACCGCGGCCATGGTCAGGAACATCACGATGTTGACATTGGCCGTGGCCGCCAGCGCCGAATTGCCGATCAGCCGCCCGACCCAGATCGAGTTGATCGTGCCGTTGAGCGTCTGCAGCAGGTTCGAGATCAGCGTGGGGATCGAGAAGGCCAGCAGGGTCTTCAGGATCGGCCCTTGCGTCAGATCGCCGCGCAGGCGGGCCATCGGCGGGGTCGGGGCTGTATCGGCAAGTGCGTCGCTCATGTGCCCCTCATGTACCCCTTGTATCGCCTGAGAGATGGATGTGTAGCCGGTCTGTCAGGCTGTATCCCAATTCCATGCAAAGGTCGGCCAGCCAGATCTGGCGGCTGCGTAAGGTGGCGCTGTCGCGGCCCTCGGCCATCAGGAAGATGCGCTCGGCAGGGATGGCGTGAACGGCGGCCAGCGCGCGCACCTGCTCGACATCATCGGGCGTGGCGACCACGAATTTGAACCAGGCGCGCGGTTCCGCTGCCCATGCGTCGAGCCGCGCGGGGGGCAGGGCCAGATCGGCGGGGTTGCCGGAATGGGCCAGCTTCGGGCTGATGTTGAACTGGGCGATCAGCGGATCGAGCTTGGGGGAAGGCGCGACGGTGCCGTTGCTCTCGATCTCGATGCGCCAGCCGGGCAGATGGGCCAGCAGCTTGACCAGCGCCGGGCCTTGCAGCAGCGGCTCGCCGCCGGTGATGACCAGGCGCGGGAAAGGCAGATGGCCGCCCAATTCCTTGATGCGGTTGGCGGTTTCCTCCTCGCTCCACGTCACCTGATTGTCGGTGCGGGAGAAGGCGATGCCGTCCTTGTGCGGGCGGTTGTCGCCCTCGAAATGCCAGGTGTAGGCGGTGTCGCACCACTGGCAGGCCAGATTGCAGCGCGACAGGCGCAGGAAGACGCAGGGGCGCCCGATGGACGCCCCTTCACCTTGCAACGCGGCAAAAATCTCCGGTTTCCCGGGAGTTATCGTAGCCAGCGCGAGCATATCACCCCAGCCGCGCCAGCGCCGCCGCCAAACGCTCGGCCTCTGCCGCGTGATGGGCATGGTCGGCGCGGGCCTTGTCGATGGCCTCGGGCTTGGCCTTTTCCACGAAGGCGGGGTTCGACAGGCGCTTGTCGAGCGAATCCCGCTCCTTCTGCGAAACGGCCATGGCCTTGGCGAGGCGCGCCTTTTCGGCGGCCACGTCGATCAGCCCTTCCAGCGGCACGATCAGGCTGGCGTCACCCGCGCCCACCTGCATCGCCGCGCCGGCAGGGGCGGGGGCGAAGTGGATGGAAGAGAGGCGGGCCAGACGGTCGATGGCACCGGGGTTGCGCTCGATGATGCCGCGCGTGGCGGCGCTCGGCTCGGGCAGATAGGCTTCGAGGCGCGCGCCGGGGGCCAGACCCAGCTCCACCTTGGCGCCGCGCAGATTGCCGATCAGCGCGATCAGCCATTCGACCTCGCGCTGGGCCTCGGCATCCACGCTGGCTTCGGGCTTGGGCCATGCCGAGACGATCAGCGCCGCATCGCGCGTGCCCAGCTTCTCCCACAGCTCCTCGGTCACGAAGGGCATGAAGGGGTGGAGCATGACCAGAATCTGGTCGAGCACCCAGCCTGCCACGGCCTTGGTTTCCGCGTCGAACTGACCCTTGATGAGTTCGATATACCAGTCGCAGAACTGGTTCCAGACCAGGCGGTAGATGGCGGCGGCGGCGGCGTCGAAACGCATGTCCTCCATTGCCTTGTCGATAGCGGCCAGCGTCTCGACCACCTCGCCGATGATCCACTTGTTCACCGCCGAGGTGGCAGCCGGAGCGGCCACCGACGTGCTGCCGGTGATGCCGTTCGACTGGCAGAAACGCGCGGCATTCCACAGCTTGGTGGCGAAGTTGCGATAACCCTCGACGCGCTTTTCATCCATCTTCACATCGCGGCCCTGCGATTCCATCGCGGCCATGAAGAAGCGCAAAGCGTCGGCGCCATACTTGTCGATCAGACCCAGCGGATCGACGACATTGCCCTTGGACTTGGACATCTTCTGCCCGTCCGAAGCGCGGACCAGACCATGCAGATAGAGGCGCTTCCAAGGGACATCGCCCATGAAATGCATCCCCTGCATTGCCATGCGGGCGCACCAGAAGAACAGAATGTCAAAGCCCGAGATCAGCAGATCGTTGGGATAGTGGCGCGCCACCATCTCCGGCGTCTGATCCGGCCAGCCCAGCGTGGCGAAGGGCCACAGGGCGGAGGAGAACCATGTGTCGAGCACGTCGGAATCGCGCGTCAGCACCACGCCGGGCCCAGCCTTGGCCTGAGCCGCCGCTTCGGTTTCCGCGACATAGCACTGGCCATCGTCGCCATACCACGCCGGGATCTGGTGACCCCACCACAGCTGGCGGCTGACGCACCACGGCTGGATGTTGTCCATCCAGTTGAAATAGGTCTTTTCCCAGCTCTTGGGCACGATCTCGATGGCGCCGGTCTTCACGGCTTCGATCGGGGCCTTGGCCAGCTCGGCGGCATTCACATACCACTGATCGGTCAGCCAGGGCTCGATCACCACGCCGCCACGGTCGCCAAAGGGCGTCTGGATGGTGCGGGCCTCGGCGTCCAGCATGGGCACATTGCCCTCGGCGTCCGCCTTGCCGGGGTGCTGCACCAGCAGGCCCAGCGCCTTCATCGCGGCGACGACAGCCTCACGCGCGCCATCCACGCCATCGCGCTTGAAGCGGTGCAGGCCGAGGTATTCGGCAGGGATCAGCCCGTCCGTTACCTGCACCACATTGGCGTCGGCGTCGAACATGTTGAGCATGTCGCCAGCGGCAATCCCCGCGCGGCGGCCTACCTCGAAGTCGTTGAAATCATGGCCCGGGGTGATCTTCACCGCGCCGCTGCCCAGCTCGGGGTCGGCATGGTCGTCGGCCACGATGGGCACCAGACGGCCCGTGATCGGCAGCTTCACATACTTGCCGATCACCGACTGATAGCGCGGGTCCTCGCCATTCACTGCGACAGCCATATCGGCCAGCATGGTTTCGGGGCGGGTGGTGGCCACCACGATATGATCGCGGCCATCGGCCAGCGTGACGCCATCGGCCAGCGGATAGCGGAAGTGCCAGAAATGGCCCTGAATTTCCTGCGTTTCCACCTCAAGGTCGGAAATCGCGGTCTTCAGCTTGGGGTCCCAGTTGACCAGACGCTTGTCGCGATAGATCAGCCCCTGATTGTAGAGGTCCACGAAGACCTTCACCACCGCGCCGGTGAAATGCGGGTCCATGGTGAACTGCTCGCGCGACCAGTCCATCGAGCAGCCCAGACGGCGCAGCTGGCCGGTGATCGTGCCGCCGGATTCAGCCTTCCACTCCCACACCTTCGCGATGAAGGCCTCGCGGGTGTAGTTGGTGCGCTTGTCCTGACGGGCCTCCATCTGGCGCTCGACCACCATCTGCGTGGCGATGCCCGCATGGTCGGTGCCCACCACCCACAGGGCGTCCTTGCCGCGCAGGCGCTCGTAACGGATCACGATGTCCTGCAGCGTGTTGTCCAGCGCATGGCCGATATGCAGGCTGCCCGTGACGTTGGGCGGCGGGTTGACGATGGTGAAGGGCGCGGCATCGGGGCGCGCGGGGCGGAACAGGCCGCCCTGTTCCCAATGGGCATACCATTTGGCCTCGATCCCGGTGGGGTCGAAGGTCTTGTCAAGCGCGGCGGCGCCCACGTCGGCTGATAGCGTCTGGCTGGATTCCTCGGTCATGCTGGGGCCTTTGCCAGCGGGTAGAACCCCGTGCAAGCCTTTCGGAACAAGCAGGCCGCTTCGAGCGTATCTGCTTGCCCCGGCCTCTCTTTTCCCGCATGACCCGTTCACGTTCCTCCCTCCTTGAAGTCATCCCCGCCCCTGCATGACCGCCTCCGCGCAATTCACCCTTGAAGATCAGGCCGATGGCGCGGCCCGTCTGGTGCTGAGCGGGCGGCTGGTTGTCTCCACGCTGACCTCGGTCGAGAGCAAACTGCGCGCCGTGGATGCGGCCAGCGTGGTGGATATTTCGGGGCTTGAGGAAGTCGATACGGTGGGCGCCTGGATCGTCTACCGCCTGTCGCGCGATCTCGATGCCCCTATCGAGGGCGCGAGTCCCGAGGCCGAGCGCCTGATCGAGGCGGTGAAGGACACGCCCGACGACACGCAGACCGTCCCGCCCGAAGAACCGCTGCTCACCAAAGTGCCCGCCGAAGTCGGCACGGCAGTGCTGGGCGGCATCAACGGCACGCAGCAGGCGCTCAGCTTTCTGGGCGCGGTGGTGCTGGCGATCTTCCGGGTGATCCGCAATCCCTCACGGCTGCGGGTAACGGCGCTGGTGCGCCAGTTGCAGCTCGTCGGCGTCGATGCTCTCTTCATCATCGGCATGATGAGCTTTCTGGTCGGCATCGTGATCGCCCAGCAGGGCGCGGTGCAGCTGCAGCAGTTCGGCGCGGAAATCTACACCATCAATCTGACGGGCCGCCTTGCCCTGCGTGAGCTTGGCGTGCTGATGACCGCCATCATGGTCGCGGGCCGTTCGGGCAGCGCCTTTGCCGCGCAGATCGGCACGATGAAGCTGACCGAGGAGGTGGATGCCATGCGCACCATCGGCGTCGATCCGATGGAGGCGCTGGTGCTGCCGCGCGTCATCGCCTGCGTGGTGATGCTCACCTTGCTGGGCTTCTATTCCTCGGTGATCTCGATCATTGGCGGCGCGGTGCTGGGGCAGCTGGCGCTGGGCATTCCCTTCATCACCTTCCTCTCGCGCATCAAGGAGGTGGTGCCGGTGCTGGACCTGTGGGTCGGGCTGATCAAGGGGCCGGTCTTCGGCCTGATCATCGGCATGACCGGCTGCTATCAGGGCATGAAGGTCGAGGGCAATTCGGAAGAGGTAGGCCTGCGCACCACCAAGGCGGTGGTGGAGGGCATCTTCATGGTCATCGTGCTGGACGCTTTCTTCGCGGTCTTCTTCTCCAAGATCGGCTGGCTATGAGCGAGGAGGCTGCCGTCGCCACCGAGGCTCGCGACCCGAGCGACGATGACGCGATCATCCGCATCGAGGGGCTGGTCAACCGCTTCGGCGATCATGCCGTGCATGACGGATTGTCGCTCACCATGCGGCGGGGCGAAATTCTGGGCGTGGTCGGCGGGTCGGGCACGGGCAAATCGGTGCTGATGCGCTCGATCATCGGCCTCCAGCCCTATACCGAAGGCACGGTCGAGGTGCTGGGCCAGAACATGGGCGAGGCCTGCAACGAGGATGTCGATATCCGCAGCCGCTGGGGCGTGCTGTTTCAGGGCGGCGCGCTGTTCTCCACGCTGACGGTGGCGGAAAATGTGCTAGTGCCGCTGCGCGAATTCTATCCGAAGATGTCGGAAGAGCTGTTTCATGAGATCGCCTGCCTCAAGGTGATGCTCTCGGGCCTTCCGGCTGAGGCGGCAGCCAAATATCCTTCCGAACTGTCTGGCGGCATGCGCAAGCGTGCGGGTCTGGCCCGCGCTCTGGCGCTCGATCCCGAACTGCTGTTCCTCGATGAGCCGACCGCAGGCCTCGATCCGATCAGCGCGGCGGGTTTCGACAACCTCATCAAGGAATTGCACGAGACTTTGGGGTTGGGGGTCTTCCTCATCACCCACGATCTCGACACGCTGCATGAGATCTGTGACCGCGTCGCGGTGCTGGCCGACAAGAAGGTCATCGCCGTGGGCACGATCCCGGAGCTGATGAAAAGCGATCACCCCTGGATTCAGGAATATTTCGCCGGGCCACGCGGCAGAGCAGCTCTCGCCAGCCGCGAACCGGACGGCAACAAACACCCGCCTGCCAAGGCAATGGACAGCAACCCCGGCAGCAAGGCATAGGGACGAGTATGGAAACGCGCGCCAATCATGTCTGGGTAGGGGCCGTCACGCTGGCGCTGCTGGCCCTTGTGGCCGGTGCCTTCATCTGGATGGCGCATCTCTCCAAGGACAAGCAGGATGTCTATGACATCTACTTCCCGCAATCGGTGGACGGTCTGGCCAAGGGTTCGACGGTCAATTACGCGGGCGTTCCGGCAGGGATGATCTCCGAGATCGAGCTGTGGAAGCGCGATCCCTCCTATGTCCGCGTGCGCATTTCGCTGGATCACAAGATCCCCATTCTGGAGGGCACCACCGCCACGATCCAGGGCAGCTTTACCGGTGTCTCGAACATCCAGCTGGCCGGTGGCGTGAAGGGCCGCCCGCCCATCAGCGAGATTGGCCCCGATGGCGTGCCGGTGATCCCCACCAAGCGTTCGGGGCTGGGCGAGCTGCTGACCAACGCGCCGCTGCTGATGGAGCGTCTGGCCACGCTGACCGAAAAGCTGGGCAACATGCTCACGGATGAGAACCAGAAGCATCTGGCCGGCATCCTCAAGAACACCGACCGGCTGACCGGCAATCTGGCCGATGCCTCGCCGCAATTGCGCCAGACGCTGACCAACCTCAACGCCACGCTGGCCGGGGCCAAGGATGCCGTGGCTGAGTTTCAGTCGGTGGCGGCCAACGCCAACAAGCAGCTTGATCCCAATGGCCCGTCCATCGTGCATCATGTGAATGACACGCTGAACGCGGCGCAGCATGCGGCAGAATCGCTTCAGGCCGAGCTGGATGCCGCCCGCCCGGCCACCACGCGCCTGTCGACCGACACGCTGCCTCAGGCCGAAGCCGCGATCCGCGATCTGCGCGCCACCACCAAGGCGCTGCGCGCCATCACCGAGAAACTCGACTCCCAGGGCGGAGCGGCTCTGCTCGCCGCGCCCAAGGTGCCGGTCTATAAGCCATGAAGGGGCCACAGATGAGCAAGGCGATGCAGGCAAAAGCCCGGTGGATCGCGCCGCTGATGGTGGCGGGCATGGCGCTGAGCGGCTGCGTGAGCATTGGCGGCGGCAAGTCGCCCGCTCAGCTTTACACGCTGACGTCGGACGCCAAGGCACCTCAGGGCACGCAGGCGGCCTTCAAGCCCGCCGACACGCTGGTGGTGGCCGAGCCCGACACCGATCGCGGTCTGGCCACCGCGCGCATGACGGTTCAGGTGAGCCCGACCTCGATCGCCTATATGAAGGACGCCTTCTGGGTCGAGCGCCCTGCGCGCCTGCTGCGCAATCTGCTGGCCGAGGATCTGCGCGCCACCGGCAAGCGCCCCGTCACGCTGGATGAGGATGGCGTGGGCGCCACCCGCCTCGACGGGCGCCTGCTGGCGATGGGTTACGATGCGAAGAGCCACTCGGCGGTGATCCGCTATGATGCGGTGCTGCACCATGCCAATGGCGAGGTGACGATGCGCCGTTTCGAAGTGAGTGAGCCCGATGTCTCGCCCAATGGCGGCGATCTGGCTCAGGCGCTGAACCGCGCGGCCAACACGCTGGCCGGGCAGGTTGCGGAGTGGGTTGGCTGACGTTTAAGCTGTTGCCGCAAGGCTGGCACGCCTGAAGCGCGCGTCCCGCCACAGGGCGGCGCTGGCGGCGATCCACAGGCATATCACGGCAAGGAAGCCGGAGATCGCGCCGCCCGTCGGGGCTGGAATGACGAAACCGGCAAGGGCGCCGATGATCAACCCGCCGCCCAGCGCGTAAAAGGGCCGGAACGCGGCGGCATGGGCGATGGGGATGAAATGCAGCCCCACCACCAGCGCCATGGCGGGCAGCAGCCATGCCTCATGATGCAGATTGACCACGAGGTTGGAGGCGATGAACAGGCCGACGCCTTCGCCGATGCTGCTGATCGTGATCATCCGCGCGGCCTTGGGCGATGGCTCCAGCCCGGTGCCGGGTTGGCGCACCACATAGGCCGCGCCCAGCCCGATCGCCGCAAAGCCCAGAAAGGGCAGGGCGAGCAGCGGCCCGGCGACATGGAATTGCCAGTGGAGCGTGATCGCGGCGAAGAGCGCCCCGAAAAAGCTCATGATGATCGCGCCCCATGCCCCCATAACCGCCCTCCACGATGCAAGTGCTTGCGGAGAATAGCAGTTTTTCGGGTTTGGTCGAGACGGGGGCTTAGCCCCGTGCCAGTCTGGCGAACTCGGCTGCGGCCATGAAGGCGGCGCGGCGCTTTTCCTGACGCTGCTCGGCCTCGTAGTCGCTGCCCCAGAGTTCGATCTGCCAGTTTTCCTCCAGATGGGCGGCATCCCACAGGGCGGCCAGATCGGCATCCTCTTCCAGCGCCAGCAGGCCCGTCACCAGCGAGGCGGCAAGCCCGGCCAGATTGCGCAGCGCCGCCAGAGCAAAGGCATCCTTGCCCGCCAGCAGATCCTCCACCCGCGCCATGGTCTCGGCGGGCTGGGGCCTGGCGATGATGCCGGAGACGCGCTCGAAGCGCAGGCCATAGCGGGCCTCGGCGCCGGTCAGGATCGGCTCCCACACCGCCTGCTGGCGCTGCCACACCGCCTCATCGGGATCGGCGCGGTAGCACAGCGTGTCGGTCTCGGCGTAGGGCACCAGCGCGCGCATCGCCTCGGTGGGATCGGCGGCGACCACATCCAGCGCGTAATCGGCCATATCGCGCAGCAGGAAGACGCGCGTGTCGATCTCCTCGCCTTGGCCCGCCCATTCCGCCGCCATGGCCTGCGCCAGAGCCTTGCTGGGCACCACCTGCGGGCGGCCGCCCACGGTCTTCACGGCGCGGCCATCGAGCCGCACGCCGAAACCGGCATCGGTGGGCTCAACCGAAACCTCTTTGTAGAAACGCTTCAAAACTTAACCTTTCTTCCAGCGGCGCACCAGCATGCGGGGGAAGACCAGCACATCGAACAGACCGATCACGATCAGCAGCAGCCCCAGCCAATGCGGCAGCGCCACCTTATCCGCCGCAATGGCCGCGCCGACCATCGCCACCACCACGCCGCCGAAGCGCACATAGGTCAGGCGCTTGAAGCGCGCCTTGGCGATCTCCTCGGGGGCGAATGTCTTGCTCAACCCAGAATATCCTTCAAATCGGCGGGGGTCATGGCGACGGCCTCGGCCCCGGCGGCGATCAGCTCGCTGGCCGGGTGATAGCCCCAGGCCACGCCCACCGCGCGCACGCCCGCCGAACGGGCCATGGCGATGTCATAGGTGGTGTCGCCGATCATCACCGCATCGGCGGGCAGGGCCATCGCCTGATCCAGCGCGGCCTGCAGCATGGCGGGGTGCGGCTTGGAGGGGTGATTGTCCGCCGTCTGCAAGGTGACGAAATGATCGCTCAGCGCATTGACCTGCAGGCAATGCAGCAGCCCGCGCATGCTCTTGCCGGTGGCCACGCCCAGATCCCAGCCTTCCTCACGCAATTGATCGAGCAGCAGGCGGATGCCGGCAAAGATCGGCTCGCTCACCCGGCCTTCGGCGCGGGCGGTGCGATAGGCGGTCTTATAGGCCTCGACCAGCGCGGTCTGGATCTCGATGCCTTCCTCGCTGGCGAGGTGGCGCATCGTCTGCGGCAGGCTGAGCCCCACCGCGCGCCTTACCGCGCCATGGGCAGGCGGGCGCAGGCCGAGGGCAAGGAAAGCCTCATCCATCGCCGCGCAGATCTCGTGCTGGCCATCGACCAGCGTGCCGTCGCAATCGAAGACGGCCAGACGGATTGCGCCACTCATCCCAAACCCCGCATCATTTCCGCCATGGCGCGCGCGCCGGTTTCTTCGAGCCCCTCGATCACACCCGTGCGCTGCGCCTCATTCTTGTTCTGCGAGAGCTTGAAGGTGGGACGCCAGGCCCGCACCTCCATCTCGAAACCGACAATGGCCGAGAGCATGCGGTGGCGCAGATCGCCATCCAGCTTGTCCATCGTCCATGCCGGTTCGGGCAGACGGGCTTCTTCCCGCGCGGACAGCGCTTCGAGCAGATCGACCAGCCCGTCTTCCTCCATGCGCCGCACGGGGCCTTCCAGCTCCAGCGCGACATAGTTCCAAGTCGGCACCTGAGAGGGATCGTCACCATACCAGCGCGGCGAGACATAGGCGTCAGGCCCGTTCACCACCGCCAGTGCATCCACCCCGCCCAGATAACGCGACAAGGCATTGCCGCGCGCCAGATGGAACTGCACCGCCCCGTCGCCGGTGGAGCGCAGCGGCGTATGCGCCAGGCGCGGGCCATCGGGCGTGGCGGCGAAGATCATGCCGAAGCCGACCTCGGTGATCAGGCGCTCCATCAGCGCGCGATCATCCTCGGGTTTCCCATGCAGGCGGAAGGCGGGGTTGGGATGCATCAGCGGCTCTTGGGGCCACCACGCGGTGCGGAAGGCTTGCGGGGGGCCGCAGGCTTGCCGCCCGCCGGGCGCGAAGCGCCGCTGCGAGGCGCAGAGGCAGGCTTGGCTGAGGCTGCCTTGGGGGCAGCCGTCTTGGGCGCAACCTTGCTGCCCTTGCCGAGCTTCACGCCGCCCGGGCGGGCCTTGCCGGGCACGGCCTTGCGCGGTTGGGCATCGGTGCGGGCGCGGCCATTTTCCGCGCGGCCACGGCGCTCGCCGCGGCGTTCCTTGCGGTATTGCTTGGCATGGGCCTTGGCGATCGACTTTTCCTCGTCGCGCGACAGCTCGCCCGAGGGATCGGGGATGAACTCGCCATCATCCTCGTTGAAGCCGAGCTGGGCCAGGCTGGCCGCGAAATGCTCGGGCAGGGGGGCCGTCACATCCAGCGGGGTGCCGTCCGGGTGATCGATGATGATGCGGCGGGCATGCAGATGCATCTTGCGGCTGATGCTGCCGGTCAGGAAGGCATCCTGACCGCCATACTTGCCGTCGCCCACGATAGGGTGGCCGATGGCGGCCAGATGGACGCGCAGCTGATGGGTGCGGCCCGTCAGCGGCTGCAGCTCCATCCAGCAGGCGCTGTTGCCTGCGCGGTCGATCACGCGGTAGCGGCTCTTGGAGGGCTGGCCCTGCTCGGAATGGTCGACCATCATCTTCTCGCCGCCGGTGCCCGGCTGCTTGGCGAGCGGCAGGTCGATCAGGCCTTCATCGATGCTGGGCACGCCCGTCACCAGCGCCCAATAGACCTTGGTGGCCTGACGCGAGGAAAAGCGCTTCGAGAAATAGGCCGCGCTGCCCGGCGTGGCGGCGACCAGCAGAGCGCCGCTGGTGTCCTTGTCGAGGCGATGCACAAGGCGGGGACGCGGGCCGTCGGGGGCATAGGCGTCGAGCAGGCCGTCGACATGCTCATAGGTGCCGCTGCCGCCCTGCGTGGCCAGACCCGGGGGCTTGTTGATCACGATGGCGCTGGGGTCGCGGTGCAGCACGATGGCATCGGCCAGTTCGAGCTGAGCGTCGGTCAGAGGCTTGCGCGCCTTGACGCCCTTGCCGGTTCCGGCGCCGGGGGCGTGGGTGTCGCCCGGCGGCACGCGCAGCACCTGCCCGGTGGTCAGGCGGTCTTCGGGCGCGCTGCGCTTGCCGTCCACGCGAATCTGGCCGGTGCGCGCCCAGCGGCTGATGGTGGCAAAGCCCACCTGCGGCAGATGGCGCTTGAACCAGCGATCCAGCCGGATGTCATTGTCGTCGGGCCCCACGGTGAATTGGCGCACGGTGTCGGCGCTCTGGTGCTGGCGGGGCGTTTTCGTATTATCCTTGGTCATGCTCGCCCCGTTAGCCTAAGGAGCGCCCGAGGAACAGTGTTGGCGTGTATCAGGTCTATACAGGGCCGTGCCTTGGCGGGACGCTGGTCGTGAAACTGTCACGGCTGGCATGCAGAAGTGGCATTTCGCATGAGGAAATGGCTGCCAAGGCTTGCCTTCCGAGTGCGACTCTGGTAGCGGCGCCGCAATTCCGGTCGTTCCCCAAGGGAATCGGCCTGTCCGTGTGTTTTGAAATCCTTCAGGTGTTCCCCCGCTTTTTTGATCTGCGGATCGGTGGGGTTCTCGCCATGATGATCGTGAGGTTGTTCTTTTTATGCAGATTCTCGTCCGCGATAATAACGTCGATCAAGCCCTGCGCGCGCTCAAGAAGAAGCTGCAGCGTGAAGGCGTTTATCGTGAGATGAAGCTGCGCCGCCACTTCGAGAAGCCCTCGGAGAAGCGCGCCCGCGAAAAGGCCGCTGCCGTGCGCCGCGCCCGCAAGCTGGAGCGCAAGCGCCAGGAGCGCGACGGCGTCAAGTAAGACTGGGTTGGCAGGCTGGAAGCAGCCTGCCTGATCCATCTTCGCTTAGCGACATCAGGGGCCCGTGGCTTCCTTGCCGATTCGGACAGCGTTCCGGAAAAGCGACGAAGCTGGCGGGCCTTTGGCGTATCTGTGCTCCGTCGCGGGTGCATGGCAGGCGGAGCATCGTGCGAAAAAGTGGGAACCGGTTTTTCGCAAAAACGATGCGACCACAAAAGCGCCCCCGATTCTTTGGTGCTATAGGCTGCGTGCGGGGCTTGCTCCTGCGGGCGGCTTGAGCCATGAGGGGCGGCGAAATTTCCGGCGTCTGGGCCCCGTTGCCCGGCGCAACAGATCAGGATGGCACGATGACCGAGATCACCCGCGTTCCCCTCCAGCCGCTGGCCAAGGGCTCGAAGTCGAAGCTGTGGCTGGCCGCGATCGTCGCGGTGGCGCTGGGTGGCGGCGTGGCGGCGGCGGTGCGTCCGCAGCTGGTCGATGTGCAGACCCTGCGCGCCGGTTCGGGCGGCAGCCCGACTCCGGCTGACGTGATCCTCATCAACTATGTCGGCAAGCTGTCGAACGGCACGGTCTTCGATCAGGCGCAGCGCGTGCCCGCCCAGATGCAGGGCGTGATCCCCGGCTTCGCCAAGGCGCTGGCCCA
Source organism: Novosphingobium terrae (assembly GCF_017163935.1). Taxonomy (NCBI): domain Bacteria; kingdom Pseudomonadati; phylum Pseudomonadota; class Alphaproteobacteria; order Sphingomonadales; family Sphingomonadaceae; genus Novosphingobium; species Novosphingobium terrae. Next base: position 3,347,929 of record NZ_JABVZR010000001.1, on the reverse strand, counting down.
GACCCAGGCGGGCGGCAAGTATCTCGTCCATATCCCCGCCAAGCTGGCCTATGGCGACCATGCGCAGGGCCCGATCCCCGCGAACAGCGACCTGACCTTCGAGATCGAGGTGCTGCAATTCGCCAACCGTGCCGAGCTGGAAGCCCAGCAGCGCATGATGGAGCAGATCATGCGCCAGCAGGCGGCGGGCAAGGGTGCTCAGGGCGCACAGGGCGCACAGGGTGCTCCTCAAGGCGCGCCGCAAGGTCCTGACGCCGGTGCCCCTGCCGGTCCGGACGGCGCTCCGCAGTAAGTTTTGCCGGGCTATACCTGTCGTGCCTTGCTTGATGAGGCGCGGCTTGGGTGCTAGCTCCGAGGCAGATTTGCGAAGGCCGGGTCCATGGCCCGGCCTTCTGTTTGTTAAAGGTTTGATCTATGTCGGTTGATACCGCGACCGTGGCGAAAATCGCCTCGCTGGCCCGCATCAAGGTGACTCCGGGCGATCTGGAGGCCATGGTGCCCGAATTGAACGGCATCCTCGACTGGGTCGAGCAATTGGGCGAGGTCGATGTGACCGGCGTCGAGCCGATGACCGCCGTGATTCCCAACCATCTGCGCCTGCGCGAAGACATTGTGAACGCCGATCCGCTGACCGGCGGCGGCATTCGCGATGCGGTGCTGGCCAATGCTCCGGCTGCCGAACATGGCTTCTTCGGCGTGCCCAAGGTGATCGAATAATGACGAACTTGACCGATCTGACGCTCACCGGCATCCGCGATGGCGTGGCCGGTGGCGACTTCACCGCCACCGAAGTGGCCACCGCCTTCAACGGCGCCGTGGCCGAGGCGCAGGAGGCTTTGAACGCCTTCATCGTGACCACGCCGGAGGCCGCTTTGCAGGCCGCCGCCAAGGTCGATGCCGACCGCGCTGCTGGCAAGCCGCTGGGCAAGCTTGCGGGCGTGCCCATCGGCATGAAGGACCTGTTCGCCACCAAGGGCGTGCAGACCACCGCGGCCTCGAAGATCCTCGAAGGCTTCAAGCCCGAGTATGAATCGACCGTCAGCCAGAAGCTGTGGGATGCGGGCGCGGGCCTGCTGGGCAAGCTGAACCTCGACCAGTTCGCGATGGGCTCGTCGAACGAAAGCAGTGCCTATGGCAAGGTGACCTCGCCTTGGCGTCGTCCGAATGACACGGCGGCTCTGGCCCCCGGCGGTTCCTCGGGCGGGTCTTCGGCGGCTGTGGCGGCGCGCATCGTGCCTGCCGCGACCGGCACCGACACCGGCGGCTCGATCCGCCAGCCTGCGGCCTTCACCGGCATTTCGGGCATCAAGCCGACCTATGGCCGTTGCTCGCGCTGGGGCATTGTGGCTTTCGCCTCCTCGCTCGATCAGGCCGGGCCGATGGCGCATACGGTGCAGGATTGCGCCGTGATGCTGGAAGCCATGGCCGGTTTCGACGCCAAGGATGCCACCAGCCTCGATATGCCCGTGCCTAACTGGGAAGCGGCGCTCTCGGGCGATCTGAAGGGCAAGAAGGTCGGTATTCCCCGCGAATATCGTCTGGAAGGCCTGAATGCCGAAGTCGCCAAGAGCTGGGACGAGGGCATCGCCTGGCTGAAGGATGCCGGAGCCGAGGTGGTGGACATCTCGCTGCCGCATTCCAAATACGCTCTGGCGACCTACTACATCATCGCGCCTGCCGAGGCTTCCTCGAACCTCGCGCGCTATGATGGCGTGCGTTACGGCCTGCGCGACCTGCCCGATGGCGCCAACCTTCAGGAGATGTATGCCGCCACCCGCGCCGCCGGTTTCGGTGACGAGGTCAAGCGCCGCATCCTGATCGGCACCTATGTGCTGTCGGCGGGCTTCTATGACGCCTATTACACGCAGGCGCAGAAGGTCCGCACGCTGATCGCGCGCGACTTCGAGGAAGCCTTCAAGCAGGTCGATGTGATTCTGGCCCCCACCGCGCCGACCTCGGCCTTTGCGCTGGGTGAGAAGACCAATCCGCTCGATATGTATCTGGGCGATGTGTTCTCGGTGCCAGCCTCGCTGGCGGGCCTGCCCGCGATGAGCGTGCCGGCCGGGCTGGACTCGCAGGGTCTGCCGCTGGGTCTGCAGATCATCGGGCGTCCGTTTGACGAGCAGGGCGTGCTGAACGCTGGCCTCGCCATTGAGCAACGCGCGCAGTTCTCGGCCAAGCCGACGAAGTGGTGGTAAGCCTTTGCGCGTTGTCTGGACCAGCTTCGGTCCGGCAGCGCGGCAAGGCATTGAATGATCGGACGGCAGACACGCGGATGATGATTCCGCTGCTCTGCCGCTCCAAGAGTGGACCGACGGACAATGACTGAATCAACCTATCGCATTCAGGGCGCAACGGGCGAATGGGAGGTCGTGATCGGCCTTGAGGTCCATGCGCAGGTCACCTCCAACGCCAAGCTGTTCTCCGGCTCGGCCACGGCTTTCGGCGCGGAGCCCAACTCGCAGGTCTCGCTGATCGATGCGGCCATGCCCGGCATGCTGCCCGTGCCCAATATGGAGTGCATCCGTCAGGCGGTGCGCACCGGCATCGCCATCGGCGCGCAGATCAACAAGTGGAGCCGGTTCGACCGCAAGAACTACTTCTACGCCGATCTGCCGCAGGGCTATCAGATCAGCCAGCTCTATCACCCCATCGTGGGCGAGGGCGAGATCGAGATCACGCTGGACGAAAAGAACCCCGAGACCAGCAAGAAGGTGATCGGCGTCGAGCGCATCCATGTCGAGCAGGATGCGGGCAAGCTGATGCATGATCAGCACCCGACGATGTCCTATGTCGACCTCAACCGTTCGGGCGTGGCGCTGATGGAGATCGTCAGCCGCCCCGATATGCGCTCGCCTGCCGAGGCTGGGGCTTACCTCGCCAAGCTGCGTTCGATCCTGCGCTATGTCGGTTCGTGCGACGGCAATATGGATCAGGGTTCCATGCGAGCCGACGTGAACGTGTCGGTGCGCCGCCCCGGTGACGAGTTCGGCACGCGCACCGAAACGAAGAACGTCAACTCGGTGCGCTTCGTGATGGCCGTGGTGGAATCGGAAGCCAAGCGTCAGGTCGCGGTCATCGAGGATGGCGGCAAGATCGTTCAGGAAACCCGCCTCTACGATCCGGATCGCAATGAAACGCGGAGCATGCGCAGCAAGGAAGACGCGCATGATTACCGCTATTTCCCCGATCCCGACCTGCTGCCGCTGGTGCTGGACGATGCCTTTGTGGAAGAGGCCCGCGCCTCGCTGCCCGAACTGCCCGACGCCAAGCGCGCCCGCTACGAAGGCGCTCTGGGCCTGACGGCCTATGCCGCTGGCGTGCTGACCGCCGAGGTCGACACCGCCCGCTGGTTCGAGGCGCTGCTGGCGGCCACCGCCACCGCGCAGAACAAGCCCGAGGGCGAGGTGGCCAAGCAGGCCTCCAACTGGCTGCTTTCGGAGTTCTTCGGGGCGCTGAACAAGCTGGGCAAGGATCTGGCCTCCAGCCCGATCACGCCGGAAGGCGCAGGTCAGCTGCTGGCGCTGGTCGGCAATGGCACGATTTCGGGCTCCATCGCCAAGCAGGTGCTGGAAAAGATGCTCGAGACCGGCGATGACGCCGCCACCATCGTCGAGCGCGAGGGCCTCAAGCAGACCAGCGACACCGGCGCCATCGAGGCGGCAGTGGCCACCATCATGGCCAACAACGCCGACAAGGTGGAGCAGTACAAGGCCGGCAAGGAAGCGCTTTTCGGCTTCTTCGTGGGCCAGACGATGAAGGCGATGGCCGGCAAGGCCAATCCGCAGATCGTCAATGAACTGGTGAAGAAGGCTCTGGCCTGAACCACTTAACCGCGATAGCCTGCCCTTCGTAGCAATATGGGGGCAGGCTATGCGGGGATGGTCGTGGCGTCTGGGCATGATGGCGGCTTTGCTGCCCGCTGCGGCGACCGCGCAAACCTTCGACAATGACGCCGTGATCGCCCTGCACCGCGCCGGGCTGGGCGACGGGCCGGTGATCGCCAAGATCCACGCGATGCCCTGCCATTACGACACATCGACAGCAGCGATGGTCGGCCTGAAAAAGGCGGGCCTGTCCGATGGCGTGATCGTCGCCATGGTGGAAAGCTGCGCCACGGCGCGCCCGGTGGATGAGGCCATGCCTTATCCGGACGGCCCCGCTGTACGCACCTCTGCAGCGCCGCAAGCGCGCCCGGCGGCAGGGGGCATGTTCGCCTCCACCCGTCCTGCTGCCGCCCCTTCGCGTCAGCCCGAGGGCATCTATTGGTCCAGCGGTGATGCTCATGGACTCACCCTGTTGCGCCCCACGGGGCAGGCGGCGGTGAAGATCGTGGGCAATGGCTCTGTGCTGTTCCCGCATATGGCGAAGCTGATCGTGCCGCGCCCCACGGCGCAGATGGCGATTGCCGCTTCGCGCCCCGCCTTTCGCTTCTATTTCAACCCGCAGGACAATCGCGTCAGTGAATTTGGCGGGGTGGGCGGCACGGCGGCGCAATCGCCCAATGAGTTCAGCCTCGTGCATTTCCGGCAGGATGGCACCACGCGCCAGATGACCATTGGCAAGGTGGCGCCCTATGTCAGCGTCTCGGGCATCGATCCGAAAAACACGCTGCCCTTCGGCATGACCGATCTGGGCGACGGCATCTTCAATGTGGACCTGCCCGGCGATCTGCCGCCTGGCGAATATGGCTTTGTGCTGATTGGCGAATCCCAGCGCTCGAAACAGAGCGTCTATCGCGTCTATGATTTCACCATCACGGGGGCTGCTGCCGGGGCGCATTAAGGCACCCCGGCAGGCAACAATTTACGGCGTAACGGTGGTCACCTCCACCGGCAGGCCCACCTTCTGCAATTGGGGCTCGACCAGCTTGCGGTCGCCCACCACCACGAAAACCAGACCATCGGGCTGCAACTGCGCGCGGATCGCATTGTTCAGGGCTGCCGCGTCAATTTGGCGATAGAGCGTGGGCAGGGTGGCGTCGTAATTCTCCGGGCGGCCCAGCAGGCGGTTGCTGGTGATGGCGCCCAGCACCTGTCCATTCGTCTCGTAACGGTTGGCGAGGCCACGGATGTTGCCATCGGTGACGCGCTGCACCTCCTCGGGCGTGACGGGCTTGTCGCTGGCCAGCGCCTTCATATCGGCGACCATCGCCACAATCGAATCGCCGGTACGGTCGGTCTGCACCGGGGCGACCACCAGCAGGCTGCGCTGGCCCACGGGCTGGCGCACGATGGACTGCACGCCATAGGTCCAGCTCTTCTCCTCGCGCAGATCGCTGTTGAGGCGCGAGAGGAAATCGGCGCCCAGCACCTCATTGGCCAGACCCAGCGCCTCCTGCCCCGGCTGCGTGCCCTTCAGGGGCAGCAGGCGCCCGGCGACGATCATCGACTGCGGCGAATTGGGCCGGTCGATCAGCACGATGCGCGGGCGGGCGGGCAAAGCGGGGGCGTCGATGGCCTTCACCGGCTTGGGGCTCGCGGGCGCCTTCCAGTCCCCAAGGGCCTTTTCCAGCTGAGGCTTCAAAGCCTCCATGGTGATATCGCCCACCACGGTGATGCGCGCCAGATCGGGGCGCAGCCACTGGGCTTGCGCCGCGCGCAGGCTCTGGCTGGTGAAGCCCTTGATGCTGGCCTGCGTGCCGAGGCCATCGCCCGCATGGCCATAGGGATGGTTCGGCCCGAAGAGGATCGGGTTGAAGACATGGAAGGCCAGACCCTGCGGGCTCGCCATGGTCTGCGCCAGCGAGGCGAGGCGCTGCTGCTTCACCCGCTCCACTTCGGCGGGGTCGAAGGCGGGGCGGCGCACCACATCGGCCAGCAGATCGAGCGAGGGCGCCAGATTGGCCGAAAGCGCCGAAAGCATCACATTGCTGGTGTCCATTGCGGCACCGGCCTGCAGCTCGGCACCCAGCCTTTCCTCTTCCTCGCGGATTTGCGTGGGGTTGCGGGTGTGGCCGCCGGTGGCGTCCTGAGCGGTGCCTTCATCCAGCATCGCCATCAGCATGCCCTGCGTGCCCGGCGCATCGAGCGCATCGCCCGAAATCCCGGCATTGAACTCCACATTGACCAGCAGCTTGGGCACGGCGGTGCGCCGGGCCAACACCACCTCGATGCCGTTGGACAGCGTGGCATGCTCCAGCGTCGGGAAGGTCAGGCTGCTGACCGGGGCAACCGGCGGTGCCTTGCGCGGCGGCGATTGCTTGACCGGCGGCACCGGCGTCTTGGCATCGGGCTTGGGGGCGGGCTCGTTCGCGCCATCGTCCCAGCCGCCGAGCTGGTCACCGCTGAGCGTGCGCTCGCCCGGCGTGATGGCCAGCATCAGGGCGGGGCGGCTCAGCCACTTGTCGATGGAGGCCTTGATCGTGGCCGGAGTCAGCGCGGCGATCTCGGCCAGTTCCTTGCGGTAATGCGCCGGATCGCCCGAATAGAGCTGACCCTCGGCCAGCTGCGCGCCCTTGCCGCCAAAGCCGCCGACGACTTCCAGCGCGCCGATCTCGGCCGAGACCTCCTTGGTGGCCGCGCGCTTCACCTCGTCGGCGCTGGGGCCTTCCTTGAGGAAGCTGGCGATCTGGGCGTCCAGCGCGGCCTCGGCCACCTTGCGATCCACGCCGGGCTTCACATCCATGCTGACGGTGATGACCGAAAGCTGCTCATGCTGCTCGACATTGGCGCTAACCGAGACGGCCAACTGCTGCCCGCGCACCAGTGCATTGTCGAGCCGCGAGGAGGCGAGGCCACCCAGCACCGACATGCCAACGTCCAGCGCCGAACTCTCCGGATCGTTGAGATTGGGGCCGGACCACACGCGCAGCAGCCGTGTGGTGGCGACCTGATCGGTCATCTCGCGGCGCAGCGTTGCGGGCAGGGTGACGGGGCCTGCCACCACCGGCTTCACCGCAGGGCCACTGGGGATGTCGCCGTAATATTTCTCGACCAGCGGGCGGGCGGTGGCGACATCGATGTCGCCGCTCAGCACCAGCACGGCGTTGTTGGGGGCGTAATGATCGGTGAACCAGCCGCGCACATCGGTGAGATTGGCCGAATCGAGATCGCCCATCGAACCGATGGTGGTGTGGCGATAGGGATGGCCCACCGGGAACAGCCCGTCGGACACGGCATACTGGATCAGGCCATAGGGCTGGTTGTCGCCCTGACGCTTCTCGTTTTCGACCACGCCGCGCTGCTTATCCAGCTTGTCCTGCGTGACGGCGCCCAGCAGATGGCCCATGCGGTCGCTTTCCTGAAACAGGGCGAGGGGCAGGGCGCCCTTGGGCACGGTCTCGACGTAATTGGTGCGGTCGTAATAGGTCGAGCCATTGGTGGAATCGGAGCCCGCAGCCTCCAGCGGCACATCGAAATTCGGCACATTCTCGCTGCCGCCGAAGAAGAGATGCTCGTAGAGATGGGCAAAGCCGGTCTTGCCCTTGGGCTCGTTCTTGGAGCCGACGCGGTAATAGGTGGTGACGCCCACGATCGGCGCCTTGCGATCGGTGTGGACGATGACGGTCAGGCCGTTCTTCAGCTTGAACGTCTCGTAAGGGATGTCCACAGCCTTCACCAGATCGGCCAGCGGGGCGGGTTTGGCCTCTGTTTGGGCCTGAGCGGGGACGCTCAAAGGCAGCAGGCAGGAGGCAAGAAGCAAAGCCTTGAAGGCGGGAATAGCAGGACGCATGAACGATCCTCTGAGACGGGCGTTAAACCCCTGAATGATGGGAGAGTGTAGGATTGCAGACAGAAAAGGCCAAGCCGGAGGCACGGGGCAGGTAAAGAAAAGTAGAAATTTGACCAAAACCCTTGTGTGATAAAACGGCAACACTATCTCTGGCGGCAACAGGAGGTTTGATCCCCATGAATCTCGAAAAATTTACCGACCGCGCCAAGGGTTTCCTGCAAGCCAGCCAGACGCTGGCGATCCGTCTGTCACACCAGCGCATCACGCCTGAACACATCTTGAAAGCCCTGCTGGAAGACGATGAAGGCATGGCCGCCGGCCTGATCCAGCGCGCCGGAGGCACCACCGCGCTGGTTACCGCCGAAGTGGACAAGGCTTTGGCCAAGATCCCCGCCGTGTCGGGCGGCGGCGCTCAGCAGCCCCCCGGTCTGGACAATGACGCCGTGCGCGTGCTGGACAGCGCCGAGCAGCTTTCGGCCAAGGCGGGCGACAGCTTTGTCGCCGTGCAGCGCATTCTGCAGGCTCTGGCGATGTCCGGCGGTGCTGCCGGGCAGGCCTTGAAGCTGGCGAACGTTACCCCCGCCACGCTGGAAAAGGCCATTCAGGACCTGACCGGCGGGCGGGCGGCAGACAGCGCCGGGGCCGAAAACGCCTATGAGGCGATGAAGAAATTCGCCCGCGATCTGACGCAGGCCGCCAAGGATGGCAAGCTGGACCCGGTGATCGGCCGCGACGAAGAAATCCGCCGCACCATCCAGATCCTCGCGCGCCGCACCAAGAACAATCCGGCGCTGATCGGCGAACCCGGCGTGGGCAAGACCGCCATCGCGGAAGGCCTTGCCCTGCGTATCGCCAATGGCGACGTGCCGGATTCGCTCAAGGATCGCCGCCTGATGTCGCTCGACATGGGCGCGCTGATCGCGGGCGCCAAATATCGCGGCGAGTTCGAGGAACGCCTCAAATCCGTGCTGGACGAGGTGCGTCAGGCCGAGGGCGAGATCATCCTCTTCATCGACGAGATGCACACGCTGATCGGCGCGGGCAAAAGCGAGGGCGCGATGGATGCGGGCAATCTGCTGAAACCCGCTCTGGCGCGCGGCGAGCTGCATTGCATCGGCGCGACCACGCTCGATGAGTACCAGAAGTATGTCGAGAAGGATCCGGCCCTGCAGCGCCGGTTCCAACCCGTCTTCGTGGGCGAGCCGACCGTTGAGGACACGATCAGCATCCTGCGCGGGCTGAAGGAGAAGTACGAACTCCACCATGGCGTGCGGATCGCGGACAATGCGATTGTTGCGGCGGCCACGCTGTCGAACCGCTACATCGCCGACCGCTTCCTGCCGGACAAGGCCATCGACCTGATGGACGAGGCCGCCAGCCGCATCCGCATGGAGGTGGAGAGCAAGCCCGAGGAGATCGAGACCCTCGACCGCCGCATCATCCAGCTCAAGATCGAGGAAATGGCGCTGGCCAAGGAGAGCGACTCTGCCTCCAGGGACCGGCTCACCACCCTGCGCGAGGAACTGGCCAATCTGGAACAGCGCAGTGTGGAACTCACCACCCGCTGGCAGAATGAACGCGACAAGATCGCCGCCGAGGGCAAGATCAAGGAGCAGCTCGACGCCGCGCGCATCGAGCTGGAGCAGGCGCAGCGTCAGGGCGACCTCGGCAAGGCGGGGCAGCTGACCTATGGCCGCATCCCCGAGCTGGAAAAGCAGCTTGCCGAGGCGCAGGCCTCCAGCAGCAACGCCATGCTGCGCGAGGAGGTGACCGCCGACGACATCGCCGCCGTGGTCAGCCGTTGGACCGGCGTGCCCGTCGACCGCATGCTGGAAGGTGAGCGCGAAAAGCTGCTCAAGATGGAAGAGGTGATCGGCGCCCGCGTCATCGGCCAGAAGGATGCGGTCACCGCCGTGTCGAAAGCCGTGCGCCGTGCCCGCGCGGGGTTGCAGGACCCCAACCGGCCTTTGGGCAGCTTCCTCTTCCTCGGCCCCACGGGCGTCGGCAAGACCGAGCTGACCAAGGCGCTGGCCGGCTTCCTCTTCGACGATGACAACGCCATGGTCCGCATCGACATGAGCGAGTTCATGGAAAAGCACGCGGTCTCCCGCCTGATCGGCGCCCCTCCGGGCTATGTCGGTTACGACGAGGGCGGCGTGCTGACCGAGGCCGTGCGCCGCCGCCCCTATCAGGTGGTGCTGTTCGACGAGGTGGAAAAGGCCCACAGCGACGTCTTCAACGTGCTGCTGCAGGTGCTTGACGATGGCCGCCTGACCGACGGACAGGGCCGCGTGGTGGACTTCACCAACACGCTGATCATCCTGACCAGCAACCTTGGCAGCCAGTATCTCGCCAATCTGGATGACGATCAGGATGTGTCCAGCGTGGAGCCGCAGGTGATGGATGTGGTGCGCGGGCATTTCCGCCCCGAATTCCTGAACCGTCTGGATGAGATCATCCTGTTCCACCGCCTGGGCCAGGACCATATGGCGCCGATCGTGGAGATTCAGGTGCAGCGCGTGCAGAAGCTGCTGAAGGATCGCAAGATCACGCTGGATCTGACCATCGGCGCCAAGCGCTGGCTGGGCCGGGTGGGGTATGATCCCGTCTATGGCGCGCGTCCGCTGAAGCGGGCGGTGCAGCGGTATCTGCAAGACCCCTTGGCCGAGAAGCTGCTGGCCGGAGACGTGCCCGATGGCTCGACCGTCCGCATCGATGATGGGGATGGGGCTTTGGTGATGACTGTTGAGTAAGAAGGTTCAAGGGAAAGTGCGAGGGGGTTACCCCCTCGCGCTCCCATGACGTCTTCCGGCGACAGGGCAGTGGCGCCGAAATGAAGCGCCTCGGCTCTCTACCTGTGTTTCGAGGTTTTGATGCGCGCTCCATCGTATGAGGCCTTGGCGACGCAGATCGCGCGCATTGTCTGGTGCCATTGTTACGAGAAGATCGGAAATCAGAGCGCTTTCTTTCACTTCTGCGAAAACAATCTGAACGCGCCATGCGACATGCTGGCGCGGCTTGGGCTGATGGAGGATCATGAGGTTGCTCACGCTTTTATCCAGCCTCTGTCGCCACTGATCCAAGCTCCGATCCAGCGGCATGACAAGGCGCCGACACAGGCCGAGCCTCTGTTAGGGCTGACTTTTCTGGTGCATTGGAAACCGCGCGAGGCTGCTCTCAAGCATCGCGGCGCCATGCTGAGCGTGAGCGACCAGCAAAGCACCATCGAACGTGACGATGCGGCCTTGCAAAAGTTCCACATCTGGGCGGTTCAGGGCGCTTGCGAATTGCTGCATGCATCGGCCTTCGGTGCATGGACCGAGGCGGGGTCTTTCGCGATGATCGCGCTTTACGCTGATGAGGACGCCATCGAGCGCTATTGGGCGCGCTAAACCAGCGCCGCAGGCAACCAATTGCAAGACGATAATCTAGGCAAGGAATGCCAGCCTGCGACGCCGCGACCGTGCTCTAAGGCCGAACCCAAAGCACCATGTAGACACGAATGGGAGCGCGAGGGTGTAACACCCTCGCATTTCCTCTTCCTTCTTCCCTCAACCCTCTTTAATCGTCCGCTTAAACGACGACAAGAAGAGGATGATGCCCGCTATGGAACTGAACTCATCGATCGCGGCGGTGGTCACGGGCGGGGCCTCGGGCCTCGGGTTGGCGACGGCGACGGCTCTGGCGCAGCAAGGCGTGCAGGTCACCATTTTCGACCGGGATCAGGATGCCGGACACAAGGCCGCGCAAGAGATCGGCGCGCTGTTTGCCCATGTCGATGTCACCAGCGACGAAAGCGTTCAGGCCGGCTTCGCTCAGGCCCGTGCGGCGCATGGGCAGGAGCGGGTGCTGGTCAATTGCGCGGGCATTGTCACCGCACGCAAGACGGTGGGGAAGGATAAGGAGACGGGCTCAATCCTGCCCTATCCCATCGCCGACTTTGAAAAGGTGCTGGCGGTCAATCTGGCAGGCACCTTCCGCTGCATCGCGGCCAGTGCGGCCGGGATGGTGGCACTGAACCCCATCGACGCGCATGGGCAGCGCGGGGTGATCGTCAACACGGCCAGCATTGCGGCGCAGGACGGGCAGATGGGGCAGGTCGCCTATGCTGCCAGCAAGGCGGGCGTGGCGGGGATGACCCTGCCCATCGCGCGTGACTTGATGGGCGACGGCATTCGCGTCAACACCATCCTGCCCGGCATCTTCGAGACGCCGATGATGGCCAGCTTGCCCGAGAAAGCGCAGCAGGCGCTGGCCGCCAATGTGCCTTTCCCCAAGCGCCTTGGCCGGGCGGCGGAGTATGCGCAGACTGCGCTGTTCCTCATCGGCCATGATTACATGAACGGCGAGTGCATTCGCATGGATGGCGCGATCCGCATGGGGCCGCGTTGATGGGGGCAGTGCCTGCCTCGGCTCCTCCTGCCGCGCGTGAGCAATTGCTGGAAACCGCCAGCCAGATCATGCGCGACGAGGATACGGTGGATGTCTCGCTGTCGGAGCTGGCGGCGCGCTCGGGGCTGAATTCGGCGCTGGTGAAGTATTATTTCGGCAACAAGGCAGGGCTGATGAAGGCCCTGCTGGAGCGCGATTTCGCGGGCATTCTCAAGGCCGTGGACACGCTGCTCGCCAAGGAGGCCGATCCCGAGACCAAGCTGCGGCTGCATATGACGGCGGTGGTCAACACCTTCTTCCGCACGCCCTATATCCACCGCCTGCTGATGCGCCTGATCCGACAGGAGCCGCCCGAGGTGGCGCAGCATCTGGCCGACACTTGCCTGCAACCCATGCTGGACGCCTATGAGCGGCTGATCGGCGAGGGCGTGGCGGCGGGCGTGTTCCGCCCGGTCGATCCGCAGTTCTTCTATTTCACGGTGATCGGCGCGGCGGACCGGTTCTTTTCGGCCCGGCTGGTGCTGCGCTATTGTTCGGGCCGCGATGTGCTGGACGAAAGCCTGCGTGACGGATACCGCGCCCATCTCAATGACTTCGTGGTGGCGGGCATTCTGGTGCCGCGCGACGGCCAATACGACTGATTGTCATAATCCATCGGCATGGATGGATTTTTGACACGCCGATAAGCAGAAGGAATGGATCGCATGAGCAGCACGCAGTGGCACATCGGCGTGATGGGCGGATCGGGTCTGGCCGAGGGTCTGCCGCTGGAGGATGCCCAGCAGATCGAGGTCCAGAGCCCCTTCGGCAAGCCTTCGGGCCCGGTGGTGCAGGGGCGCATCGGCAATGTGCGCTTCACCTTCCTCGCCCGCCACGGCGCGGGCCATGCCATCCCGCCCTCGGACATCAATTTCCGCGCCAATGTGGATGTGATGAAGCGCTGCGGGGTGACCGATCTGATCTCGCTCTCGGCCATCGGCTCGCTGCGTGAGGAGATGGCGCCCGGCCATGTCGTCGCCGTGGACCAGCTGATCGACCGCACCCATGGCCGCGCCAGCAGTTTCTTCGGCACGGGCCTTGTGGCGCATGTCAGCCTGGCCGATCCGGTCTGCCCGCGCCTCTCCGGCCTGCTGGGCAGCGCCGCGCGTGTCGCCGGTTCCACCGTGCATGACGCGGGCTGCTATGTGGCCATTGAGGGGCCGCAGTTCTCCACCCGCGCCGAAAGCCGCATGTACCGCGCCTGGGGCGCCGACGTCATCGGCATGACCGCCCTGCCCGAAGCCCGCCTCGCCCGCGAGGCTGAACTGCCTTACGCCATCCTCGGCATGGTCACCGACTATGACGCATGGCGCGACAGCGAGGCCGGTGTGGAAGCCGCCGAGGTTTTCGCGGTGATGAAGGCCAACGCCGAGCGCGCCCGCGCCACGGTGAAGCATCTGGCCGATATTCTGCCGGAGGTCCGCGAGGCCAGCCCGATCGATACGGCTTTGGAGTTCGCTTTCGCTACGGCGCCTTCCGCACGGGATGCGGTGTTGGTGGCCAAGCTGGATGCCGTTGCCGGGCGGGTTTTGAAGAAGGATTGAAGAAAAAGGAAAGTGCGAGGGGGTTACCCCCTCGCGCTCCCATAACGTCTCCCGACGATAGGGTATTGGCACCGAAATGGGGCGCCTCGGCTCTCCACCTGTGCAAGAGAATCCTCTTCTTCATCGTCGTTTGCTGCGCGGGTGGTTCTGATGCCGTGCTTTCGCTGTCTGCGCAGTTTAGAGGCGATTCGCGTCAGCCTCCCGCCCCTATGCAGCCGCATGGCCTTTATGCGCAGACTCGATGATGCCATCGCCACGGCGATCAGCGCATCGGCATAGGTGGAGATCTCGAAGGTCGAGAACCAGACCGCGAAATCCGGCGCGCTCATCGCAACGAACATCAATCCATCGGCTTTTGCGAGCCAATAGAGCAGTCCGATCACCAGCAGCACCGCTCCGGCGCATAGCCAATGCCCTGATCTGATGCTGCCGAGCCTGTCAGCGATATCCTGCACCAGCACCTTGTGGAGCCATTGCCCCAAGGGTGTTTCGCGAGCGAAGAGAAGCGTGACCAGACAGAAGAACGCTACAAAGTCGATCAGTAGCACGGCTATTCCCCGGATAGAGAGCATGCCGTCATGGCTATACCGCATCACCAGGGACTATGGCTATCTACGGGTTTCGCGCGAAGACCAGCGCCGCAGCGACGTTGCTCCATGGCCGAACCCGATGCGCAACGTAGACAATAATGGGAGCGCGAGGGTGTAACACCCTCGCATTCACCCCTTCCAACCCCTTTAATGCGGCTTGGTCGACCCATTCGAGAAGGCATCCGCGATCGAACATGCCGCCGGGCCAAGAATAACCACGAACAGCACCGGCAGGATGAACAGGATCAGCGGCACGGTCATGATCGCGGGCAGGCGGGCGGCTTTTTCCTCGGCGCGCATCATGCGCTCGTTGCGGAATTCGGCGGACAGCACGCGCAGGGCGGAGGCCAGAGGCGTACCATAGCGCTCGGTCTGGATCATGGTGGTGACCACGCCGCGCACGGCGTCCAGATTGACGCGATAGGCCAGATTCTCGAAGGCCTGACGGCGCTCGGACAGGAACGACAGCTCGATCGCGGTCAGCGCGAATTCGTCGCCCAGCTCGGCATAGGCGCGGCCCAGTTCGCGCGCCACGCGGTTGAAGGCGGCGTCCACGGTCAGGCCTGCCTCGGCGCAGATCACCAGCAGGTCCAGCGCGTCGGGCAGGCCCTTGCGAATCGCGGCGGTGCGCTTGTTGATGAGGTTTTTGAGATAGATGTCGGGCCCCTTGTAGCCCGCGCCCAGCGCGGCGGCGAAGCCCATGAAGCGCTTGAAGGAGGACCATTCGGGGAAATAATTGGCGCCATAGATCACCAGCGCCGCCAGCCCGCCCAGCACGATGGGCGCCACGAGGCGGCTGAGGATGACCACCACGGCCAGTTCCTTGTTGCGGATGCCGGCCTGGGCCAGCTTCTGCGTGGCCTCGTGGATCTGGCTGTCCTGCAGGCCGTTCAGCTTGTTGAGGATGGTGCGGATGCGGTCGGTGGTTTCCGAGCGGCGGACCAGCTGGGCGCGCTTTTTCGGATTGATGGCGACGATGCCCGCCTTCAGCTCCTCGCGCCTTTCGTTCAGCGCCTTCACGCGCTTGGCCATGGGGTCGCGGATGGTCAGGGCCATGTAGATCACGGCGACCACCAGCCCGGCGGCGACCACGGCGAGGATCGTGCCGACCCACACCACATCCACGCCGAAGAGCATGCCATTATGGATTTTGTTGTCCATGCGCCCCTCAGATCTCGAAGCTGACCATCTTGGCCATGATGAAGGCGCCGATGCCCATCCAGCACAGCCCGCCCAGACCGGTGACGATCAGCCGCTGGTCGGAAAAGAAGCCGGAGAGATAGGTGGGGTTCACTGTCCAGATCATCACGAAGACCATGAAGGGCAGGGCGCCCACGATATAGGCCGATGCCTTGGATTCAGAGCTCATGGCCTTGATCTTCAGCTTCATCTGGGCGCGCTTGCGCAGCACATCGGCCAGATTGGCCAGCGTCTCGGCCAGATTGCCGCCGGTTTCGCGCTGGATGGCCAGCGTGATGCAGAAGAAGCTGAATTCGGGCATGTTGAGCCGGTCGGCGGTGTCCTGAAGGGCGTCCTCCATGGTGCGGCCGATCTTGATGCGCTCGGTCACCAGCTTGAACTCCTGACCCACCGGGCCGGGGATTTCCGTCGAAACGACATTGAGCGTCTCGGTGACCGGCAGGCCGGAGCGCAGGCCACGCACCAACAGCTCGATGGCATCGGGGAATTTGGTGGTGAACTGGTTCAGCCTTTTGCTGATCATCATGCCCACGGCCATATGCGGAATGCCCGCGCCCACGATCAGCCCCACGGCCAGCGCCAGAACCAGACTGCCGCTCTTGATCAGCACCAGCAGGCCGACCACCGCAGTGATGCCGCCGCAGGCATAGAGATATTGCTGCAAGGTCCAGTTGCGGCCGGTGCGGTGCAGGCGCAGGGCCAGCGCCTCGCTGCGGCTGGCGGAACCGGCGATGCGCGGCACATTGGGTTTGCGCGCGGCCACGGCGCGGCGCATCTGCGCCTCCATGCGGGCGTTGGCGCTGTCGGAATGGCGCAGGCGCAGCGATTGCAGGCGGCGCGTGCTTTCCTTGGCCGGGTCGGGTCCGCCCAGCGCCAGCATGCCGATCCCGCCCAGCAGGGCCACGATCAGCACGATCAGCACGATCTGCACGCTATCCATCGCGACGCATCACCTTCCTTTTGCCCGCTTCCGCTTCCGCTTCCGTTTTCCGGCGATCAGGCCGAAGCCTTGGCGGGTTTGCCCTGGCCCTTGGGCTGATCCTTGGACTTCTTGGGCAGGATCGACTTGAGATCGAATTTGCCGAGCAGCGACTTCTTCTCTTCCTTGACCGGAGCCGCCTCGCTCACGAAGCCGACAGCGCGCACCGCCTGAGACAGCTCGCGCATGGCGATGCCCGCCTTGGTGGCGCGATTGGCCTCCACGAAGGTCTGGCCCAGCTTGGCGGCATGGGTGGCGGCCTTGAAGTCATAGGGGATCAGCACATCGATCTTGCGCTCGATGCTGGCCTCGAAATCGGCCTTGCTGATCTCCACCGTGCCGATCTGCACCTTGTTGGCCACCATCAGCACATGGATATGCGGGGCATTGCCCTTCAGCCAGGAGAGGATGCGGATCGAATCGCGCGCGCCGGCCAGAGTCAGCTCGGTGGCGACCACCGCGACATTGGCATCGGCCAGCAGCTGCGGGAAGTTGATCAGCATGTTGCGCGGCAGATCGACCACGGTCATCTGGAAGGCCGTGCGGAACTCCTGCTCCAGCTGGAGGAAGGCGCTGCCATCGGTCATCAGCGGCTGGTTGATCGGCGCTTCGGCGGAGAGGATCGCCAGATTGTCATTGGCGCGGATCATGGCGCGCTCGATGAACAGGCCATCGATGCGGCTGGGGTTCTCGATGGCGTCGGTGAGACCCCGGCCGGGCTCCAGATCGAGGCTGAGCGCGCCGGTGCCGAAATGGATGTCCAGATCGAGCAAGGCGGTGGGATGGCTGTGGTCGGTGGCAAACAGCCAGGCCAGCGAGGTCGCCAAAGTGGAGGCGCCCACGCCGCCGCGCGTGCCGATCACCGCGGTGGAGATATGGCGCACCTCGCTGCCTTCCTCATGGCGGGGCTGCGAGAAGAAGGCCTGCGCGCTCAGCAGCGCCTCATGCACCACATGGGGCTGCAGGGGCTTGAGCAGATAGTCGTGAATGCCGCTGGAGAGCAGATCGCGGTAAAGCCGCACATCGTTGAGCTGACCGATGGCCAGCACCACCGTGCCCGGCTCGCAGACCTCGGCCAGAGCATTGATGTCGGAGAGCGGATCGCCGCTTTCCGACAGATCGACCATCAGGATATGCGGGCTGGAGGAGACCGCCAGCGCCTGCACCGCATTGCGCAGACCGCCGCGCTGGCACTTTTCCGGTGTCCAGCCCAGATCGGCGACCAGCGGGCGCAGCACGTCGAGGCTGGCATCGTCGCACAGGAAGGCGGCGAAGGGTTCGCGGGCCTGATGGCCGACTTTCCACGGCGCGTTCATGGCTCAGCTCCCCTTGGTGCTGGTGGCGGTCAGGGTGGTGCCGCCGCTGCCGGTGGGCTTGGCGTCACGATAGGTCGAGATCGCCTTGTTGCTGGTGGCCACCGGATTGCCATCCGAATGGGCGCCGTGCAGCAGATCGTCGGGATTGGCGACCATCGCGGCCAGATTGCTGTTCACCGCGCAGCCGAAATTGGGATGCAGGGCGTTCATCGTGTTGGTTTCGGAATTGGCGGACCAGTCGGGGCAGCCGGGCACGGTAGCGCTGGCGCGGGTCAGCACGATGCGCAAGGTGCCGGGCTCCAGCGCGGCCTGCGCCAGCGGCGGCTGAGGCGAGATCATCAGGCCTTTCGCGGCGGCCAGATCGGCCACGGCGGCGCGGGTCTTGGCATTGGCGGCGGGATCGTCGATGGCGATCTGATCGCCATAACGCAGGCCCATGGCGTCGAACCAGCCGGACAGGCGGGCCTTTTCGGACGGCGCGATGCCATCGGCACCCTCGGTCAGATCCAGCGAGAAGCTGCTGTGGGTGACCACGGGCTGATGCTGGGGGATCATCAGGCGGTTGGTGGCCGTGCCCCCGCAACCCGCCAGCGCCAGAGCGCAGGCAACCAGGGTGACGCCAGCACTGGCTTTTGTCGCGGCGTGAGGAATGAAACGCATCGTCGCCTCGCTCAATTCAGGGAGAAGCCGGGGGCCTGCGCATC
Organism: Novosphingobium terrae; assembly: GCF_017163935.1. NCBI lineage: Bacteria > Pseudomonadati > Pseudomonadota > Alphaproteobacteria > Sphingomonadales > Sphingomonadaceae > Novosphingobium > Novosphingobium terrae. Next base: position 3,329,491 of record NZ_JABVZR010000001.1, on the reverse strand, counting down.
ACCCTTGGGTGAGGCGGCGGGCGCGGGGGCGGCAGCGGAAGCCTGCTGGGCCTGCTTCGCGGCCTTGGCCATCGCCTTGGCCTGACGCTTGGTCAGCGGGGCGGGGGCCGGATCGGCGGCTGCCTGCTGGGCCGGAGCGCCGGCAGAGGCTTGCGGCGCAGGCTCGCCGTTCAGGCCGACACGCGGCGGAGCGCCATTGTCGCTCGAGGTCGGGCCGGGGCGCACCGAACCGCTCTTGCCGTCGGTCAGCATGTTGCCCAGCACCTCCTGCGTGGTGGTGGGGTTCTGCAGACCGTCGGTGGGCAGCTTGATGTCGGCGGCATTGACCGGCTTCACCAGATAGGGGGTGATTACGATCACCAGCTCGCTTTCGCCGCGCTGGAAGTTGGTCGATTTGAACAGCGAGCCCAGCACTGGCAGATCGCCCGCGCCCGGCAGCTTGGTGATGGTGTGCTGCGCATTGTTCGAGAGCAGGCCGGCGATCATCATGCTCTGGCCGGAGCCCAGTTCCACCGTGGTTTCGGCGCGGCGGATGGTGAGCGCGGGCACCGAATAGCCCCCGAAGCTGACCGCGCCTTGCGAGGAGAGTTCCGACACTTCAGGCCGCACGCGCAGCGAAATGCGCCCGTCCGATAGCACGGTGGGCGTATAGGCCAGCGAGACGCCGTAATTCTTGAACTCCACCGAGACGGTGCCAAGCCCGCTCGACATGGGGATGGGATATTCGCCGCCCGCCAGGAAGGTGCTGGTCTCGCCCGAGAGCGCGGTCAGATTGGGTTCGGCCAGCGTGGTGACCAGACCGATCGATTCGCCAAGATCCAGCGAGGCCAGCAGCGACAGGCCCAGAAACTTCGTGCCCAGCGACAGCGCGGTGGAACCGGTGAGGTTGCTGGGGAAATTGTAGACCGTGGGCGCCGACGTATAGGTGCCCGTGGCGAGGGAGGAGGACAGCAATCCCTGCGGATTGGTGACCGTGCCCTGATTGTCACCGCGCGCAATGCCGAACTGCACGCCATTGGTGCTGGAGGAGGTGCCGGTCAGATTGGTGCCGATGGTGCGGGACAGCGTGCGGCTGACCTCGGCGATGCGCACATGCAGGCTGACCTGCAGCGGCGTTGCCGTGCGCAGGCGGCTGATGACATTGGCCTTGTCGCCAATGAAGGCCTGCACCAGGCGGGTGGCCTCGGCGGCGTCCTCGGGGGCGGCAACGGTGCCGGTCAGCAGGATCGAGGCCGGCCCCAGTGTCGAGGTGGCGATATGCGCCTCGGGCATGGCCACACGCAGCATCTGGTCGACATTGTCGATGCTGTTGCCCACGCGGATGTTGGCGGACCACACCACGCGGCCTTCGGCGTTGCTGGCATAGACGGTCGTCTCGCCGCTGCCCTTGCCGTAGAGGTAGAGCTGGTGGTTCGACTTGACCTGAAGATCGGCGATCTTGTCATCGGCGATGAAGACATCCTTCATCGTGCCGGGCAGATTGACCAGCTGGCCACGCCCGATCGACAGCACGATCTGGCCGGTGGGGCTGCTGATGATGCCGGTGGCCGGAACGCCGTAATCGGGTGCCCGTGCGCCGACATGGACAGCAGGAGCAGCCGCCTTGCGGACGGGATGATGGGCCTTGCGCGGCGCGGCCTGCGCGGTGCTCGCCATGCCCAGCGACAGGGTGCCGATGGCCCCTGCCGACAGGAGAAGGGAGAGGAAACGGTTCTTCATGGGATGATCCACCCTTCTCAATTCACCGGATTGGGTGATGTCGCAGGCCCCCCGGCCGCACCACCCATGCCCTGGGCCACCGCGCCCACAAATCCTCCGGCAGCGGCCCCTGCCGCCTGGCCATTGGCCGACATCGATACCGCTTCACTGTCCTTGCCGCGCATCACGCGCACCTCGCTGCCCGGCGCGGGGCCGCGCACGATGTTCGAAGGCAGGCCGCGACGCTGGAAGCGCGAGACATCGCCTGCCGTGGCAAAGCTCGAACTGGGCTGGATGGCTGCGCCATCGCTCAGGCGCCCGCCCATCAGCGTGGTGCGCGAGCCGGGGCCGGTGGCGCCGGCATTGCCCGGATTGCCTTTCGCGCTGGCCAGAGCGCGCGCCTCATCGGCCCTGGTGGCGCCCTCGGGCAGCTTCACCGAGCCATTGGCGATGGCGTGATCCAGATCGCTCTGATTGTCCGCCAGCGAGCGCAGCACCAGGCTGAGCGCGCCGCCCTGCTGGGCCACCTCGATCTTTTCGGCGATCTTGGGGGTCACTTCCAGCGTGGCGGTGTGGAAGGTGTGAACGATGGTCTTGCCATTGTTGGTTTCCTGCTCGGTCGACTGGTCGGTCGCCAGCACGCGCAGGTTCTTCAGAATGGTTTCGGTGGCGTAGAGATCGCGCGTATCAGGCGTGGCGCCACCCTGGCCCTGCGGCTGGTTCACCTTGACGGCGGTGGTCAACATCAGGTCGACATGATCGCCCGGGAAGACGAAACCGGCCACGCCCGACTTTTCCGAAACGGTGATCGTCACGGCGCGCATGCCCGGCCCCAGCGCGGCAGCCAGAAAGCCGCGATCGCCCGGGGCGACCAGCGCACCGGTGGTCAGCGGCTGGCCCGCGGTGATCGGGAAGCGGACAACGGTGCCCAGCAGCTTGTTCATGTCGGTTTTGCCGTCCACGAAATAGGCGCCGCTCACCATGTCCTTGGGCCATTCCTGGAAGTTGATGGCGTCATTGGTGATGATCGTGCCGGGCTGCAGCGAACGCTGCGCCACCAGCACGCGTGGCCCCTTGGGCACCACGATCACGGGCAAGGCGGCCTGGACTTGCGGCGCGGGGCTGCCCTTCAGCATGCTCATAGCGGCCAGGGCGGTGACAACCGCCACCACCGCCAGCCCCAGCATGATCATGACCTTCTTCCTGTCCATGACTCACTTCAGCCCTTCACACGCGCAACAATCGCGCAAACCGCGCTGATGCGCGGAAATGGTTAATATCAGGTCACCCTGCCGGTCCGCCCGCGTGGAGCAGCGGCAGATAATCGACCACCAGAACCCAGAGCCCCGCCAGAGCGATGGCGATGCCGTAAGGCACCACCGGCCGTTCCTTGTGGCGGCGGGCCACATGCCAGAGCGCCAGAGCCACGGTGAGCACACCGCCCGCCAGCCCCATCACCATCAGCAGATGCAGGAACCACAGCGGCTTGATCCACAGCGCCAGCGCGGTCAGCAGCTTCACATCGCCCCCGCCCATCGCCCCGAAGGCGAACAGGCCGGTCAGCACCGCAAAGACCCCGACTGTGGAGCCCAGCTGCCAGCCGATGGCCGCAAGCGTGAGCCCCTGAGCCCACCAGAAGAGAGGAGCGCCCAGCGCAATGGCCAGATTGAGGCCATTGTCGATCTGGCGGCGGCGTGTGTCGGTCACGGCCGCGACGAGCAGGGCAATTGCCAAGCCGCCAAGCAAACCGTAGGACAACCAAACCCCCATGAAACCCCCCAGGGTAGACCACGTGAAAACCCTAGTGGAATCCCTAGGGCGACCTGGGGAAGGTTTTAGCTTGGAATCACTTACCAAACGGTAACCAACGAGAAGGTCAGAAATCAGGCACATGCCGGAGTATGAGCAAGCCGATCTGGCCTTTCCGACCCGCTCTTTGCCCCCCCTTGCGCAAGAGGATCAGTGGCACGCGCCCGATGGCTGGAGGCTGCGCCGCCTGACCATCCCGCCGCTGCCCGGCGTGCCCTGTCGGGGGCGTCTGCTCTTCGTGCCGGGGCGCGGCGACATCTTCGAGAAGCATCTGGAATTCTTCGCGGAAATGCAGGCGCGCGGCTGGCATGTCACCAGCTTTGACTGGCGCGGGCAGGGCGGTTCCGGGCGGCTGGGGCTGGATGCCACCACCGGCCATATCGAGGACTTCTCGGTCTGGATTGACGACCTCTCCGCCTTCTGGGCGGACTGGTTTCGGCCCGGTGAAGGCCCCCATGTGCTGGCGGGCCATTCGATGGGCGGTCATCTGGCTTTGCGCGCCGTTGCCGAGCACAAAGTTAACCCCGACGCACTGATTCTCTCCGCCCCGATGCTGGGATTCTTTGCTCCCGGTCTACCGGTATGGTTACAGCATGTTTACGCTTGCCTGATGGCCAAGCTGGGCGATTCGCGCCGCCCGGCGTGGAAGGGCGGCGAAAAGCCCGGTTCCACCACCGCCCTGCGCATGCATCTGCTCACCCATGACCAGCGCCGCCATGAGGATGAGCTGTGGTGGCGCGCGCAGCGCCCCGATCTGGGCACGGGCGCTGCCAGCTGGCGCTGGATGGAGCGTGCCGTCGCCTCGCGCAAGGCGCTGTTTGCGCCGGGCGTGCTGGAGGGCGTGACGATCCCGGTGCTGCTGATCTCCACCAGCGCGGACCATCTTGTCAGCCATGCCGCGGTGCTGGCGGCGGCCCGGCGCCTGCCTCATGCGCAACTGATCGCGCTGGGCCGCGAGTCGCGCCACGAGGTGCTGCGTGAGGTGGACGCGGTGCGCGCGCCTCTGCTGGCCGCAATCCATGCCTTTCTGGATGAGCGGGCGCCGCAATCCTTAACGCAAACCCTTGACGCGCAGGTCTGACGGGCCAAGGGAGCCCGCATGAGTTTCTCCTGCGATATCGCCATCATCGGCGCGGGCATGGCCGGGGCCTCGCTGGCCGCCGCTCTGGTGGCGCATGAAGTGAGTGGCCGTATCCTGATGCTGGAAGGTGAGGACCGCCCCGGCTACCACGCCACGGGCCGCTCCGCCGCCTTCTGGCATGAAACCTATGGCGGGCCCGGCGTTCAGCCGCTGTCGCAGGCCTCCGGCCCCGCGCTGTGGGACCTGGGCGTGCTTCACAAGCGCCGTGGCCTGACCCTGGCCCGCAAGGGGCAGGAGGCCGAACTGCACGCTTTCGTCGCGCGCTTTGCCGCGCTGGGCGTTCGCATCTCGGTGGCTGACCGCGCGGTGATCACCCATTACATCCCCGGCCTGAGCCCCGATTACGTGCTGGGCGCGCTGGAGGAAGACTGCTGCGACATCGACGTCGCCGCCCTCCACCAGCACTATCTGGCCGAGGCCCGCCAAGGCGGCGTGGAGCTGCTGTGCGATGCCCGAGTCGCTGGCGTGGTGCGCGGGGGCGAAGGCTGGGCGCTGACTCTGGCCGATGGGCGCAGCATCAGCGCGCGGCTGATCGTCAACGCCGCCGGTGCATGGGCGGACCAACTGGCGGTGATGGCAGGCGCCGCGCCTCTGGGCATCACGCCCTATCGCCGCACCATGATTCAGGCCCGCGTCGATCCGGCGCCTTCCGACAGCCTGCCGCTGGTCCTTGATCTGGACGAAAGCTTCTACTTCAAGCCCGAATCCGGCCGTCTCTGGCTCACCCCTCACGACGAAACCCCCACGCCCCCCTGCGACGCCGCCCCCGAGGAAATCGATGTGGCTTTGGGCATCGACCGGCTGGAAAAGATCGTGGACTGGCAGGTCGAGCGCATCGAGCACCGCTGGGCCGGTCTGCGCAGCTTCGCGCCGGATCGGCTGCCGGTGTATGGGTTTGACGCTGACGTGCCGGGGTTCTTCTGGTGCGCCGGGCAGGGCGGCTTCGGCATCCAGACGGCGCCTGCCGGGTCGGATCTGGCGGCCCGGTTGTTGCTTGGGCTGGAGGTCGGGGCGGTTTCGCCCGAGGCTTACAGGCCGGGAAGGTTTTTGCGGGAAGATTGAAGGGAGAAAAGCGAGGGGGTTACCCCCTCGCACTCCCATAACGTCTCCCGACGAAGCGGCAGTGGCGCCGCAATGGTGTGCCCAGCCTCTCCACCTGCTCGACCTGGGGCGCCGCAGGCAGATATCCTTGGATCAATAGGCAGTGCGGGGAACTTATAGCCTGCGGCGCAGCGACGTTGCGCTGTTGCTGAACCCGATGCGAAACGCTGACAAAACCCGGGAGCGCGAGGGTGTAACACCCTCGCATTCTATCCCTTTAACCCTTCTTCCCGACTGCAACCGCAGCATCACTGGCCAGCTTGTCCACCCGCTCGTTCTCGGCGTGGCCCGCGTGACCCTTGACCCATTGCCAGTCGATCTTGTGCGGCTTGGCGACGATCAGCATCTCGCGCCAAAGATCCTCATTGGCGACGGGTTCCTTCTTGGCGTTGACCCAGCCCTTTTTCTGCCAGCCAAACACCCATTTGGTGATGCCGTCGATCACATACTTCGAATCGGTGCTCAGGCGCACGGCGCAGGGCTGGTTGAGGGCCGCGAGGGCGCGGATCACCGCCGTCATTTCCATGCGGTTGTTGGTGGTCGCCTTGTCTGAGCCCGACAGTTCCTTTTCCACCTCGCCCATGCGCAGCAGCGCGCCCCAGCCGCCGGGGCCGGGGTTGCCCTTGCAGGCGCCGTCGGTGAAGATCTCGACCTGCTTCATGCGAAGACTCCCGCGTTGGCGGGGTCGGCGTAGAAGGCGAGGCGGCGGGCGAAGGCCATGGGGTCTTTTCGCACCACCAGCGCGTCCTGAGGCGTGTTGATCCAGTCATAGGCGCGGGTGGAGATGAAGCGCATCGCCGCGCCGCGCGCCAGCACGGGCAAGGCTGCGCGTTCTTCGCCACTCAGAGGCCGGATCGATTCGTAGCCCTTCAGCAGCGCCTGCGAAATTGCCGGGTCGAAGTTGCGCCCGGCATTGTCGAAGCACCATGCGGCGTGGGTGACGGCCACGTCATAGGCGATGATGTCTGTGCAGGAGAAATAGAAGTCGATCAGGCCGGTGACGGTTTCGCCCAGCATCAGCACATTGTCGGGGAAGAGGTCGGCATGGACCACGCCGGTCGGCAGATGGCGCGGCCAATGGGCGTCGAGGAAGGCCAGTTCTTCGGTGACGGTCTGGCCCAGAGCGGGGTCGATCGTGGCGAGGTCTTCGGCCTTGCAGGCTTCCAGCAATTCGCGCCATGCGGGCAGGGCCAGCGTGTTGCGGCGGTTCTGGCCGTAGCCTTCCACCGCGCGGTGCATCTGCGCCAGAGCAATGCCCACGGCATGGGCCTGAGCAGGCGTGGGCAGGCTGACCGAGACGCCGGGCAGGAATTCGATCAGCGCGACGACCTTTTCCTCGCCATCCGGGCCGGTCAGGCTGCGGAAGGAGGCGCCATCGCGGTCATGGATGGTGCGGGGGACGGGGCAGCCCTTATCGGCAAGGTGGTCTAGCAGGCCGAGGAAGAAGGGCAGATCGGCGATTTCGGTGCGTCCTTCGAACATCGTCAGGATGAAGCGCGCACCGGAACCGGTCTTGCCGGTGGTTTCGATCAGCCAGTTGCTGTTCGAGACGCCCTCGGCGATGCCCTTGGCCGACACGAGGTCGCCCACGTTGAAGGCGCAGATCAACTCGCCCAGCGCCTCGGCGCCAAGATGGGTGTAGACGGCCATGATTCCCCCGAAAGTCTGTTATTCAGTCAACTGACCCAAGTTGTCAGTCAGCAAGCTGACGGGGCAGCTTGAAGATCATCTTCTCTTCGGTCGTCACCACGGTTTCCTCGGTGACGGCGCGGAAGGTGGAGAGGAAGTCGATCACCTCGCGCACCAGCGTCTCGGGCGCGCTGGCCCCGGCGGTCAGGCCCAGCGTGTTGACGCCGTCCAGCCATGCCGGATCGATCTCGGAGGCGCGCTGCACCAGACGGGCGGGCGTGCCGCCGCGCGTGGAGACTTCGACCAGACGCATCGAGTTCGAGGAATTGGGCGCGCCGATCACGAAGAGCAGCTCCACCTGCGGCGCAATCGCCTTGACCGCCGCCTGACGGTTCGAGGTGGCGTAGCAGATGTCCTCGGCCTTGGGCCCGTTGATATGGGGATAGCGGTTGCGCAGGGCGCGCACGATTTCCGCCGTATCGTCCACAGAGAGCGTGGTCTGGGTCAGGAAGCCCAGCGCGTCCTCGGTGGTGAAGGGCAGGTCCAGCACGTCCTGCACGGTTTCCACCAGCGTGATCGTGCCTTCGGGCACCTGACCCAGCGTGCCGATCACCTCGGGATGGCCCTTGTGGCCGATGAAGATGATGTGGCGGCCGGCGTCGATCTGGCGCTCGGCCTGACGGTGGACCTTCGACACCAGCGGGCAGGTGGCGTCCAGCCAGTCCAAGCCGCGCTCGTCCGCGATGGCGGGAATCGACTTGGGCACGCCATGCGCCGAGAAGATCACCGGGGCGCCATCGGGCACCTCATCCAGCTCTTCCACGAAAATCGCGCCCTTTTCCTTCAGCTGATCCACCACATAGCGGTTGTGGACGATCTCGTGCCGCACATAGACGGGGGCGCCGAATTTGAGAATCGCGCGCTCCACGATCTCGATGGCGCGGTCGACACCGGCGCAGAAACCGCGCGGGGCGGCGATCAGCAGGCGAAGGGGCAGCAGGTCAGTGGCCTGCACAGCATCGGGAAAGGAAGCGTTCATGAAGCCGCCTCTAGCGCTTTGCGACGCGGCCCGCTAGGGCAGCGTGCAAGATAACACGCCGGATCGAAGATGCCGGAGACTTCCAAGGAACGTGAGAATGCATTTTCGTCCCCGTATGATGGCTGTTCTTGCTGCTGGAACGGCTTGTGCCCTGCTGGCGGGCTGCTCCGGCAAGGGTGAACTGGTGGTGGACGAAGGCGTGGGCATCACGGCGGTGCGCTCCACCTGCCCGGCGGTGGGCATTGCCAATGCCACCGGCGATATGACCACCTTCCGCGTGCCCGGCTCGTCTGACGCCAGGGACATCGATCTGGTGGCCGCCATCACCGATGTGCGCCCGGAATGCGATGAAAAGGCCAGCCCCGTGAAGTCGCATGTCACTTTCAAGGTGCAGGTGCGCCGCAGTGACAACCATGGCGCCCGCGATGTGACGCTGCCCTACTTCTTCACCGTGATGCGCGGCGGCAATGTGGTGATCGCCAAGAGCCTGGGCTCGGCCACCGTCCATTTCGCCGATGGGCAGGACCGCGCCGAGACCACGGCTGACGGCACCGCCACCATCGACAAGAAGGAAGCCACGCTGGACCGCGCGATCCATGACCGCATCGTGCGCCCCCGCAAGTCGGGCGAGGCCGATGCTGCCATTGATCCGCTGGCCGATCCCAGCGTGCTGGCGGCAGTCAACAAGGCCACCTTCGAGGTGCTGGTGGGCTTCCAGCTTTCGGATGCCCAGCTGGGTTACAACGCAACCCGATGATCCTGCGCGGGACGGGTCTCGTTCCGCTTAATCCTTGCCATTGGCCCCGGCGTCCGTTTAGGCGCTGGGGCTGATCGTTTTTTGGGCGTTCTCGCCCGATTGTTCATGAACAGGCTTTCGCTATGACCACCCAGACCCTGCATGCCGCCTTTGCCGGCCATGTCGCCGCCGCGCTCGATGCTCTGGAGGCTGCGGGCACGCTGCCGGCTGGCCTGAACCGCGCCGCCGTGACGGTGGAGCCGCCGCGCGATGTCACGCATGGCGATCTGGCGACCAACGCCGCCATGGTGCTGGCCAAGCCTGCGGGCACCAACCCGCGCGCTCTGGCGACGGCGCTGGTGGAGGAGCTGGAGAAGCTCGATCTGGTGGAAAGCGCCGAGATCGCCGGGCCCGGTTTCATCAACCTGCGCCTGACGCCTGCCGCATGGCTGGAAGAGCTGCGCGCCGTGGCCGCTCTGGGCGCAGATTACGGGCGTTCGGCGCTGGGGCAGGGCACCACGGTCAATGTGGAATATGTCTCCGCCAACCCGACCGGCCCCATGCATATGGGCCATTGCCGCGGCGCGGTGGTGGGCGATGCTCTGGCGAGCCTGCTGGAATATGCCGGTCACAAGGTGATCCGCGAGTATTACGTCAACGATGCGGGCGCTCAGGTGCAGGTGCTGGCCCGCTCGGCGCACATTCGTTACCGCGAGGCGCTGGGCATCGAAGTGGGCGCGATCCCGGAAGGGCTTTATCCGGGCGATTATCTGATCCCCGTGGGTCAGGCGCTGGCGGCTGAATTTGGCGACAAGTATGTCGATGCGCCGGAAGCCGAATGGCTGGCGATCTTCCGCGTCAAGGCCGTCGCCACCATGATGGACATGATCCGCGAGGATCTGGCGCTGCTGGGCATCAAGCACGACCTCTTCTCCTCGGAAGCCGAACTGCAGGCCGCCGGTAAGCCGGAAGAGGCCGAGGCTTGGCTGCGCGCTCAGGATCTGGTCTATGATGGCGAGCTGGAAGCCCCCAAGGGCAAGCTGCCCGACGATTGGGAGCCCGTCGCCCTGCCGCTGTTCCGCAGCACCAAATTCGGCGACGATCAGGACCGCCCGATCAAGAAGTCCGACGGCAGCTGGACCTATTTCGGCGCCGATCTGGCCTATCACTTCCAGAAGGCCCAGAGTGCCGACGCTCTGGTCGATATCTGGGGTGCCGATCACGCCGGTACGGTCAAGCGCATCAAGGCCGCCGTCGCCGCGATGACGGGCGCCAAGGGCAAGCCCACGCCCTTCGAGGTCAAGCTGGTCCAGATGGTCGCCCTGCTGCGCAATGGCGAGCCGGTGAAGATGTCCAAGCGTTCGGGCACTTTCGTGACGCTGGCCGATGTGGTGAAGGAGGTCGGCAAGGATGTCGTGCGCTTCACCATGCTGACCCGCAAGCCGGAAGCCCAGATGGACTTCGACTTTGCCAAGGTGGTGGAAGCCTCCAAGGACAATCCGGTTTTCTATCTGCAATATGCCCATGCGCGCATCCGCTCCACCCTGCGCAAGGCGGCGGCAGAGGGCTTTGCCCCCGCGCCCGACGCTATCGAGCAGCTGGGCGAGGAAGAGCTGGGGCTGGTCAAGCTGATCGCGCAATTCCCGCGCATCGTGGAAGCCGCCGCCGTCGCGCGCGAACCGCATCGCATCGCCTTCTTCCTGGCCGATGTGGCCTCGGCGTTCCATTCCTACTGGAATGTCGGCAACGATCGGCCCGACAAGCGCTTCATTCTGCCCCAGAATGGCGCATTGACGACAGCACGCCTTTTCCTTGGCACGCAAATCGGGCAGGTTGTGCGCAATGGCCTGGCTCTGCTGGGCGTCGAGGCCGTCGAGGAGATGTGATTCATGTCGGGTGAGAATGAAGGCAATCCTCCCCAGAACGAGCCGTGGCTGAACGACGCCCGTGAGGCTCTGGCCAAAAAGGCCGGAGAGCAGGGGCAGGAATGGATCGCTCACGCTCAGGATCAGGTCCATCAAGGTCAGGAATGGGCGGGCAACACGGCGCATGCCGCCGGGCAGACCGCCGAGAACTGGGTCGAGCAGTCCTGGGACCAGCACAGCTGGCCCTCGCAGGGCACCGAATCCGTTGCCGCGCTGAACGGCAGCTATGCCGGAACCGAGGAAACGCTGAACCTGCAGGACCGCGACCGCCTTCCCTGGCTCGACAATGCCGGGGATGATGAGGATTACTACGCCGTCGATCACCGCCGCGTGATCGCTGCCATCGTGGGCGGCATTCTGCTGCTGGGCGTGGTGGTGGGCGGCGTCTTCGCTTTCACCCACCGCAAGGATGGCGCGACTCCCGTGGCCGATGGCAGCGTGATCGGCGCGACCGACCAGCCCTACAAGCAGGCCCCCGCCAACCCGGGCGGCAAGCAGTTCGAGGGCACGGGCGATTCGAGCTTCGCCGCCGCGCAGGGCAAGGATCACCCGGCCCAGCTGGCGGCAGGCGATTCCGCGCCCAAGCCCGCCGCGCCGATCGATTCGCCCAAGGCGGATGCGAAGGCCGATGCGAATCCGGGGGCCAAGCCTTCGGCTGCTGCTGCTCCTGCGGCGCCTGCCGAGGATGCAGGTCCGGCTGGTGGCGTGGTGCAGATTGCGGCCTATTCCAACGAGGCCGCCGCGCGTTCGGGTTGGGATCACCTTGTGCAGCAGCATGAGATGCTCAAGGGCATGAACCACCGGATTACGCAGGGTCAGTCGGATATCGGGACGGTGTTCCGTCTGCAGCTGCTGGCCGCGGCTGGCGGTGGCAGTGCCCTGTGCAGCAAGCTGAAGGCTGAAGGGATTCCCTGTCAGGTTAAGCATTGATTTGATTTAGGAAGTAGGAAGGGCGAGGGGGGAGTCTTTGGTTGGTCGCATTCCTCAAGAGGAATGCTCCGGGCCCTCGCGCTCCCATAACGTCTTCCGACGATAGGGACGTGGCGCCGCTTCGGTGCGCCTTGGCTCTCCACCTGCACCACCTAAGGCGCCGCAGGCCTGAAAGCCGATAGCGCTGCGCATGGAAATCTGCCTGCGGCGCAGCGACCTTGCTCTTTGGCCGAACCCGAGGCGCAACGTGGACATTAATGGGAGCGCGAGGGTTATGACCCTCGCATCTTACCTTCCTTTTTAATCCCCCTTATCCACACCCCCGAAAACTTGCGCAAAACCCCCAAGTTTGCGAGGGTTTCCCCATGCTTCCCGCGATTTTCGGCCTCTCGGGCCACACCCTCACCGCTGACGAGCGCGCTTTCTTCCGCGATGCGGACCCGACGGGCTATATCCTCTTCGCCCGCAATGTGGCGGATCGGGATCAATTGCGTGCACTGACTGACGATCTGCGCTCGATCCATGGCCGCGATCAACTGCTGGTCACGGTGGATCACGAGGGCGGACGCGTGGCGCGGTTGAAGCCGCCGGTATGGTCTCGCTATCCGGCTGGGGAGGCCTTTGCGCGGCTATGGCAACTGGCGCCTGCCAGTGCGATTGAGGCGGCGCGGGTGCATGCTCAGGCGCTGGGAATGGATCTGGCGGAGGTCGGCATCTCGATGGATTGCTGGCCTTGCGTGGATGTGCGGGTGCCGGGGGCAGATGATGTGATCGGGGACCGGGCTTTGGGTGAAGAGCCCAGGCAGGTCGCCGCTTTGGGGCGCGCCATTCTGGATGGGCTGGCGCTGGCGGGTGTGGCGGGTTGCGTGAAGCATATGCCGGGCCATGGCCGCGCCGGGGCGGACAGCCACAAGGCCCTGCCGCGTGTCGAGGTGGATGCCGCCGCGCTGGAGCAGGATCTGGCGCCGTTTCGCGCGCTGAACAAGGCGCCTGCGGGGATGACGGCACATATTCTCTATCCGGCGTGGGATGCGGAGCGCCCGGCCACGCAGTCGCCCACCATCATTCAGCAGATTATTCGCGAAAACATCGGTTTCGATGGCCTGCTGATGAGCGACGATCTGGATATGAAGGCCCTGACCGGCACGATTGCCGAAAAGGCCAGCCTGTCGCTGGCGGCGGGCTGCGATGTGGTGCTCAATTGCTGGGGTACGATTGCCGATATGCAGGCGATTGCCGGAGCGGTGCCTGCGCTGACGGAGCAGGGCGCGGCGCGCTTGGAACGGGCTCTGGCGGATGATCGTGGGCCAAGGCCTCTGGATGCCGCGCTTCAGGCAGAGCTATGGGCCAAGCGTGATGCTCTCCTCGCACTGGCGGGCGCCGATCTGGCTGCAGGGGCCGATCCCACGGCCTACACCGTATGAACGAACCCGGCCTGCTTGACGGGCTCGACGGCCCCGATTTGGCGGGCGCCCCGCAGGAGGGCGCGCTTTACCTCGCGTTCGACAGTTGGGAGGGGCCGCTCGATCTGCTGCTCGATCTGGCGCGGCGGCAGAAGGTCGATCTCAAGACGATCCCGATTCTCGATCTGGTCGACCAGTATCTGGCCTTTATCGATCAGGCCGAGGCGCTCAAGCTGGAGGTCGCCGCCGATTATCTGGTGATGGCGGCATGGCTGGCCTATCTCAAATCCGCGATGCTGCTGCCCAAGGAGGAGCAGGAAGACCCCAGTCCGGAAGAACTGGCGCTGCGCCTCCATCTGCGCCTGCAGCGTCTGGCCGCGATGCGCGAGGCCGCCGCGCGGCTGATGGGTCGCGACCGTCTGGGCCGCGACACCTTCCAGCGTGGGGCTCCGGAAGGCTGGCGGGTTGACCGCAAGGCGCTGTGGCAATGCGACTGGTTCTCGCTGGTGCAGGCCTATGGGCAGGTCAAGGCGCGCAGCGCGCCGGTCGTCCATATGGTGCGCGACCGCAAGGTGATGACGCTGGATGCGGCGCTGGCGCGGGTCAGCGCGATGCTGGGCGTGACGCTGGACTGGATGGTGCTGGAGGATTTCCTGCCTGCCAGCAGCGGGGAATGGTCCGATCGGCGGCTGAGGCGCTCGGCGCTGGCCTCCAGCTTTCTGGCGGCGCTGGAGCTGGCCAAGCAGGGCAGGGTGGAACTGGTGCAGGACGAATGCTTCGGCCCTCTGCAGATGCGACGGATCGCCGGCCATGGTTGAGGCAGGGGTGGATGAGATCATGCGCGCCGTGGAGGCCGCCCTTTTCGCCGCGCCCGGGCCGGTGACGCCCGAGGCTTTGTCCAATCATCTGGGCGGCGTGGCGGTGAAGCCCGCACTGGCGGCGCTGGCGCAGCATTACGCCACGCGCGGCATCAACCTTGTGGAGCGCGGTGGGCGCTGGCATTTCCAGACCGCGCCCGATCTCGCCCATATCCTGCGCCGTGAGCATGAAGAGCCACGCAAGCTCTCGCGCGCCGCCACCGAATGCCTCGCCGTGATCGCCTATCACGAGCCGGTCAGCCGCGCGGAGATCGAATCGATCCGCGGCGTGCAGACCGCGCGGGGCACGCTGGACGTGCTGATGGAGGCGGGCTGGGTCCGCGCCGCCGGGCGCCGCGAGGTGCCGGGCCGTCCGGTGATCTATGCCACCACCCCGGCCTTCCTCGCCCATTTCGGCCTCGCCAGTCGCCGCGATCTGCCAGGGATCGACGATCTGCGCGCCGCGGGCCTGCTCGATCCGGTGGAGGACGCCTTCGAGGAAGCCATGGCGGGCAAAACCCCCGCAGCCGATCGCGCGGTTGACCCTGACGATGGGGCATCTGACCCATCCTGATGAACCTATACGCGCAGACTACTGGCGGAAGGACAAGAAAGTCCCTATCTAGAGTCTGTGAGAGGGCGCCGGTGCGAGCTGAGGGCCCGGCGAGATATTTGGAGCAAGAACAATGATGGGTCTGTCGCTTCCGCATCTGATCGTGCTGGCGCTGGTGGTGCTGGTGCTGTTCGGCAAGGGCCGGATTTCCGAAATGATGGGTGATTTCGGCAAGGGAATCAAAAGCTTCAAGGAAGGCATGAATGAGGACGGCACCCCGCGCGCCGCCCCCACGCCGACCGCGCCTCCCGCCCAGATCACGCAGGCGCCCGTAGCCCCGGAGCCTGTCAAGAACCAGAGCGAAACCGGCACGACCCAGAACTGAGCCGCGCCGCTTCATGTTTCTTGACATCGATCCTTCGGAATTTCTGCTGACGGCGGTGGTGGCCGTTGTGGTCATCGGCCCCAAGGACCTGCCGCGCGCCATGCGCGCTGCAGGCAAATGGATGGCCAAGATGCGCCGCATCTCGGGCCATTTCCGCTCCGGCATCGAAACCATGATCCGCGAAGCCGAGTTGGAGGACATGGAAAAGAAATGGCGCGAGCAGAATGAGGCGATCATGAAGGCGCAGGCCCCTGTGGCCGCCCTTCCGTCCGAAGTGACCGCCCATGCCCCCACCGAACCGCTCTCCGTAGGCGAGGTGGGCCATGAAGGCCACGGTGCCGCGCACAATGATGTGGCGCCAAGCGCTGTGCCTGCTACCGATGTTGCTCACCATCAGGCCCCGCATGGCGAGGCGAAAAGCCCGTCGCAGCCTGAAATCCTGTCCTGATCTCCGCTCCAAATTCCTCGGTGAGTTTCCTGCAGCATGGCCTTTGAAATCAAGGATATCGACGAGTCGCAGGCGCCGCTGCTCGAACATTTGATAGAGTTGCGCTCTCGACTGATGCGCTGCATCGTCGCGCTGGCGGTTTCTTTCGGCGTATGCTTCTATTTTGTGAAGCCGATCTTCGCCTTCCTCGTGGCCCCGCTGGCCGCTGCTTTTCCCAATGGGCAGGGCAGGCTGGTCTACACCAAGCTCTATGAAGCCTTTTTCGTGGAACTGAAGGTTGCATTTTTTGCGGGTTTCATTCTGTCCTTCCCCGTGCTGGCCAACCAGCTCTGGGCCTTTGTGGCTCCCGGCCTCTATGCCAAGGAAAAGAAGGCTTTCCTGCCGTTTCTGATCGCCACGCCGATTTTCTTTCTGACTGGTGCTGCGCTGGCTTATTACGTTGTCCTGCCGCCAGCTCTTCGCTGGCTGCTGGGCTTTAGTGGTCAAATGGGCGGGTTGAAGCTGGAAGCGCTGCCCTCCACCGGCGATTACCTTGGCTTGGTGATGCAGTTCATCTTGGCCTTCGGGGTCAGCTTCCTGTTGCCCGTGTTGCTGATGCTGCTGAACACCGCTGGGCTGGTGACGCGTGCTCAGTTGGTCGGGGCGCGGCGCTATGTGATCGTGGCGATCGTGGCGGCGGCGGCTTTGTTGACCCCGCCTGATGTGAGCTCCCAGCTGATGCTGGCGGTGCCGCTGCTGGTCCTCTTCGAAGGGACCATGATCTTTATGTGGTTCACCGAAAAGCGTGACGCCAAGACGAAGGCGGCAGAAGCTGTGGTGGACGTTCAAGAAGGTTAAAAGCGAGGGGGTTACCCCCTCGCGCCCCCATAACGTCTTCCGACGAGAGGGCAGGATCGCCCTGTCCTTGCGCCCAGCCTCTCCACCTGCGCGACGCCATGCGCCGCAGGCAGTGAATATCTCGCATGCATTATGGAGTAAAAGCCTGCGGCGCAGCGACGTTGCCCTACGGCGGAACCCGAGGCGCCAAGGCTGACAACAAATGGGAGCGCGAGGGTGTAACACCCTCGCATTCACCTCGTTATTTCTTATCGTCTTCCGCCTTGAACACCGGCAATCCGCCGACCCAGACCTGCAGAATCTTAGTCCCGCGAATTTCGGCGGGCGGAACGGCCATCACATCCCGGTCGACCAGCAGGAAGTCGGCGCGCTGCCCGGGAGTCAGGCGCCCGAAATGCTCTTCAGCGAACCCGGCATAGGCGGCCTTGGTGGTATACCCGGCCAGAGCCTGCGTGCGTGACACCACCTCCTGCGGCTGCCACCCGCCAGCAGGCTGCCCATCGGCGCCAACACGGCTGATCGCGGCGGCCATGCCCGCGAAGGGATCGCTCACTTCCACTGGAGCGTCAGACCCGAAGGCCAGCGTTGCGCCTGTCGCCGCCGCGCTTTTCCACGCATAGGCGCCTGCCAGACGGGCCGGGCCAAGGCGCGCTTCGGCCATCTGGCGGTCGCTGGTTTCGTGGGTGGGCTGCATGCTCAGGATGATATGCCCGGCGCGCTTGTCGAGATCGGCGATGCGGGGGAAATCTTCCGGCGCGATGATCTGGGCATGTTCGATGCGCCAGCGGCGGTCGCCCTTGTAGGTGTCGGCCATCTCGGTGATGGCGTCGAGCACCTCGCTGTTGGCGGCGTCGCCGATGGCGTGGACGGCCACCTGAAAGTGATCCATCGCGGCGCGGCTCATCAGGTTTTTGAGCGCGGCATCGTTCAGCTGCGGCAGGCCAGTGGTGCCGGGGGCGTCGGCATAGGGTGCCTTCAGCCATGCGCCGCGTGAGCCCAGCGCACCATCGAGGAACAGTTTGACGCCGTTCATGCGCAGGCGGTCGTCATAGAGCCATGGCGTGGGGCCGGGGCCGCCGATCAGCGCCATGGCATCCGTGCCCAGCGCATAGGACATGATGCGGATGCGCAGGCGGCCGAGGTCTCCGGCGCGGCGGAAGGTCTGCCAGTCCTCGATGGAGGTGCCCATATCGGCTGCGGCGGTGACGCCGTGGCGCAGCAGGATGGTCTGCGCGGTGGAGAGCGCGAGATCGCGGTCCTCGGGGCGGGGTGGGGGCACGGCCTTGGCCATCAGCGCCGTGGCTGCATCGACCAGCACACCGGCGGGGGCGCCAAGGCTCGGCTTGGGGGCCGGTCTGGCCGCGCCCTTCACGCCGGGCCGGGCCGGGCGCGCGGGCGCAGGGGCAGGCGCGGCAAGGCGCTCGATATGGCCGCCTGCCGGGTCCTTGGTGGCCGCCGTAATGCCTGCGAGCGCCAGCGCTCGCGTATTGGCCCAACCGGCATGGCCATCGACGCGCTCCAGCCAGACGGGGCGGTCGCTGACGGCGGCGTCCAGCTCGGCGGCAATGGGGAAGCGGCCAAGGCCCCATGTTTCCTGATTCCAGCCGCCGCCGATGATCCAGGGGCGGCCCGGATATTTGGCGGCATAGGCGGCGATCTTGGTCTGGGCGTCGGCCAGCGAGCGCGTGTCGGACAGATCCAAGGTCAGCGCGTTGAAGCCGATGCCCATCACATGGGCATGGGCATCGATCAGGCCGGGCATCATCACGGCGTCATGGCCGTCGGTCAGGAAATCGAGCTTGTCGGGGCGCTTGTCGCCGTCGCGCAGCAATTGCTTGACGCGGCCATCCTTGTCGATGACCAGGCCGGTGAAGTGCTGGATCTCGCCATGCTCATCCAGCGTGAAGCCGCGCACATGGTCGATCAGCGCATCGGCATGGGCCTGAACCGGCAGAGCGGTGGCAAGCAAACCGGCAATCAGAACCCGAAAACGCATATTATCCCTTCTGCACGCCCCGGCGGGGCAGGCGGCGCACCAGCGCGGTGATGTCCTGACGGCCAGCGCCCATCGCCTGAAGATCGGCATAGAACTGGTCGATCAGCGCGGTGATTGGCAGCGAGAGGCCAAGCCCGCGCCCTTCATCCAGCGCCAGCCCCAGATCCTTGCGCATCAGATCGACGGTCAGGCCGAAATCGAACTCATCGCGCGCCATGGAGGTCCAGTGATTGTCCATCTGCCAGCTCTGCGCCGCGCCGCCGCTGATCGCTTCCAGCACGCGGTCAAGGTCGAGATGCTCGGCCTGCGCCAGACGCAAAGCTTCGGACAGGCCCGCCAGCACGCCGGTCATGCAGATCTGGTTGATCATCTTGGTGACCTGACCCGTGCCTGGCTTGCCGACATGCACGATGCGCCGCGCATAGGCGCTCATCACCGGGCGGGCTTCCTCCACGGCGGCGGGCTTGCCGCCGCACATCAGGGTGAGGGTACCTGCTTCGGCGCCGGGCTGGGCGCCGGTCATGGGCGCATCCACGCAATGCACCTCGCGGTCGCGCGCTTCCACCGCGATCTGGCGGGCGATGCGCGCCGAAGCGGTGGTGTGATCGATAAACAGCGCGCCGGGCCGCATCGAGCGCAGCAGGCCCTGCGGCCCCAGCACCACATCGGCCAGATCGTCATCATTGCCCACGCAGGTGATCACCACATCCGCGCCCACCGCGGCCTGCCCCGGGCTGCGCGCGGTGATCACCTGCAGCTCGGGGTTTTTCTCGCGCCAGGCGGCAATCTTGTCGGGTGAGCGGTTGTAGAGCGTCAGCGTATGGCCGGCCTGCGCCAGATGGCGGGCAATGGGCGATCCCATCACGCCCAGCCCCACCACCGAAATGCGGCGTGGCGGAGTCGTGGGCGGGGCAGCAGCCTGCTGGTCAGAGGTGGTGTCCTCGATCCCGCTCATGGCAAAGTCCCTTCTAGAAGCTCGGGGGTCGGCGATCTGATAGCGGCTTTTGCCGGAATGGGAACCATGGCCCAAGGGAAAATGCAGGCTTTCTTGCATGTTTTGCACATGCGGAAGTGCTTGAAGCGCGCCGCGCACAAGCGTAGGGCCCGGCGGTTATGACCGACACCGTCACCCATTCGCCCGAGGCTCCTCGCACCATCGCTCATCAGGACATGCGCCTGACGATCGAGGACATTCGCGCGGCGCAGATGCGAATTAGCGGGCATGTCGTTCGCACCGACATGGATCACTCGCGCACCCTGTCGGAAATCTGCGGCTGCAATGTGTGGCTGAAGTTCGAAAATCTGCAATTCACCGCCGCCTATAAGGAACGCGGCGCGCTCAATGCCCTTCTGCTTCTCACGCAAGAACAGCGCGAGCGCGGCGTGATCGCCGCCAGCGCCGGTAACCATGCGCAAGGCCTGTCGTATCACGGCACCCGCCTTGGCGTGCCCGTGACAATCGTGATGCCGCGCACCACCCCCACGGTGAAGGTGATGCAGACCGAGAGCGTGGGCGGCAAGGTGGTGCTGGAAGGCGAGACCTTTGACGACGCCTATGCCTTCGCCCGCAGCATGGAAAAGCAGCTGGGCCTGACCTTCGTCCACCCCTTCGACGAGCCTGCCGTGGCCGCTGGCCAAGGCACGGTCGCGCTGGAAATGCTGGAAGATGTGCCCGAGCTGGACATGCTGGTGATCCCCGTCGGCGGCGGCGGCCTTGCCAGCGGCATGGGCACGGCAGCCCGCGCCATCAAGCCCGACATCGGCCTGATCGGCGTGGAAGCCGAGCTGTTCCCCTCCATGTACAATGTGCTGAAGGGCGCGCACCTGCCCACCGGCGGCGATACGCTGGCCGAGGGCATTGCCGTGAAGGAGCCGGGCAAGTTCACCCAGAAGGTGCTGGCCGGGCTGCTCGATGACTTCGTGCTGGTGAACGAATCGGCGATGGAGCATGCGCTGGCCCTCCTGCTCCAGATCGAAAAGACTGTGGTGGAGGGCGCCGGTGCCGCTGGTCTCGCCGCCGTGCTTGAAAACCGCGAGATGTTTGCCGGGCGCAATGTTGGCATCGTCCTGTCGGGTGGCAACATCGATCAGCGTCTGCTGGCCAATGTGCTGCTGCGCGATCTGGCGCGTTCGGGCCGTCTCGCCCGTCTGCGTCTGGTGCTGCAGGACCGCCCTGGCGCGCTGTTCAAGGTGATGGAGGAGTTCGACCGCCATCAGGTCAACATCCTCGAAGTCTATCACCAGCGCATCTTCACCCACCTGCCCGCCAAGGGCCTGACCGCCGATATCGAATGCGAAGCACGCGATGGCGGGCAGATCGCGGCTTTGATCGCGGCTTTGCGGGCCAAGGGGTATGAGGTGAATCAGGCTGAGCCGAATTAAGGGGTAAAGGGAAAGTGCGAGGGGGTTACCCCCTCGCGCTCCCATAACGTCTTCCGGCGATAGGGCAGTGGCGCCGAAATGTTGCGCCCCGGCTCTCCACCTGCGTGCGTTAGGGCGCCCCAGGCTTTCAACTTCAGCATATCACTGGCTGCGGAAACACTGCCTGCGGCGCAGCGACGTTGCTCTGTGGCTGAACTCGAAGCACCAAGGCTGACAACACCCGGGAGCGCGAGGGTGTAACACCCTCGCATCTCTCTTTTTTCCTCTTCCCTGACCGTTAACTTTCTCACCGCCCAACCGTTCTGAAACGGAGCGATATGTCCAATTTGCGGGCGTTCTTTCCGAAAGCGTGGTTAAGGGTCTTTCGCCCTTTCACGCGATTGGGCATACTCGTTGCTTGGAGGGGAGCATTGCCCCGGAACAACAGGATCGCGAGCGAGCAACCGTGACGGCACCCGTGCGTTTCCCCCGATTTTTCGTGACCAGCCCGGCGCCGTGTCCGTATCTGGCCGGGCGGCAGGAGCGCAAGGTCTTCACCGAGCTGAAGGGCCCCCATGCCGATGCGCTGAACGATGCGCTGGGCCGAATCGGGTTCCGCCGCAGTCAGACGGTGGCCTATCGCCCCAGCTGTGCCGATTGCGCGGCTTGCGTTTCGGTTCGGGTTGTCTCGCAGGAGTTCCAGCCGTCCTCCACGCAGAAGCGTAACCTCAAGCGTAATTCCGATCTGGTGGCGACGGTTTGCCATCCCTGGTCCACCGCCGAGCAATTCGCCTTACTCCAGCGTTATTTGGCCGCGCGGCACCCCGGTGGCGGCATGGCGACGATGGATGAAGTCGATTTTGCCGATATGGTGGAACATACGCCGGTCACCAGCTATGTGATCGAATACAGGGAGCCTTGCGAGGACGGGGGAACGGGTCGATTGGTCGGCGCGTGCCTTACGGATCGACAGGGCGACGGGTTGTCGATGATTTACTCCTTCTACGACCCGGAACATGCGACACGGACCGGGCTTGGCAATTATATCATCCTCGATCACATCCGCCGCGCCGCCCAGGACGACCTGCCCTTCGTGTATCTGGGCTATTGGGTCGAAGGGTCGGAGCGGATGCAGTACAAGGTGCGCTATCGCCCGCTTGAGCGGCTGGGCCGTGATGGCTGGCGCCGCATGTCTGCGCAAGAACAGGACCAGCTTATTTCCGACACGGCCGGGCAGGGCGGCAAGCGCGATGGCGGCCTTCCCGCCAAGGACGGCAGTGTGGAGCCACGATCTGTCGATGCCATGCGGGCCGACACTATGCCTTCGCTCGACCAGTCAGGCTTTTCCTCTTTCGATTCGTTCTGATGCGGGGCGAATCAGTCCGCGTGGATGGCTGCTGCAAGGCGCGCTGACGGGCGGCATCGTTCTGCTGTTGCTGGCCGGCGCGGCGCGCCCGGCCATGGCTCAGGATCAGGCACCGACCGGGGAGCCTGCCGCTGCGGTGCCGGTGAAGCCTGCTGCCCCGGCGCCTGCGCAAACGGCCCCTGCTGCTGCTCCTGCCGCCGCCGAAACCACCCTCGACAATGCCGACGCCGAACTGCGCGCCCTGATCCCAGACAGCGCCCGTGCCAAGCCGGAGGATTGGGCCCGTCAGCCGCCTGCGGCGCCTGCCAGCACGCAGCCCTCCGCCGGAACTGGCAGTGATGTGCTGCCTCAGAGCGATACGCCGCTCAGCGCGACCTCGCCGCTGGCCGATCTGCCGGGCTTCTCGCTCGATTGGCCCCGGCCCGATCTGCAACTGCCGCCGCTCGACAGCCTGTCGGAGGAGACCGAGGCCGTCTCCGCCCTGGCCGAGCTGACGAAAAAGGAGGAGGAGGTCGTCCCGCCCCCGGTGCCTGTGGACCGCGATGCTCGCAGCCTGCGCCGCGCCGAACAGGCCCATTACACGCTGGCCTGGTCCGCCGCGATCCCCGAGCGGGCGGCGTTGGAAGTCCGTTTCCACGAGCTTTCCGCTCTGGCCACCCCCGATCCCAAGCCGGAGAAGGGCAAGAAGCCCGATCCCAAGAATCCGGACCAGGAACTGCCGCAACTCGCCGTGCGCGCCACCACCGACCGTGAGCTGCTGGAGCGCCTGCTGCGCGTCTACGGCTATTACGATGGCGAGGTGATCCAGAGCATCGGCACCATCACCCCGGGCGAGGCGGCGGCGGGCGTGGTGCCGATGGTGGCCTTCAACATCATCCCGGGCACGCGCTATCGCTTTGGGGAGGTCTCGACCGGCCATCTGGCCGATACGGGCAAGGATTTTCCCGGCCTGCGCCAGTCGCTGGGGATCAAGACCGGCGATCCGCTGCATGCCGATGCCATCCCCGAAGGCATCACCAGCCTGCAGACCGCGCTGGGCGAGGCGGGCTATCCCTTCGCCAAGGTCGGCGCCCCCGAACTGACGGTGGACCACACGCGCGAGGCAGGCGACCTTGCGCTGGAGGTCACCCCCGAAGGGCAGTATCATTTCGGCCGGATCATCAGCGGCAGCCCGCGTTTCCTGTCCTCGGGCCACTTGCAGGACATTGCCCGCTTCAAGCCGGGCCAGCTCTGGCGCCGCAGCGAGGTTGAGGATTTCCGCCGCGCCGTGCTGGCCACCGGTCTGGTCTCCAGCGTTACCGTCACGCCGCAGGTGGAGGCCAAGCCGCAGCCCGACGCGATCGGCATCGTCAACACGCAGGTGGCGATGACGCCCGCGCCGCTGCACACCATCTCGGGCGAGATCGGCTATGACACCGCCGAAGGCTTCCGTCTCGCCACCAGTTGGGAGCATCGCAACCTCTTCCCGCCCGAGGGCATGCTGCGCCTGCGCGGCATCGCGGGCACGCATGAGCAGATGGCGGGCGTCACCTTCCGCCGCTCCAATTTCCTTGGTCGCGACCGGCTGCTGACGGTCGATCTCTATGCCGACAATGCCACGCTGACCGCCTATGCCGCGCGCAAGGTGGCCTTCGCCGCCACCTATGAGCGGCAGACGACGCTGCTGTTCCAGAAGCCATGGGTCTGGTCGCTGGGGCTGCAGTCGGAAATCTCCGATGAGCGCGAGGGCGTGCCCAGCGGCATCACCACGGGCCGCACGCAATACATCACCACCGCGCTGCCCTTGCGCGCGGCCTTCGATGCCACCGACAATTTGCTCGATCCGCACAAGGGCTGGCGCGCCTCGCTGCGTTTTTCGCCGGAAATCTCCTTCGCGCGCGGCGACCGGGCGACCTATGCGGTGATTCAGGGCGATGCCAGCGCTTACCAGCGGGTGAGCAAGGGCGTGGTGCTGGCCGGGCGCATTCGCCTTGGCTCGATCACGGCGGGCGATCTCAACGATGTGGCGCCCTCGCGGCGCTTCTATGCGGGCGGCGGCGCCTCGATCCGTGGCTATGGCTATGAGCTGGTCGGCCCGCGCAACGATCTGGGCGAGCCCAAGGGCGGGCGCGGGCTGTATGAGGTTTCGCTGGAGGCGCGCGTCGATACGCCCTGGTTCGGCGGAGGCTTCCAGCTGGTGCCCTTCCTCGATGGCGGCGGTGTGGACCCGCAGGTCTTGCCCGGCTTCCGCGATATGCGTTACGGCGCGGGCATGGGCGTGCGCTACAAGACCAGCTTCGGGCCGATCCGCCTCGACATCGGCACGCCGCTCAACCCGCGTCAAGGCGATGGGCCGGTGGCGATTGCCGTGGCGCTGGGTCAGGCCTTCTGATGGCGGATGAGGTGCCAGAGGTTCCGGCAGAGGACAGCGCTGTGGCGGCCAGGCCGCGCCGCAAGTGGTGGCCGATTCCCTTGCGCATCTGGCTGAAATATCTGCTTGGCCTGCCGCTGGGCTTTGTGGCGGCGCTGGCTTTGGCGGTGATGGTGCTGGACAGCTCCATTGGCCACCGTTTGCTGGCCGATCTGCTGGCCCAGATCACCTTCGACAATGGGTTGAAGGTGGAGATCGCCCGCATCGAGGGCTCGGTCTATGGCAATGCGCGGCTCTCGGGCGTGGTGCTGCGCGATCCGCGCGGGGTGTTTCTGCGCATTCCTTCGGTGGAACTCGACTGGCGCCCGCTCGACTGGTGGAAGAGCGGGCTCGATATCCGCCGTCTGGCGATCCGGCGCGGCACGCTTTCGCGCGTACCCCATTTTATCGACACCGGCCCCAGCAACCCGCGCTGGCCGGACCGCGATCTGCGCATCGACCAACTGAGCATCGAACGCCTGACCGTGGCCAAGGAGGTGCTGGGCAGCGAAAGGCGTGTCGATCTGCGCGCTTCGGCCAGGCTGTCGCGCGCCTCGGCCTATCTGGCCATCAAGGGACGGCTGGGCGGCGGCGACCGGCTCGATGCGCTGGTGGACATCGACAAGAACCGCAACCGGCTCGATCTGGCGCTGGATTATGCCGCGCCGCGTGGAGGCCTGCTGGCTGCGCTCACCGATTCGACCATGGACCGCAGCGCCCATATTCGCGGGCGCGGCACATGGAGCAGCTGGGATGGCGATCTGACCGCCACGCAGGGCACCAGACGCATCGCGGCGCTCAATCTGGCGGCGCGGCAGGGGCTCTATACGCTGGGTGGGAAGCTGTGGACCGATCCGCTGCTCTCGGTTGAAGATCAGGCGCGGATCGGGCCCGAGGTGGCGTTGAAGGTGCAGGGCCGTCTGGACGAGCGCATGCTGACCGGCACCGCTTCGGCCCAGAGCGCGAAGCTGGCGATCAATGCCAAGGGCGGGGCGGATATCGCCGGGCGCGCCTTCCGCCATCTGGCCATCGAGGTGACAGGCCGCGCGCCCTTGCCGCTGGACAAGGATACGACGCTGAAAGGCGCCCATCTCGACCTGCTGCTCGATGGCGAGGCGCCCACCATGTCGGCCGAGTGGAAGCTGGTGACGCAAGGCCTGCAGATCGATGATGTGCTGATCGCCGGGCTTGCCGCGCAGGGCAAGGCCAAGCGCGAGGGGGCCAAGGGCTGGCGCAGCCCGGTCGATCTGGCGGCCTCGCGTGTTGTTACCGATGACGATGATCTCAATGCGCAGCTGGTGCGCGGGCGTGCGGCGGGCGTGCTGACCCTGCAGGGCAAGGTGCTGCAAGGGCAGGATCTTGAGATGCGCTTCGCCCATGCGGCGCTGCGCTTTGCGCTGGATCGCCGCCCCGGCGACGGCATCAAGCTGACCGGACAGGCGCGGCTGCATGGCTGGCCGGTGCAGGGCATCGGCGCGGCGGATGCCACCGGAAATCTGAAGCTGGTGATCCCGCCCGGCGCCCCGCCATGGCGCTTGACCGGGCCGGTCAAGGGCGTGGTGCCGCATCTGACCGGCAGCGCTCTCAACAAGATCTTTGGCGAAAGCGCCAATTTCGCGGGGCAGGTCGAGGCCGGGCCGCATCACCATCTGGTGCTGACGCGCGGCACTTTGACCGCGCCCCTGGCCACGGCCAGCTTTTCCGGCCAGCGTGGCGAGGATGGCCGTCTGGCCCTGACCGGGCAGGGCAGCCATGAGCAATATGGTTCCTTCACCGCGCAGGTGCAGTTTGGCGGCAAACAAGGCGTGGCAGCGGAGACCGGCCTTGCCGTGCAGGTCCATCTGGCCGATCCCTATCCCGATGCCGGGGTCAGGGATGTGCAACTGGCGCTGCGCCAGCAGGGCGAGGATCAGTACAGCATCGATGTGAACGGCCAGTCGGCGCTGGGGCCGTTTTCCGGCCTGCTGGCACTGGATGCATCAGGGCAGGGATCGAAGCTGTCGCTGCGGCGCATGACCATCTCCCAGACCACGCTGAGCGGCGATCTGGCGCTGGGTGATGCGGGCGCTCAGGGTGATATTGCGCTCAATGGCGGCGGGGTGACCGGCACGCTGAAGCTGGCGCCCAAAGATGCGCAGGCCAATGGGCAGGGCGTCGATCTGGCGCTGACCTTGAAGAATGCGCGCTTCGGGCAGGATCAGCCGCTTTCCATCGCCAATGGTCGGGTCACCGCCAATGGGCTGGTGCTGCGTGGCCATACCACCATCGGCGTCGATGTGGCGGCGCAGGGCATCGGCAAGGGGCGGCTCTTTATCGGCAAGATGGATGCCCATGCCAGGCTGACCGACGGCTCGGGCCGGGTGACGGCCAACATTGGCGGCCGGCGCGGCAGCAGCTTCGATCTCAACCTGCTGGCCGATGTCGGGCCGGGGAAGGTGGCGCTGATCGCGGGCGGCACCTTTGCCGGGCAGCGCATTGCCATGCCGCGCCGGGCCGTGTTCACCTCGCAAAGCCGCGCGGACGGCACCGGCAACGGCTGGCAACTGGCGCCCAGTCAGATCGACTATGCCGGTGGCCGCGTGGTGGCGCAGGGCACCTTCGGCAATGGCGCCTCTGAAATGAAGATCGGCATGGTCGATATGCCGCTCTCGCTGGGCGATATCGTGATTGCCGATCTGGGGCTGGGCGGGAAGGTCTCGGGCAATCTGTCATGGCACCGCGCGCGCGAAGGCCTGCCCGGCGCCGAGGGCACGCTGGCCATCAAGGGGCTGACGCGTTCGGGCCTGTCGCTGACATCCCGCCCCATCGATCTGGCGGTGGTGGGCGCGCTGCGCGGCGATGTGCTGGAGGCGCGCGCTGTCGCCAGCGAGGATGGTCAGGTGCGGGGCCGCCTGCAAACCCGCATCGACCAGATGAGCCCCGAGGGTGACCTCGAAAACCGCCTGCTCCATGGGCGGCTGGTGGGCCAGATGCGCTATGGCGGGCCTGCTGACGCGCTGTGGCGCCTGATGGCGCTCGATGCCTTCGACCTCACCGGGCCGATCGATATCGCCGCCGACATCACCGGCACCCTTTCCGATCCGCGCATTCGCGGCTCGCTGGCGGGCAACAGCCTGCGCCTGCAAAGCGCGGTGACCGGCACCGACATTCGCCAGATCGTGGCGCGCGGCAATTTTGCCGGAGCGCGGCTGACCCTCACCAGCCTCTCGGGTCAGACGGCCAATGGCGGCAGCGTGGTGGGCAGCGGGGCGGTGGATTTCGTCTCCATGGGGCCGGTGGCGGGCGGCGGCAATCGCGGCGCCTCGATCGATCTCAAACTGGCAGGCAACCACGCGCAATTCATCAACCGCAGCGATCTGGCGCTGGTCGCCACCGGCCCCCTGCGCATCATGTCCGACGGGCTGAGCGGCACGCTGGCCGGGCGCCTGACCATCGATGGCGCGCGTTGGCGACTGGGTCAGGCCGCCGCCGCTTCGGGCCTGCCGCAGATCGCCACCAAAGAGATCAACCGCCGCGCCGATGTCGCCCCGGCCACGCAGCATGACATGCCCTGGCGCTTGCTGGTGGATGCCGCGGGCCCCGGCAACATCCGCATGGTCGGCATGGGTCTGGACAGCCGCTGGGGCGCCAACATTCGCTTGCGCGGTTCGCTCGACAACCCCGCCATCGCGGGCGAGGCGCGCATGGTCGAGGGCATCTATGAGTTCGCGGGCAAGCGCTTCGAGCTGTCACGCGGGTTGATCACCTTCGACGGTTCAGCGCCGCCCGATCCGCATCTGGATATGGTGGCTAGCTCTTCGGTTTCGGGCGTTACTGCCAGCGTCAATGTGCGCGGCACGGCGAACCATCCGGATATCGCCTTTTCCTCGGTGCCTGCCCTGCCGGAAGAGGAGGTGTTGTCCCGCCTGCTGTTCGGCAATTCGATCACGCAGATTTCCGCGCCGGAAGCGGTGCAGTTGGGCGCGGCTCTGGCGGCTCTGCATGGCGGTGGCGGCGTGGACCCGATCAACAAGCTGCGCCGGGCGATTGGTTTGGACCGTTTGCGCATCGTTTCCGCCGATGTGACCACCGGCCAGCAGACGGGCGTGGCGGCTGGCAAGTATCTGACGCATCACGTCTATGCCGAGCTGGTTTCGGACGGGAAGGGCTATTCGGCGACCAATCTGGAGTTCCGGATCACGAACTGGCTGGCTCTGTTGGGCAGTGCTTCCACGATCGGGCGGCAGAGTGTGAACGCTCGGGCGAGTAAGGATTATTAAAAGGGAAAGGCGAGGGGATTATCCCCTCGCGCTCCCATGAATGTCTACGGCGCGCCAAAGGTTCGGCCATAGAGCAACGTCGCAGCGCCGCAGGCTTTAAGGCCGCTGCGCGGCCGGGCCTTTATGAGCGAGCGTGGTCGTGAAACTAGCCTCTCGTCGGAAGACGTTCCGGGGGTGCAGGGGGTGTAACACCCCCTGCTTCATCACTTTTCTTTCTGCCCATAGAGCAAGGCCTCCGCAGCGCGACGCTTGGTCAGCCCCGCCATCACCTGCCCCGCCGCCTTGTTCCAGCGCGCGAACTGCGCCTGAGCGGCAGCGTGATCGCCCGCGATATGCCGGGCCAGCAAGGTCGATCCCGCCAGATTGCGAATGCCGATGTTGTACCCCAGCGCCACCAGCGCATCGAACTGGTTCTGACTGGTGGTGCCAAGGCCCAGAAGCCCGGCAATGCGGGTGGCGAAGGTGCTGGCATCACGCAAGAAGCGCGCATCGCATTGCGCCTGTGTCCAGACGGTGCCCTGCGCGATATCGGGACCGGTCGAGCCCCAGCCGATGGTCCATGGGGCGCCGCCGGTGGCAGGATCGGGATAGGCGGCGAAGGTGCCGTCCGGGCGGCGGCGGGCGCAGCCTTCGAAGCGCTTGATCAAGGCGAGGCCCGCAGCGCCAAGCGTGCGGGCCCCAAAAGCCGGATTGTCAGCGGAAAGCGAAGCCATAGGTGTCTCCCTCAAGGGTGGGAGAGCACCATCTATCGCAAGGCGCGGGGCGTAGGACAGCGTGTCCGTCAGCCCCGCGCGCGATGCGGTCAGGCCGAGGCGTCGCGCTTGTTGCCGGTGAAGAAGTGGATGATGATCGATGCCACCGCGAAAAGCAGCAGCAGGTGGATGAGGCCGCTGGTGACGTGAAGCACCACGAAGGAGATCAGCCACGCGAGGACGAGAATACCGAAGAGACCGAGAAACATGAGCATGCTCCTGTTTTAAACCTGTGTGGTCTGGAATGCACAGGCAGGGCGAATGTTTCATACGGTGGATCGAGGTACAGAAAAGCCCGGCGGAAGCGCTGCTTCCACCGGGCCGATCCTGCGTTGATGCAGAGTGCCGGGCGGCGTGATGCCGCACGGCGCTTGATCAGGCGCTGTAGTACATGTCGAATTCGACAGCCGAAGGGGTCGTTTCCCAACGGAACACTTCGGGCCACTTCAGTTCGAGATACGAATCGATCTGGTCCTTGGTGAACACGCCGCCTTCCAGCAGGAAGTCATGGTCGGCGTTCAGGGCGTCGAGAGCCTCACGCAGCGAACCGCACACGGTGGGAACCTCGGCCAGCTCCTCGGGGGGCAGATCGTACAGGTTCTTGTCCATGGCGTCGCCGGGGTGGATCTTGTTCTTGATGCCGTCCAGACCGGCCATCAGCAGCGCCGAGTAGCACAGGTAGGGGTTGGCCATCGCGTCGGGGAAGCGGAATTCCACGCGCTTGGCCTTCGAACCGGCGCCGTAAGGGATGCGGCACGAAGCCGAACGGTTGCGAGCCGAATAGGCCAGCAGCACGGGGGCTTCATAACCGGGCACCAGGCGCTTGTAGCTGTTGGTGGTGGGGTTGGTGAAGGCGTTCAGGGCCTTGGCGTGCTTGATGACGCCGCCAATGAAGTACAGGCACATTTCCGACAGGCCGGCGTAGCCGTTGCCGGCGAACAGCGGGTTGCCCTTGTCCCAGATCGAGATGTGGGTGTGCATGCCGCTGCCGTTGTCAGCCTTGATGGGCTTGGGCATGAAGGTGGCCGTCTTGCCATAGGCATGGGCAACCTGATGCACGACATACTTGTAGACCTGCATGCGGTCGGCGGTCTGCGTCAGCGTGCCGAAGGTCAGACCCAGCTCGTGCTGAGCCGAGGCCACTTCGTGGTGGTGCTTGTCACAGGGCAGGCCCATGGCCAGCATGGTCGAGACCATTTCGCCGCGCACGTCGACCAGGCTGTCAACGGGGGCGACGGGGAAGTAGCCACCCTTGGCGCGCGGACGGTGCGCCATGTTGCCGCCTTCATAGGCCTTGTTCGAGTTGGTGGGCAGCTCGATGTCGTCGATCGAGAAGCCGTTGCCGTTGTAGCCGTCGTAGAAGCGCACGTCGTCGAAGACGAAGAATTCGGCTTCGGGGCCGACGTAGACGGTGTCACCGATGCCGGTGGTCTTCACGAAGGCTTCGGCGCGCTTGGCGGTCGAACGCGGGTCACGGGCATACAGCTCGCCGGTCGAGGGCTCGACGATGTCGCAGACCACGATCAGCATCGGGGTGGCCGAGAAGGGATCGACGTAGATGGCGTCGAGGTCGGGCTTGAGGATCATGTCCGACTCGTTGATGGCCTTCCAGCCCTCGATCGAGGAACCGTCGAACATCAGGCCGTTTTCCAGCTCGTCTTCACCCAGGACCGAGGCGACCATGGTCAGGTGCTGCCACTTGCCCTTGGGGTCGGTGAAGCGAAGATCGACCCACTCGATTTCCTCATCCTTGATCTGCTGAAGGATGTCCGATGCAGTAGCCATTACCGTTGTTCTCCGAAGATGATCCACTGGCCCGGAGGCCAAGCGGATGAAGGGGTAATCATAATGCGTGGCGCACCAGCCCGGACCCCGGGACGGGTTGTTGCGCCGGGAGAGCCACCCTTACGCCCCCTGAGCCGGGCGCGGGATGGCAAAAGCGTTAGATGGCGGCGTCGTCACGCTCACCGGTGCGGATGCGCAGGGCGCTGTCCACGGTCATGACGAAGATCTTGCCGTCGCCGATGCGGCCGGTCTGCGCGGCGCCCGCGATGGCTTCCACCACGCGTTCGGCCAGCGCATCGGCCACCACGACTTCCAGCTTCACCTTGGGCAGGAAGTCCACGACATATTCGGCGCCGCGATACAGTTCCGTGTGGCCCTTCTGGCGGCCAAAGCCCTTGGCCTCGGTCACGGTGATGCCCGAAACGCCGACCTCGTGAAGCGCTTCCTTCACTTCGTCGAGCTTGAAGGGCTTGATGATCGCCTCGATCTTTTTCACGCCTGAAACATCCTTTGTTCAGCGAAGCGACAGCAAGGCACGAAGCCCCGCCACACTTCCCCATGGGTAGCGACCCTTACCCGGTTTGCGGCCCGGGTTCGGGCAGGAGAGCGGGTGGCCGCTCATCCCTTACACCCCGGCATCTGATCTATCGGTAACGATCTATCAAGTTTCGTGCCAAGGCCGGTAACAAATGGATAGGGCAAAGCGGCGCTGAGGAAAACCGGATAATCAGGGTGAAATGGCACTTCGCCGCGAATTGCTGGGGATGGTGAGGCGGGTGAGTGACACGCTTTGGGCAGGGCTGTTCAAATTTCAGGCAAGGTGTGCCGCAAATTTGTGCATGGGTGCTTTTTGGGCGCCATGAGGGGTGAACACATGCCTTATTGCACCTTTCGCATGCAAAAGGCCGGCGAATCACTTCGCCGGCCCCTTATGGCATATGAAGATGGTAAACCCGGTTACAGAGCGAGGCCTGCGCTCTCATCCAGACCGGCCATCAGGTTCAGGCTCTGCACGGCAGCGCCGCTGGCGCCCTTGCCCAGATTGTCCAGCACGGCGACCAGACGCGCCTGCGTGCCTTCCATGCCGCCGAAGACGAACAGCTCCAGCTTGTCGCTGGGCGCGGTCGAGCGGCGCAGCAGCAGTTCGGCGGGGGTGTCATTGGTGTTGACCGAGACCACCGGGCTACCGGCATAGAAATCCACCAGAGCGGCGCGGAGGGCCTCGGGGCTGCCCGCACCCTGCATGGCGTAAAGCGGCAGCGGCACCTCGACCACCATGCCGCGATGCGCCGGGATCACGCTGGGCGCGAACACAGGGGCGTGAGCCAGCCCGGCATAGCGGGTCATCTCGGGCACATGCTTGTGGCCCAGCGCCAGACCATAGGTGCGGAACGCGATGTCGGTGTCGTCTTCGAAGCGCTCGATCAGGCCCTTGCCGCCGCCCGAATAGCCCGACACGGCGTTGACGGTGTAAGGGAAGTCGGCAGGCAGCAGCCCGGCGCGCACCAGCGGGGCGATCAGACCGATAAAGCCAGTGGGATAGCAGCCCGGATTGGCGACGCGGGTGGCATTGGCCACGGCCTCGCGCCCGACGATCTCGGGGAAGCCATAGGTCCAGCCATCGGCCACGCGATGGGCGGTGGAGGCATCGATGATCCGCACCTTGCTGCCTTCGGCCATGGCGACAGCCTCGATCGCGGCATCGTCATGCAGGCAGAGCACCGCGAAATCGGCGGCGTGTAGCGCCTCCTTGCGTGCGGCGGAATCCTTGCGTCGTGCATCATCGAGGATGATCAGCGAAAATTCGCTGCGTCCGCCTAGCCGGTCGGCGATTTCCAGCCCGGTGGTGCCGGCGGCACCGTCGATGAAAACAGTCTGCGTCAAATCTAGGCCTCCAATTGAGTCAGCGTGATATACCCTACGATGCCGCCGCCCGTCACCTCACCCCAGGCATGGCTGCCCGCGATGTCCAGCACGTCGAAACCGGCGCCCGG
Organism: Novosphingobium terrae; assembly: GCF_017163935.1. NCBI lineage: Bacteria > Pseudomonadati > Pseudomonadota > Alphaproteobacteria > Sphingomonadales > Sphingomonadaceae > Novosphingobium > Novosphingobium terrae. The sequence goes on along the minus strand of NZ_JABVZR010000001.1, from coordinate 3,296,098 downwards.
CTCCAGCGTGGCCAGAGCCTCGCCGCCGGGCGTCTTCATCAGCGTGGCGCCCTGGGCGCCGCTGCGATAGGTGATAGGCTCAACATAATGCGGAACGAAGACAGTCCCGGCCAGACGAATATGCGCCAGATCGCCGCGCACCGGCAGACGCGTGGCGTCCAGCTTGTCCACCGGGCCCGAGAGGGCGAAGCTAGCGCCCAGATAAATGCCATCCGTCTTCATCAACACGCCTGAACTCAACCCCGATCCGTCAAAGCGGGGGCGCATAGCGGTAACATGGGATTTTCGCAAGTTTGGGTGAGGATCAGCTTTTAAAACGCGCCTGAAGCATGGCCCATGCCGCGCGCAGGCCCAGCGCCTCGCCGCCCTTGGGGCGACCGGGCTTGGGGCTGGGGCGCCAGGCGAAGGTGTCGAAATGGGCCCAGTCGATGCCGTCGCCCACAAAGCGGTCGAGGAATAGACCGGCCACGCTGGCCCCGGCAAAGCCATTGGCGGGCGAGTTGTTGAGATCGGCAATGTCCGATTTCAGCCATTCGCGATAGGCATCGGGCAGGGGCAGGCGCCAGACCGGATCGTCAATGGCCAGACCGCCATCGATCAGGGCCTGAGCGGTGGCATCCTGCCGCGTCATCAGCGCGGGCAGATCGGGGCCGAGCGCCACGCGCGCCGCGCCGGTCAGCGTTGCGAAATCGATGATGAGGTCTGGCTTGAACTCGCTGGCACGGTGGAGGGCATCGGCCAGGATCAGTCGGCCTTCGGCATCGGTGTTGCCGATCTCGATGGTCAGGCCCTTGCGGCTTTTCAGCACGTCGCCGGGGCGGAAGGCATTGCCCGCAATGGCATTTTCCACCGCCGGGATCAGCAGATGCAGCCGCACCTTCAGCCCGGCCTGCATCACCAGCTGCGCCAGAGCGATGGCATGGGCCGCGCCGCCCATATCCTTCTTCATCAGCAGCATGCCCGCGGCAGGCTTGATGTCCAGACCGCCCGAATCGAAGCACACCCCCTTGCCGACGATGGCCAGACGGGGGGCCTTTTCATCGCCCCATTCCAGCTCGATCAGGCGCGGGGCATGGCTGCGCGCGGCGGCGCGACCGACCATATGGACGCAGGGGTACTCATGCTCCAGCGCCTCGCCGCGAGTCACCCGGACCTGGGCGCGGAACTGCTTGGCCAGCAGCTCGACCTCATGCTCCAGCTCGGCGGGCCCCATATGCTCCGGGCCGGTGTTGACCAGATCGCGCACCAGCGAGACCGCATCGGCCTGCGCCAGAGCTTGCGCGATGGGCTTCACCTCGCCGGTCAGCAGGATGCGCGGGCCTTCGGGCTTGGCATCGGCGCGGTAACGGTCGAAGCGGTATTGCCCCAGCGCCCAGCCGATAAAGGCGCGCGCGGCGCGGGTTTCTGCCCCCTTGGGCAGCGCCAGCCGGTAAGACCCGGCGGGCAAGGTTTCGGCCAGCCGCGCAAGGCACCAGCTTGTCAGGGCCACCAGAGAAGAAACGCCCGCCGCCACGGCCCAGCTATCGCCATCGGGGATGATCGCCTGCGATCCGGCCTCACCCTTGAATTTGGCGCCCGTCAGGGCCGCGCGCTGGGCGGCATTCAGACCCTTCGCCCAGCCATCGAAGCCGGTCTTATCAATCAGATGGATGGTGATCGCGGCCTGCCCACGGTCCGGCTGGACCAGTTCGGGCGTGGGGGACTCGGCGGGGCTGGTGGCGGCATGTTTGCTCATGTATCGCATTCTATCCGGGCAAGGGCGGGCAAGTCCAGCCATGCGGATCAGGAGATTGACGATGCGGGTCTGGCAGGCACTTGCGATGGGCGCGATCACGGCGTGCCTTGCAGCATCCACAGGCCTTGCGGCGCCTGCGAAAATCCTGCCGCCGGGGCGCTCGATCAGCATCGCCAATCCGCTCTACAGCTTCGATTACGAATATCCCGCTGCCGCCGGTCGCATTCCGGCCTTGAAGGCATGGCTGGACAAGGATGCCGCCAACCACCGTAGCAACATCGCCGGGCAGGCGAAGGATGCCCGCGACGAGGCCCGTAAGGACAAGATCACCTACATCAGCTATGATTCCAGCACCGGCTGGCAGGTGGTGACCGATCTGCCGGGCTGGCTCAGCCTGTCGGGCATGGAAGAAGAGTTCACCGGCGGCGCTCACCCCAACCACGGTCCCACCGCCCTGCTGTGGAACAAGAAGGCGGGCAGACAGGTGAAGGCGCTCGACATGTTCGACACCGCAGCCCTCTCTGCGGCCATTCAGGCGCCTTTCTGCGCGGCGCTCAACAAGGAGCGCGAGGAACGGCGCGGCGAACCCGTCAAGCCCGACAGCACCGATGATTTCGACGCCTGCATCGATCCGCTGAAAGAGGTGCTGATCCTGGGCAGCGCGGACCACGCCCATTTCACCCGCATCGGCATCCTGATCGGCCCCTATGAGGCCGGCCCCTATGCCGAGGGCGATTATGACATCACCCTGAAGGTGACGCCCGAGGTGCTGGCCGCTGTGAAACCGGCGTGGCGCTCTGCCTTTGCCGTAAGCCGGTAGGCTTTTGTGGTACTCGCTTTTTAACACATCGTTTGGTAAAGCGGTGCCCATGAACCGCTACCAATATGTCGACGCCGCCACGACCCCTCTGCGTGACGGCACCATCAAGCTGCACGGCCCCGAAGGCTTCGAGGGGATGCGCAAGGCCGGTCGCCTCGCGGCGGAAATCCTCGATGCGCTGGCGCCCATCGTGGTGCCGGGTGTCACCACCGGCCAGCTCGACGATGTGGTGCGCCAGATGACTCTGGATGCTGGCGCGGTGCCCGCGACTCTGGGCTATCGCGGTTACGCGCACAGCTGCTGCACCTCGATCAACAATGTGATCTGCCACGGCATTCCCGGCGATCGCGTGCTGAAAGATGGCGATATCATCAACATCGACGTGACCCCGCTGCTCGACGGCTGGCACGGCGACACCAGCCGCATGTACCTCGTCGGCGATGTGCCGCTGAAGGCGCGCCGTCTGGTCGATGTGACCTACGAATGCCTGATGATTGGCGTGAACATGGCCAAGCCGGGCGTGACTCTGGGCGACATTGGCTATGCCATCCAGCGCCACGCCGAAGCACACCGCTATGGCGTGGTGCGCGACTTCTGCGGCCACGGCGTGGGCCGCCTGTTCCACGATTCGCCCGAGGTGGTGCATGTCGGCACGCCCGGCACCGGGCCTGAGCTGCGCGAGGGTATGTTCTTCACCATCGAGCCCATGATCAACCTCGGCAAGCCCGGCGTGAAGATGATGGATGACGGCTGGACGGCCGTGACGCGGGATCGGTCCCTGTCGGCGCAGTTTGAGCATTCGATCGGGATTACCGCTGACGGGTGCGAGATCTTCACGGAGTCGCCGAAGGGGCTGCATAAGCCGCCTTATTGAGGTTTGAAGTAAGGAAGATGCGAGGGGGTTACCCCCTCGCGCTCCCATTCCGTCTTCCGACGCACGGGCAGTGGCGCCCTATCGTTGTGCGCAGACTATCTACTTGCGTGAGGCAAGGCGCCGCAGGCTCTCAATCTGTTAGCACTGTGTTGGGACTATCTGCCTGCGGCGCTGCGACGTTGCTCTATGGCTGAACCCGTAGGGCCCACGCAGACATTAAAGGGAGCGCGAGGGCGATGGCCCTCGCATTTCCTTTTTATCTTCCAGCCCTGATCGCCCCGGCCCCGGCAAAAGGCGCCAAAGCCACCAGCACCAGACTGGCCGCTCCGCACAGGGCGATGCCGCTTCCGCCGCCGCTGGCCAGAGCGCCCGCGCCGAAGATCAGGATCGGCACCGCCAGAGGGATCACCAGCAGCCCGGCCAGCGCGGCGCCGCCTTTAAGACCCGCCGTGATCGCAGCGACCATCACGCCCAAAGCCGCCAAACCCGGTGTACCCGCCAGCAGGCCCAGTTCCACCATACCCAGTTGCGCGCCGTCGAGGCCCAGCAGCGCTCCGGCGGGCAGGGTGGCCAGCATCAGCGCGGGGGCGAAGCTGAGCCAGTGGGCGATCACGCGCATGGCGATCACGCCTTCCTCGGCGATGCCGCGCAGGGCCCATTGGTCGAAGAAGCCCATCTCGATGTCGGGTTCGACAAGGCGGTCGAGCGGGAGGATGGCGGCCAGCAGCGCGGCGACCCAGATCACCCCGCCGCCCACGCGGGCGAGCAGGCGCGGATCGGGCCCGACGGCGAAGGGGAAGATGATGGCGACAGCGAGGAAGAACAGGATGGGCAGGGCGATGCCGCTGCCAAGCGCGCCGCCATGGGCGCCGCGCAGCAGGCGGGCGAGGTCGCGGCGCAGGATGGCGAGGAGGGCGCCGGTCACAGGGCGTAATCCGCGATGTTCAGGCGCTTTTCGCCCGGCAGGCGGATGGGCTGGTGTGAGGTGACGATGGCGCTGCCGCCTTGCGCGCAGTGTTCGGCCACAAGCTCTTCGATCAGGGCGACGCCCGCCACATCGAGGCCGTTAAGCGGCTCGTCCAGCAGCCAGTTCTGCGCGTTCTGGCCGATCAGCCTCGCCAGCGCGGCGCGCTTCTTCTGGCCGGTGGAGAGGTAGCGCACGGGCACATCGAGCAGCGTGTCCAGCCCGAGCCGTTCCAGCGGCAAGTCGCGCGGGCCATCGATGCCACGCCAGAAGGCGAGCGCCTTGCCCAGCGGTTGCGCAGGGTCGAGCGCGGGGCGTTCATCGGCCAGTGCGATGGTGCCTTCCCACGCAATGCTGCCAGCCTTGGCCGGATCGCGCGGCGACAGGCTGGGGGAGGGGCGCAGCAGCCCCGCCAGCATTCGCATCAGCGAGGTTTTACCCGCGCCGTTGGGGCCTGTCAGATGCAGCGCCTCGCCCTGTTCCAGCCTGAGGTCGAGGCCGTGGAACAGCCAGCGGTCGCCCCGGCGGCAGGACAGTTCCCAGGCAATAAGGGCAGCGGTTTGCATCATGGAGGCGATAGGGGATGAAAAAGAGATAGAAAAGGAAAGATGCGAGGGGGGTACGGGCTGCCGCCTCGCGCCGACTTTCATGCCTTCGATGCGACGGGTGGGGCGCGGGTCGTACCCCCTCGCGCTCCCATGACGTCTTCCGACGAAGGGGCAGTGGCGCACGATCGTTGCGCCCCGCCTATGCACCTGCGCCACCTAAAGCGCCGCAGGCTCTAAAATTGCCAAGACTATCTGCCTGCGGCGCTGCGACGTTGCTCTATGGCTGAACCCGTGGCGCGCGGTAGACATTCATGGGAGCGCGAGGGTGTAACACCCTAGCATTTCTCTTCTTAAATCCCCTTACAAAGCCGCATTGTTATAGCAGTGCCATGTAAAAATCGCCGCTGCCCCACGATAAGGCCGCCACCCTTCCGCCAATTCGCGAGTCAGCTTTTCGCTCGGGCGCTCTTCCATGCTCAAGAGCTTGCCCAGCCCCACCTGCACCGCCAGATCACCGGCAGGCCAGATGTCTGCGCGGCCTTCCGCGAACAGCAGGTAGATCTCGGCGGACCAGCGGCCGATGCCCTTGATCTGCGTCAGCAGCGTGATGGCCTCCTCATCGTCGGCGGGCAGGGCATCGAAATCGACCTCACCGGCCAGCACCAGCTCGCACAGTGAGCGTGCATAGCTCTGCTTCTGCCGAGACAGCCCGCAGGCCCGCAGCGCATCGAAATCGGCGGCCAGCAGCAGGTCTGGCGGAATATCCTCGCCCAAAGTGCCCGTCAGCTTGGTCCACATGGAGGAGGCCGCCGCCACGCTCACCTGCTGGCCCACGATGGTGCGTAGCATGGTGGCATAGCCGCGGTTGCGGATGCGCGGCTCGGGATAGCCGACGCGGGTGATGGCTTCGCCGATGGCGGGGGTTTTGGCGGCGATGGCGTCCAGCCCGGTGCGGATGGCGGCGGCACTCAGGCCCATGATCGTTTTCCTATAAGGCATATGACGGGATCGATGGTGCCCGCCATTGCAAATAACCGGGCCAGCCTTTAGCAGCGGCTCGAATTTGTCGCCATACCGGCCCGGTTTCCTGCGCAAGAGTGGCGGCGCCATCATGAGGGAAGTCTGAAACATGCCCAAGATCACGGTCGTCGGCCAGAGTGGTGACACGCGCGAGATCGAAGCCACCGTCGGCACCACGCTGATGGAAGCGATTCGCGACAATGGTTTCGATGAGATGCTGGCGCTGTGCGGCGGCTGCTGCTCCTGCGCGACGTGCCATGTGTTTGTCGATGCCGCTTTTGCCGACAAGCTGCCGCCCGTCAGCGCCGACGAGGACGATCTGCTGGACAGCAGCGATGAGCGCAACGCCACCTCGCGCTTGTCGTGCCAGCTGCCGATCACCGAGGATCTGGACGGCCTGACCGTCACCATCGCGCCCGAGGGCTGACAGGGCAGGGGGCCCAGCCATGCTTTAGCCGGGCAAAGCGCAATTCGTTTGCGCTGGCCCGCGCGGGCTTCTAGCCATGGCCACCATGACTGCAACGCCCCCCGTTCCGCCCGTTCAATCCTCCACGCTCGATCTGATCGGCAACACGCCGCTGGTGCTTCTGAAGGGCCCCAGCGAGGCGGCGGGCTGCGAGATCTGGGGCAAGTGCGAATTCGCCAACCCGGGGCAGAGCGTGAAGGATCGCGCCGCTTTGTGGATTGTGCGCGATGCCGAGGCGCGCGGCATTTTGAAGCCCGGCGGCACCATTGTGGAGGGCACGGCGGGCAACACCGGCATCGGTCTGGCGCTGGTGGCCAATGCGCTGGGCTACAAGACGATCATCGTCATGCCCGAGACGCAATCGCGGGAAAAGATGGACACGCTGCGCGCGCTGCGGGCCGAGCTGGTGCTGGTGCCGGCGGCGCCCTTCAGCAATCCGGGCCATTTCGTGCATACCTCGCGCCGTCTGGCCGAGGAGACGGAGGGTGCGATCTGGGCCAACCAGTTCGACAACATCGCCAACCGCAAGGCGCATATCGAATCGACCGCGCCGGAAATCTGGGCACAGATGGATGGCCGCATCGATGGCTTCACCTGCGCGGCGGGCACCGGCGGCACGCTGGCGGGCACCGGCATGGGCCTGAAGGCCTTCGATGAAAACATCACCATCGCCCTGACCGACCCACATGGTGCCGCGCTCTACAATTACTTCGCCTGCGGAGAGCTGAAGGCCGAGGGCAACAGCGTGGCCGAGGGCATCGGTCAGGCGCGCATCACCGCCAATCTGGATGGCGCTCCGGTGGACACGCAGTTCCGCATTTCGGATGCCGAAGGTCTGGTCTGGGTGGAGAAGCTGCTGGCCGATGAAGGTCTGGCGCTGGGTCTGTCGAGCGGGATCAATGTGGCAGGCGCGGTGGCGCTGGGTCGCCAGCTGGTGGCGCAAGGCCGCAAGGATGTCCGCGTGGCGACCATCCTGTGTGACACGGGTTTCCGCTATCTTTCCACGCTGTTCAATCGGAACTGGTTGGAAGCGAAGGGCTTACCGGTCTTCCCCTGGCTGTCATAATGATGTAAACAGGGTTTAATGACCCTCGGTTCGCACATCTCCATCGCTGCTGGAGCGCCTGTGGCGGGAACCCCGCTCGAAGGCGTGACGCCGCAACTCGCGGTGAGTTCCTCGCCGCGCGAATTGCGATCTCAGGCGATGCAGCGGCTGCAGGTCGGGCTGTTCGGTCTGGCGCTGATGCTGCTGCTGGTGGGGCTGGCCAACATCATCATGGACCATGCTAAGGCGAATGAGGCGGCGATGGCGGCCTCCAGCAAGGCTGTGATGACCAACAGCGGCGGGGCGGCGGGCAACACCGATCCGCTGGCCGATATCAGCATGATGCCCGATACTGCGGCCAAGGTGCATCCTGCGCCCCATCCCGCCGGGCATTGATCCTCTGTCTGCCCATCTTGTGCCGGGCTGTCTTCTAGTGGCCTGACACGTTCGGCCTTCTCCAGATTCCATGGCTTTTGCAGGCGCTCCGACTCGATCGGCGCGCCTTTTTTTTATGCGCGCGAATCACCATGCATTTCGGATCGGGGAAAATGCGGGAAGTCTTGGGGAAAGCCCGGATCGGCCTATGGGAAGATGCGGGTATGGATGCATTCATCCTTGTAAAATGGCGCTTTTTCAGCCTGCTTCATGCCGTCGTGGTTTCTCTGCGGGGTGTTATGGTAAGTTTTTGGTTATCATGCTTTCCCCGCATTTTCAAAAATATCCTTTTAAAAACAATGTTATGATTGTCTTTCGGGCATAAGGTGGCATAAATTCCCGCAATGTGGCTTCCCTGCCCGCACACGAAACGGTAAGTATTGCGCATCGGGACAGGGATTCACGGCGTTTGCTGAAAGGCAGTCGGTGTTGGCGTATCGGGCGCCGCGCCGGATCGTGGCTCTTTGTCCTTCGCTCATGGGGCTTTTTTAGCGACGGGGAAGAGACGGGGTGACTGGCAAGCCGGTCATATACAGTGGTCAGGGCTTCTCGCCGAAGGGTGACAAGGACCGCTTTGTGCTGCCCGCCGCATTCCGCAAGACCGTCACCGAATCGAGCGAGGGCAAGGGCCTGCTGCTGGTCTCCAAGCATGACAAATGGGACTGCCTGATCGGCTATGGCCTGTCGCGCCGCGAAGGGCTGATGGGTCAGATCGACCGCGAGGAAGAAATGGCCGCCCGCGCCAGCCAGCCTTTCGACCGCGACATGCGCTATTTCCAGCTCTTCGACTGCGCGGAAATCAGCTTCGACGGTTCGGGCCGCTTCATCATCCCCGCTCACCTGCGTGCACTGGGCGGGATTGGCGATGCCATCTACTATCAGGGTGCCGGTCCCTTCTTCACCCTGTGGTCGCCCGAAGTGCTCGCCCGTCAGGACGGTCCGCAATGGGCTAGTGCCCAGGCCGCCTGCGCCAGCCTGACCGAGGGGGCGCGCAAATGAGCCCCGAACTCGATCCCGCGCTCGATCCCGTCGCGCTCACCCCCGCCGACGCCCCGCATATTCCCGTGCTGATCGCTGAGGTGATTGCCGCCCTTGCACCGCGCCCCGGCGCCGTGGTGGTCGATGGCACCTTCGGGGCGGGCGGCTACACCCGCGCCCTGCTGGCGGCGGGCGCGACCGTGCATGCCTTCGATCGCGACCCCGATGCGATCCGCAATGGCCGCCTCTGGCCCGAGGCGCAGGGCGAGAACCCGCGCCTGATCCTGCACCCCCGCCGCTTCTCTGAAATGGCCGAAGCGCTGGCCGAGGCAGGCGTGCGCCAAGTCGACGGCGTCACGCTGGACATCGGCGTCTCCTCGATGCAGCTCGATCAGGCGGAGCGTGGCTTCAGCTTTTCGATGGATGCCGCGCTCGATATGCGGATGGAACAGGACGGCCCCAGCGCCGCCGATTTCGTCAACACGGCGGATGAAGCCGAAATCGCCGACGTGCTCTTCCGCTACGGCGAGGAGCGCCAGTCGCGCCGTGTCGCGCGTTTCATCGTCGGCGCGCGCCCCATCGAGACCACCGGGCAACTGGCGAACATCATTCGCCGCGCGCTGGGCCACAAGCCGCATATGCCCAAAGACCCGGCAACGCGCAGCTTTCAGGCGATCCGCATCCATGTGAACGACGAGCTGGGCGAGCTGGAGGCGGCCATGTCCGCCGCCGAGGCTCTGCTGGCGCCCGAGGGCAAGTTGGCCATCGTCAGCTTCCACAGTCTGGAAGACCGCATGGTCAAGCAGTACCTCAAGGCGGCCAGCGGCGATGTGCCCGCCACCTCGCGCTATGTGCCCGTCGCTGCCGAGGCACCGCCCGCGGTCTTCACCAAGGTTTCCAAAGCCATTCGTCCTTCGCAGGAGGAGCTGGACCGCAATCCGCGTGCCCGCTCCGCCACCTTGCGCCACGCCACCCGCACCACCACTCCCGCGCGACTTCGGAGGTCCGCATGATCATGACCCGTGACCGCCTGCACACCATCGGCTGGGGCATGGCGCTGACCATCTGTTTTGCCCTGATGATGGCGCTGACCGTGCGGGTGAACGCCGTGAAGAGCGAAGTGCGTCTGGCCGACCGCCAGATCACCGAGCTGAACCGCGAGAAGATGCTGCTCGACACCGAGTTCCAGACCCGCGCCAGCCAGCAGCAGCTCACCGCCTTCAACGATGTGGACTTCGGCCTCGAAGCGCCCAAGCCCGCGCAATATCTGGAAAATGAGCGTCAGCTCGCCGTGCTGGGCAAGGCGGCTTCGCCTGACGCACCGCCCCAGATCCGCGTGGCCAGTGCCGACGCCGATGGCCGCCCGGGCATCGTGTCGGCGGTGCAGCCGCTGGCCGGGCGCATCATCGGCTCGGCGGTGGCGGGCGAGGTGCCCCGCGATGGCGTGCGCAAGCCGCTTCGGGCCAGCCAGCTTGAGGATCGCCTCTCGCAGGTCGGTTCGCTCTCCGGCGAGCACGCGGAGTAAGCGCGATGGCCACGCGGCCCCTTGATGATCAGTCGGGTGGCGATCAACCGCGCCGTAACAGGCCTGAGGTTCGCGCCTTGGGCCATGTGCCGTTGGGGGTGCCGGCCAATGGCGCGGTCTCGATGCGCTATGGCGCCAGTGCCACGGTGATCGGCATCGGGCAGCGCCATAATGCGGTGATTTCGGCCAGCCGCGTCGATCTGGTGCATCAACGCTCGCGCGCGCTCACGGTGGCGCGCTGGCGCACCCTGCTGGTGCTGATCGGCTTTGCGCTGATCGCGCTGATCGCGGAAATCCGTATTATGCATCTGGGGCTGACCAAGACCGGTCGCGCCGATGTGCCGAGCAGTGCCTACACCGCGCGCCGCGCCGAGATTATCGACCGCAACGGCATGTCTTTGGCCCGCGCTTTCCCCGCCTATGCCCTGTGGTTCAACCCCAAGGCGCTGGGCACGGGTGAGGGCGGTGCGCTGGTGCGCAGCCCCAAGGAAGTGGCGCAGGCGCTGGTCCGCATCTTCCCCGATGAGGATGTCGATGCGCTGACCAAGCGGCTCTCCAGCGATGAGCCGGGCTATCTGCGCCGCCGCATCCTGCCGGACGAGGCCAACCGCGTTCACGCGCTGGGTGAGCCCGCGCTGGAATTCCCGCGCGAGAATGAGCGTTACTATCCGCAAGGATCGATGGGCGCGCATATCCTCGGCTTTGTCGACAACAACGGGCACGGGCAGGTCGGCCTCGAAAAGGTCTATGACCAGCGCCTGACCGATCCGGCGCAGCGCGGCACGCCGATGCAGCTCTCCATCGATGCGCGCGTGCAGGGCGCTCTGGAAGCCGACCTCGCCTGGGGTCTGGCGCGCGCTCAGGCGCGCAGCGCGGCGGGCATCGTGATGGATGTGGACACCGGCGAGGTGGTGGCTCTGGCCTCGCTGCCCGCCTTCAATCCCAATGCCATCGATGCCGAGGGTGCCAAGCACACCTTCAACCTGATCTCCAGCCAGCCCTTCGAGCTGGGCAGCGTCATCAAGCCGATCACCGTGGCTGTGGCCATCGACAATGGCGTGCTGCGCGATATGGCCACGCGCTTCCCGGCGGGCGGCCAGCGCGAGGTGGGCGGCCACCTTGTGCATGATGACGCGAATTTTGGCGCCTCGCTGAACATTCCCGAGGCGCTGATCCATTCCTCGAACATCGTGCTGGCGCAGCTGGGCGACCAGATCGGCCCGCAGCGCATGATGGACACCTTCCATCGCCTTGGCTTTGGCGAGCGTCCGCATATCGAGCTGCCCGCGCGTGGCGCCCCCATCTGGCCCAAGCCGGATTCGCATGGTCTGTGGACGCGGGTCAGCAACACCACCGTGGCCTATGGCCATGGCATCTCGATCACCGAGTTGCATCTGGCCTGTGCCTATGCCGCGCTGGTCAATGGCGGCGTGTGGCGCCCGGCCACGCTGTTCAAGCTGGACCCGGGCCATATCCCCGAAGGCCGCCGCATCTGGAAGGCCAGCACCAGCGCGCGCATCCGCCAGCTGCTGCGCGCCATCGTCTCGAACGGCACGGGCCGCAGCGCCAATGCGGCGGGCTACCGCGTGGGCGGCAAGACCGGCACCGCCGAGCGTTCGGACGCCCATGGCTATCACAAGGACAAGGTGGTCACGACCTTCGCCGCGGCCTTCCCGATGGACAAGCCGCGCTATGTGGTGATCTCCACGCTGGACGAGCCGCAGCGCAATGCCGCCACCTCCTACCAGCGGACTGCCGCATGGAATGCCGCACCCATCGTAGGGCGCTTGATTCCCAAGATCGGACCCTTGTTGGGCGTGATGCCTGATCAGACCCGCGATATCGACATTTCCGATATTGCCCCGTTGATTGCGAATGGACAAGGCGAATGAAGCTGGGCGCTCTGGCCGCGCAGGCGGGACTTGAAGGTTTCAACGAAACCGGTGACCTTGGCGTCACCGGTTTTGCCCCTTCCGGCCCCCCTTCCGGCGATGTGAACATCACCGGCTTTGCAATCGATAACCGCAAGGTTGCGCCGGGTAACGTTTTTGGCGCGTTTCCCGGCCTGCGCGTGAATGGTGAGGATTTCATTCCCGCCGCCGTGGCCGCTGGCGCTGTCGCCGTGGTGGCGCGCCCCGAGGCGAAGGTGGAAGGCGCGATCCATATCGCCGCCGCCGAACCGCGTCTGGCCTTCGCCCAGCTGGCCTCTGGCTTCTATCAGCCCGTGCCGGAAACGCTGGTGGCCGTCACCGGCACCAACGGCAAGACCTCCTGCGTGGAGATGACCCGCCAGCTGTGGCGCATGGCGGGCCATCCCGCCGCCAGCATCGGCACTTTGGGCGTCACCACGCCTCAGGAAACGACCTACACCGGGCTGACCACGCCGGACATCGTGACGTTCCTCGCCAATCTGGCCGGGCTGGCGCGTGAGGGCGTGACCCATGTCGCCTATGAGGCCTCCAGCCACGGTCTCTCGCAATATCGCAATGAAGGGCCGCGCGTGGTGGCGGGCGGTTTCACCAACCTGAGCCGCGATCACCTCGATTATCACGCCGATATGGAGGACTATTTCGCCGCCAAGATGCGCCTTTTCACTGAAGTGGTGGAAGAGGGCGGCGCAGCGGTGATCTGGGCCGATGATGAGTGGTCGGACCGCGCGATGGCTGTGGCCAGGCAGCGTGGCCTGCGCCTGCTTACCGTGGGCGAGAAGGGCGAGACCCTGCGCCTTGTCAGCCGCACGCCGGGCCTGCTGGGGCAGCAGCTGGTTGTCGAGCATGAGGGCGTTACCAGGACCATCAACCTGCCCCTGATCGGCGCCTATCAGGCCGCCAATGCGCTGGTCTCCGCCGGGCTGGCGCTGGCCAGCGGCATCGGCGCGGCGCAGGTCTTCGATGGCCTCTCGCGCCTGCAACCGGTGCGTGGCCGCCTGGAGCGCGCCGGGCTCAACCGCGCCGGGGCGCCCGCCTATGTCGATTACGCCCATACGCCCGATGCGCTGGAAGCCGCAATTGCCGCGCTGCGCCCGCATGTGCATGGCCAGCTGATCGTCGTCTTTGGCGCGGGCGGCGACCGCGATGAGGGCAAGCGCCCCGCCATGGGCCGCATCGCCGCTGATCACGCCGACATCGCCATCGTCACCGATGACAACCCGCGCGGGGAAGACCCCGCCACCATCCGCGCCGCCATTCTGGCCGGCATGGACGCGCCTCTGGCCGAGGTGTTTGAGGTGGGTGACCGGCGTGAGGCCATTGCGCGGGGGATATCTCTGGCCGAAGCGGGGGATATCGTCTTGATCGCGGGCAAGGGACATGAGCAAGGCCAGATCGTGGGGCGCGGCGATGCGATGCGCGTGCTGCCTTTCGACGATGTGGCCGTCGCCCGTGAATATGCCGGACAGGTCGCGGGGGCGCAGGAGTTAAAATGATGACGAAAAAGGCCCGCATCATGGACTGGCCCGAAGAACCCGCAGATGCGCTGCCCACCGCCCTGTGGGATGCTGCCAGCGTGGCGAAAGCCATCGGCGGCACCACGAGCGAAGACTGCTTTATCGCCAATGTCGCCACCGACTCGCGTGAGATCGGCGAGGGCGGGTTGTTCTTCGCCATGCGCGGCGAGGCGATGGACGGCCACCGCTTCATCCCCACCGCCATGACGCGCGGCGCCAGCCTTGTCGTGGCCGAACATCCCGTCGATGCGCCCCATGTGCTGGTTAAGGACAGCTTCGCCGCGCTTCAGGCCTTGGGCGCTGCCGCCCGTGCCCGCGTGCTGCCTGAGGCGAAGATCATCGGCGTCACCGGCTCGGTCGGCAAGACCAGCGTGAAAGAGGCGATCTATGCCGCGCTCGACCGGTCGAGCCGGGGCGGGGCGCATCGTTCGGTGAAAAGCTACAACAACCATGTCGGCGTGCCGCTCAGCCTGTCGCGCATGCCCGCGCGCACGCTCTATGGCATCTTCGAGATGGGGATGAACCATGCCGGGGAAATCTCCGGCCTGACGGCGCAGGTGAAGCCGCATGTCGCGGTGATCACCAACATCGCCCCGGCCCATATCGAGAATCTGGGCTCGGAAGAGGCGATTGCCGACGCCAAGGCGGAAATCTTCGAAGGTCTGGTCGAGGGCGGCACCGCCGTCATCCCCGCTGACAGCCCCTATTTCGAGCGCCTGAAGGCCGCCGCTCTGGCCAAGGGCGCGCAGGTGCTGTCTTTCGGTCGCGCGGCGCATGCCGATGTGCGGCTACTCGATGCACTGGCCTCGCCCGGGATGGGCGGACGCAGCGGCGGATCGCTGGTGACGGCCGATCTGGGCGACATTCGTCTGTGCTACACCGTGGCCTCGCCCGGTGAGCATTGGGTGATCAACTCGCTCGCCGTGATGGCCGTGGTGCGCGCTGTGGGTGCCGATTTCGGCGCGGCGGGTCTGGCCATGGCCGAGCTGGAAGGGCTGGCCGGGCGCGGTGCGCGGGTGGAGATCACCACCAAGGATGGCGGCACCGCGCTGCTGATGGATGAAAGCTACAACGCAAATCCGGCCTCGATGCGCTCCACCTTGGCGGTGCTGGGGGCGGAGAAGGCCAAGCGTCGCATCGCCGTGCTGGGCGCCATGAAGGAGCTGGGCGATTTCGGCCCGGCGCTCCATGCCCAGCTGCTGGCGCCCATCGCGGATGCCAAGGTTGATTTCGCCCTGCTGGTCGGCCCGGAAATGGCGGCGCTGGCCGAGGAGCTGGGGACAGAGGGCAAAGCCGCGCTTGGCAAGCCCATCCCCTTCGCTCATTGCCAGACCACCGATGAGGCAATCGCCCGTCTGGTCGCCTTCGGGCTGGCCGATGGCGACGCTCTGCTGGTCAAGGGTTCCAATTCTGTCGGTCTGGGCAAGCTGGTTTCCACCTTGCTCGCTCCCTCTGCTTAACGGACGATACTGAACGCCCATGCTCTACTTCCTCGCCCAGTGGTTCCATTTTGCGGGCCTGACCAATCTGGTGCGTTACCAGACGTTCCGGGCTGGCGCCGCGCTGATGACCGCGCTGATCATCGGCCTGTTCATCGGCCCGCGCTTCATCACCATGCTGCGCGCCAAGCAGGGCAAGGGCCAGCCGATCCGCGAGGACGGCCCGCAGAGCCATCTGGCCAAGCGCGGCACGCCCACCATGGGCGGCTTGATGATCCTGATCTCGCTGGTGGCATCCATGCTGCTGTGGATGGACCTGACCGATCCCTTCGTCTGGGCCTGCCTTGCCGTGACCATCGGCTTCGGCGTGATCGGCTTCCTCGACGATTACGACAAGGTGACCAAGCGCAGCACCAAGGGCGTCTCCAGCAAGGTGCGCCTGATCGCCGAATTCGCGGTGGCGGGCGTGGCGACATGGATCATCGTGCAGCACACCGGCACCAACCTCTATGTGCCCTTCCTGCCCAACACCTATATTCCGCTCAGCTATGCCTATTACCCCTTCGCGGCCTTTGTGATCGTGGGGGCGGGCAATGCGGTGAATCTGACGGACGGTCTGGACGGTCTGGCCACCATGCCCGTCATCATCGCGGCGGGCGCTTTCGCGATCATCGCTTATCTGACGGGCCGCGTGGACTACACCCATTATCTGGGCATTCCCCATGTGCCGCGTGCTGGCGAACTGGCGATCCTCTGCGCCGGGATCATGGGCGCTGGCCTTGGCTTCCTGTGGTTCAATGCGCCGCCTGCCGCCGTCTTTATGGGCGACACCGGCTCGCTGGCCTTGGGCGGCGCGCTGGGCGCCATCGCTGTGGCCGCGCATCACGAGATCGTGCTGGCGATCATCGGCGGCCTCTTCGTGATGGAGGCGGCCAGCGTGATCATTCAGGTGTTCTTCTACAAGCGCACCGGGCGCCGCATCTTCCGCATGGCGCCGATCCACCACCACTTCGAGCAGAAGGGCTGGGCCGAATCCACCGTGGTGATCCGCTTCTGGATCGTGTCGATCGTGCTGGCGCTGATCGGCCTCTCCACGCTGAAGCTGCGTTGATCCGATGATCTCCTCCCCCGCCTTTGCCGGAAAACGTTACGCGGTGCTGGGGCTGGCCCGCTCTGGCCAGACGGCTGTGGCCGCGCTGGTGGCGGGCGGGGCGCAGGTGACCGCATGGGACGCCAAGGAAGAGCCGCGCAATGCCGTGGCAGATCTCCATGGCGACAAGGTGGTGCTGGCCGATCCTTTGGCGATCGACCTCACCGGTTTTGCGGGCATGGTCGTCTCGCCGGGCGTGCCGATCAACCGCCACCCGATTGCCGATGCCGCCCGCGCCGCTGGCGTGCCGCTGATCTGCGACATCGAGCTTTTCGCCCAGAGCCGCGATTCCCTGCCCGCTCACAAGGTTGTGGGCATCACCGGCACCAACGGCAAATCCACCACCACCGCGCTGACGAAGCATCTGCTGGAGGTGGCGGGCATCCCCGCGATCATGGGCGGCAACATCGGCCTGCCCATTCTGGGTCAGGAACCGCTGCCTGCCGGGGGCGTCTATGTGCTGGAGCTGTCGTCCTATCAGATCGATCTGACGCAGCGGCTCGATTGCGAGGTGGCGGTGCTGCTCAACCTCACGCCCGATCATCTGGACCGCTATGACGGTTTCGACGGCTATGTCGCCAGCAAGGCGCGGCTGTTCGGCATGCAGGCGCTTGGGCGTCTGGCGCTGGTCGAGATGAAGGCGGAAATGGCGCTGGATGTGCTGCGCGATGCGCCCGAGGGCCAGCGCTTCACCTTCATCGAGAGCGTCGATCTGCCCGGCGATCAGGCCGACTGGCCCAGCCTTGCCGGCCCCCACAACCGCGCCAATGCGCAGGCCGCTGTCGCCGCCGTGCGCGAGTTGGGGCTGGATGACGCCACCATCGAAAAGGGGCTGAAAAGCTTCAACGGCCTGCCGCACCGCATGGAGCGCGTGGCTGAATCCGATGGCGTGATCTTCATCAACGATTCCAAGGCGACCAACCCGGCCTCCACCGCGCCCGCGCTGGCGGCTTTCCCGCCGGTCGAGGGGCATAAGCGCCTGCACTGGATCGTCGGCGGCCTGCCCAAGGGCGTGGATCTCGACGATTGCGCGGGCGGTTTCCCCAATGTGGCCGCAGCTTACACGATTGGCGATGCCGGGCCGCTGTTTGCGCAAATCCTTGCGCCCCATATGCCGGTCGTCCGCGCCGAGATGATGAGCGAGGCCATCCGCCGCGCCATCGAGGCGGCCAAGCCCGGCGATGTGGTGCTGCTCTCGCCCGCCTGCGCCAGCTTCGACCAGTTCCGCGATTTCGAGGCGCGCGGCGAGGCTTTCCGCCAGATCGTCAACGTTCTGACCGGGCAGGGTGACCCTGCTCACGGCGAGGAAGGCTGACCTCATGCCCCCCACGCCGCCCGGACCGTCCACCCCACCGCCGCCGGGCAGCCCTGCCACCGGGCCGGTCCTGACGCCTGCGCCCTATGTGCCGGGCGCCGGTGCCGGTGAGGACCACGGCAGCTGGGCCAAGCGCGCCGGTCGCGGCGAATGGGCGACATGGTGGCGCGAGATCGACCGTGTGCTGCTGGTGCTGATCTTTGCGCTGATGGGCATTGGCGCTCTGGCTGTGGCGGCGGGCTCTCCGGCGGCGGTCCATGCGCCGGCCATGGCGCGCAAGGGCTTTGGCGATCTGCACTTCTTCTATCTGCATATCGGGTTCCAGACCGCCGGTCTGATCGCCATGCTGGTCTGCTCGCGCCTCAACCGCGAACAGGCGCGGCGCGTGGGGATCATTTTGGGCTGCGCCATGCTGGTGGCGCTGATGCTGGTGCCGGTGATCGGCGCCAACATCAACGGCGCCAAGCGCTGGCTGAAGCTGGGCATCACCATCCAGCCCTCCGAGTTCCTCAAGCCCGCCTTTGCGATCTGTCTGGCATGGATTCTCTCGTGGAAGCTGCGGGATGGCAAGCTGCCGGTGATGATGATCTGTGTGGGGCTGACGGGCCTTGTGGCGGTGCTGCTGATGCTCCAGCCCGATTTCGGCTCGACGGTGCTGTTTCTGCTGGTGGGCTTCACCATGCTGCTGGTGGCGGGCCTGCCGCTCAGCCCGGCGCGCATTGGCCTCTTCGCCGGGATCGCCGCGGGCGTGGTGGCGCTGGCCTATATGTTCTACGGCAATGCCCGCAACCGTATCGACGACTTCCTGCTCAACCTCTCGGGCGGAGGCGATCAGTACGATCAGGTCCATCTGGCCTTCCGCACTTTGGTGGCGGGCGGCTGGACGGGCACCGGCCTGTGGCTCGGCACGCAGAAGAAATCCCTGCCGGAACCGCATACCGACTATATCTTCTCGGTCATCGGCGAGGAATTCGGCCTGCTGATGTGCGCCGTGGTGGTGCTGCTCTATTTCGCCATTGTGGCCCGCGTGCTGATCCGTCTGGCGCAGGAGGAAGACCTCTTCACCGTGCTGGCGGGCACCGGCCTTGTGGTGCAGATCGGCGGGCAGGCCTTCATCAACATTCTGGTCAATCTGCAGCTTTTCCCCTCCAAGGGCATGACGCTGCCGCTGATTTCCTATGGTGGTTCTTCCACCATCGCCCTGTGCATGGGGGTGGGCTTTTTGCTCGCGATCACGCGGCGCAACCCCTATCTGGCGCATGATCCGTTCCAGAGCGAGGGTAAAGGGCTGCCGCTGCATCTTGTCTCGCCCTTTTCCACCGCCTATCCGTCCAAGACCGACAACCCCAGGAAGTGAGCCCCGCCGACATGACCCAGGTCTCCCGCCATTATGTGCTGGCCGCGGGCGGCACCGGCGGCCATCTGATCCCCGCCTTCGCTCTGGCGGTGGAGCTGGAGCGACGCGGGCATCATGTCGCGCTGGTGACGGATGTGCGCGGGGCGGCGATCCCCGGTCGCCCCGAAGGGCTGACGGCGCATGTGCTGCCTGCCGGTCGTCTGCAGGGCAAGAACCCCATCAACTGGGTGAAGGGCCTGATGGCGATCATGGAAGGCCGCCGCATGGCGCTGCGCCTCTATGAAAGCTTCCAGCCCAGCGCGGTGATCGGTTTTGGCGGTTATCCGGCTTTGCCTGCCCTTCTGGCGGCCAGCAGCGCGGGCATCCCCAGCCTGATCCATGAGCAGAACGCCGTGCTGGGCCGGGTGAACCGCTTCCTTGCGGGCCGGGTGAATGCCATCGCCACTGCCAGCGCCCAGACCGACCGGCTCGACGCCAAATATGCCGAAAAGACCCATGTCATCGGCAACCCTGTGCGCGAGGAGGTGCTGCGCCTGCGTGACCAGCCTTTCCCGCCCTTCACCGAGGACGGCTTGCTGCGCGTGCTGGTGACCGGTGGTTCGCAGGGTGCGCGGGTGCTGTCCGAAGTGGTGCCCGATGGTCTGGCGATGCTGCCGCCCTCGCTGCGCACCCGCCTGCAGGTGATCCAGCAGTGCCGCGCCGAGGACATCGATGCCGTGCGCACGCGCTACGCCTCGCATGACATCCCCGCCGAGCTGGCGACCTATTTCGAGGATATGGCCACCCGTCTGGCCGATGCTCACCTGTTTATCGGTCGTTCGGGCGCCAGCACCATTGCGGAACTGACCGCTGTGGGCCGCCCCGCCATCCTTGTGCCCTTGCCCATCGCCACCGACGATCATCAGGCCGCCAATGCGCGCGAGATGGTGGTGGCGGGCGGCGCGCGCTCGATCCGTCAGGAGAAATTTACCGCCGTGGAACTGGCCAAGCAGATTCAGGCCCTGGCCCAGCGTCCCGAGACGCTGGCCAATGCCGCTCATGCCGCGTGGAATTGCGGCCATCCCAATGCCGCTGCCGATCTGGCCGATCTGGTGGAAAGCTTCGGCGCCGCGCCGCTGATGGATGTGATCAAGGTGGACACCGCTGCGGTGCCTGCCGGGGCCAAGGGGCAGCTGGCATGAAGGGCGTCGCAACGGACATCGGCACGATCCATTTCGTCGGCATCGGCGGGATCGGCATGTCGGGCATTGCCGAGGTGATGGCGAACCTTGGCTACACGGTGCAGGGCAGCGACATTGCCGAGGGCTATGTGGTGGAAGGCCTGCGCCAGCGCGGTATCAAGGTGATGATCGGCCATGCCGCCGAGAACCTTGGCGATGCCGCCGTGGTGGTGACCTCCACCGCCGTGAAGCGTGACAACCCCGAAGTGGCCGCGGCTCTGGAGCATCGCGTGCCCGTGGTGCGCCGCGCCGAAATGCTGGCCGAGCTGATGCGGCTGAAGAACACCGTCGCCGTGGCTGGTACTCACGGCAAGACGACGACCACCAGCATGGTCGCCGCGCTGCTGGACGCGGGCGGGGTGGACCCGACGGTGATCAATGGCGGGATCATCAACAGCTACGGTTCCAACGCGCGTCTGGGCGCCAGCGACTGGATGGTGGTGGAGGCCGACGAAAGCGACGGCAGCTTCCTGCGTCTGGACGGCACCATCGCGGTGGTGACCAACATCGATCCCGAGCATCTCGACCACTACGGTTCCTTTGACCGGGTGAAGCAGTGCTTCGTCGAATTTATCGAGAACGTGCCGTTCTATGGCGCGGCGGTGCTGTGCATCGACCATCCCGAGGTGCAGGCGATCATCCCCAAGGTGCGGGACCGCCGGGTCATCACTTATGGGTTCAGCGCTCAGGCTGATGTGCGCGGTGAGAATGTCACGCCTTATCCCGGCGGCAATCGCTTTACCGCTGTGCTGCGCCAGCGCGATGGTTCGTTCCGGCGCATCGAGGGAATCGAGCTGCCGATGCCGGGCCGCCACAATGTCCAGAATGCGCTGGCCGCTGTGGCTGTCGCGGTGGAGATGGGCGTGGCCGATGAGGTGATCCGGGGCGGCTTCGCCAAGTTCGGGGGCGTGAAGCGCCGCTTCACCAAGGTGGGCGAGGTGGATGGCACCACGATCATCGATGATTACGGCCACCATCCGGTCGAGATTCGCGCCGTGTTGGCGGCTGCGCGTGAAAGCGTGCAGAACCGGGTGATCGCCGTGGTGCAGCCGCATCGCTTTACCCGTCTGCGCGATCATCTCGATGATTTCGCCGCTGCCTTCAACGATGCCGATATCGTCTATGCCGCGCCGGTCTATGCCGCTGGCGAGCAGCCTATCGATGGTGTCGATTCCGCCGCCATGGTGCAGGGCATCAAGGCGCGGGGCCATCGCAGCGCCCATCTGATCGCGGGCGCCGACGATCTGGCGGGCACGCTGGCCGATGTGATCCAGCCGGGCGATATGGTCGTGTGCCTTGGTGCGGGCGATATCACCAAATGGGCTGCCGGGCTGGCGCCTGCCATTGCGGAGCGCAAGGGCCTGTGAGTTGGACGCCGCCTCCTGTTGCCGGGCGTTTGACGGCTGATGCTCCACTGGCCCCGCTGGTGTGGTTCAAGAGCGGCGGCGTGGCGCAGTGGCTGTTCGAGCCCAAGGACGTGGACGACCTGCGCGGCTTTCTGGCGCAGCTTCCCGCCGATGTGCCGGTGATGGCGCTGGGGCTGGGCAGCAATCTGATCGTGCGCGATGGCGGCGTGCCGGGCGTTGTGGTCCGTCTGGGCAAGGCCTTTGCCAAGGTCGAGAAGCTGGATGATCTGACGCTGAACTGCGGCGGCGGGGCCAGTGGTATTCTGGTCTCCTCCACGGCGCGCGATGCGGCGATTGCCGGGCTGGAATTCCTGCGCTCGATCCCCGGCACGGTTGGTGGCTTTGTCCGCATGAACGGCGGCGCCTATGGGCGTGAGGTGAAGGATATCCTCGTCGATTGCGACGTGGTGACGCGCGATGGCCAGCTGGCCACTCTGCAGTTGCCCGCGCTGGGCTACACCTATCGCCATTCCGATCTGGCCGAGGGGGCGATTGTCGTCTCCGCCCGTTTTCGTGGCGTTCCGGGCGAATCCGAGGCCATCCAGGCCGAAATGGACCGCATTTCCGCCAGCCGCGAGGCCAGTCAGCCCCTGCGCAGCAAGACTGGCGGTTCCACCTTCAAGAACCCTCCGGGCGAGCGCGCCTGGGAGCTGGTCGACCGCGCCGGATGCCGGGGGCTGACCATCGGCGGCGCTCAGGTCAGCGAGAAGCACACCAATTTCCTTATCAACACCGGCACGGCCACCAGCGCGGACATCGAGATGCTGGGTGATGAAGTCCGCCGCCGGGTGAAAGACAACTCCGGCGTCGAGCTGGAATGGGAAATCAAGCGAGTAGGCAAGACACTGTGACCAAGCTGCCCCACCTTCATATCGCCGTGCTGATGGGCGGCTGGTCCTCGGAACGCCCCGTTTCGCTGATGAGCGGGAACGGCGTGGCCGATGCTCTGGAAAGCCGGGGTCATAAGGTCACGCGCATCGATATGGGCCGCGATGTCGCCCTCAAGTTGGCCGAGGCGAAGCCCGATGTGGTGTTCAACGCTCTGCATGGCGCTCCCGGAGAGGATGGCACGGTGCAGGGCATGATGGATCTGATGGGCCTGACCTACACCCATTCCGGCCTGACCAGCAGCGTCATCGCCATCGACAAGGAGCTGACCAAGCAGGCGCTGATCCCGCATGGCATCCCCATGCCGGGCGGGCGCATCGTCAAAAGCGCGGAGCTGTTCGAGAAGGACCCGCTGCCGCGCCCTTATGTGTTGAAGCCTGCCTGCGAGGGCTCCAGCGTTGGCGTGGCCATCGTGACGGCCAGCGGCAATTATGGCGATCCCATCGGGCGCGATGTTGAGGGCCCGTGGCACCATTTCCCCGAGCTGATGGCCGAGCCTTTCATTCGCGGCAAGGAACTCACCACCGCCGTGCTGGGCGACAAGGCTTTGATGGTGACGGAGCTGATCCCCACCACCGAATTCTACGATTTCGATGCGAAGTACACCGATGGCCTCACTCGCCATATGTGCCCTGCCGAGATCCCCGAAGAGATCGCTCAGGCCTGCAAGGATATTGCTCTGCGCGCGCATCAGCTGCTGGGCTGCAAGGGCACCAGCCGCAGCGACTTTCGCTGGGACGATGAGCAGGGCGTGGAAGGCCTGTTCCTGCTGGAGGTCAACACCCAGCCGGGCATGACGCCGCTCAGCCTCGTGCCCGAGCAGGCGCGGCATCTGGGCATGGATTACGCCGATCTGGTCGAGGCCATCGTTGCCGAAGCGTTGAGCGACGCGAAGGCGAAGCAGGGGGCATAAACCAACCGATGAGCCAGAAGCTGAAACGCGGCGGCGCCAGCGCCCGCAAGCAGGCCAGCAAGGCCAGCAACGCCCGCAAGGTGGCGGTGGCGCGTGCCCGCACCGGCACGGCGCTGGACCGCGCGCTGGCGCTGCTGCCCTTCAGCGAGGCTCAGCTGCACCGCATTTTTCTGGTGACCATTCTGGGCTGTGCTTTGGGTCTGGCCTGGCTGGTGATGGTGCTGGCCGGGGTGCCCGCCATGGCCACGCAGCAGGTGGCTTCCATTGCCTCGCAGGCCGGGTTTCAGGTGCGCCGCGTGGAAGTGCATGGCGTCAAGCATCTCAACGAGCTGAAGGTCTATGAACGCGTGCTGGCCCAGCGCGACCGCGCCATGCCGCTGGTCGATCTGGAAGCCGTGCGCGACGATCTGCTGCAATTGAGCTGGGTGGAAGACGCCCGCGTCTCGCGCGAATTGCCTGATACGCTGGTCGTCGATATCGTCGAGCGCAAGCCCGGCCCCGTGCTGCGCGAGGGCCAGAAGCTGACGCTGATCGATGCGGGCGGCCACCGTCTGGAGCCCATCGCGCCCGCGCGTGCCAAGGGCAAGCTGGTGCTGTCGGGCGATGGCGTGGCGGATAAGGTGGGCGATCTCACCACGCTGCTCGATGCCGCGCCCGCCTTGCGCCCGCAGGTGGCCGAGGCCGAGTGGGTGGGCAACCGCCGCTGGAACCTCACCTTCAAGACCAATCAGGTGCTGGCCCTGCCCGAGGGTGACAAGGTCGGCGCCGATGCGCTGATGGCCTTTGCGCGGCTTGATGGCACCAACCGCCTGCTGGGTGGCCGTGTGGTGGCCTTCGATATGCGCTCGCCCGACCGGATCTATATGCGCGTGCCGGGCAGCTCGACCAATGGCATGCCCGACAGTCCGCTGGCGGTGGCTGCACCCACGCCGGACGCGGATGCGACCGCCACGCCCGGCGAGGCCAAGCCCGAAGCGCCCAAGCCCGCCGCCAAGCCTCAGGCAGGCAGCAAGCCCAAGGCCACCACGCCGCATCACGAAACCGCCGAGCATGTTGGCGTGATCCGCAATGCGCTGGCCCATGTCGGCCCGAGCGAGCATGCGGTGAAGCATGAAGCGCATAAGCCCGCGCCCGAGCATAAAGCCGCGCCTGCCCATAAGCCTGCGCCTGCGCACAAGCCTGACCACAAGCCAGCCCCGGCCCACAAGCCTGAGCATAAGCCGACCCCGGCGCCGCATAAGGCAGCGCCCGCTCACAAGGCTCCTGCCCACAAACCCGCCGCCGCGCATAAGCCGGACCATAAGACCCCAGCCCATAAGGCCCCCGACCATAAGGCGCCTCATCACAAGGACGCCCATTGATGGTCGCACCCCGGATCGTCAGTGCCTTTGGCGCGGTCAACATCGGCTCTTTCCGCATTTCGGCGATCATTGCCGGGCGCACGGAAACCGGCGAATTGCTGGTGCTGGGCAGCGGGCACCGCGCGGCGCAAGGCGTGAAGCGCGGCTATGTGGTGGACATGCACGCCGCCACCTATGCCGTGCGTGACGCCATCGAGCGTGCCGAGAAGATGGCTGGCACCAGCGTGCAGGCGGTCTCCATCGGCTGCAGCGGGGCCGGGCTGACCAGCCAGATCACGCAGGTCGAGGCCGACATCGGCGGCCGCCGCATCGAGGACGATGATATCGAGCATCTGCTCTCCGGCGCCTGCGGGGTGATCCAGCCCGACGGGCGCGTGGTGCTGCATGCCCAGCCCGCGCATTACACGCTGGATGGCGCGCATGGCGTGTCCAACCCCAAGGGGCTGCATGCCGGGCGTCTGGGCGTGGATATTCATGTGATGCTGGGCGATGGCGGCCCGGTGCGCAACCTGACCGAGGCGGTGCAGAACGCGCATCTGCAGGTGACCTCTGTGGTGGCCTCGCCGATTGCCGCCGGTTACGCCTGCCTTGCACCCGAAGAGCGCGAGTTGGGCGTGGCGCTGGTGGAGTTCGGCGCGGAAGTCACCACCGTCTCGCTGTTTGCGGCGAGCATGCTGGTGGGGCTCACGACCATTCCCATGGGCTCGGGCGATATCACCGATGCGATTGCCTCCTCCTTCGGCATCCGCCGTTTTCAGGCCGAGCGGCTGAAATGCGTCAATGGCTCGGCCATCGCCAGCCCGGCGGATCACCGCGAGATGATCCCCATCAACGGCCCGGGCGAGGAAGGCACAGGCGGCCAGCTGGCCCGCCATGCCGATGACAAGAACCGCATTCCCCGCGCCGAGCTGATCACCGTGATCACCACCCAGCTCGGGCGGCTGATGGATGAGGTCAACCGGGTGCTGAAAGCCATGGGCTTTGCCGGGGCCGGGGCGGGGCAGGTGGTCTTCACCGGCGGCGGTGCTGAACTGGCAGGGCTTGCCGATTTCGCGCAGGGGGCTTTGGGCCGTCCGGTGCGCATCGGGCGCCCCATGGCCATCAAGGGCCTGCCCGAAGCGCATTCCACGCCGGGCTTTTCGACTTTGGCCGGTCTGGTGCTTTATGCCGCCGCAGACCCCGTCGATATACGCAGATTAAGCCAGGCACAGCGCCGAACCACGCGGTTTTCGGGCTCCGGACTGATGAACCGTGTGCTGCATGCGCTGAAGGAATATTTTTGAGGTGGCGTTGAAAGCGCGCCATCGCCAACAACGACTGTGGACAAATGGCAAATGCGCTTTGCACCGCTGAGTCGAAGCGTGCATTTTAAAGAGATAGTCTGACGCGACTCCCTTAGCTGAATTCAGGGCGGCAGGGAGCAGACTGGAGGAGTATGGCAATGAGCATCAATATCGGTCCGCCTGCCGTCGAGGAGCTGCGCCCGCGCATCACCGTCATCGGAGTTGGCGGCGCCGGAGGCAACGCCATCGCCAACATGATCAACGCCGAGATCGAGGGTGTCGACTTTGTCGTCGCCAACACCGATGCTCAGGCGCTGAACAATTCGATCGCCAAGAACCGCATCCAGCTGGGGCTTGAGATCACCAAGGGTCTGGGCGCCGGTGCCCGTCCCGAGGTCGGTCGCGCTGCGGCTGAGGAAACCATCGCCGAGATCGAGCGGGCGCTCGAAGGCGTGCATATGTGCTTTATCGCTGCCGGTATGGGCGGCGGCACGGGCACGGGCGCGGCTCCGGTGATCGCCAAGGTGGCGCGCGACAAGGGCGTGCTGACCGTGGGCGTGGTGACCAAGCCCTTCCTGTTCGAAGGCACGCGCCGCATGCGCAGCGCCGACGCGGGTATCGAGGAGCTGCAGAAGCACGTCGATACGCTGATCGTCATCCCGAACCAGAACCTGTTCCTGATCGCCAAGGCGGAAACCACCTTCAAGGAAGCTTTCGAGCTGGCCGATGAGGTGCTTCAGCAGGGCGTGCGCTCGATCACCGATCTGATGGTGATGCCGGGCCTGATCAACCTCGACTTTGCCGACGTGCGTTCGGTGATGGCCGAGATGGGCAAGGCCATGATGGGCACCGGCGAGGGCAGCGGCGAACATCGCGCGCTGGAAGCCGCGGAGCGCGCCATCGCCAACCCGCTGCTCGATGGCGTGTCGATGCAGGGCGCCAAGGGCGTCATCATCTCGATCATCGGCGGCGACGACATGAAGCTGCTGGAGGTCGATGAGGCCGCCAACCACATCCGTGAGCTGGTCGATCCCAACGCCAACATCATCTGGGGCAGCGCCTTCAACCCTGATCTGCAGGGCAAGATCCGCGTCTCGGTGGTGGCCACCGGCATCGAGCAGACCGCGCAGATGGCCGAAGAGGCCAGCCGCCCCTTCACGATGAACGCCGCGCGTGGCCCCGCCCGCCCGTCGATCTCGGTGCCCGGCGCGCCCATGGCGCAGCCGATCGTGCCGCCTGCCGGCCCGGCGCTGACCATTCCGCCCGCGCAGCCCGCGCCGCATGTCAACTTCGCCCCGGCCAGCTTCACACCCGAGCCGCAGCAGGCCCCGCAGCCGGTGTTCACGCCGCTCTCGGCCCCGCAGGTTGAGGAGCCGCTGGATCTGGAGCTGGGTCAGGAAGCGCCCGGCGGCCCCGATGAGCTGCTGCTCGATGCCAGCCGTCTGGCCGATTTCGACGGTCCGGCGCCTGCTCGCCGCCGCAATCTGCTGTCCGAGCATGAGCAGCCGCAGCAGGGCCATCAGGCGCATCAGCCCTATGCCCCGCTGGAGCCCTCGCAGCGCTTCACGCCCGCGCCGGAGCAGTCGGTGCGTCCTGCCGGCTCCTCGGGCGGCACGCTGTTCGAGCGGATGGCCAATCTGGCCGGTCGCCGCCACAGCGATGACGACGATCATGATGGCGATGAGGGTGGGGCGATCAACATCCCGCGCTTCCTCGGTCGCCAGAACAATCAGTAAGTTGAGGCAAGACGGTCGGGCCCTTCGGGGCCCGGCCCATTTTCATGAACAGGATAGGGTTCGATGAGCGGTGATCGCCAGGCACGGGCGCGGCATGGGCTGGGCCTGATGCCGGGATCGGACATGCGCGGCAGGCTGACCCTTATGGGCGCGGCCTCGCTGGGTTGCATGATGGTGAGCGCTGTGGCTGGTTCCGCTGCCATGGCGCAGAGCCTGCCGGTGGTGTCGCATCCGGTGGTGCAGCCGCTGCCCACGGGGCACAATCAGGCGCAGGTTCCCAGCAATGATCCGGCGCGGCAGCTCAGCAATGCGCTGGCACGGATCGCCAGCAATCCTTCCGATGCCGAGGCTCTGCTCGATGCGGGCAATGCCGCCACGGCACTGGGCGATACCGCTTCGGCGGAAGGCTTTTATGCCCGCGCCGAAAAGCTGGCCCCCGGCAATCCGCATGCTCTGGCCGCTCTGGCGGTCTCCAAACTGCATGGCGAGGACCCGGTCGGGGCCATTCCCATGTTCGAGCAGGCCTCGCAGGGGATGGTGTTGAGCGGTGATCAGCTGGCCGATCGCGGCCTGTCCTATGATCTGGTGGGCGACAATGCCTCGGCCCAGCGCTATTATCGCGAGGCGCTGGCCAATGGCGCCACGGATGAGGCGGTGCGCCGTCTGGCGCTGAGCCAGGCCATTGCCGGTGACCGCAAATCGATGGAAACCACGCTGGCGCCGCTGCTTCAGAAGCAGGATCGCGCGGCCTGGCGCACCCGCGCCTTCGCTTTCGCCATTCTGGGGCGTGAGGATGAGGCCGAGGCCATCGCCCGCTCGACCATGCCTGCCGAGCTGGCCAATGGCATGTCGCCCTATCTGCGTTTCATGCGCAAGCTGACCCCGGCGCAGCAGGCGGCGGCGGCCAATCTGGGCCGCTTCCCGCATGCCTCGCAGATCGGCAAGGACGATCCGCGGATTGCGGCCTATGCTTCGCAGCATGGCATCCGCCATCTGGCCGCCGCCGATGCGCCGCTGGCGCCTGCCGGGGCACCGCTGGGAACGCCCGCCGCTGCCACGCCTCAGCCGACGAAGCTGGCCGCCAACACGAAGAAAACCCGTGGCTGGAAGGGTGGGGCGCCGATCGACACCACGCCCGCGCCCGCAGCGCCCCCCTCCGCCGCCAGCAATCCGCTGCCGCCCGAGCCCAATCCTTCGCGCGAAGTGTCGCCGCCGCCTGCTCTGGCCAGCGCGGCGCGTCGCCCGGCGCCGGTGGCTACCCCCGTGGCCGCGAAAGCCGATGCCGAGCTGCCGCCGATCTCCGGCACGGCCATGCCTCAGAGCGCAGCCACACCTCCGCCCGCGCTCGCCATGGCGGGTGAGAAGCCGCATCAGGAAGCCAGCCGTTTCGATCTGGGCCGTCTGCCGCCTGCGGAAACCACGCCTGCCGCGGCGCCTGCCATGCCCGGCCCCGTCGCCGCTGTGCCGCCTGCGCCGGGCGTGACCGCCCCGCCGCCGCCGCCGGTGACCTTTGTGGCAGCCGAGCCTGCTGCGCCGGTTCATGTGAAGACTGCGGCCAAGGCTCCCGGCAGGGCGCCGTCTCACAAGCCGAGTTTTGCCGAGGCCTTTTCCGAATGGGGCAGTCCTTCGGGGCATAAGGAAGTCGGCCGCAAGGAGGCTGCCGAGGCGCCTGCTTCGGGCGCGGTCGATATTCGCAAGATCAAGGCGCCGCGTCCTGCGCCCAAGGCGCCGCCGCCGCCCAAATATCCCAGCCGCGTCTGGGTGCAGGTGGGCGTGGGCCGCGATTTCAAGCGCATCGCCTATGACTGGCGCCAGATGAGCCGGGACTATGCCAAGATTCTCAAGGGCATGCCTGCCTGGACCACCGATTGGGGGCGCACCAACCGCGTGCTGGTCGGGCCGTTTGACGATCAGGCCGATGCCAAGGCGTTTGAGGCCAAGCTGAAGAAGGCGGGCCGTGAGGGCGCCTTCATGTGGCTCTCGGATGAAGGTCAGGAGGTTGATCCTCTCTGAGCGACATGGTTGACCCGCTCTGAAACAAAGTGGGTGATGTGCCGTATTGAGAAAGGGGTTCGCCCTTATCCACAGTCTGTACACAGACTTGTGGTGTTATACGCAGGCCAGAACGGAGCTTGGTTTTACAATCGGCTACAGGCCAAGCATCCATGGCAAAGAGGTGCTTAACCACCAGGATGCGGGTGAATGGTGACAAGAACTGTGCAGGACGACTTGCCACGCCACGAGGATAGCGCGCCGGTAGAGATGCTGGCGGCGCTGTTCGAGGCGCGCGGCTGGACCTATGATTTCGTCAGCGATGACGAGATCACCGGCGAGGTGCAGGGCAGCTGGGCCACCTATCAGCTGCGCGGCATCTGGCGCAGCGAGGACAATGTCCTCCAGCTGCTGTGCCTGCCCGACATCCGCGTGCCCGATGACAAGAAACCGGCCATGTTCGAGGTGGTCAGCCTGATCAACGAACAGCTGTGGCTGGGGCATTTCGACGTGTGGTCGAACAATGCCGTGCTGCTTTATCGCCATGGGCTGATGCTGGGCGATGATGGCATGATCAGCCTTGGGCAGGCGCAGATGCTGGTGGAAGTGGCCGTGGAGGAGTGCGACCGCTTCTATCCCGCCTTCCAGTTCATTCTCTGGGGCGACAAGAGCCCCGCCGACGCGCTGGCCAGCGCCCTTGTCGATGCTGCCGGAGAGGCCTGATTCCATGAGTTTTCCTGAAAAGATCCTGATCATCGGCTGCGGCAATATGGGCGGCGCGATGCTGGCCGGCTGGCTGCGCGGCGGCGTGGCGGCGGACCGTTTCACCGTGGTCGATCCCAGGCTGGAGGCCGCGCCCGAAGGCGTGCGCCTGCTGCGCGAGCTGCCCGTGGGCGAGGTGTTCGACCTCATGCTGCTGGGCGTGAAGCCGCAGATGCTGGACGATGTGGCCGGGCAGCTGACGGCGCTGGCCGGGGCAGGGACGGTTGTGCTCTCCATTCTGGCCGGTGCCGAACTGGCCAGCCTTGCCACGCGCTTCCCCGATGCCAAGGGTATCGTCCGCGTGATGCCGAATCTGGCCGCTGCTCTGGGTGAAAGCCCGATGGGCGTGGCCGCTCAGGGCCTGTCGGAAGACGAGAAGGCCGGGCTCACCGCCTTCCTCAGCCATCTGGGCACGCCCGAATGGGTGGGCGAGGATCTGTTTCATGCCGTGACCGCTCTGGCCGGTTCCGGCCCGGCCTTTGTCTATCGCATCATTGATGCGCTGGCGACGGGCGGTGTGGCGCTGGGGCTCGATCCCGATCAGGCGCTGCGTCTGGCGCGTTCGATGGTGCAGGGCGCGGCTGATCTGGCGATGGCCTCGCCCTATGATCCGGGCGAGCTGGCGCGCCGTGTGGCCAGCCCCGGCGGCACCACGCAGGCCGGGCTCGATGTGCTGGATGCCGATGGCGCTGCGCTGGCGCTGATGCAGGCCACGCTGAACGCCGCTGAAAAGCGTAGCCGTGAAATGGCTGAAGAGGCTCGATAAAAGCGGGAACGCTCGAACATATTCAGCGTTTGTCCATGGATGTTGTGTCAGAAACATTTTGGCACAAAGATCTCTTGCCGGATTCGCTTGAAACCTCAGGCGATCGGCATGATATTAAAGAGTGCCGGTCGGACGATGTCGTTCCGACCGTCTTGAGGAGTTTTGGACAATGGCCATCTGGAATGACCCCCAGCCCTCGCAGACGGGCTTTGGCGCGTCTTCGAGGATGAATGCCGGGTTTTCGGCGCGCTCGCAGACGCTCGACGTCGGCCTGCGCAAGCATATGCTCTCGATCTACAATTACATGACCTCGGCGGTGATCCTCTCGGGCATCGTGGCGCTGGTGCTTTCGCAGCTGGTGATGTCGGGCAATCCCGCCGCCATTGCGCTGCTCACCTCGCCGCTGCGCTATGTCATCATGCTGGCCCCGCTGGGCTTCGTGCTGGCGATGAACTTCGGTCTGGCGCGCATGCAGCCCTCGACGCTGAAGATGCTGTTCTGGGCTTTCGCTTTCGCGATGGGCCTGTCGCTGTCCTCGATCCTGCTGGTCTACACCGGCACCTCGGTGGCGCTGACCTTCTTCGCCACGGCGGGCGCCTTCGCGGGCCTCAGCCTGGTGGGTTACACCACCAAGAAGGATCTGTCGGGCTTCGGCAGCTTCCTGATCATGGGCCTGTTCGGCCTGATCATCGCTTCGCTGGTGGGCATGTTCTTCCACGTTCCGGGTCTGGCCATGGTCATCTCGGTGCTGGGCGTGCTGATCTTCGCGGGCCTGACCGCTTATGACACGCAGCGCCTCAAGGCGATGTATGTGCAGGTTGCCGGCACGGAATATGAAGAGAAGATCGCGGTGATGGGCGCGCTGACGCTGTACCTCGATTTCATCAACATGTTCCAGTTCCTGCTCAGCTTCCTGGGTGACCGCCGTTAATCCGGCGATGAACTGACAGGCCGGGTCGTCGCAAAAACGACTCGGTCAGCCGAAAAGTGACATGCCCCGGGCGCGAAAGCGTTCCGGGGCATTTTCATGCGGATCACCTTGGGCTACGAGGCGTTCCTGCAAGGGGGCCGGCACCCATCAAACAAGGTGGGCAGGCCCCCGTCAAACAAGGGGGAACACCCCCGGTTCTCATAGCGTTCAAGGATTGAAAGGCTTCGGCATGGCGCGTTGGTTGCGTAAGGGTTTGGTTATTGCGGGTCTGTCGCTGCTCGCCGCTTGTTCGTCGCCGCCGCCCCCGGCTCCCCCGCCGCCGCCGCCGCCTCCGCCCCCGCCGGTGATCGTGATTCCGCCCAAGCCCACGCCTCCCGGCGGTGCCACGGCCAATGCCGTGATCCCCGTGATCGGCCCCGATGGCGTGCGCCACACCATCCTCGTCGATACGGTGGAAGCCCAGCGCGTGTGGAACTTCCGCTCGGCCTGGAACGTGGCGGCGCTGACCTGCACAGATCCGCAATATGCCGACATCACCACCAGCTACAGCGCCTTCCTCAAGAAGCACGCCAAGGCGCTGACGCTGGCCAACCGCAGCGTCGACACGCTGTTCCGCAAGAAGTTCGGCAAGCCCTGGCTGAAGGAGCGTGAGACCTATCTCACCAGTCTTTACAACTACTTCGCCTATCCGCCCACGCTGCCCGCTTTCTGCGGCGCCGCGCTGAACGTGGCGCATGACAGCGCGACCGTGACCGACAAGGAACTCCCCGCCTTCGCCGCGACGGCCTTCACCGGCTTCGCCAAGGTCTATGAGGACTTCTACGTCGCCTATGACAAGTACCGCGCCGATCTGGCCGAGTGGCAGGCCAAGTATGGCAGCCCGGCGCCCGCTCCGGCTCCTGCCGGGCCTGCTCCGGTCGCCGCTGCGCCTGCGCCCACGGCCAAGCCCTGAGCTTTTTGGCTCCGGCCTTTGCCGGGGCTGCATTTTTCGCTTTGCAGGAGGCGGCCCATTCGCTAATGGGTCGCCTCCCTCGGGAACCGGCGGCGCAAGCCTCTGATCTTCCCGACAAGGCAACACTGGAACGGGGCCGTAGCTCAGCTGGGAGAGCGCGTCGTTCGCAATGACGAGGTCAGGGGTTCGATCCCCCTCGGCTCCACCAGTGTACCAACAGGATTTCGGTCGATCAGGGCCGATCCGCACCAGCCCACAGCTGCATCCGGGATGTGTCTTACGGCACTCTCCGGCTGAAGCTGTGGGCTGGCGCGTTTGTGTGCTATATGCGCGTTTTTCACGCGCCATCGTCCGGAAGTTGATATGCATTTTCTCGACCAGGCCAAGATTTACATCCGCTCGGGCAGCGGCGGCCCCGGCGCCGTGGCGTTCCGGCGCGAGAAATACGTCGAATACGGCGGCCCCAACGGCGGTGACGGCGGCAAGGGCGGCGACATCATTTTCGAGGCGGTGGCGGGGCTCAACACGCTGATCGATTTCCGCTACACCCAGCACTTCAAGGCCCAGCGCGGCATGGGCGGGCAGGGCACCAACCGCACCGGCGCGGGCGGCGAGGATCTGGTGATCCGCGTTCCCATCGGCACGCAGGTGCTGGACGATGATCGCGAGACCGTCCTGCTCGACCTCACCGAAGCAGGCCAGCAGGTGATGCTGCTGCGCGGCGGTGATGGCGGTCGCGGCAATGCCAGCTTCAAGTCCTCTACCAACCGCGCTCCGCGCCAGCATGGCCCCGGTTGGCCCGGCGAGGAAATGTGGGTGTGGCTGCGTCTCAAGCTGCTGGCGGATGTCGGCCTTGTCGGCCTGCCCAACGCGGGCAAATCCACCTTCATCAACCAGATTTCGAACACCAAGGCCAAGGTCGGCGATTACGCCTTCACCACGCTGCGCCCGCAGCTGGGCGTGGTGCGCCACAAGGCCCGCGAATTCGTCGTGGCCGACATTCCCGGCCTGATCGCCGGCGCCGCTGAGGGCGCGGGCGTGGGTGACCGCTTCCTCGGCCATATCGAGCGCTGCCGCGTGCTGGTGCATCTCATCGACATCGCGGGCAAGGAGCCCGTGGAAGCGATGCAGATCGTGGAAGACGAACTGGCCGCCTATGGCGAGGGTCTGGACGAAAAGCCGCGTCTGGTGGCGCTGAACAAGATCGATCAGGCCGACAGCGAGCTGGCTACGGCCTATGCCGCTGAGCTGATCGCAGCCGGCGCGGACCGCGTGTTCCCGATTTCGGGCGCGACTGGCGCCGGGTTCGATGCCCTGCTGGACGCCGTGATCTCCTATCTGCCCGCCGCGACCGTGACCGAGCGTCCGACCGGCGAGCGGGAAGAGGCTGAGGATAAGCCTTGGTCGCCTTTGGATTGATTTAAGGCAGGAAGTGAAGATGCGAGGGGGTAACCCCCTCGCGCTCCCATTACGTCTTCCGACGAGAGGGCAGGGGAGCCGAATTGTGGTGCCCAGCCTCTCCACCTGTGCAAACCTCAGGCGCCGCAGGCTTTAAACCCATAGTGCGGTGCCATCCGTTTTCTGCCTGCGGCGCAGCGACCTTAGCCCTATGGCCGAACCCGAAGCGCAAGGTAGACACTAAAGGGAGCGCGAGGGTGTAACACCCTCGCATTTCTCTCTTCATCCCCTTGAATCCACCTGTAACCCCTTAGCATCGCTTTTTTCCTTTCGTCTCTTTCCCTCATCCACTTGGCTTGGAAGCCTCTTTCGCGATCTGTGGCTTTCCCCTAAGCGCCATCAATGTCCAAGCCTGCCCGTCTTTCAACGCTTGCCGATCTGGCCGATGCCACGCTTTGCCCCCGCCTTGTGATCAAGGTCGGTTCGGCGCTGTTGGTGGACAAGGACGGCCCGCGCCGCGCGTGGCTGACGGAGCTGATGGCGGAGATCGCCCAAGCCAAACAGCGCGGACAGGATGTGATCGTGGTCTCTTCCGGCGCCATCGCGCTGGGCGCGCGCAAGCTGAAGCTGGAAAAGGGCGGTCGCGGCAGCCTTGCGGATGCTCAGGCGGCGGCGGCTGTGGGGCAGATCGCGCTGTCGGGTCTCTGGGCCGAGCTGCTGGCCGCGCATGGGCTGACCGCCGCGCAGCTTCTGCTCACCCTTGAGGATCTGGAGGACCGCCGCCGCTATCTCAACGTCACCGCCACGCTGACGCGCCTATTGGACGCGGGCGCGGTGCCGGTCATCAACGAGAACGATTCGGTCGCCACCGAGGAAATCCGCTTTGGCGACAACGACCGCCTTGCCGCGCGCGTGGCTCAGGCGGCGCGCGCCGATGCGGTGCTGCTGCTCTCGGATGTTGATGGCCTGTATGACCGCCATCCCTCGCAGCCCGGCGCGCAGCTGCTGCCGGTGGTGACAGGCGTGACGGACGAAATCCGCGCCATGGCCAGCCCGGTTTCGGGCAGCGGCATGGGCTCTGGCGGGATGATCTCCAAGCTTCAGGCCGCCGAGATCGCCGAGCTGGCGGGCATTGCTCTGGCCATCGGCAACGGCACCAAGGACAAGCCCATCGCCCGCGTGATCGAGCAGGGCATCGCCACATTGTTCCTGCCCCGCGCCGCCCGCGCCCGCAGCGCCGCGCGCAAGGCATGGCTGGGCGGACGTTTGCGCCTCAAAGGCTCGCTGGTGGTGGATGCAGGCGCCGTGCGCGCTCTGGGTGAGGGCGCCAGCCTGCTCGCCGCCGGGATGACCGCTGTCGAGGGCCATTTCCAGCGCGGCGACGCCGTGGCGATCAAGGCGCAGGACGGCATGGTCGTCGCTCACGGCCTCTGCGAATATGACGCTGCCGAATGCGCCAGCCTGCTGGGCCGCCAGTCTGCCGAGCAGGCCGCGATTCTCGGCTATGCCCCGCGCCCGGCCATCGTCCACCGCGACCAGCTGGTGATGGTATGACCGCGCCCCTGCTGGCCCTGACCGGCGGCACGGGTTTCGTAGGCCAGGCCGTGCTGGAGGAAGCCGCGCGCTGCGGTATGCAGGTGCGCGCGCTGGCCCGCCGCCCCATGCCCGATATGCCCGGCGTGGATTGGGTGCAGGGCGATCTCGATGACCGCGCCGCGCTCGCCCGACTGATGCGCGATGCCGAGGCCGTGCTTCACGTCGCAGGCGTGGTGAACACGCCCGACCCCGAAGAATTCACCCGCGCCAACGTCACCGGTACGCTCACCATGCTGGAGGCCGCGCTGGCTGCCGGCGTGCCGCGCTTCATCTTCGTCTCCTCGCTCTCCGCTCGCGAGCCCGATCTGTCGGCCTATGGCGCCTCCAAGGCCCGCGCCGAGCATATCGTGAAGGCCAGCGGCCTCGACTGGACCATCGTGCGCCCGCCCGCCATCTACGGCCCGCGCGACAAGGAAATGTTCGAACTCTTCCGCGCCGCGAAATACGGCGTGGTGCCCGTGCCCGCCGGAGGCCGCGCCTCCATCGTCCATGTCGAGGATCTGGCCCGCCTGCTGCTGGCCCTGCTGCCCGGCGGCGAGGAGGTCACTAGCCAGACCTTCGAGCCCGATGACGGCATCCCCGAAGGCTGGGCCCATGACGACCTCGCCCGCGCCATCGGCGCCGCCATGGGTCGCCGTGCGAAGGTGGTGCAGCTGTCAGAGCGCCTGATGCGCTGGGGCGCCAGCCTCGACGGGACCTTCCGTGGCGCCAAGGCCAAGCTGACGCAGGACCGTGTAGGTTACATGACGCATCCTGACTGGGTCGTTTCCGCCGAGGCCCGCGTGCCTGCCTCCATCTGGGAGCCTGCTATCGATACGCGCAGTGGGCTTGCCTCGACTGCCGAGTGGTATCGGCGGGAAGAGTGGCTGTAGGTTTTTCAGAGAAGTAGAAAATGCGAGGGGGTTACCCCCTCGCGCTCCCATAACGTCTTCCGACGAAGCGGCAGGGGGGCCGAAATGGTGGGCCTAGGCTCTCCACCTGCGCTAGGCGAAGCGCCGCAGGCAGACATCCTGTGTTCCAGTGCTGTGCTTGGAGTTTTATGCCTGCGGCGCTGCAAACTTAGCGCCTTGGTCGAACTCGTTACGCAACGCAGACATTAAAGGGAGCGCGAGGGTGTAACACCCTCGCATTCTCCTTTCTTCAAACCTTAAAACGCCGGTTCATACCCCGGAGGCAGATCGTCGCTCTTGCCCGCGACGTGAATGCCACACTCGGTCTTGTCCCACCCGCGCCAACGCCCGGAACGGGGATCTTCACCGGGAGCCACCTTGCTCGTGCAGGGCGCGCAACCGATCGACGGATAACCCTGAGCCACCAGCGGATGCGCGGGCAGATCATGCTCCGCGAAATAGGCGGCGATGCGGGCGGCGTCCCAATCGATCAGCGGATTGACCTTCAGGCGGCCCGCCGCGTCGGACTTGTCCAGCTCGAAGCGGGGCAGCCCCGCGCGGGTTGCGGCCTGAAAGCCCTTGCGGCCGGTGACGGTGCTGTCGAACGAGGTCAGCGCCTTGGCCAGCGGGATGACCTTGCGAATCTCGCAGCAGCCGTCGGGGTCGTAGGACCAGCGCAGGCCTTCCTTGTCCTTTTTCGCCAGCACCTCTTCGTCGGGGTGCAGGTTGACGAGGCCGGTCAGGCCGAAGCGTTCGACCAGTTCGTCGCGATAGGCCAGCGTTTCGGGAAAATGCTTGCCGGTTTCGAGGAACAGCACAGGGACGGCAGGGTCGATCCGCGAGGCCAGATGCAGCAGCACCGCGCTGTCCGCGCCAAAGCTGGAGACGAGGGTGGTGTTGCCCGCGACCTTATCCACCAGCACGGCGTGGAGCAGCTCTTCCGTCGAGACCTCGGCGAAGCGCAGGTTGAGCGCCGCCGCATCCGCCTCGGTAAAGGCGGGGCTGGTGTCGATCTGGTCGATGATGCGCTGCGTGGCCATATCAGAGCCCGTGGCGCAGCGCCCAGATGGGCTTGCGGCCATCGACCACCGTGGCCTGATAGACCTCGGGCCAGGTCTTGAAGGCCACTTCGGCTTCTGCCGGGTCAAGCACTGTGGCGGGCGCGATGGCATCGAAGCCCACGCGGCGCAGGTGGGTCAGCATATCCACGCCGATGTCGCCCACGGCGCGCAGTTCGCCGGTGTAGCCTGCCTCGCGCAGGATGCGGGCCGAGGAGAAGCCGCGCCCGTCGGTGAAGGCGGGGAAGGTCACCTCGATCAGCGACAGGCGGTCGAGGTGGGGCAGCAGGTCGCGCGCATCATCGGCGGGTTCAAGGCGCACGGCGACGGCGTTGGAGTCCTCGCCAAAGGCGGAGAGGGCGACGACGGGGGCGGAGGCCGCCTCATCGCGGAACAGGAACTGGGGATCAGCCATAGATCACCTCCTTGAAGGGCGCCATGCCGAGGCGGCGATAGGTGTCGAGGAAGCGTTCGCCCTCTTCGCGCTTGTCGAGATAGAGGTCGGTCACGCGGTCGATGGCGTCGACCACGCCGTCCTCGCTGAAGCCGGGGCCGGTGATCTGGCCCAGCGAGGTGTCGGCGCCCTCGCTGCCGCCCAGCAGCAGCTGGTAGTTTTCGATGCCCTTGCGGTCGACACCCAGGATGCCGATGTGGCCCGCATGGTGGTGGCCGCAGGCGTTGATGCAGCCGGAGATCTTCAGCTTCAGCTCGCCCAGCGCCTCTTCCTTGCCGTTGCCGGTGAAGCGCTCGCTGATCTTCTGCGCCAGCGGGATCGAGCGCGCATTGGCCAGCGAGCAATAATCCAGACCGGGGCAGGCGATGATGTCGGTGATCGCATCGAGGTTGGCGGTGGCGAGGCCAGCCGCGTCCAGACGCTGCCACAGAGCAAAAAGGTCCGCCTTCTTCACATGGGGCAGCACAATGTTCTGGGCGTGGGTGACGCGCAGCTCATCAATGCTGTAGGCCTTGGCCAGCGCTGCCATCTCGCGGATCTGGTCCGCGCTGGCATCGCCGGGGATGCCGCCCACGGGCTTGAGGCTGATGGTGGCGATGGCATAGCCCGGCACCTTATGCGGCGCTGTGTTGGCCTTCACCCAGCGGGCGAAAGCAGCGTTCGACAGGTCCAGATCGTCGCTCAGGCCGGTTTCGAAGGCGGGATCGGCGAAATGGGCCTTGATGCGCTCCAGCTCGGCCAGCGGCGGCTCGATGTCCTGCGTCTGGAGGTGGGCGAATTCCTCCTCCACCTGACGCTTGTATTCCTCAAGCCCCAGCTCGTGGACGAGGATCTTGATGCGCGCCTTGTACTTGTTGTCGCGGCGGCCATAGCGGTTGTAGACGCGCAGCGCGGCTTCCGCATAGGTGATCAGCTGATCCAGCGGCACAAAGTCATTCAGCAGCGGCGCGATAAAGGGCGTGCGGCCCATACCGCCACCGACATAGAAGGAGGCGCCGATCTCTCCGGCATCATTCCTCACGATGCGGATGCCGATGTCATGCAGGCGCATGGCGGCGCGGTCGGTCTCGCTGGCGATCACGCAGATCTTGAACTTGCGCGGCAGGGCCAGAAATTCCGGGTGGAAGCTGGACCACTGGCGCATCAGCTCGGCATAGGGGCGCGGGTCGATCAGCTCGTCGGGCGTCGCGCCGGCGTATTGATCGGAACTGATGTTGCGGATGCAGTTGCCGCTGGTCTGGATGGCATGCATCTCCACCTTGGCCAGCTCGGCCAGAATGTCGGGCGTGTCTTCCAGCTTGATCCAGTTGTACTGGATGTTCTGGCGGGTGGTGAAATGGCCGTAACCACGGTCATACTTGTCCGCGATGTCGCCCAGCACATGCATCTGCGCGCTGCTCAGCGTGCCATAGGGCACGGCGACGCGCAGCATATAGGCATGCAACTGGAGATAGAGTCCGTTCTGCAGGCGCAGCGGGCGGAATTTCTCCTCGCTCAGCGTGCCTTCGATGCGGCGGCGGGTCTGGTCGCGGAATTCGGCGACGCGGGCATCGACCATGGCCTGGTCGTATTGGTCATAGGCGTACATTACAGCACCCGATCAGGCGTGGCGGAAGGATCAAGCGACAGGTCGAGGCGCACCGTGGGCCCAAGGGCGCGGATCCGCTCCTTGATATGCGCGGGGCGGATGCCGTCAGCGGTCTGGTCGGCATCGACGGTGTAGGCGCCGGTGACGTTGCGGGCGGCATCTTCGCGCGCGATGATGGCGTCGGCATCGGCCTCCACGGCGACCGCGTCGTTGACATGCAGCGACCAGCCCTTGCCGTCCCACCAGGTGACGGCGCCACTCTTCAGGTCATTGCCTGTGATGATCTTCACGCTTCGGCCTCCACTGCCATTGCGATATGGTTGTCTTCCAGCGCGGTGATCGCGCCGATGATGATCAGCGCCGGGCTGACCACATGGTGATCCTTGACCAGCGTGCCAAGCCCCGCCAGCGGCCCGCGCAGCACCCGCATTTCAGGGCGCGCGGCATTTTCGACCACGGCGACGGGCGTGTCGGGCGCTAGCCCATCGGCCATCAGCTTGTCGGCGATGGGGTCGGCATTGGCCAGCCCCATATAGATCACCAGCGTGCGGCCATGACCGGCCAGACCCGCCCAGTTCTGTTCGGAGAGCCCCTTGCACTGCCCGGCCACAAAGCTGACCACGCTGGCGGCATTGCGATGCGTCAGCGGCAGCTGGGCAGCGGCGGCGGCACCGATGGCGGCGGAAATGCCGGGGACGACTTCAACGGCAACACCGGCGGCGCGGGCGGCTTCGGCTTCCTCGCCGCCGCGCCCGAAGACGAAGGGGTCGCCCCCCTTCAGGCGCACCACATCGCGACCGGCCAGCGCTTCGCTGACCAGCAAAGCGTTGATCTCTTCCTGAGGCATCGAGTGGCGGCTGCGGCGCTTGGCCACCGAGATCAGCTTGGCGCTGGCCGGGGCCATCGCCAGAATGCGCGGATCGACAAGGCCATCATGCACGATCACTTTGGCGCCCATCACCAGCCGCGCGGCGCGCAGCGTCAGCAGATCGGGATCGCCGGGGCCGGCGCCCACAAGCCACACTTTGCCGCGCGAGTCCGGGCCATTCGAGGAGGATACGGGGTTCATGGCGCCCCCTTGATCCTCTCTGCATCCAGATGAAAGGCAGATTGGCTATGTATGGAGGTAGGGAATCTTGTGTCGAGGCGATGAAGCCTGCTCACCCCTCAGCCCAGACCGCCAGAGCCTTGGCCATATCGGCGATCAGATCATCCGCATCCTCCAGTCCGATGGCCAGACGCACGCCATAGCGGTCATCGGCATCGAGGCCGGGCATAGGCCAGCTTTCCGGCTTGCGGATGCGGGCGGGATCGACAGGCGTGGCGAGGCTTTCAAAGCCGCCCCAGCTATAGCCGATGCCGAAAAGGTCCAGCGCATCGATAAACCGGTCACGCGAACCGCTGGTGCCGCCCTTGAAGACAAAGCTGAACAGCCCGCAGCCGCCGGAAAAATCGCGCTTCCACAGATCATGGCCGGGCGATCCGGGCAGCATCGGGCAGAGCACGCGCGCCACTTCGGGCCGGGTTTCCAGCCACGCGGCCAAGGCCAGCGCCGTGGCGGACGATTGCTTCAAACGCACGCCCATGGTGCGCAGACCGCGCAGAGCCAGCGCCGCATCGTCGGGCGAGACGACATTGCCCAGCATCTGCGCGCGGCGGCGCAGGCGGTCATACCATTCCGCGCCCGCCGAGGCGCTGCCCATCATCAGATCACTGTGCCCGCCGACATGCTTGGTCAGCGCCATCAGTGTGATGTCCACCCCCATCGGCAGGCTGGCCAGACCCAAGGGACTGGCCCAGGTGTTGTCGAGGATCGAGGTGATGCCATGCTCCCGGCACAGGGCGAGGATGGCGGGCAGATCATGCACTTCCATCGTCAGGCTGCCGGGCGATTCCAGCAGCACCGCCTTCACGCGGGGGCAAAGCTGAGCGGTGAAATCCTCGACGCCATCGGGGGCGAACCAGCGCGTTTCCACCCCGATTTCGGCCAGCAGACCCTTCGCCAGTGAGCGGCTCGGCTCATAGGCATTGTCGGTCATCAGCAGCACGTCGCCGGGCTTCAGCACCGTCAGCAGCACGCCCGCGATCGCCGCCACGCCGCTGGGGTACAGCACCGTGCCCGCCGCGCCGGGCTCAAGCTGGGTCAGCGCCTCGGCCAGCGCCCATTGCGTGGGGGCGCCGCGCCGACCGTAATAGAAGCGGCCATCGGCGTTCTGGCCGGTTTCGGCGCGCAGGGCGGTCATGTCGGGATAGAGATGGGTCGAGGCGCGCCACACCGGTGGGCTGACCACGGCGGCGGGATGCGCGCCGGTGCCGGTCCATTCGTCGCGGCGCCCGCTGGTCACCAGCTTGGTGGCGGGGCGCTGCTTATCGTCGAAACTCATGGGGGTACGCTTTCAGTGCGAAATCGCGGGGGAGGCGCCGGTTTCCTTGGGCGTCTCGGGATCGGCGCCCCATTCGGCCCAGCTGCCGTCATACAGCGCGACATCGTTCTTGCCGAGCAGATGCAGCGCGAAAATCAGCACGCAGGCGGTGACGCCGCTGCCGCAGGAGGTGACGATGGGGCGGGACAGATCGATGCCGGCGCCCTCGAAAGCGGCGCGCAGGGCGGCTTTGTCCTTGAAGGTGCCGTCGGCGTTGTAAAGGCTGGTGTAGGGCACGTTGAGCGCGCCGGGAATATGGCCGGGCTGCATGCCCGCGCGTGGTTCGGGGGCGGTCCCCGCAAAACGCGCTGCGCCGCGCGCATCGACCACCTGTTCGGCTTTCGACTGGATGTTGTCCATCATCTGGGCCTTGGAGCGCAGGGCCTTGTCATTGTGCCATGCGGTAAAATGGCGTTTGCGCAGCTCGTTATGGCCCGTGTTGATCGCGCGGTCCTCGGCCTTCCATTTGGCGAGGCCGCCATCGAGAATGGCCACATTCTGCGCCCCGAACAGGCGAAGCACAAACCACGCACGCGCCGCGCTGTGGATCGCCGAATCATCGTAAAGCACGATGCGGCTGCCGTCGCCCAGACCCAGCAGCGCCATACGGCTGGCGAATTTTTCCGGCGAGGGCAGCGTGTTCTCGACCGGCGAATCCTCGTCGATCAGCCCGGCCAGATCCATGAAGATCGCGCCGTCGATATGGCCGCTCTCGAACTCGGCGCGGGCGTCGCGGCCGGTATCGGGCAGGTGGCTGCTGGCATCAAGGATGCGCAGGTCAGAGGTGATGCTCTCCCCCGC
The DNA here is from genome assembly GCF_017163935.1 of Novosphingobium terrae. Lineage (NCBI taxonomy): Bacteria > Pseudomonadati > Pseudomonadota > Alphaproteobacteria > Sphingomonadales > Sphingomonadaceae > Novosphingobium > Novosphingobium terrae. The sequence goes on along the minus strand of NZ_JABVZR010000001.1, from coordinate 3,252,564 downwards.
CAACCATTCAGTGCTGACCAGACTTTCCATGACCCTGCGCGCGCCTCCGTTCGCTGCGAGTGCGAAGGGATTACGAGCCTGCGCTGCGAACCGCAATGGCGCTGATGCGGTTTTTGTCGGTTCTGTTGCTGGAAAAGACGGATTGTTTCAGACCTGCGATGCCCCGGGGGCGGTTCAGGGCAGGGCGCGGGTGGTCAATTCGCCCGCGATGGTCGGTCCGGTGTCCAGCCGGAACGGGGCGAGCGCCGCCTTCTGGCGGGCTTTTTCCCCCACCATCAGGCTGAGCGCGCCCGTGGCCGGAGGCGGATTGCCTTCATCCACAATCCTTTCGCCCTCCACGGTCAGATGCACCAGCGGCACGAAAAGTTCGGCGCTGCCGACCCTGAGCGGCGTGATGGCCGAGAGCGGCAGATGGATCTGCCCGCGCAGTTCGGTGCTTTCGCCCGGGCGCAGGATCATCAGCCGGTGCAATTCGGCGAAATCGGTGGGAGCGGGGGCCTGCGTGGCGTCATCGGCTGGAGGTTCTTCCGTCACGAGGTTATCCTCATGAGAGGCCTCAGGCGCGGGTTCCGCAATCTCTTCGACCGGAGTGTCCGGGGTCGCCACCTCTTCATGCTCCACCGGCTGACCGGCGGGTTCGGGCTCTTCCTCGGGGTGCGGCGCGAATTGCGGATTGGGCTGAAAGCCGGTGGCGGCGCGTGGCGGAGCAGGCGGCTCGGGCACGGCCTGCGGCGCGGCTTCGGCCTGTTCCTCTTCGGGCTCGTCCTCGGGGGAGGCGGCTTCCATCCTGCCGTTGATCGCCAGCGGACCGAGCGGCTCGGCGCTGAGGTTGGTCACCGTCAGGCGATAGCGCAATGTGGCTTCGGAAAGGGTGGTGGCAAAGCGCGTCGGCTCGAAAGCGAGCGACAACTCATCGGCCACCGGCTCTGCGGACGCGGCAGGGGCCGCCACCTCCGGCAGCGCAGCGGGTTGGAAAACGGGCAGCGGCTCGGCCTCGGCGACAGGGGCGACCACCGGCATCGGTTCGGGAGCAGGTTCGGCAACCGCGGCTTCGGGGGCCTCGGGCTCGACAGTTTCGGCTTCCTCGGCTGTGTCTTCGGGCGCGGCCTTGCTCTTGCGGCGCCACAGCAGCCAGCCGCCAAGCCCGCCCAGCAGCGCGGCAACCCCCAGCGGCCATTGCGGCAGATTGTCCGAGAGCGGCGCCGGAGCCGGGGCAGGCGCCACCACGGGCTTGGGCACGGGCAGGCGCGGCGAAGGGGGGGGCGCGGGTGTCGGCGCAGCTGTCGCGGCGGGCGTTGGCGAGGCCGCAGGGGCAGGCGCCGGGCTGGCCGTCGCGCTGGGCACCGGCGAGGGCTTGGCCGCAGGAGGAAGTGGCGCAGACTGCGCAACCGGAGGCGGCGGCGCCTTGGGCGCGACCGGAGCCGCAGGCTCGGCATGCGCTGGCTTGTGCGGCGCGGCGGCAGGCTTGGGAGCCGCAGCTTGTGGCGCGGGCTTCTCATGTCGAGGCTCGGCCTCATGCCGCTTCTCGGCCGGTTTTTCCGCAGCCTTGGGCTTCTCGGCGGGCTTGGGCTTGTCCTTTGCGCGTGGCGAGGGGGTGGGCGTCGGCGTGAAGATCGGCGCCGCCTCGATTCGCGGCGCGGGCTGGCTGGCGCTGACCGAGGGCGCGCTGCCGGGCGTTCCGCCCTGCGCATGATAGCTGCCCGACCAGTCGCCGATCGACTGCGCCCATGCGGAGGGTGCCACGCTCGCGGCTGCGATGATCGCCCCCAGCATCATGCCCACACGCAACATCATATCTCCGCTTGCCCCGTTAACAACACTATAGGGCGCTGCCTCTCGCGCCCCAACCCGTGGGTAATACTTAAATATTCGCCTGTCTGCCCCCCAAAGTTGAGGGTGTGCCAGTGGACGGCAGGGGGTATTCACACTTGCAGCCCCGGGTGCTTGGCGGCATGAGCAAAACATGAGCAATCCCCCCGAGTCCGATCACGCCTCCAATCCCGCCACGCCGCATTACGCGCAGGGCGCCCTTCACCTTGGCCAGAACAGCCGCCTGCCGAACTCGCCCGAGGAAGCGCAGCTCGATTACGTGCCCAATCCGCGCGTCGGCTCGCTCTATCTGGTGCGCTTTGCGGCGCCGGAATTCACCTCGCTCTGCCCGGTGACCGGCCAGCCCGACTTTGCCCATCTGGTGCTGGATTACGCGCCGGGCGAGACGATTGTCGAATCGAAGTCGCTCAAGCTGTTTCTCGGCTCCTTCCGCAACCATGCCGGTTTCCATGAGGATGTGACCGTGGGCATCGGCCAGCGCCTGTTCGATGAGATGAAGCCGCGCTGGCTGCGCATCGGCGGCTATTGGTATCCGCGCGGCGGCATCCCCATCGATGTCTTCTGGCAGTCCGATGCGCCGCCCGCCGGCCTGTGGGTGCCCGATCAGGGCGTCGCCTCGTATCGCGGTCGCGGCTGATTAGGCTGGCGCGTCAGGCAAGGTGATGGCACCTTGCCCGGCGGGAGCGATTTTAACGATCCGGCTGTCATGCAATGGTCATACAGCCGGATCATGGCCTTGCACCCTCCCCATGTTAAAGGGAATGTTGGCCCGCGCGGTTAGCATGCCAAGCCAGGGATCTGACATGAACACCCATACGCTCTCGCCCATCGCCCATCTTGAGGCCCAGCCCCGGCAGCATGAGGGCGGCGAGGAAGTCGCCAAGATCCGCCACCGCTTCTTCAACCGCGAGCTGAGCTGGCTGGCCTTCAACACCCGCGTGCTGGATGAGGCACGCAACCGCAATTACCCCCTGCTGGAGCGGCTGCGGTTCCTGTCCATCTCGGGCAACAATCTCGACGAATTCCTGATGGTGCGCGTGGCCGGTCTGGCCGCGCAGGTGCGCCGCAAGATCGAGGAAATCTCGATCGACGGCCATACGCCCGCCCAGCAGCTCGATGCCATCCGCGATGAGGTCAAGCGCGTCGAGGCCGGGCAGCAGGCGATCTGGACCGAATTGCGCGGCGAACTGGCCGCCCAGCATATCCATATCCTCGACCAGACGATCAGCGACGATGCGGGCGTGGCGAAACTGGCCCCCAAGCTGGATGCCACGCAGGTGCGCTGGTTGAAGGACTATTTCCTTGAGCGCGTGCTGCCCGTCATCACCCCTCAGGCCATCGATCCGGCGCATCCCTTCCCCTTCGTCAGCAATGGCGGCATGGGGCTGATGGTCAGCCTGACCCGCGCCGCCGATATGGCGCAGGTGATGGAGATGGTGCTGATCCCCGCCGCTTTGCCGCGTTTCGTGCGCGTGTCGGGGATCGAGGCCAGCTACATCAGCATCGAGGATGTGATCTGGCGCCATATCGATCTGCTCTTCCCCGGCTTCGAGGCCAAGGGGCACGGCGTCTTCCGCGTGCTGCGCGACAGCGACATCGAGATCGAGGAAGATGCCGAGGATCTGGTGCGCTATTTCCGCACCGCCATCAAACGGCGCCGTCGCGGCAGCGTCATCATGCTGCAATTGCAGGGCGATTTCGATCCTCAGGCCGAGCAGCTGCTGCGCGATCAGCTGAAGCTGGACCACGCCATCGTCATCAAGTCGGCGGGGCCGATCGGTATGGCCGGCCTCTCGGAAATCTGCAACGAGAAGCGCCCCGAGCTGAAGTTCGAGCCCTACACCCCGCGCTATCCCGAACGCATCCTTGAGCATGACGGCGATATCTTCTCGGCCATCCGCGAGAAGGATCTGGTGATCCACCACCCCTATGAAAGCTTCGAGGTGGTGATCGATTTCCTCCGGCAAGCGGCGGTCGATCCCGATGTGGTGGCGATCAAGCAGACGCTCTATCGCGCGGGCAAGCAGAGCGCGATCATCAACGCCCTGTGCGCCGCCGCTGAATCCGGCAAAAGCGTCACCGCCGTGGTGGAGCTGAAAGCCCGCTTCGACGAGGAGCAGAACCTCCACTGGGCCAGCCAGCTGGAAAATGCGGGCGTGCAGGTGATCTACGGCTTCGTGGACTGGAAGACCCACGCCAAGATCAGCATGGTGGTGCGGCGCGAGGGCGATGGCTATCGCACCTATTGCCACTTCGGCACCGGCAATTACCATCCGATCACCGCCAAGATCTACACCGACCTGTCCTATTTCACCGCCGAGGCCGCCATCGGCCGCGATGCCAATCAGGTCTTCAACTTCATCACCGGCTATGTCGAGCCGCGCCGCACCTCGCTGATCGGCGTGGCCCCGGTGATGCTGCGCCAGCGCCTCTATGGCTGCATCGACCGCGAGATCGCGAACGCCAAGGCGGGCAAGCCGGCGCAGATCTGGGGCAAGCTCAACTCGCTGACCGACCATGATCTGATCGACCGCCTGTATGAAGCCAGCTGCGCCGGGGTGGAGGTCAGCCTTGTGGTGCGCGGCATCTGCTGCCTGCGTCCGGGTATCAAGGGCCTGTCGGAGAACATCCGCGTCAAGTCGATCATCGGGCGCTTTCTGGAGCATAGCCGTATCTGGGCCTTCGCCGCAGGCCAGCCGCTGCCCAACCAGCGCGCCCGCGTCTTCATCTCCAGCGCCGATGGCATGACCCGCAACCTTGACCGCCGGGTGGAGGTGCTGATCCCCATCCGCAACCGCACGGTGCATGATCAGGTGCTCGATCAGGTGATGCTGGCCAATCTGCTCGACAACGAACAGAGCTGGACCCTCGATTCCGAAGGCCATTACAAGCGCACCACCCCGGGCGACCGGCCCTTCAACGCGCATCGCTATTTCATGACCAATCCGTCGCTTTCCGGGCGCGGGGCGTCGCTGGGATCGGGACGCAAGGTGCCCAAGCTGGCATTGCGGCGCGGCGGCGCTTAAGGGAACCCCATGCATCACGAGATCACAGCGCCCCGCCGGGTGGAGCAGGACCCCGCGCGCGGCATCATCGACATCGGATCGAACACCGTTCGTCTGGTGATTTTCGGCGGCCCGCCCCGGGCTCCGGCGGTGCTTCATAACGAAAAGATCCAGGCCCGGCTGGGCAAGGGCGTGGCGGAAACCGGTCGCCTCTCGGAAAAGGGCATGAAGCTGGCGCTGGTCAGCCTGGCCCGTTACGCCGCGATCCTGCGCCTGCATGGGGTGGAGGATGTGCAATGCGTCGCCACCGCCGCCGTGCGCGATGCGCCCAATGGCGGGGCCTTTCTGGAGCGTGTGCGGGAGCTTGGCCTATCGCCCCGCCTGCTCTCGGGCGAGGAAGAGGCGGTGGGCAGCGCTCATGGCGTGCTCTCGGCCTTTCCCGGCGCGCATGGCATCGTGGGCGATCTGGGCGGGGGCAGCCTTGAGCTGATCGACATTGCCGATGATCGCTGCACCCATGGCACCAGCCTGCCGCTGGGCACTTTGCGCCTGCCTGCCTTGCGTGAGGAAGGCGGGGCCAAGTTCACCCGCAAGATCGCCAAGATGCTGCGTTCGGCGCAATGGTCCACCGCGCATGACCAGCCGTTGTACCTTGTGGGCGGATCGTGGCGCGCTTTGGCCCGCTTTGCCATGGAGCAGATGGACTGGCCCATCGACGATCCCCATGGCTTCGAACTGAGCCCCGAGGATGCGCTGCGGCTGGCCCGGCAAGTTAACACGCCCAAGCTGGTTGCACAGCTGACGGGCGCGAAACCCGCTTCGGGCAAGGCGGCCCTGCCGCGCCTGACCGTGCCCGGCGTCTCCACCGCGCGTCTGGGTAGCCTGCCCGATGCGGCGGCACTGCTGGCGGTGCTGGTGCGCGAATTGAAGCCCCAGCGCCTGATCTTCTCCAGCTGGGGCCTGCGCGAGGGTCTGCTGGCCGAGGGCTTCGACGACGCCACCCGCGCCGCCGACCCCATGCTGGAAGGCATCGCCGCTTTCACCGCGACCCATAGCGCGGAACTGCCCGCGCTGGCCGCCGAAATGGTGCGCTGGACGGCCCGCGCTCTGCCCGAAACCGTGCAGGAAGACGCGCCCCGCATCGAACGCCTGCGGCTGGGCGCCACCATGCTGGCGCTGGTTTCGCTGGACACCGAGCCCAATCTGCGCACCGAACAAGCCGTCAACTGGGCGCTGCGCAAGCGCTGGATCGGCCTGACGGCGCGGGGCAGGGCGATGATCACGCTGGCCGTGCTGGCCAACAGCGGGCGCACCGCCGTGCCGCCGCAGCTGCCGCGTCTGGCGCCGATCTCGGCCTTGCGCGATGCGGTGGCATGGGGTCTGGCGACGCGTCTGGCCCGGCGCATCGGCGGCGGCGCGGTGGCGGCGCTGGCAGGCACCTCGCTGCGGATCGAGGGCGCTTCTCTGGTGCTGGCGGTGAAGCCCGCTCTGGCGCCGCTCTGTTCCGAGATGGTGGACAAGGATCTGCGCGTGCTGGCCGAATGCCTTGGCCTGACGCCCCGGCTCGATATTCTGGCGGAAGGCGCCGATCTGCCCTGAAACGGCGGCCATCGGCGTCTTTGTCACCGAACTGACGCAACGCGGTCATGCCCGTGCAACCTCCCTGACTTATGTGGAGAGGACACGGAAAGAAGCATGAGGACGCACCATGTTGCGCGACGAGTTTGGCCAACACCCCGCCGTCGATCAGGCGCGGGATTTCGTTGCCGCCAGCCTTGGTGGCACAGGCGCTGGGGGCACCGGACGCCGTCTTCCCGAATGGCTGGACCTGCCCGAGCCCAAGGGCTTCCGCCCCAAGACCAAATATCGCACCGTCTGGATCAGCGACGTCCATCTGGGCACGCGCGGCTGCAACGCCGGGCTGCTGGTGGAATTCCTGCGCTCGGTGGAGTGCGAGACGCTCTATCTGGTGGGTGACATCATCGATGGCTGGCGGCTGAAAAAGGGCTGGTACTGGCCCGATGCGCACAATGAAGTGCTGCGCCGCATCCTGAAAATGGCGCATCGCGGCACCCGCGTGGTCTTCATCTGCGGCAACCATGACGAGATGCTGCGCCCCTATTGCGGCATGACCTTCGGCGGTGTTGAACTGCTGAATGAGGCGATCCACCTCACCGCTGACCGTCGCCGCCTGCTCGTCATCCATGGCGACAGCTTCGATGCGGTGGTGCTGTATCACAAGTGGCTCGCCTTCCTGGGGGACCAGGCCTACGAGATGATGATGAGGGTGAATGTCGCCTTCAACGCCATCCGCCGGGGGCTGAAGCTGCCCTATTGGTCGCTGTCGGCTTATCTGAAAAAGCGCGTGAAGAACGCCGTCTCCTACATCTGCTCCTTCGAGGAAGCGGTGGCGCATGAGGCAGTGGCGCGCGGGCTGGACGGCATCGTTTGCGGCCATATCCATTCGGCGGAAATCCGCGAGATCGGCGGCGTCACCTATTACAATGACGGTGACTGGGTCGAAAGCTGCACCGCTCTGGTGGAAGACTTCACCGGCGCGATGAGCATCGTGGATTACGGTGCCGAGGTGCGCGCCCGCGAACTGGCGGGCCTGACCGCCTCTGCCGAAGCCCAGACAGCCTAAGCCCAACGGCCGAGACTACATTCCAGAGCGAGGAGGCAAGAACCATGTTCCCCCAAACCAACGCTCCCATGAAGATTGCCATCGTCACCGATGCCTGGTTCCCGCAGGTGAACGGCGTGGTGCGCACTTTGGCCGCCACTGTCGCCGAGCTGCACAAGCGCGGCCATGAGGTGGAGCTGATCACGCCCGAGCGCTTTCTCACCGTGGCGCTGCCGGGCTACAGCCAGATCCGCGTGGCGATTTCCCCGCGTTTTTCGGCGCGGCGCATGCTCGATGGTTTCGGCCCCGATCTGGTGCATATCGCCACCGAAGGCCCCATCGGCTGGAGCGCGCGCGGCTGGTGTCAGGCGCGCGGTGTGCCCTTCACCACGGCGTTCCACACCCGCTTCCCGGAATATCTCTCGGTCCGCACCGGCATCAGCGCCGAGCGTTTCTGGCCGATCATGCAGCGCTTCCATGCGCCGAGCAAAGGCGTGATGGTCGCAACGCCCAGCCTTGCCCGCGAGTTGGAAGCGCGCGGCATCGGCCCGACGCGCCCATGGAGCCGGGGCATCGATCAGGAGTTGTTCACGCCTGTGGGCGAGACGCTGCCCGAACTGGCCGATCTGCCGCGCCCGATCCTGCTCAATGTGGGCCGGGTGGCGCCTGAAAAGAACCTCGAAGCCTTCCTCGATTTGAAGAGCGAGGGCACCAAGGTTGTCGTCGGCGATGGCCCGGCTCTGGCCGAGATGCGCCGCCTTTACCCGCATGTGGTGTTCCTCGGCGCGCTGGCGGGCGAAAAGCTGGCCGCTGCCTATCGCAGCGCCGACGCTTTCGTCTTCCCCAGTCGCACTGACACCTTCGGTTTGGTCATCATCGAGGCTCTGGCTTGCGGCCTGCCCGTGGCGGCCTATCCGGTGCCCGGCCCGCTCGACATTCTGGGCGAGCAGGGGCGCGGTGTGGATCATGATTTCCCCGCCACCGTCGCCGCTCTGGACGATGATCTGGAAGTGGCCGTCGCCCGCGCATTGCGGCTCGACCGGCAGGCGGCGGGCATCTTCGCCCGGCGCTACACCTGGCCGCGCGCCACGGATCAGTTCCTGGCGGCTGTCGCTCAGGCCGCGCATGACCACAAGGCACAGGCCGTTCCCGAACTGGTCTGATGGCGTTTGCCCACTGAAGGCCCCCTTGCTTAAAGGGGACCACCTCCGCTAAGCCGATCCCGCCGAGGCGGGGCGGCCAGTGGAGTGAAGCGCATGCGTGTCGGTTCTGCGGCGCTTTTGGCGATGGCCTGGATCGGCCTGTTGTTTCTGATTGCCGCGCTGACCCAAAGGCATGCGCGGCGCACCGGCGGCCATATGAAGGGCCGGCGCGGCGCCTATACGCTGGCGCTGGGCGTCTATTGCTCCAGCTGGACGATCTATGGCGCGGTGGGCAGCGCGGTGCGCACCGGCTGGGACTATCTGCCGATCTATCTCGCGCCGATCCTGCTGCTGCTGGCCGCGCCCGGCTTCCTGCGCCGCATCGCCCGCGCCGTGGCCGAGGAGCAGGCCGTCACCCTTTCAGACTTTATCGCCGCGCGTTTTGGTCATGATCCGGTGGTGGCGCGGCTGGTCACGCTGATCGCTCTGGCGGGCACGGTGCCCTATATGGCGCTGCAATTCATCTCCATCGGCATCGGCTTTTCCATCGTCACGGGTGAGGCGGTGATGGTGCCGACCATGATCATCGGCGCGGCTCTGCTGGCGCTGTTCGCCATGCTGTTCGGCGCGCGGCGCTTTGAACTCACCGGGCGCTCCGAGGGGCTGATCTATGCCATGGGGCTGGAATCGCTGGCCAAGCTGATCGCCATGCTGCTGATGGCCGGGCTGGCGGTGTCGCTGCTGGTCAACGCGGCCCCCATGCAGGTGGCAAAGGGCTGGGCGCAGTTGCACCAGCATTTCGCCCTGCGTGATCTGTCCGCCGATACGGTGGTGATCGCCCTGCTGGCCGGGCTGACGATCTTCAGCCTGCCCCGCCAGTTCTATATGGGTCTGGCCGAGGCGCGCGAGGTGGAGGATCTGCCCCGCGCCCGCTTCGGCTTTGCCGCCTATCTCACGCTGATGGCCGCCTCGGTCTTCCCGATTGCTTTGGCGGGGCTCAGCGTGCTGCCACAAGGCACCATGCCCGATTATTTCGTGCTGACCCTGCCGCAGCAGGCGGGCCATACCAGCATCATGGCGGTGGAACTGCTGGGCGGCATCGGCGCGGCGGCGGCAATGGTGATCACCGATGCCACAGCCTTGGCCACCATGGTTTCCAACGATCTGGTCTTCCCCAGCGTGGCCCGTGCGGCAGGTGGCGCTCAGGCCACGCCGCTGGCCGCCGGAGCCCTGGGGCGGCGCATGCTGCTGGTGCGGCGCCTGTCGATCTTTGGTGTGGTGATGCTGGCGCTGGCCTGGGCGCTGCTGGTGCGGCCTCAGGATTCGCTGGCCTCCATCGGGCTGGTGGCCTTTGCCGCCATGGCGCAATTCACGCCGCATCTGGCGATGGCCGCCACCGGGCGTCGGCGCGACCCGTTGGCCGCCCGCGCCAGCCTGAGCGTGGGCCTGCTGCTCTGGCTCTACACGCTGGCGCTGCCGCCGATCCTGCCCGAAGGCTGGCGTCAGGCGCTGGCCACCGGGCCATTCGATCCGCTGCGCCTGCTGGGCCTTGGCCATGCCAGCCCGCTGGTGCATGGCGTGGTGTGGAGCCTTGGCCTCAACCTGCTGACCTATGCGGTGATCGCCGCGCGCAAGGTGCGCAGCGCGCCGCTGCCCGCGCTGATGCGCTGGCATGACAGCATTGCCGATCTGGGGCAGCTGAAAGATCTGGTCGCCAGCTTTGTCGGGCAGGAAAAGGCCCTGCGCGAATTCCCCGAGCCCTATCATGGCGACCCCATCGACCGCCGTTCTGCCCAGCGTGCGCGGCAGCTGATCGGCGCGGTGGTGGGCACATCGGCGGCGCGTTCGCTGGTGGCTTCTGCGCTGGCGGGTGGGCGGATGACTTTGGGCGAGGTCACGCATCTGCTCGATGAGCGCGGCCATGCGCTGGGCTTCACCCGTCCGCTGCTGACCGCCACCTTCGAGAACATCGATGCGGGTATCCGGGTGGTCGATGAGGATCTCAACCTCATCGCGTGGAATTCGCGGTATGAGAGCTTCTTCAACTATCCGCCGGGCATGCTGCAGGTCGGCACGCCGGTGGAAAAGCTGATCCGCTACAACGTCAATCGCGGCGAGCTTGGCCCGGGCAATCCGGAGGAGCAGGTCGCCCGCCGCATCGCCCAGATGAAGCAGAGCGGCTTCTATGAGGGCGAGCGCTATCGTCGCGACGGGCGTGTGCTCAAGATCGCGGGTGGGCCGATGCCGGGCGGCGGCTATGTCACCAGCTTCACCGACATCACCGGCGAGGCCAATGCGCGAGCCGAATTGCGTCAGGCGCTGGCCCAGATGGAAAGCCGGGTGAGCGCCCGCACCGAGGAACTCTCGCAGGCCAACCGGCAACTGGCCCGCGCCACGGCGGACAAGACGCGCTTTCTGGCTGCCGCCAGCCATGATCTGTTGCAGCCTTTGCATGCCGCGCGGCTGTTCACGGCGGCCCTGGCGCGCGATGTGGATGATCATGCCAAGCTGCTTGTAGGGCGGGTCGATTCCGCGATCACGGCGGCGGAGGTGCTGCTGCGCGCCCTGCTGGACATCAGCAAGCTGGATGCGGGCGGGGTGACGCCCAGCCCGGAACCCTTGGCGCTGCAACCCTTCCTTGCCGGGCTGGTCGACGGCTTCCGCCCCATGGCCGAGGGCAAGGGGCTGACCTTGCGGCTGGCCCCGCTGGCGGCAGAGGGCCTCGATGTGGTGAGCGATCCGGGCCTGCTGCGTTCGCTGCTCCAGAATTTCCTCGCCAATGCCGTGCGTTACACCGAGCGGGGCGGGGTGGTGATCGGCGTGCGCCGCCGCCGGGCCGAGGATGGCCGGGCGTGGCTGCGCGTCGATGTGGTGGACACCGGCGTGGGCATTCCGGCTGACAAGGTGGACTCGATTTTTGGTGAATTCACCCGGCTGGGCGATGTCGAGGCCGAGGGGCTGGGGCTGGGGCTCTCGCTTTCCGAGCGTATTGCGCGTCTGCTGGATGCGCGGATCGAGGTGTCATCACGGCCCGGGCGGGGCAGTCGTTTCAGCCTGTGGCTGGCGGCGGGAGATGGCGCGGCTCCGGTGGCGGCGCCTGTTGCGGTGACGGCGGGTGCGGTGGCCCCCGATCTGCGTCAGCGCCGGTTGCGCGTGCTGGTGGTGGATGATGATGCCCGCACGGTGGAGGCTAGTGTGGCGTTGCTGCTGAGTATGGGGCACCGCCCCATCGGTGCGGCCAATGGCGCCGAGGCCTTGCCGCATGCCGCGCAGGTGGATGCTGTGCTGGTCGATTACCGGCTGGAGCATGGCGAGGATGGGCTCAGCGTCGTCAAGCGTCTGCGCGCCATTCAGCCTGATCTGCCCGCCATGCTGATTACAGCGGAAAGCGGCGCATGGATCAGCGAGCTGGCGGCGGGCATGGGCGTGGAAATGCATGCCAAGCCCATCGCGCCCGAGGTGATCGAGCAGTTTCTGGGGCAGGTGGGGGCAGTCTGGACCTTGCCCGCTCTCGATTCCTGAATGTGGTGTCGCACCGTTTTTGCGAAAAACCGGTGCCCACTTTTTCGCAGGCTGCTCGATCAGTGAGCGAGATCGAGCCCTAGCGAACGCGCCACCAGCGCCGCCTGCGTGCGGTTGCGCACATCCAGCTTGCGCATGATCGCGGTCATATGCGCTTTCACCGTGCTTTCGGTGATGCCCAGCTGAAAGGCGATCTGCTTATTGAGCTGGCCATCCAGCACCGCCAGCAGCACCTTGAGCTGCGTGGGGGTGAGGCCGGCGACCTCGCGACGGATGTTCTCGATATCGCCGGCAGGCATACTTTCGCCGGAACGCGCGGCGGTTGGTACGGTCTGGCCGCCCAGAATGCGGGTGATGGTGCTTTCGATCTGATCGAGATCGGCGTGCTTCGACAGGAAAGCCATGGCGCCAAAGGCCCGCGCCTCATCGGCGGCGGCTTGCCCTTCCGCGCTGGAGATCACCAGGATCGGCACCTCGGGCCTTTCGGCATGGAGCAGGGCGATGCCCGAATAGCCCACCGCGCCGGGCATTTTCAGGTCCAGCATGATGAGTTTCAGATCCTGTGCCTCTTGCGCCGCGCGGGCGGCGGCGGCCAGCGTCCCGGCCTCGACGATGCGCGCGCCGGGCACCACGCGGCTGGCCGCCAGCGTCAGCGCCTGGCGGAACAGCGGATGGTCGTCGGCAATCAGGATCGTCATCGTCACAGGAATTTGCTCCGGCTTCGGGCAGGCACTTTCGCCAGAGTGCCAAGATGGACCTTCCCCCCGTGGCGGGCAAGCGCTGTGTGGTCCTGATGACGTCGCACAGACTTTGGTCGAAGGGGCGCCAATTTGCCCGGGATCAAGGAGTTCGGCGGGGACTCGGCGCATAGCGGGCCTGCCGATAAGGAGTCCGCATCATGACTGACACCGCCATCCTCGCCCCTGCTGATCGTCTCGCTGGCGAGACGACTCGCATTCTCACCACGCGCTGCGGCTTGCGGCTGGAGGTGGTGCCCGCCACCGAGCATGACGGCCCGGCGCTGGCGCAATTCTTCGCGCAAGTCAGCGAAGAGGATCGCCGTTTCCGCTTTCTGGCCGCCTGCTCGCAGGTCAGCCGTGATCAGCTCGATCTGCTGCTGCATCCCGACCATTTCCGCACCGAAAGCTTTCTGGTCTTCGAGCCAACCTATGGCGATCTGATCGCCTCGGCGCTGCTGGCCTGCGACGGGGCGCTGGACACTGCCGAGATCGCCGTTTCGGTGCGCGAGGATTACCGGGCGCATGGCATCGGCTGGGCGCTGGTCGATCTGCTGGCGCAGGAGGCGCAACGCCGGGGCGTGCGCCGGGTGATCTCGATCGAAAGCCGCGAGAACCGCGCCGCTATCGAGCTGGAGCGCGAGAAGGGCTTCACCCCCTATCCCTTCGAGGGCGATCCGACGCTGGTGATCCTGGCGAAGACCTATCGGTAACCGACCGGCCTTCGTCATTTCACCAATTTACGGCGTGCGCGCGATGGTTCCAACTCGGGCCGGGGCAGCGCTGGGGTTCACGGCGCGTCTCGCCGTGGCTTCAGCCTTCCCCGTGCCAGAGAGGTGTTCATGTTCGATCGCCGTTCGATGCTTGCCAACAGCCTGTTTGCCGGGGCTGCCTCGGCTTTGCCCGCCGCCGCCTTGGCCGAGGTGCCGCTGCCGGGGGATGACCTCTATGCCCGCAATGAGGACGCCTATTGGGCCACGCTGCGCAAGCAGTTCCTGATTCCGGCAGGCGTGGTCAATCTCAACAATGGCACGGTGGGATCCTCGCCGCGCCCGGTGTTGAAGGCGATCTATGACTCCTACGAACTGACCGAGCAGATGATGCAGCCCGAGCCCGAGGGCTATCCGATCTGGGGCTATGGCCCATGGACCGAATTCCGCGCCCCCTTCGCGCAACTGATGGGCGCGCGGGTCGATCAGATGGCGGTTTTGCGCAATGCCACAGAGGCGAACAATGTGGTGGCAGGCGGTTTTGACATGAAGCCGGGCGATGAGGTGCTGATCTCCGACGAAGAGCATGGCAGCGGCGAGCAGCCCTGGATGCTGCGCGCCAAGCGCTATGGCATCGTCGTGAAAAAGTTCAATCTGCCCAAGCCCGCGCTGACGCCTGCCGATATTCTCAATCGCATCAATGACGCCATCACGCCCAAGACGCGGATCATCTTCGTCAGCCATATCTCCACCAACAGCGGGCTGATCCTGCCGGCCAAGGAGATCGCTGCGCTGGCGCGCTCCAAGGGGATCATCTCGGCGTTCGACGGGGCGCATGCGGCGGGGATGCTCAAGGTCGATCTCAATGAGATCGGCTGCGATATCTACACCGGATCGATGCATAAATGGCTGTTCGCCACCAAGGGCACGGGCTTTCTCTTCGTGCGCGACAAGGGCGTGATGGAGCGGTTGTGGCCCACCACCGTGACCGGCGGCTGGGATGCTCCGGCGCGCGATGTGGACCGTTATTCGCAGATCGGCTCCTCGAACATTCCGGCGATGATGGGGCTGCTCGCCGCCATCAAGCTGGCCAACTCCATCGGCATCGAGCGCATCGAGAAGCGCCATCGCGTCCTCGCCGATTACCTGCATAGCGAGATGATGAAACGCGGATCGAAGGATCTGACCTCGCCCGATCCCGCCATGCGCTGTGCCATCGCCACGGTGGATATGGCGCCGGTGCAGATGCATGAGCTGATGGACTGGATGTGGGCCAACCATCGCATCCGTGTGCGCGGCGGGGCGCCCAGCCGCATTCGCCTCTCCACGCCCTATTATCTGGAGAAGGCCGATATCGACCGTTTTCTCGACCGTTTCGATGCCTTTCGCAAGATGAAGGGCATCGCCTGAAGCGCCTAGGCCTTAGGTGGATATTCCGATCGGCGGGGCATTGGCGTAAAGGGCGTTGGGGGCAAGTGGAGACGTCCCGTGTTCGCGATCGGTTGCCTGTTTTTTATCGTCCTGCCCTTGATCGGCATGTTTATCGGCGGGGTCCTGCATGGGCTGGTCTGGGCCATCTGGGGGGCGGTGATCGGCTTTGCGCTGGCCTCGGTGATTGGCGGTGGCAGTGTCTATGCGCTGGTGAAGGCCTCGCGCGCCTCGCGCCATTGATAGCTATGGAAAACAAGCGAATTTCGCGATGAAGCCGGTGGCCTGGCGCGGCGCGAAGGCCTAGGGTCGCTCTCTGATCCGGCAGCGGGAGAAGCAGGGTGCGGCGTTTGGCGCGATGGATGACGGCAGGCTTGATCACCGCTTGCGCTCTGGGAGCGGGCGGCCCGCTGCTGGCGACGGTGCAGGCCGGACCGCTCACGCCGGAAGGGCTGGGGCAGGCGATCGAATGCCGCGCCTCGCCCGAGGATGCCGCCGCCTATGCCGAGGCGCTGTTCGTCGATCATCCCCCTTTCTGGGCGACACTGGTGCGGCACAATGGCCATGAAGGCATGGCGGGCCTGTGGACCTATCGCCTTGAGCATCCGGTCACCGTCTTTGGCACCAGCATCGATACGATCTCGCTGATGGACAACTGGCTGGTGATCGAACTGCCGCGCGCTCAGGCGCTGGCTCTGGTCCGGCAACAGAAGATGGAGCGCGTGCCGGTCAAGGCGACCGAACAATACGCCCGTTTCCTCGATCCCGAGCGGGGGCCGATGCTGGGTGTCTTTGCCGATACCGATCGAGCGATGATGGCGCTGGCGCATGGCCAGCCCGCGCAGGATGAGGCCAACACCACATTGTTCGCGGGCTGCAATGCTCTGCAGGTCAGCCGGAAGGACTTTCTGGCCGGCGCGGCGCAGGCCGATGCCATGGTCATGCAGATGACGGCGATGCAGATGAAGGCGATGCCGGGGAAATAGGATCAGCGCGGGGCGTGTGCCGCGGGGGTTTCGCCCAGAGTCATGGCCAGTTGCACCCCGCCTTCCAGCGCGGCGATCAGCGCCAGAATGGCCGTGGCCACAGCCAGAGCAAACATCCGGCTTTCATGGCGTTTGCGCGCCTGCTTGGCGGTCACTTCCAGATGGGCCAGCCAGCGCCCGGCATAGGTCAGGCGTGGGCCGGTCACGCCGCCGGTGCGCATCTGCCAGGCCATATATTCCGGGCCGACCTTCTTGAACTCCTCGATGAAGTGGCGGGGAATGTCGCTCAGATCGTCGGTCATCAAGGGGGCTCCAGCCTTGGCGCATGCTCTGCGCGGAAACATCTGTGTCATAGGGCAGAGCATGCCATTGCGCTGCCGTTCCATCGGCCATTCAGCCTGAATTTCGTGCTCATGGGCGCGAAGTGGCTCTTTGTGCAAGATCGCATGGGCCAGAATCATCGCAAGGGGCATAGGCCTGCCCTTGGGAGCCGGCTCAGGGGGCCTTCCGGAAAAACACGAAAACAACAGGCGATGCGCTGTATTTTTCCATGATTGGCCTTTTATAAAAAGGCGTTGTTTTTGAGAGAAAAACTCTGGCTTGGTTAACCTTGATCAAGAATGACCCTCGCGCAATTCCCTTAAACCGCCTAGTTGCCCGCAAGGCGATCTTAACCGCGAACGGCCATGGATCATCGCAGGATCTTGCCGCGATGATTGCCGATGCTTGCCAGCCTGTTTCAGCAGATTTCCAGAAGCCCGGATGCGATGCTCAAGGAGCAATACGCCCATCTGCGCGCCCAGATTCCGTTGATGTATGTGCTGATGCTGGTCAATGCCTGCTTTCTGGCGGCGGCCACCTATGGCGAGGTGCCCAAGCTGTCCGGCCTTGGCGTGCCCGCGCTGCTCTGCACGGTCATTCTGGCGCGCATCGGCGTCTGGCTGGCGCGTCGGCGCAGGCAGCCCGGCCCGGCGCAGATCCGCCGCTATCTTTATAGCACCACCGTGGCAGGGGCGGCGCTCAGCGCGGCCTTCGGCGGCTGGGGCCTGCTGCTGCTGCAAGAGGCACCCGCGGTGCGCAGCACGGCCATTGCGCTCTACGTCTTCGTGGGGGCCATCTGCGCCTGCTATTGTCTTCAGGCCCTGCCGCTGGCGGGCTGGCTGGTGCTGCTGTGCGGCGCCTTGCCGATCACCATCCGCCTGCTGCTCTCGCATGACTGGTACGCCATGGGCATCGGCTGGACCTTCATTCTGGCCGCCGGCATCCTGCTCAAGACGCTGGCGAACAGCTATTCCGCCTTCAAGGAGCTGCTGCAGTCGCGAACCGAGATGGGCTCGCTGATCGTCGCGCTGGAACAGAGCCAGGAGCATTATCGCCATTCGGTCGATCTCAACCCGCAGATCCCCTGGCTGGCCGACCCCGAGGGGCGCCTTACCGAACTGAGCCCGCGCTGGTCGGCGATCACCGGCATGCCGGTTCAGGATGCGCTGGGCATCGGCTGGGCCAGCGCGCTCCATCCCGAGGATCTGCCCGCCGTCCAGCAGGTGTGGACCCATGCTCTGACCTCGGGTGACGGCAGCCACGCCGATGTGCGCTATCGCCTGCGCCAATGGGATGGCGGCTGGCGCTGGTATCGCGCGCGTGCTTTCCCCCGCCATGATTCCTCGGGCAGGATTCTCTGCTGGTACGGCAGCCTTGACGATATCGAGGAGCAGGTGCTGGCCGAAAAGGCCCTGCAGGACAGTGAGGAACGCTATCGCCTCGCCTCGTTGGCCTCCAATGACATCATCATGGATATCGCGCTCGACCGCGACCATATCGACTGGGGCGGCGCCACCGCGACGATCTTCGGCCATGATGTGATCGTGGGCGGCACCTCGCGCCGCTGGTGGATCAAGCGCATCCACCCGGATGACCGCCCGATGGTGCTGGCCCGACTGCGCCGCATCTCGCATCCCGTGCCCAGTGAGGAAGCGCTGTTGCACTGGCGGCAGGAGTTCCGCTTTCAGGCTGCCGACCGCACCTATCTCAATCTGATCGCGCGCGGGCATGTGGTGCGTGACAGGCTGGGCGATGCCATCCGCCTGATCGGCACGCTTCAGGATGTGACCGCGCGCAAGCGCGATGAGGACCGGCTGCGCTGGGCCGCCCATCACGATCCGCTGACCCAATTGCCCAACCGCGTGCTTTTCGCCGAAAGTCTGGACAGGGCGCTGGCCGAGGCACGGCTCAACCGGCGACATGTCGGGCTGATCGTGCTGGATGTCGACCGCTTCAAGGCGGTGAATGACAGTCTGGGCCATGATGCGGGCGACGGTCTGCTGCGCGAGGTGGCGGCGCGGCTGACGCGCTATGCGCCTTTTTCGGCCACGGTGGCGCGGCTGGGGGGCGATGAATTCGCCATCATCCTGCCCGATCTGCCCAGCCCCGAGGCGCGCACCCGCATTGCCGAAAGGCTGGCGGCGCGGGTGGCCGGGCCGATGGTCTATGAGGGGCGGCAGATCGATGTGAGCCTGAGCATCGGCTCGGCGGTGGCCTTCGATGATGGCGAGTCCCCCGAGGAGCTGCACAAGAGCGCCGATCTGGCCCTCTATGCCGCCAAGAACGAGGGGCTGGGGCAGCTGCGCCTGTTCAGCGGCACCTTGCGCAAGGCCGCCGCGCGCCGCAGCCAGATGCTGGCCGATGCGCGCACCACCCTGCGCGAGGATGGCATCGTGCCGTTCTACCAGCCCAAGGTCAGCCTGAGCACCGGCGCCTGTGTCGGCTTCGAGGCCTTGCTGCGCTGGCATGCGCGGGGGCTGCAATCGCCCGGCGGCATTCAGGCCGCTTTTGACGATCCGGGCCTTGCGGTGCAGCTGACCGACCGCATGCTGGACCGCGTGGTGGCCGATATGGCCAGCTGGCAGCGCCGAGGCATCGCCTTTCACAGCGTGGCGGTGAACGGCTCGGCGGGTGATTTCATGCGCGGCGATTTCGCCGAGCGCATTCTGGGCCGCCTGCGCCGCGCGGGCCTGCCGCCCTCAAGCATCGAGCTGGAGGTGACCGAAACGGTCTTCCTCGGCCAGCTGGTGGAGAATGTCAGTTCGGCGCTGGGCACCTTGTCACGCGCGGGCGTGTCGATTGCGCTCGATGATTTCGGGACGGGTTATGCCTCGCTGACGCATCTGAAGCAGTTCCCGGTGGACTCGCTCAAGATCGACCGCTCCTTCGTGGAGCGGCTGGGCATGGTGGAAACCGAGGATGCCGCCATCGTCGGCGCGGTGATCGATCTGGGTCGCAATCTGGGCATCCGTACCGTGGCCGAGGGGATCGAAACCGCCGAACAGCTCTCCCATCTGGCGGCCAAGGGCTGCGACATCGGGCAGGGGTTTTTGCTGGGGCGGCCCATGGCGGCGCCTCAGGTGGTGGAGGCGCTGACCCATTGGGATATGACCCGCGTGGCCACGCTGTGCGCCTCGGCGGACTGGGCCGAAGCGGTGCGAAGTACCCATCAGGATAGATTCGCCTGACGGGCCATGCGGGCCCGGGAAATCCCTAAAAACCGTTCATAAAAGGCAGGCGAGGGCGAATTACCCACTGTCAAGGCGATCTGACGCCATGAAATCACGCTAAAATGGGGAGTTTTGCGCGATCAGGGGATGACGAGCCTGATTCTGGGCGCTAATCCGGTCGCGCTTTTCAACCGTCCCAAGGAGACGATGCATGAACAACAGTGATCTCGCCGACAAGCTGGCCGCCGACCACGGCACGACCAAGGCCGACGCCCGCAAGCTGGTGGACTCGGTTTTCGCTGCCATTGCCGACGCTGCCGCTGCCGGTGAGGAAATCAGCCTGAACGGCTTCGGCAAGTTCAAGGTCAAGGAAACCGCCGAGCGCGAAGGCCGCAACCCCGCCACGGGCGCTGCCATGACCATCGCGGCTGCCAAGAAGCTGACCTTCACGCCTGCCAAGGCCGTGAAGGACAAGCTGAACGGCTGATCCTTCTTCACGCCTCGCCCTTCACGGGGCGGGGCGTGATGCTTGCGTCACGGGGCTGAACAATCAGCGCGACGCACAATAAGAACGTATCAAGAACATTTTGATGGACAGGGAATGGCCTTCGCGCCATTTTAGAGTCTGACGGCGCCGCTGGTTGAGCGCCCGGATCAGGCCTCATGTCCTCACTCTCCCTCACCGATAAGCTGGCCATTCTGGCCGATGCCGCGAAATATGATGCCTCCTGCGCGTCGTCAGGCGGCAAGAAGCGGGATTCGCGCGATGGCAAGGGGTTGGGATCGACCTCGGGCGGGATGGGCATCTGCCACGCCTATGCGCCGGATGGGCGCTGCATCAGCCTGCTCAAGCTGCTGCTGACCAACAGCTGCATCTTCGACTGCCATTACTGCATCAACCGCGCCTCCTCCAATGTGCGCCGCGCGCGCTTCACGGCGGCGGAGGTGGTGAAGCTGACGCTGGACTTCTATCGCCGCAATTGCATCGAGGGGCTGTTTCTCTCCTCCGGCATCATCCATTCGCCCGATTACACGATGGAGCAGATCGTCGAGGTGGCCCGTGCCTTGCGGGAAGACCATGATTTTCGCGGCTATATTCACCTCAAAACCATTCCTGACGCCGATCCCGCGCTGATCGAGGCGGCGGGGCGCCATGCCGACCGCGTCTCGATCAATGTCGAATTGCCCACGGTGAGCGGGCTGCGCCGCCTCGCGCCGGACAAGTCGCAGGACCGCATCGAGGGCGCGATGGGGGCGATGCGCGGGGCCATCGCCGATGGCCATGATGCGCGGCGGCGCTATCGCTCGGCGCCCGATTTCGCACCCGCCGGGCAATCGACGCAGATGATCGTGGGCGCTGATGCCGCCACCGACCGCGAGATCGTGGCACGCGCCTCCACGCTTTATGAGCGGTTCGATCTGCGCCGCGTCTATTATTCCGCCTTCAGCCCGATCCCCGATGCCAGCGCGGTGCTGCCCTTGCGCCGCCCGCCGCTGATGCGTGAGCATCGGCTTTATCAGTCCGACTGGCTGCTGCGTTATTATGGCTTCTCGCCGCAGGAGGTGGGTGCTGCCGCCGATCCGGCGACGGGGATGCTGCCGCTGGATATCGATCCCAAGCTGGCTTGGGCGCTGCGCTTCCGCGAGAGCTTCCCGGTCGACCTCAACCGCGCCCCGCGTGAGTTGCTGCTGCGCATTCCCGGACTGGGGGTGAGGGCGGTGGACGCCATCCTCTCGGCGCGGCGGTTGCGGCAATTGCGGCTGGAGGATGTGGCGCGGATGACGGTCTCGCTGCGCAAGCTGCGGCCTTTTATCGTCACCGCGGACTGGCGGCCCGTGGCGCTGACCGACCGCAGCGATCTGCGCAGCATGCTGGCGCCCAAGCCCGCTCAGCTTGAACTCTTCGCCGCCTGATGCATCGCGTCTGCCTCGACGCGCCCGATGATTTTGAGGGCTGGCGCACGCAGGCGCGGCGACTGGCGCAGGCGGGCGTGCCGCCCGAGGCGGTGGTCTGGCAGGTGGGCGATGCTCCCGGCGATTTGTTCGGGGTTGAGGCTCAGGCTCTGCCGCCCGCTCGGGGCAGACCGTTCACCGTACCCAAACCCTTTGTCACGCTGGCCGAGCAGGCTTTGCTGCACAGCGATCCGCAGCGTTTCGCGCTGCTCTATGCGCTGCTGCTGAAGGTGGCGGCCAACCCCGCGCTGCTGGGCGACCGCGCCGATCCCCTGCTGCGCCGCGTGGAAACGATGGCTAGCACCGTGCGGCGCGATATCCACAAGATGCATGCCTTCCTGCGCTTCCGCGAGGTGGAGGAGGGCGGCCAGCCCCGCTTCATCGCCTGGTATGAGCCGGAGCATCATATCCTGCGCGCCAACGCCGGTTTCTTTGTGGACCGTTTCGCCGCCATGCGCTGGTCGATCCTGACCCCGCAAGGCACGCTGCACTGGGATGGCGAGACCCTCACCGAAGGCCCGCCCGCCCGGCGCGAGGAGGCGCCCAAAGGCGATCCGGTCGAGGCGGCATGGCAGACCTATTACAGCGCCATCTTCAATCCCGCGCGGCTGATGACCGGGGCGATGCTGAAGGAAATGCCGCGCAAATACTGGAAGAACATGCCCGAAACCGCGCTGGTGCCCGGGCTGATTGCTGACGCGCGAAGGCGCGAACTGGCGATGATCGCTCAGGCCCCGCAAGTGCCACGCGTGACGCGTCATGCTCCGCCTCAGGATCGCGGGGCGGCGCTGCGCCTGCTGCGTGAGGAAGCTGCCGAATGCCAGCGCTGCGGCTTGTGCAGCCAGGCCACCCAGACCGTCTTTGGCGAAGGCCCGGAGGATGCCGCCATCATGGTGGTGGGCGAACAGCCGGGCGATCAGGAGGACCTTGCGGGGCGGCCCTTCATCGGCCCGGCGGGGGCGCTGTTCGATCGCGCTCTGGCGCAGGCGGGGGTGCCGCGCGACAGGCTTTATGTCACCAATGCGGTCAAGCATTTCAAATTCGAGCAGCGCGGCAAGCACCGCCTGCATGCCCGGCCCAATGTCGGTGAGATCGATGCCTGTCGCTGGTGGCTCGATCAGGAGCGGGCGATTCTGCGCCCCCGTCTGGTCCTCGCCATGGGCAAGACGGCCCTGCGCGCCCTGACCGGCCAAAACATCTCCATTGGGCAGGAGGCGGGACAGGGGCTGATGCTGGCCGATGGCACGCCCTGCCGGTTGACGGTCCACCCCAGTCACCTGCTGCGCCTGCCCTCTCAGGCCGAGGCGGAACAGGGATTTAAACGCTATGTCGAGGATTTGCGCGGCGCTCTGGTCGGGTTGGATCAGGATTCTGCGGAGGGTCTTGAGGCCGCAACAGACCATCTGCAGGGCATGAGCTGAACGATCCCAAAGGCGGCCATGCTGCAGCCCTGTGCCGCAACAAAGAGCAGGCCGCTAACCCCGTGCGCCCGGTGCGATCCACTTCAGCGCCCGCCAGCCCACCAGCACCGAGGCGACACCCGCCGCCGCCGCCACGCCCAGCGCCCAGCGCGGCCCGGCGTGGTCGGCCACAAAGCCCACCACGGGTGCGCCCAGCGGCGTGCCGCCCAGCGCGATGCCCACGCGCAGCGCCATCACCCGCCCGCGCATCGCAGGCTCTGTGGAGATCTGCATCAGGCTGTTGGTGGCATTGGTAAAGGTCAGCGAGGCGATGCCCGTGACCAGCAGCGCCGCGCCAAACCACCAATAGCTCGGCGCCAGCGCGGCCAGCGTGCAGCCCAGACCGAACAGCGCGCTGCTGGCGATCAGCATCTTGAAGCGCGGCTTGTCCTGCTGCGCGTTGAACAGTGCCCCCGTCACCGTGCCCACCGCCATCATCGAGGAGAGCAGGCCATAGGCGCGCGCATCGGCATGGAACACGCCGACGGCCATGGTCGAGATGAAGATCGGAAAGTTCAGCCCGAAGGTGCCGATCAGGAACAGCATGGCCAGGATCGCGATCAGATCGGGCCGGGCGCGGACATAGCGCAGCCCTTCCACAAAGCCGCCCGTGCCGCGTCTGGAGCGGGGCGGGTTGCGCAATTCCTTCCTGTTCATCGCCAGCATGGCCAGCATCACCGCGAAGAAGGAGATGCCGTTGATCACGAAGGACCAGCCGATGCCCGCCGCCGCGATGATCAGCCCTGCCACCGCCGGGCCGATCATCCGCGCGCTGTTGAAGCTGGTGGAGTTGAGCGCCACCGCATTGGGCAGATCCGCATCGCCCACCAGCTGGCCCACGAAGGTCTGGCGCACCGGCGCGTCAAAGGCCGAGGCGCAGCCGAACAGGAAAGCAAAGACATAGACCTGCCACAGGCTGACCAGCCCGGTCAGCGTCAGCACGCCAAGGCCCAGCGCCAGCGCGCCGCTGATGGCCTGAGTCACCATCAGCAGGCGGCGCTGGTCGAAACGGTCGGCGGCCACGCCTGTCCATGGCAGCAGCAGCATCTGGGGGCCGAACTGCAGCGCCATCACAATGCCCACCGCCGAGGCGCTGTGATGCGTGAGCATGGTCAGCACCAGCCAGTCCTGCGCGGTGCGCTGCACCCATGTGCCGATGTTCGAGACAAAGGCGCCCATCGTCCACAGCCGGTAATTGCCGTTGCGCAGCGAGCGGAACAGTCCGCCTGACGGGGCCGCCAGCGTGCTCATGGCTCGACGATCCGGCGTAGCAGGGCGTTGGCCCGGGCCAGCACCTGCTGCTCTTCGGGGGTGAGGCGGGTGGCGATGGTGCGTTCCAGCCAGTCCTGCCTTGCCTCGCGTCTGGCGTTGAGCTGTTCGCGATAGGTCAGGGTCAGCGAAAGCAGGGTCTGGCGCCCATCGGCGGGGTCGGGCTGGCCCTGAATGACCCCGGCGGCATCGAGCGCGGCGATGATTGGCCCCATCGATTGCGGGCGCATCCCCTCGGCCCGGGCGAGGGCCGATGCGGTGCTGGGGCCGCTTTCGAGTCGGTTGACGACGGCGATCTGCGCCGGGGTCAGTTCGCCCGCAGGCGCCTGCTCGCGAAAGCGGCGTTTCAGCGCGCGAAAATTGGCGCGCAGATCATGGGCCAGAGCGGAGGCAAAGGGGGGCGTATCGGAACTCATGCCCGCGCCATAGCATATCTTCAGGTAAACTGTAAAGTTTACCTGAAGAGTTTCGAAGGACTCCGCTCAGCTTCTGGGCAGGCCCGGCGGGTTGGTTTCAGACCGCTTGATGGCTTCGGAACTGAGGTTCCAGCGGGCCAGCAGCTCGCCGTAATGGCCATTGTCGATCTGGGCGTTGAGCGCGCTGGTGATCGCCTGAGCCAGCCCCGATCCCTTGCGCGTGGTCACCGCGATATAGGCCGTCAGCGGCCAGCCCCCGGCGAATTCGCCCACCTTGCGGGTCTTGCCGTCGCGCGCCTCATAGGCCGAGATGGCGTTGGGCCCGAAGGACACATCGGCCTGCCCCGACAGCACCGCCAGCCGCGAAATCCCGCTATCATCGAAATAGAGCGGGGTGGCCGCTTTACGTCCGGCTTTGACATTCTGCGCATTCCAGCGGTCGAGGATCTGTGACTGGTTGGTGCTGGCCCCCACCGCCACCTTCAGCCCGGCGATGTCTTCGGGCCTGGTCACGCTTTTGATCGGGCCTTCGCTGCGGGTGTAGATGCCCAGCTTGTCATCGCGATAGGTCGAGAAATCATACTTCGCCTTGCGCTCTTCGGTCACCGTCACATTGGACATGACGGCATCATACTTCCCCGAACTCAGCCCCAGCGGCCAGTCCGCCCAGGCAATGGGCACGATCTTCAGCTTCAGCCCCAGACTGTCAGCGATCAGTTGCGCGATGCTGGGCTCCAGCCCGACGACCTCGCGTTCATTGTCATGGGCGTAATCGGCCAGAGGCAGGGTCTGCACCGTCATGGCAATGGAGAGCGTGCCGGGCTGCGCCAGATGCAGATCCCCGGGCAACAGTTTTGCCGCGGCCTCCACCTTTTCGGTGCGGATGCGGGGCAGGGTTTCCGGCCCCGCCTTCTCCTTGGGCGGCGAACAGGCGGCAAGCGACAGTGATAGCAGCAGCGCGGCAAAGCGAGGTTTCATTCAAAGCACCTTGGAGAGGAATTCGGCCGTGCGCGGCTGACGGGGATGGGTGAAGATCTGCTCGGGCGGGCCGGCCTCGACGATGCGGCCCTGATCCATGAAGACCACCGTATCGGCCACCTCGCGGGCAAAGCCCATCTCATGGGTGACGATCAGCAGCGTGGTCCCCGAACGCGCCAGCTCCTTGATGACATCCAGCACCTCGCCCACCAGTTCGGGATCGAGGGCGGAGGTTGGCTCATCGAAGAGCAGCACCTTGGGCCGCAGGGCCAGAGCGCGGGCAATCGCCACGCGCTGCTGTTGCCCGCCGGAAAGCTGGCGCGGATAGGCCTCGGCCTTGTCCGAGAGGCCGACGCGGGCGAGCAGCTCGCGCGCCTGCGCCTCGGCCTGCGCGCGGGGGATGCCGCGCACCCAGACCGGGGCAGCGGCGATGTTCTCCAGCACGGTCAGATGTTTGAACAGGTTGAAGCTCTGGAACACCATGCCCACGCCGGTGCGGCGGCGCAGCACATCGGGTTCCTTTAACTCATGCAGAAGATCGCCCTGCGCGCGATAGCCGATCAGATCGCCATCGATGGTGATGAGGCCACCATCGACGCGTTCGAGATGGTTGATCAGCCGCAGCAAGGTGCTCTTGCCCGAGCCCGACTGGCCGATGATCGCTGTCACACTGCCCGAGGGCAGGCTGAGCGAGACATCATGCAGCACCTGCACCTCGCCAAAGCTTTTCGAGACATGCTCGATGTCGACCGCGCCACCGCGCGCGAAGGGCCATGACAGGGGCGCGGCGCTGGCCTTGGCATGCTGCACAATGCTGCGCGAACGGCTCTTGCCTTCGGCACCGGCGCCGCGCGCGAAACGCCGCTCGACCCGCTGCTGCACCGCCGACAGGGCCGTCAGAATGATCAGATACCAGACGGTCGCCACCATCAGCAGCGGCACCACATCCAGATTGCGGCGATAGATCACCTGCACGGTGTAGAACAGCTCGGGCAGAGCCAGAATATAGACCACCGAGGTGTTCTTCGCGAGGTTGATGATCTCGTTGAAGGCGGCGGGCAGGATGCTGCGCATCGCTTGCGGCAGGATGATGTTGAAGACCTGTCGGCGGCGGGGCAGGCCCAGCGCGGCGGCGGCCTCACGCTGACCGTGATCGACCGAGAGGATGCCGCCCCGGATGATCTCGGAGGAAAAGGCCGCCTGATTGAGGCTGAGCCCGATCACGGCGGCGGCAAAAGGCCCGATCAGCGTGGTGGTGGACCATGAGGCGAAGCTGATGTTGGTCAGCGGCACGCCAAGGCTGATCGTCTCATAGAGATAGCCCAGATTGTTGAGCAGCAGCAGCAGCACGATCAGCGGCACCGAGCGGAACAGCCAGATGTAGCTCCATGACACGCCCGCCAGCAGCTTCGATCCCGAAACACGCGCCAGCGCCAGCACCGTGCCCAGCAGCGATCCCAGCAGCGTGCCGACCGCCGTCAGCAACAGCGTGCGGCCAAGGCCCACCAGCACCGGCTCGGTGAAGAACCATTGCGCGAAGACCGGCCAGCCCCAGCGCGGATTGCCGAAGACCGAAACGCCCACGGCAACGATGATCAGCGCTCCCAGCACCGTGGCGGCGGTGCGCCCCGGATAGCGGGCGGGGATGATGCGGCGCTGGGTCCAGTCCTGCGTCGCGGGCGGTGTCTGAGCGGTTTTGGCAGGGGGCAGGGGCGGCGCCGCCGCCGGGATGTGCAGTTCGGGCGGGGCGGTGTCGGCCAGCAGGGTGGTCATGCGGATTGCGCCTCCCGTCGCGCGGCGATGGCTTTTTCGAAGGGCAGGGTGAATTGCGCCTCGCGGTCGGCCAGCGGATCATACAGCGCGGTGTAGCCAAGGCCCTTGTAGAGCGCCTCGGCCTCGGGCTGGCGGAAGCCGGTGGTGAGATAGACCCGCGCATAACCCAGAGCGGCGGCGCGCTGCTCCAATGCTTCGACCACGCGCCTGGCCAGCCCCTGACGGCGGTGATCGGCATGGGTCCAGATGCGCTTGAACTCGGTGGTCTGCGGATCGGCATGGGCCATGAAGGCGCCGCCCGCCACCGGCACGCCCTTGCGCAGCAGCAGGATAAAGCCGCCATGCGGCGCCTCGAAGGCCTCGGGCGGATAGCGGTGATAGACCTCATGGGTGGCCGCATCGGGCTCGCGCCCGATCACATCGTGATAGCGCGTGGTGTATTCGCCCACCAAAGCCTCCAGCAGCGGTTTGGCCAGCGGATCGCGCGGGCTGGAGGTGATGATCCGGTCGCCATCGGGCTGATTGTCCTGAATGATCGCGGTGCGAGCGTTCATGGCCGGTCTCCTTGAGGTTGGAAGGGCGGTTAGCGGTTCAGACGAGCCAGCTTTCGGCCAGCCGCGCCCAGAGCGCCGCCGCCGGAGCGATGACATCATCGTTGAAGCGATAGCGCGGGCTATGCAGTGGCTCGCCTTCGCCGGTGCCCACGAAGAGGAAGGCGCCGGGGCGCTCCTGAAGCATGAAGGAGAAATCCTCGCTGGCGGTGCGGGGCTGGAAATCTGCGATGATGCCCTCCTCGCCCAGCAGATCGCGCGCCACCGCGCGGGCGAAGTCGGTTTCGGCCTTATGGTTGATCACGCTGGGGAAGCCGCGCCGCAGTTCGACCTGCGCGGTGGCGCCGAAGCTTTCGGCGATGCTGTGGGCCAGATGCTGGATGCGCTGTTGCAGCGCCTCGCGCACCTCGGGCCGGAAGGAGCGGGCGGTGAGTTTCAGCTCCACCGCATCGGGGATGACATTGGCCGCATCGCCGCCATGGATCGAGCCGACCGTCACCACGGCGGAATCGAGCGGTGCCACATTGCGCGCCACGATGCTCTGCAGGGCGGTGACCAGATGGGCCGCAACCAGCACCGGATCGACGGTTTCCTGAGGCGCGGCGCCATGCCCGCCCTTGCCCTTGATGCTGATGCCGAACCAGTCGACCGAGGCCATGGCGGGCCCATCGACAAAGCCGAAACGCCCGGTGGGCAGGCCCGGCCAATTGTGCAATCCGTAAACCGCATCGACAGGGAAGCGTTCGAACAGGCCATCCTCGATCATCGCCTTGGCGCCTTGGCCGATTTCCTCGGCGGGCTGGAAGATGAGGTGAAGCGTGCCTGAAAAATCAACCTTTTCGGCCAGATAGCGCGCGGCGGCCAGCAGGATGGCGGTGTGGCCGTCATGCCCGCAGGCATGCATCACGCCGGGCGCGCTGCTGGCAAAATCGAGCTGCGAGGCTTCGGTGATGGGCAGGGCGTCCATATCGGCGCGGATGCCCAGCGCCCGCTCGCCATCCCCCCGGCGCAGGGTGCCGACCACGCCATTGCCGCCGATGCCGGTGGTGACGGCATAGCCCCAGTCGCGCAGGCGGTCCGCCACCAGAGCGGCGGTGCGATGCTCCTGCCGCGAGAGTTCGGGATGGTGATGCAGATCGTGGCGGATGGCGATGGCGTCATCGAGAAAGGCTTCGATGCCGGCGATGGCGGGCGCCGTGTGGCGGGGGCGGTCCAGCAGGGCGCTCATGCCGATTGCCTTTCCGGGGCCGTGGCGGCGGGAGCCTTGTGGCGGCTCTCCTTGAAGGGCAGGCCGAGGTGATCGCGCAGGGTGGCGCCATGCAGCACACGATCATAGCGGCCGCGCTTTTCCAGTTCGGGGATCACGAAATCGATAAAGTCGTCCAGGCCCTGTGCGGCCACCGGGAAACCAAGGATAAAGCCATCCGCCGCGCCGCCGTCGATCCAGCGGATCAGCTCTTCGGCAACCTTGGCGCCGCTGCCCAGAAAATGCGGCTTGGGGGTGGCGGCTTTCAGTGCCGCCTCACGCAAGGTCAGCTGGTTTTCGGCGGCATCCTGCTTGATCCGGTCGGTGGTGGAGCGGAAGCTGTTGGCGCCGATGTCCCCCAGTTCGGGGAAGGGCCCATCGAGCGGATAGGCGCGGAAATCGTGATGGTCGAAGAAGCGGCCCAGATAGTCCAGCGCATCATCGATGGTCAGCAGATTGGCGATGGCGTCATATTTGCGCTCGGCCTCTTCATCACTGGCGCCGGTGACGATGGCGATGCCGGGGAAGATCTTCACATGGTCCGCCGGGCGGCCCTGCACCACCGCGCTGGCTCGCACTTGTGCGCGAAATGCCGTGGCTTCCTCGAAGGTGGCCGGGCCGGTGAAGACCGCATCGGCGAATTTGCCCGCAAGGCCGATCCCGGCTTCGGAGGACCCCGCCTGAAAGATCACCGGCTGGCCTTGAGGGGAACGCCCGATGTTGAGCGGCCCTTCCACCTGAAAGAACGGCCCCTTGTGGTTGATCGGGCGGAAGCGGCTCTTGTCGACGAATTCGCCGGTCTCGCGGTTGCGGGGGAAGGCGTCTTCATCCCAGCTGTCCCAAAGGCCCTGCGTGACGGTGAGATATTCGTCGGCGATCTGATAGCGCTGGGCGTGTTCGGGATGGGCCCGCCCGTAATTGCGGCCCGAGCCCTCCAGCGGCGAGGTCACCACATTCCAGCCCGCGCGCCCGCCGCTGATCAGATCCAGCGAGGCAAACTGGCGCGCCACCGTGAAGGGATCGCTGTAGGAGGTGGAGAGGGTGCCCGCCAGACCGATCTTTGTTGTTACGCTGGCCAGGGCCGAAAGCACGGTGATCGGCTCGAAGCGGTTGAGGAAATGCGGGATCGACTTGTCATTGATGTAGAGCCCGTCGGCTACGAAGGCGAAGGTGATACCGTTCGCTTCGGCCTTGAGGGCCTGCCCGGTGAGGAAGGGCAGGTTGACGCTGGCATCGGCGGGATTGCTGGGGTGCTTCCAGGCATGCATATGCCCGCCGGGGCCGTGAAGCATGATGCCGAAGGGGATGGGGTTCTCGCTCATGCGCGTACCTTTCATTCTGGCAGCTGGGGATGGGGTCAGGCCGGTTGCAGGGTTTTGCTCTGTGCCTCCGGTCCTTGGGCCGGGGAGAGGATCGCGCGGGCCAGCTCCTGCAGCGAGGTGCGGCGCGCGGCATGGTCTGCCACGGGGGCGTCGATCACGAAGTCCTCCACGCCCAGCGTCGCGCTCAGATCGTCCAGCGCGGCGCGCAGCTGGTCGCCGGTGCCGGTGAGGATGTTGGGCTCGATCTCCTGCGTGGTGTAATCGGTGACGCCCGCCTGCCGGGCGAATTCTGCCGCCACCGCCTCATTGGGCACATTGACCCGCTGCCCGGTCGAGAGGTGCAGGCGCAGGAAGCGATAGAGGCCGACAAGGCGCTTGGCCTCCTCCTCGCTGGGCGCGGCGAAGGCCACCAGCGCCAGCAGCGGGCTGCGGCCTGTGGCGGCGCGATAGAGGTCGAAGGCCTGCTTCATGCGCTGGGGATCGCCGTCGAAGTGACCGGCGTAGCAGAAATCCCAGTCCAGCTCGGCGGCCAGAGCGGCGCTTTGCGTGCTGGCGCCCAGCAGGATGCGGCGGGCGGGTTCGGTCGGCTGAGGGGCGGCGATGGCGCCGGCATAGGGGTGGCTCTCGGGCAGGCTGCCGGTCAGGAAGCCATCGAGATCACGCAGCCTGGCATCGAAATCAGCCGGAGTGGTCTGCTCGGGGCGCAGGGCGCCTGTGGCATGCGGCAACCCGCCCGGCGCCTTGCCGACGCCCAGATCGACGCGCCCCGGCGCCAGAGCGGCCAGCAGGTTGAAGCTCTCCGCCACCTTGAAAGGCGCGTAATGCTGCAGCATCACTCCGCCCGTGCCGACGCGGATATGCTGCGTGCGGGCCAGCACATGGGCGGCCAGCAGCTCCGGCGCGGAGCTGGCGAGATTGGCCATGCCGTGATGCTCGGCAAACCAGTAGCGGTGGAAGCCCAGCCTCTCGGCCAGCACCGCCAGCTCCACGGTCTGCGCCAGAGAGGCGGGGGCGCTCAGCCCCTCGGGGATCAGGGCCTTGTCCAGGATGCTCAGGCGATAGGTCATGGCCGGCTTGTCTCCTGCGGTCAGCGCCGATCCTGTGGGACCGGGGCTGTGATGTATATCCTAATTTCCTATCAATTAAATAGGAAATTAGATTTGGCCTTGGCCCCTCAAGATAATCTTTCGCCGACCGGAGGCCTTCCAGAGCGCCATCCGGCCGGCGAAAGTCTGCCAAAGCCCCCCGGCATCGGCAGAAGGTGTTGGGGCAGGCGGGCTCAGAAGTTGACGGTCACCTTGCCGTAGTAATAGCCGCCGTTGATGCCATAGGGCGCGGTGGTGATCGGCGTGCGCCAGATGCTGCCGCCGGTCTGGTTCGGGTCCGAATAGGGCGGCTTGATGTTGAAGAGATTGTTGGCGCCAATGGCCAGACGCAGCCCCTTGAACAGCTGATAGCCCAGGTCCAGATCGACGATATAGGCATTGGGCACACGCTGGAGATAGAGGCCGGTGCCCGGTGTCACATAGGTGCGCGTGGCCGAATAATAGGTGCCGCGCAGGTTGAGATCCAGCTTGCCCAGCGTCCAGTCGGCCCCGGTGATCACCTTGAGCGTGGGGGTGCTGCTTTCCAGCGTCGACTGCGCGGTGGCGCTGAAGGTGCTGCTGACCGGGATCACCGAACTGGCGCTGTAGATCTTGGTCGCTCTGGTCTTGTTGTAGGTGCCCGCCAGAGTCCAGGTCACATGGCCCAGACTGTGAAAATCGCTGGCGTAGCTGGCCACCACATCCACGCCGCGCGTGCGCGTGTCGGCGGCATTGGTGTAGGTGGAGACGCCGGTCACGCTGACCGTGGGGTCGAGCAGATTGCCGTTGAGCGCGATCGCCTGCGTGACCAGCGGATAGTTCACCGAGCCGCCCGTGCCATACAGCGTGCTGGTGCCAAGGATGCGGTCGCGGATCTTGATCTGATAGACGTCCAGCGTGAAGGTCAGGCGCGGGGCGGGGCGCAGCACCAGCCCAAGGCTGTAATTGGTCGATTTCTCCGGCTTCAGATTCTGGAAGCCGAGAAATTTGGCCGCCGCCGAATTGGCGGGCAGCACCACCGTTGCCGTGGTGGGCGAGAGGTTGGTGGCCGAGTAATATTCCTCAAGCAGCGACGGCGCGCGGAAGCCGGTGTTGACCGTGCCGCGCAGGCCGAAGGCCGGGCTGACATCGTAACGGCTGGTGACCTTCCAGGTGGTGGTGTCGCCAAAGTCGGAATAATGCTCCCAGCGGACTGCCGGTTCGATCAGCCACTTCGCGGTGGGATGGGCGGTGATATCGGCATAGAGCGCGATGTTGTGGCGGTTGTGATCGCCCGCATCGGTGGGGGTGAAGCCGGGATAGGCCTGCGCGCCGCCCAGCTGGTAAGAGGCCGGATCGCCCGCGGTGATGGCATAGATGTTCTTGCGATACTCCGCGCCGAAAGCGAAGGTCAGCGGCTTGGCCAGACCCAGATCGATGTCGCGGTTGAAGTCGGCATTCAGCGTCCATTCCACCGCGCGCCACGAACCGTCATGGAAGTTCGATGGCGTGGTGTGGGTGTTGATGAAAAGCTGCGCATTGGCCGAATTGAGGGTGTAGACATCGTCGTGATCCTGGCCCCAGGTGCCGCTCAGATCGAAGTTGAAGCCTGCAAGCTGGCCCTTGGCGCCGCCGGTGAAGGAGAAGTCATCCTCCTTGATGCCGATCAGCGGGATAAAGCCGGTGCTGGAATAGAGCAGGGCATCGGATGACCCCAGCGTGCCCGCCACGCCCAGCGTGGAGGAGGCGATGATGCGATCGGGCAGGCGCACATTCTGCTGCGAATTGGCCACTTTGCGCGAATAGCTGCCGAAGCTGTAAAGCTGCACATCGCCCAGATCGTAACCGGCATTGTACTGCAGATTGGTGAGATGGGTCCGCGCGTCACCGGTGATCGGATTGACATTGGGATAGCCCGGCAGCGAACCATAGAGCGCCTTTTGCGCCGTGCTGAGCGAGGAGAGCAGAGTGCCGTTGGCATCGACCACGCGCTTGTCCAGCCCGCTGGTCACGCTGTAATCGTGATAGCGGTGGAAGGCGGTGATGTTGAGAAAGCCATTCTCGCCCAGTTTGGTGCCCAGATTGAGCCCCACCGCCCCGGTCAGCCCGCCGGTGTTGTAATAGGAGCCGCCGGTGCCATCCAGCGTGCCGCCCTCGCTCTTGTTCTTCAGGATGATGTTGATCACGCCGCCGATGGCATCGGACCCGTATTGCGCGGCGGCGCCCTGTTCCAGCACCTCGATATGGTCGATCGATTCCGGGCTGATCAGGTCGAGATCGGGGGCGGCGCCACCGGCATAGGCGCCGCCGCTGATGCTGAAATTGGCGGTGCCGTGGCGTCGCTTGCCATTGACCAGCACCAGCGTGTGATTGGGGCTGAGCCCGCGCAACCGCGCGCTCAGCGTCAGATTGGAGGCATCGCCGCCGAAGGTCTGCGCGCTGAAGGAGGGGATCAGCTGCGCCAGTTCCTGCGTGACGCTGGGCTGGCCGACCTTTGTCAGCGCGCTGCTGTCCAGCACCTTGATCGGGGTGGGGCTTTCGGCCTGGGTGATGCCGCGCGCGCGGGTGCCGGTGACGATGATGGCCGATCCCGTGTCGTCACTTTCGGCAGGCGCGGCAGCGGGGGCCGAGGGGGCGGGAGCCGGGGTTGCGAGGGCGGTGTGCGCCATCAGCATCAGGGCTGTTGTGCTCAAGGATGAGAGATGTTTTGCGCTGATCCTGATATGTGCGGTCATCGTGCCCTCCATGTGTGCTTTCCGGCACGAGAAGGCGGAGGAAATGACCGATCTCCAACCGATTATAATTTATAATGATCGAATGTCATAAGTTGATGTCGGGATATTTTCTGTGGATCACGCGTTCTGTTGCAGCGATATCACGCGATAGATTTTCTATCTTGAAGATCTTTTTCAGCAATAGGTCCGGATTTTGCAGGCTTTTGGTCTGCTGCCCTATGCTGCGCCATATAGGCATCCCTGCCTTCCTCTCCGGGAATGCGATATTGGCGCTGCTTATGCGAGCCTTCGCGCCTTTCCCGCTTCGTAGAAATTGTTTATATCCTAGTTATAAAATAGGAATTAAGCATGGCCGCTTTTCCTGCCCCCCGCCACCGTGGGCGACTGGCCGTATAAAGGCCGAGAAGAGACGATTTTACATCGCTTTACGGGCCCGAGTCAGCCAAGGTTAACACTCGGTTTGCAACACTGAGGGCTGGCTCTTGCCGCGCTGTCGATTCTCCTCGACCGGGCGGTTGGCCCAGGCTCCGAACACACACTTCAAAAGAACAAGCGTCGCCGACGACCCTCTGCAAGGACACTCGCCGCCAGCGCCCTGAGGAAAGGAAGAACCCATGAAGATTCTGGCGGGTCATGTCGCGGGAATGGTGGCGGCGCTGGCGCTGGTTTGCGCGCCGGTCGCGGCTCAGGCGCAGCGTGGCGGTGGCCATGGCGGTGGCGGTCACTTCGGCGGCGGCGGCCATGTCGGCGGTGGTGGCGGTTTTCGCGGTGGCGGCGGCTACCGTGGCGGTGGCTATCACGGCGGCGGCTTCTACCGTGGCGGCGTGGTCTATCGCGGCGGCTATGGCTGGGGCGGCTATCCCGGCTGGGGTTGGGGCTGGGGCCTCTACAGCGATCCCTGGCTCTGGGGCTGGCCGGGCTATTATGGCGACTATCCTGGCTATTATTACGATCCCGCGCCGGAACAGGCGCCGCCGGTGCCTCAGGGGTCGGTCGATAGCTATGCACCCAATGCGGCCCCGGCCACACCGCCCTCGACGGCCTGCGGCTATTGGCAATGGGGTGAGGACAAGCAGTATCACTGGGTCACCAACAATGCCTGCCAGTAAGCGCCTGATGATCAAAAACGGTGCCATCGCTCTGGCTTTGGGGGCGGCTGTGCTGAGCGCCGCCCCGGGCTGGAGCCAGACCGTCGGGCTGACGCCCGAGCAGAAGCTGCATGACTATCTGCATCTGACGCCTCAGCAGGAGCTGGGCTGGGAGGCCTATCGCGCTCAGGCCTCCGCGCCCAACCGCACGCAGGAGCGCCGGCGCAGCGCGGCGGCCCTGTTCCCCAACATTTCCGCCCCCCAGCGCATGGATCTGATGGAAGCGGAGATGAGGCAGGAGCAGGCCGATCTGCACAAGCAGGCGCAGGCGCTCAAGACCTTCTACACCACGCTCAGCCCCGAGCAGCAGAAGGTCTTCGACACCCAGACCCTGCCGCCCGCGCAGCCTGCCAAGGCGCCCTGACCGGGGCGCCCTCTGGCCAAATCCCTATGGATTCTCCCGGGGCGTGGCATGCGCTCGCCTTTACCAGACTGTTCTAGAATCAGGCCCTGTCTGCAACGTCTGCAACCGGGTGATCGCGAGCATGTTCTGGCGCAAGGAAAAGCCTTCCCTCGAAACCAGCCTGGCCAGGGCGCTCTTCGATCTGTCGCCCGATGGACTGCTGCTGATCCAGCATGGTGTCTTTGTCGCCTGCAATCAGGCCTGCGCCAGCATCTATGGCTATACTGTCGAAGAGATTCTGGGCCGCGCGCCGGAGGATTTTTCCGCCCCTATCCAGAGTGATGGCCGTCCTTCCCCTGTTCATGTTCCCGAACGGCAGATCGAGGCGCGTGAGAAAGGCCTCTCGCGCTTCGAATGGCTCAACCTCGATCCGCACGGCAATCCGGTGCGGATTCTGGTGACGCTGATCCCGGCATGGCTCGATGGGGTGGAATCCATTCTGGTGATGATCCAGAATCTGGCCGAAACCTCTGCCGTGATCGATGATCTGCGTCAGGGCCTTGGCGAATTGTCACGCGGGAACCTCACCTGCCACCTCGATCGCCCCTTCCGCTCCGATTACGAGGGCCTGCGCGAGAGCTTCAACAGCACCGCCGATGCCTTTGCGGCTTCGATGGGCAAGGTGCAGCAGACCGCCGATCTGGTGGCCCGCAGCGCCGAGGATATCCAGCAGGCGGCGCAGGATGCGTCCAGCCGGGCCGCCGTTCAATCGGTGAAGGCCGAGGCGACGGTGCAGGCACTGGGCCAGATCGGCACCGCCATCGCCCAATCCGCCGATGCCGCCACGCAGGCCAATGCGCTGGTGAGCGAAACCCGCCGTCAGGCCGAGGAATCCAGCGCGGTGATGTCCAGCACGGTGGAGGCCATGGCCGCCATCGAACATTCCTCGGGCGAGATCGCGGCGATCGTCAGCGTGATCGACGGCATCGCCTTCCAGACCAATTTGCTGGCCTTGAACGCAGGCGTGGAAGCGGCCCGCGCGGGTGAGGCGGGGCGCGGCTTTGCCGTGGTCGCCAATGAGGTGCGCGCTTTGGCCCAGCGCAGCGCCGATGCCGCGCGTGACATCAAGGGGCGGATCGCCGGATCGGCCTCGCAGGTGTCACAGGGCGTGACTCTGGTGACCCAGACCGGCGAGGCCCTGCTGCGCATCGCGGAGGGCGTGGCCCAGATCAGCGAGGTGATGAACCGCATCGCCCGCGATACCAACGATCAGGCCGGGCGCCTGCGCGAGGCCAATGGCACCGTCAGCGAGATGCATCAGATCACCCAGAGCAATGCCGCCGCCTCGGAAGAGACCAGCGCGGCGGCGCGCGGGCTGGCCGCGCAGTCCGATGCGCTGATGCAGGAGCTGGCGCGGTTCCGTGCGGGCGATATCGCCACACAGGGCGGCACGCGCTTCGGGCGGATCAGGCGGGTGGCCTGACCGCGTCAGGGCGCAAGTCCGGCGCCCGTTCCTGTCCCGTGATCAATGCGGGGCCCAGTGATGGTCATCATCGTGATCGTGGTCATGATCGCCGCGATGGTCGCGGCCATGGTCATAGCCGCCGCCGCGGTCCCAGCGGGGGTGGTGGCCATCATCGTCACAGGCCGCCAGCGTGCCGATGGCCAGCAGCATGGCGCCCAGAGTCAGTTTGCGCAGCATCTTTGCCTCCTTGTGGAAAAGGATAGGGCTCGCGCGCTGCTGCCAGCGTGCGAGCCCTATCCTCTTAAGCAAACTGTTGAGCGCTTATGATGTTTCCATCACCGGCAGGCACCCCGCCGAAGCTTCCGCACGGGGTGCCTGCTTCGGATCACGGCTTCACCACCGGCAGCAGCACCGCGCTCTGGCCATCGGGCCCGTGTTCCAGCGTGATGGTGGCCTTCTGGAAATCCTCGGGCTTGGCGAAGAAGATGTTGGGCACATAGGTCTGCGGGTTGCGGTCATAGAGCGGGAACAGCGAGGACTGGATCTGCACCATGATCCGGTGGCCCGGCTTCACCGTATAGTTCACCGTGGGCAGGCGGAACTTGTACTCCTGCACCTGACCCGCAGGCACTGCCGCCGGCTTGTCGAAACCGCCGCGATAGCGGCCACGGAAGATGTCGAGGCTGATCGGCAGCTGATAGCCGCCCAGCTCGGGCTGTTCGGCATAGGTGGGCGGGTAGACGTCGATGATCTTCACCACGAAATCGACATCGCTGCCGGTGGTGCGGGCGAAGAGATCGGCGAAGGGCGCGCCCTCCAGCCGCACTTCATGATCGAGCACCGGGGTCTGGTAGCTGAGCACATCGGGGCGCGTCGAGACGAAGCGCTGGTCCTGCACCAGCCATGTCGCCCAGCTGGGATGATCGGCGAAGCGCGCGGGCAGGGGCTCGAAGGGCACGGGCTTGGCGGGATCGGAGACATAGGAGTCAGCGCCCGAGGATGGCTGCGTGGCAAGGCCGTTGCTGGCTTGCAGATAGAAGGGCGTGAGGCCGCTCTGGGGCACGCCGGGCCATTGCGCGAAGCTGTCCCAATGCTTTTCAGCCGGGTTGTAGATCATCGCCGAGGGCTGCGGCGTGGCGGGCGCACGGTCCTTCAGATAGGTGTCGAAGAAGGGGATCAGCGTGTCGCGGCGGAAGTCGGCAGCGGTGTCGCCCGGCCATTTCAGAGCGCCAAGGCTCTCCGCGCTGCGGTTGACCTGGCTGTGATACCACGGGCCCATCACGATATGGTTGTTGTCATGGCCCGCCGCCTTCAGCGCCTCATAGCTGTGGATGGCGCCATACATATCCTCCTGATCCCACAGGCCCTGCAGCCAGAGGGTGGGCACGGTGGAGGGCTTGGCGACCACCTGCTTGTCCAGCGCCTGATCCTGCCAGAAGCTGTCATAGGCCGGATGGCTGGAGAGGCGGTTCCACCAGGGCAGCTGCTTGAAGCCGTTGGTGGTGGCCCAGGCGCCCGCCGTGCCGGCATCGAGGAAGGCCTGATAATCGTCATAG
Organism: Novosphingobium terrae; assembly: GCF_017163935.1. NCBI lineage: Bacteria > Pseudomonadati > Pseudomonadota > Alphaproteobacteria > Sphingomonadales > Sphingomonadaceae > Novosphingobium > Novosphingobium terrae. Next base: position 3,213,811 of record NZ_JABVZR010000001.1, on the reverse strand, counting down.
CTGCTGCGCGGCACGGCTTCGCCCTTGCCGGTCTTGCTGCTCTGCTCGGTGAAATAGTCGAGGTTGATCTGGCGGAAGGCGCCGTAATGGAACCAGTCGTCGCCCATCCAGCCGTCGATCATCGGGCTTTCCGGAGCTGCTGCCTTCACGGCGGGGTGGGGCCCCAGCAGCGCCATGGTCACCGTCCAGCCATCGTAGGAGGAGCCGATCAGCCCGACCTTGCCATTGGATTCAGGCAGATTCTTCACCAGCCAGTCGACGGTGTCGTAGGAATCGGTGGTGTCGTCGGTCTTGCTGTCATTCATGGGGCCGCGCGGGGGGCGGGTCATGATGTAGGGCCCCTGCGAGCCATATTTGCCGCGAATGTCCTGATAGACGAAGATGTAACCGTCATCGACCCATTCGCGATTGGCCGACCACACGGCGTCGCGCAGATGGGGGATGTTGCGCTTGAGGAAGCTGTCGGCGTCGTAAGGCGTGCGCTCCATCAGCATGGGCAGGCCCTTGGCGCCTTTGGGGATGGCGATGATGGTGTGCAGCTTCACACCGTCACGCATGGGGATCATCACCTCGCGCAGGTCGTAATCGAAGCCAGGGCGGGGGGCTTCCCATTTGGCGGGAATGTCGCTGGCCTGATCGGCTGCGGCAGCCTTGGCGGGCTTGGCTTGCGCCGCAAAAGGAGTGAGGCCCAGCGCCAGCACGGAGCAGGCAGCCAGCGCGAGACGCGCGGTGATTTTCGGCATGAATGAAGCGCCTTTGAAAGGGGGGAGCAAAAGGACGATGAACCACTATGGAACGCCTTGAGCCTTGTGACAAGATGGCGTGTAACAATGTATCATTGATGGTGCCGGGGCAGACGATCATCCGAACCTGCCCTGCTGTAAGCTCCGGGCCTCAGCGCAAGCCGGTCCCGGCGCGTTCAGGGCCCGGTTCCGCCACTTTGCCTTTAACCCTTGCCGTTCAGCATGCGCTCCACCTCGGCCAGCAGGCCGTCGCGCTGATAGGGCTTGTCGAACACGGCCTGAAACAGCTCGGGCTTTTCGCGGGCGATGCCGCCCTGCGCGCCGCTCACCAGAATGATCGGGATATCGGCCAGCGCGGCATCGGCATGCATCGCCTCGGCCAGTTCCAGCCCGGTCATGATCGGCATCATGAAATCGGTGATCAGCAGGGCGGGCCTGGCCTCGCGCATCAGGGCAAGCGCAGCCTGCCCATTGGGCGCGGTCTGCACCTCATGCCCTTCGTCCTCGAGCATATCGGCCAGCATGACCGCGAGGAAATACTCGTCATCGGCGACAAGGATCAGCGCCATGTCAGGGGCACCTCCGGTCCGCTCATGGCGCTTCAGCCATCGATCGGATCAACGGAGGGCGAAGCCAGCTCATGATGCAGCGAGGCACCGATCGCCAGCCCCCCTTCCGCGAACTCGATAAGGTGAGCAGCGGAATCGAAGTTGCCGTCGCGGACTTTCTGGACTGAAATCGACCTGACAAGGCGATGGTCCTCCTCGACCTGGCGCAGAAGGATCATGTTATCCAGAATGGCTGACAGATCCCGTGCCGGGGCGGTGACATCGGTTCCCACGAGCTCGCGGATTTCCCAGGTCGCCAATGTTGTAACGCTAAGGGCGCGCAAGCGATCCACCAGGCTGGCGAAAAATTCGATCAGGCGCGGACGGTGATGCGCGGCCCGCTCGAAACCGCCGAAGCCGTCGATAAACAAGCGCTTGATGCCCAGCTTTTGCACCTGCCCCAGCAGCTGATCGCCCAGCTTGTCGAGGATGTTGTCCGACAGCGAGGTCCAGTGCAGCGTCAGCTCCGGGCTGCCGCTGGCGGGCAGGGCGATGCCCAGCGAGCGGGCCTTGGCATAGAGGCGATGCGGGGTCTCGAAGAAGCCGAAATGCAGCCCCGGCTCGTCCGCGCTGGATTGCGAGAGGAAATGCAGCCCCAGCGTGGTCTTGCCGCCACCGGTGGGCCCGGCGATCAGCGTGACCGAGCCGCGCGGAATGCCGCCGCCCAGCAGCGCGTCCAGCTCGGCAAGGCCCGAGCCGACGCGGCCCGTGGCGGGTTCCAGCGCGGCGATGGCAGGATCGGCCAGCGCCTCCAGACGGGGGTAGACGGTGATGCCGCCATCGCTGATCTCGAATTCGTGAAGCCCGCCGATCGCCTTGCTGCCACGCGACTTGCGGATCTGGATCTGCCGCACCGAGCGCACACCGGCCAGCGTATCGGTCAGTTCGACCACGCCATCGACCATCGTATGCTCGGGGCTGATCTCCTTCACGCTGGAGCTGGTGAGGAACAGCACGCTGCACCCCACGAAAGCGGCCTGGCCCTGAATTTCGGCGACGAAGGTCTTCACGTCGAAATCGGTCTCGGCGCGGTCACGCGCGTTGAGCAGCCCGTCGAAGACCAGCAAGGTCGCGCCCTGCCGCTTGGTCTCGCGGCGCAGCAGCTTGACCACCGCGTCCAGCCCCTCGTCACGCAGGGTCTGGAAGACGCTGACATAGGTGATGTCATTGCCCAGCTTGGAACGGTCGAAGAAGTCCAGCACGTCGAGCGCCTGGAACAATCGCTCATGGCTTTCGGCCAGAAGCGTGACATACAGCACCTTGCCGCCGTCACGCAGATGGCTGAAGGCGATCTGGTTCGACAGGATCGTCTTGCCCGCGCCCGGCTGGCCCTGAATGATGTAAGACGCGCCCGCGATAAAGCCGCCCGCCAGAATCTGATCCAGCCCGCTGATCCCGGTCGTCAGGCGAGACATATCGTGCATCGGAGGTCTTTCTTAACAGAGGCGCCTGCGGGGCGCCTGACGGCCATCATCCTCCGCCCGTCCTACAGCAGCGGCGGGTGACGTAAAGAGCAATTGCGTGGCGCCACTCCGCCCGCCGGTTGGCCGGCAGGGTGCTGGAGATGGTCGCGCCGTCGTCAGCCGGCTGTTTCGGCCAGCAATTCCCCGGTCTGCTTGCTGGCCCAGTCATGACCACCGACAAGGCGCCACACTTCGCGGCCCTGCGCATCGTAATAGATGGTGGTGGGCAGGGTGGTGACGGCATATTTCGCCGAAGCCTCCCCCTTGGGATCGATCAGCGTCGAGAGATGGGCAAGGTTCTTGCTTTCCCAGAAGGCTTTCACCTTCTTGGCGGCGGAACCGTCCTCGCCGCTGTCCTGAGAGATTTCCACCACGCGCAGGGTGGCGGCCTGCGCCCCGGCAAGCTTGTCCAGCGTGGGCAGCTCGGCCACGCAGGGCGCGCACCATGTCGCCCAGAGGTTCACCAGCAGCGGCTTGCCCTTGAGCGAGGCCAGCGCCACCGGCTTGCCGTCCAGCCCGCTGACCGTGAGATCGGGGATGGGGCTGCCGCGATGGCTGCGGTCAAAGCCCGCAGTGGGCGCCGCTTCTGCCGAATTGGCCGAAGAGACCGACTCCGCCTGTTGCGTCGCAGCGTCGCTTTGCCTATCGCAGCCGCCAAGTAACGGCCCAAGCACCGGCAAGGCCAGCATAGATCCGAGGACGACGCGCGTGAGTGAAGGGCAAGACAGCAAGGCAGGCTCCAACCAGATGTGGGGCGGGCGCTTCGCCGAAGGGCCCGCTGCAATCATGCGTGAGATTAACGCCTCGATCCCTTTCGACAAGGCCCTGTGGAAGCAGGATATTGCCGCCAGCAAGGCGCATGTCGCGATGCTGGGCGCGCAGGGCATTGTTGCGGCTGAGGATGCCGCCACGATTTCGGCGGGTCTGGACAAGGTTGCCGAGGAATATGCGGCCAATGGCGTCCCGGAAAACTGGGACCTCGAGGACATCCACATGACCACCGAAAGCCGCCTGGCCGAGCTGGTCGGCCCGGTGGCCGGGCGCCTGCACACCGCGCGCAGCCGCAACGATCAGGTGGCGACGGATTTCCGCCTGTGGGTGCGCGATGCCTGTGACAGCGCTCTGGTGGGCCTCAACGCCCTGCAAAAGGCGCTGGTGGCGCGTGCCGGCGAGCATGCCCATTCGATCATGCCCGGCTTCACCCATCTGCAGACCGCGCAGCCCGTCACGCTGGGCCACCATCTGATGGCCTATTACGAGATGGCCAGCCGCGACGTGTCGCGCTTTGCCGATGCGCGCGCGCGCATGAACCGCTCGCCTTTGGGCAGCGCGGCGCTGGCGGGCACAGGCTTCCCCATCGACCGTTTCGCCACGGCTTCGGCGCTGGGCTTCGACAGCCCCACCGACAACAGCCTCGATTCGGTGTCTGACCGCGATTTCGCGCTGGATTATCTGATGGCGGCGGCTCAGGCCGCGCTGCACCTCTCGCGTCTGGCCGAGGAGTTCATCATCTGGGCCAGCCAGCCCTTTGGCTTCGTCACGCTGCCCGATTCGCTGTCCACCGGCAGCAGCATCATGCCGCAGAAGAAGAACCCCGATGCCGCCGAGCTGGTGCGCGGGCACAGCGGGCGCATCATCGGCAGCCTCACCAGCCTGATGATCACCATGAAGGGCCTGCCGCTGGCCTATTCCAAGGACATGCAGGACGACAAACCGCCGGTCTTCGAGGCCGCCGGCCTGCTCACCCTGTGCCTCGCCGCCATGACCGGCATGGTGGAAAGCACCAAGTTCCGCACCGACCGCATGCGCAAGGCCGCTGAACTCGGCTACGCCACCGCCACCGATCTGGCCGACTGGCTGGTGCGTCAGGCCAACATCCCCTTCCGCGAGGCCCATCACATCACCGGCGCCGCCGTGAAGCTGGCCGAAACGAAGGGCGTCGCCCTCGACCAGCTGAGCCTTGAGGAACTGCAAGCCATCGACGCGCGTATCGATGAAGGCGTCTTCCCGGCGCTGTCTGTCGAGGCTTCGGTGGCCTCGCGCGCCAGCCATGGCGGAACCGCGCCGGTTGAGGTAGAGAAGCGCGTGGCACAGGCCCGCGCGGCGCTCGGCCTGTAAGTTACGCGAAAAGCGAAAGGAATGCCCATGCGTCTGACCGCCCTTCGCCCGATCCTGCTGGTGGCAAGCCTTGCCGCCCTGTCGGGCTGCGGTCAGATGGCAGAGCTTAAACCTCGCGAGGGGCATCACCTGCCGGTCGCGCCCTATGGCCGCGCCGACAAGCCCAATGCGAATGAGCTGCTCGGCTACACCTCGCAAAACCGCCCCAACCGCGCCGTCGAGCTGTACACACGCAGCCAGCCGCGCCCTGACGATCCCTTCGACCTGCCGCCCGAGGAAGAGGCGAGCAAGAAGTAAGGGCCCGTCCGGCGCGCCACGGCTGAACCATATTCCCAATTTTCAGGAAATCCTGACCGATGGACCATTTCTCCTACCAGACCGGCATTCTCCATGCCGAGGATGTCGCCCTTTCCGATGTGGCCGAGGCCGTGGGCACACCCTGCTACGTCTATTCCAGCGCCACGCTGCGCCGCCACGCCCGCGTTTTTGCCGAGGCGCTTTCGGTGCTGCCCTCGGTGCATATCGCCTTTGCCGTGAAGGCCAACCCCAACCTCGCCGTGCTGCGCCTGCTGGCCAGCGAGGGCTATGGCGCGGACGTGGTCTCCGCCGGCGAGATGGACCGCGCCCTGAAGGCGGGCATCGCGCCTGACCATGTGGTCTTCTCCGGCGTCGGCAAGACGGCGGACGAGCTGACCCGCGCGCTCAAGGCCGGCATCGGCCAGTTCAACCTCGAATCCGAGGAAGAGGGCGTGGAACTGGCGCAGATCGCCGCCGCGCTGGGCCTCACCGCCAGCGCCGCGCTGCGCGTGAACCCGGATGTGGACGCCGGAACCCACGCCAAGATCTCCACCGGCAAGGCCGAGAACAAGTTTGGCGTGGCTTACGATCGCGCCGCCGCGATCTATGGCCGCCTCTCCGCCCTGCCGGGCCTGAAGATGCGCGGCCTTGCCGTCCATATCGGCAGCCAGCTTTCGCGCCTCGAACCGCTGGAAGACGCCTTCACCAAGATGGGCGAGCTGATGCGCGCCATCCGTGCCCAGGGCGACACCATCACCCATATGGATCTGGGCGGCGGCGTTGGCGTGCCCTACAAGCCCGGCGACAGCTTCCCCAGCCCGCAGCAGTACGGCGCCATGGTCGCCCGCGTCACCGCCGATTGGGGCGTGACCCTGATGTTCGAGCCGGGCCGCATCATCGCGGGCAATTCCGGCGTGCTGATCACCCGGGTGGTTCGCGTGAAGGAAGGCGTCGCCGCACCCTTCGTGGTGGTGGACGCTGCCATGAACGACCTCGCCCGCCCGGCGCTCTATGGCGCATGGCACGATTTTCTGGCCGTGAAGCCCAATGGCGGCACCTTTACCGCCAACATCGTGGGGCCGATCTGCGAATCCTCGGACACCTTTGCCATGGGCCGCCAGATTGACACCGTGCAGGCCGGTGACCTCGCTGTGTTCCGCACGGCAGGCGCTTATGGTGCCACCATGGCTAACACCTACAACAGCCGCGCGCTGGTGCCCGAGGTGATGGTCGAGGGAGACAAGTGGGCGATCGTCGCCAAGCGCATCGATCCGGCAACGATTCTGGCCGCTGAAGATGTTCCGGAGTGGTTGAAGTAAGTTAAAAGGAAGATGCGAGGGGGTTACCCCCTCGCGCTCCCATAACGTCTTCCGACGAGAGGGCAGGGGAGCCGAATTGGTACGCCTCGGCTCTCCACCTGCGCCACCTATGGCGCCGCAGGCATCGAAATCTTGCATGCGGCGCGGCGGCGTTGCTCATTGGCCGAACTCTTGGCGCTACGTAGACATTAAAGGGAGCGCGAGGGCGATGGCCCTCGCATTGTCTTCTTTCCTCCCTTAAACTCCGATCCCGATGATCGAAAACCTCCCCCTTTTCCACCGCATCGCAGGCCAACCCATCATCGTGCTGGGCGAGGGCGATGCTGCCGAACCCAAACGCCGCCTTGTCGAACGCGCGGGCGGCGTAGTGCATGACACCATTGCCGAGGGTCTGAACCAGCGCGCGCGCCTTGCCTTCGTCGCCCACACAGACCGCACAATGGCTGAGCAGGATGCCCAAACGCTCCGAGAGGCCGGGGTTTTGGTCAATGTGGTGGACCAGCCCGACCTCTGCGATTTCACCGTGCCCTCGATCCTTGACCGGAGCCCCGTGCTGGTGGCGGTGGGCACGGGCGGCGCCTCGGCGGGGCTGGCCAAGGCGCTGCGCCTGCGTCTGGAGCAGATCCTGCCGCCGGGGCTGGGCGCTCTGGCGCGGGCTTTGGGTGAGGCGCGTGCCGGATTGCGCGCCCTGTTCCCCGATGTCGGCGAGCGGCGGAGGGCGCTGGATGCCGCACTCTCGGCAGGCGGACCGCTTGATCCGTTGAGCGCGGATGCTTCGGCGGTGGCGGGCTGGCTGGGTGATCCGGCTTCGGGCGTTGCGGCGGGTGTGGTGGAAATCCGCCTGCGCTCGGATGACCCGGACGATCTGACGCTGCGTGAGGCGCGGCTGCTGGGCAGTGCCGATGTGGTTTGCCATGAGCCGGGCGTTCCGCTCGCGGTGCTGGATCGGGCTCGCGCTGATGCGTTGAGGCAGCTCGTTTCGCCGGGGGCGGTGCCTGAGGGCGGTGTCGGGCTGTGGCTGGTTTTAAGACGTTAAAGGAGACATGCGAGGGTGTTACACCCTCGCGCTCCCATGAATGTCTACGTGGCGCCAAGGGTTCGGCGATAGGGCTAACGTCGCTGCGCCGCAGGCTTTGAAACGAGAAAAGGCGCCGGGGCATTCCTGCCTGCGGCGCCTTTTTCGTGTCCGTGGAAAGGTTGCACAGCGATCAGGATACCACCAACCTAAATGTCGGGAGACGGAATGGGAGCGCGAGGGGGTAACCCCCTCGCATCTTCACTTTCTCGACCTTAAGCCCGAAATTACCACCGCATCCCGCCAGCCAGCGCATCACACGCCGCCTGCAAAATCACCGCCGCTGCTGCCGAATCGATGCGCTCCTTGCGCTTGGCGCGGCTGAAGTCCTGCTCGATCAGGCCGCGCTCGGCGCTGGTGGTGGACCAGCGCTCGTCCCATAGGAGGATGGGCAGCTCCAGCGCCGCCAGATTGCGCGCATAGGCGCGGGCCGATTGCGCGCGGGGGCCTTCGGAGCCGTCCATGTTCAGTGGCAGGCCGATGACGATGCCTTTGATGCCGCGCTCGATGATCAGCGCGGTGATCAGCGCCTTGTCGACCGAGAATTTGCCGCGCGCGATGGTCTTGCCGGGGGAGGCGATGCGCCAGTCGGGATCGCAGAAGGCGGTGCCGATGGTCTGGGTGCCGAGGTCAAGGCCGATCAGGCCGCCGCCGTCGGGCAGCCAGTCGCGCATGTCGAGGGCGCCGGTGGTAATCTGGGCGCTCATGGGCGAGGCTCCGGGTTGGGGTGGAGGGCGTGCCACTGGGCGGTGCGGGCGATGAAATCGGCGCGCAGATTGGCCCAGAACAGCGGGATGTCATAGACGTGGTAATTGTTGCCGGGCGCCACGAAGGGCCCCATTTGCGGCGCGGGGCCGATCATCAGGAAGCCGTCAGGCCCGCAGCGGGCGGGAACGAGGCCGGGGATCAGGCGGGCGCCCGTCAACGTTGCATCGGGCACCAGCGTGCCGAGGTTGGCGCTGGCGGGGGCGGCGTCTGTCGCTTGGCGCCCGGTCAGCGGGTTGGTGCAGAGGAAGGGCGTGCCGGTGCGATCCTGTCCGTCCAGCCCGGGGAAGCGGGCATAGGCGGCGCGAACCATGCTGGTGTCGGCGGGCTCGGCGAAGCTCTGCCAGCTCAGGATGCAGCCCGGTTGCCCGGGCGTGGTGCAGGCGGGCAGGCCCATTTGCGGCAGGTCATGCTCAAGGCTGACAGGCCATCCGGCGACATAGGCCGCCACGATGCGCCGGGCCAGCGGGCGGCCCGCGACGCGCTCCTTCATCAGGCGCATCAGGTGGAAGGCGCCCTGACTGTGGCCGACCAGCACGATGGGCAGCTTCGGGTTGCTCTGCATCAGGAAGGAATCGAAGGCGGCCAGCACATCGCCATAGGCGGCGTTGAGCGCGCGCTGGCCCTCGGGCTTGTCGGTGAGGAAGGCGCCGAAGGTGGCCTGCCGATAGCGCGGCACCCAGATTTGCGCGGCGCTGTTGAAGGGGCTGGCGAGGCCGCGTGTGAACAGGTCGGCGCGGGCGTTGGCCAGCGTGTCGTCCAGCGCGGCGTTCCAGCGCAGCTTGTCGAACTCGCTGGTGGGGTGGATGAAGAAGACGAGCACCGGCAGACGGTTGGGCGGGGTGGCGACGCCGGAGGGCAGCCAATGTGCGGGATCGTCGGGCGTGCCGTCGCCGTGGGAAATCCAGCGGGCGGGGTTGTGATAGTCGTCCGCGCGGGCCGGGGCGGGGGGCGAGAAGCTCATGGGCGGCACAAAGGCCAGTTGCGAGAGCCCCTGCGCCCAATAGCGCATGCCGAAAAGCCCTGCGATCACCAGCAGGCCTGCAAAGATCGCGACATAGATGGACTTTCGAATCAAGGTGGACCTGACCGCGCCGGGTCAGGCGCCTGCGGTTGCCGCCTCATCCTGCCCGGCTTCGCGCCGCGCCGCCAGCTTTTCGAGCAGCACCTTGATCATGGCCAGCATGGGATCGGCCAGTGCCAGCCCGATGATGCCGAAGAGCGCGCCCATCACCAGCTGCATGCCCAGCACCAGAGCGGGGGCCAGATCGGCGGTCTTCTTGGCGACCATCGGTACGATGATGTTGCCATCGATGCCCTGCACCACGACATAGACCGCGATGCAGTAGAGACCCATGGAGGGCCCGCCTGAAAAGCCCACCAGCACCATCAGCAGACCCGAAATCGGCGCGCCGATGTTGGGCAGGAAGGCCAGCATGCCCGACAGCAGGCCGAGCAGGGTGGCCATGGGCACGCCGCCCAGTTGCAGGGCAAGGCCGATGGTCACGCCTTCCACCGTCATGCCGATGATCCGCCCGAACAGCAGGCGGCGCAGCGTATGGCCCATTGCCTGGAACATGGCGTTGAAGGCCGGGCGGCTCTCACGCGGCAGCATCCAGGCGAGGCCCCGCTGATAGGGCGCGGGATCGACCGCGAAATAGATCCCCAGCACCAGAATCAGGAAGAGCGTGGTCGCCCCGCCGATAAAGCCCCCCAAAAGCCCGGGCAGCTCGTTGATGCCGCCCAGCGCGCGCTCGGTCAGGGTCTGGCGCATGCGGTTGGTGATCGAGAGGCCATGCATGTCGGCCCAGTGCAGGATCTTGAAGGTCTGCGCCGTCAGCGTGGCGGGCAGAGCCGCGGCCTGCGCCGCGATCTGGCTGCCCGCATAGGCCACGGTGGAGAGCAGGAAGGCCACGGCAAACAGCAGCACCAGCACCACGCGCCAGATGCGCGGGATCGGCAGCACCTTGCCCAGCAGGCGCGCGCCGCCATCGATCATGGCGCCAAAGACGATGCCGCCGAAGACCACGATCAGCGGCTGCGCCAGCACCACGCTGAGCGCCATCAGTGCGGCGATGCCCAGCCAGATGAAGGCGCGGCGGGCCTCGGCGCGGACCTGCGGGTCGGCGATGTCGGTCGGTCCCGGCTTGCGGGCGTGATCGCGGGTCTTGGCCTCTTCGGCGAGGGCCTCTTCCTCCATCGGAGTGTCGGCGCTGAGGGCTTGGTCAGTCACGGGGCGTCGGTTCCTTGGGGGCAGGCGCGGGGGAAGTCTGTCACACTATGGGAATCAACGTGTGGCCACTTTGTTCACCGCCGGGCTTGCGGCGGGTTCGATCGGAGGGCGCAGGCTGTGCCAGGCGCGGCCCTTGCGCAGGCCCCGGATCCAGCTGAGCGGATTCCACGATTGCGTGCCGTCGAAGGAATGGGTGATGAATTCGGCGCGCCCGCCCACGTCGGAGAGCGGTACCGGGCCGCCAAGGCCGTTTTCTTCCAGCGGCACGCGGCTGTCAGCCGAGTTGTCGCGGTTGTCGCCCATCAGGAAGACATGGCCTTCGGGCACCTTGATTTCCGCGACATGGTCGGTGGCCTTGTCGGTGTAATCCAGCACGGTGTAGCTGGCGCCATTGGGCATGGTCTCACGCAGGGCAGGGATCTCGCAGACCTGCTGGCCCGAGGGTTTGCGCACCAGACCCCAGCCATCGCAGGGGAAGGGGTCTTCCGAGGAGCGCATGGCGTCGATCGGCAGCTCCACCGGGGGCTGCACGGCCTGAGGCACCGGCTTGCCGTTCAGCACGATCTGGCCATTGACGATGGCGATGCGGTCGCCCGGCAGGGCGACGACGCGCTTGATGTAATCCTCGGTGCGGCCACGCGGCACCACGATCACCACATCGCCATATTCGGGCGTGCGGCCAAGGATGCGCCACGGCCCGCGCGGCAGCACATGGAAGCTGGGCGAGGACCAGTTCCAGCCATAGGCGAATTTGTTGACCACCAGATGGTCACCCACCCACAGCCCCGGCAGCATCGAGCCCGAGGGGATGTAGAAAGGCTTGGCCACGAAGCTGTGAAAGGCCAGCACGGCCAGCAGCATGGTGGCGAGCCCGCGAATCTCGGCCAGCCAGTTGAATTTTTCGCGCGCCTGTTCGGGCTGCTGCGGGGCATCGGGTCGCGTTTCCGTGATGGTGGGCGCGTCGATGGAGGAACTGGCTGGGGTTGTGGACATAAGGTGTTCGGATGGTTCTTCGGGTGAGGCCGTCATGCCGTAACGGCGTGAGAGGCTGCGGTAGAAACGGATGTGACCGGGCGGGCCTCGATCACCACAAAGGCCTGGGCGAAGGGGGCATCGTCGGTCAGCGTCAGATGGATGAAGGGCTCATGGCCTTCGGGCGTGATCGCCGCCAGGCGCTCCGCCGCGCCGCCGACCAGACGCAGGGTGGGGGCGCCGCTGGGGGCATTGACCACGCCGATGTCCTTCATGAACACGCCCTCGGCAAAGCCGGTGCCCAATGCCTTGGCGCAGGCCTCCTTGGCGGCGAAGCGCTTGGCCAGCGTGCCCGCGCGGGTGAAGGGGCGCGTGTTGGCATGGGCGCGCTCGGTCTCGGTGAAGACGCGCGCTTCGAAGCGGTCGCCATGGCGCGACAGCGCGGCCTCGATCCGCTCGATGCTGCACAGGTCCGATCCGATGGCCACGATCATTTTCCTATCCCCCAAAGCGGCCTTAGCCGCGTGCCTCGTCCATCAGCTCGCGCATGCGGCGCACCGCCGGGTCGAGCCCGGTGAAGATGGCCTCGCCGATCAGATAATGGCCGATGTTGAGTTCGGCGATCTGCGGGATGGCGGCAATGGGCTGGACATTGTCATACGTCAGGCCGTGCCCGGCATGCGGCTCGATGCCGTTGCGCGCGGCGAGAGCGGCCATATCGGCCAGGCGGCGCAGCTCCACCGCGACGGCCTCACCCTCGGCATGGGCATATTCGCCGGTGTGCAGTTCCACCACCGGGGCGCCCAGACGCATCGCGGCCTCGATCTGCCGCGCTTCGGGCGCGATGAACAGGCTGACGCGGATGCCAGCATCGAGCAGACGCCCCACGATGGGCGCCAGACGGTTGTGCTGGCCCGCCGCATCCAGACCGCCCTCGGTGGTGCGTTCCTCGCGGCGTTCGGGCACGATGCAGGCGGCATGCGGCTTGTGGCGCAGGGCGATGGCCAGCATCTCGTCGGTGGCGGCCATTTCGAGGTTCAGCGGCAGGTTGGTGGCCGCCTGAATGCGCGAGAGATCCTCGTCGCGGATATGGCGCCGGTCCTCACGCAGATGGGCCGTGATGCCATCGCCGCCCACCGCCGCCACGATCTGCGCCGCGCGGACGGGATCGGGATGCTCGCCGCCGCGCGCGTTGCGGATGGTGGCGACATGATCGATGTTCACCCCCAGACGCAGGCGGTGAGGAGCAAGGGGATGGGCGGGCTGGTTCATGGCATGTCCCTTCAGGCGGGGGATGCAGGGATTACGGCTTGGCGCGGCTGCCCGGCTTGATGGCGGGGATCGTCGCCAGCTCGGGCGGAATCTCGTCGGGCGCCCAGGTGGGGAAATTCAGCTCGATCAGCGGGAAGAAGGGCACGCCCAGATCCGCCTGACCCGCGCTGCGGTCCACCAGAGCGGCACCCGCGATCACCTGACCGCCCGCTTCCTCAATGGCCACGATGGCCTCGCGGCTGGAGAGGCCGGTGGTGACCACATCTTCCACGATCAGCACCTTGTCGCCCGGATTGAGCGCAAAGCCGCGGCGTAGTTCGAAAGTACCAGTCGGACGCTCGACGAACATCGCCTCGACGCCCAGCGCACGGCCCATCTCATGGCCGATGATCACGCCGCCCATCGCCGGGCTGACCACGCAATTGATATCCTTGCGCAGTTCGCGCGGGATCTTCTGCGCGATGGCCATGGCCAGACGGCTGGCGCGCATCGGGTCCATCAACACGCGGGCGCATTGCAGATAATGGGCGCTGTGGCGCCCGGATGAGAGGAGAAAATGCCCTTCCAGCAGGGCGTTGCATGCCCTGAATTCTGCCAGCACTTCGTCTTCGGTCATCGCGATCAAGCCTTTTTCTCAAAACAGGAGCCCCGTGGGCGGGGCTTTTCGAGCCTTTTCAGACTCCGGGAACATACGTCCCATCAAAAAATGCCCCTAGAGGTGCTTGAGGTCGGGGGCAAGCGTGTGTAGACCTGTGGCCAAGGGGCAAAAGCCCCAGGCCAGTGTAAGAATGTGGAGAGGGGGCGTTTTTTTCGTCTCACTCGGAAAAACGGAAGACCAGAGGCCATGACATTGGGAGACTTCTTCCGCGCCACACGGCGTGGAATGCGCCGGGCTGTATCTGGCCTGACGCTCTTATCGTTTGCCGCAATCGCCCATGCTGAAGGCGCGGGGCGACTCGCCGTTGCGCCCGGGGGCTACACGCCGATGAAGCCCACGCCGGGCAAGGGCATGCCGGTCGATGGCGGCATCACCTTCCAGCAGCAATATTCGCCCAATGGCGATTACGCGCTGTGGATGCATGACACCTTTCTGCTGCCGATCGTGATCGCCGTCAGCCTCTTCGTGCTGGGCCTGCTGGCCTGGGTGGTGGTGCGCTACGACCGCCGTGCGAACCCGGTGCCCTCCAAAACCAGCCACAACACCATGCTTGAAGTGGTGTGGACCGGCCTGCCGATCCTGATCCTGCTGGTGGTCTTCGTGCCCTCGATGAAGCTGCTGGCCCGTCAGTACAAGGCGCCGCCCGCCAATGCGCTGACGATCAAGGCCACGGGCAACCAGTGGTACTGGTCCTATTCCTATCCCGACAATGGCGGCTTCGAGGTCATCAGCAACATGCTGCCCGACGAGGAAGCCAGGAAGCGTGGCGAGCCGCCTCAGCTGGCCGCCGACAACCGCATGGTCGTGCCCGCCGGCGAGCCGATCCATCTGCAGACCATCGGCGCGGATGTGATCCACTCTTTCGCGGTGCCCTCGCTGTGGTTCAAGCTGGACGCGGTGCCGGGGCGCATCAACGAAAAGGTGCTCTTCGTGAAGGAGCCGGGCGTCTATTACGGCCAGTGTTCCGAACTGTGCGGCGCGCGCCATGGTTATATGCCCATCGTGGTGGAAGCGCTGGACCGCCCGCATTACAACGCCTGGGTGATGACCCATGCGGGCGCCAAGGTGGATGGCGCGCCTGAAGCGGCCCCTGCCGCCGCTGACGTGACGCCCGCTGCCGCCAGTGCTCCGGCTGCCGATTCGGCCGCCGACGCCGCCTCTTCCTCGGGCTCTGCTGCCTGATTTTATTCAAGGATCGATCAGTATGGCCACGATCCCTCACGATGATTTTCTCGCGCACGAGCATGAGGATCACGCGCATCATGACCACAAGCCGGGCTTTTTCGCCCGCTGGTTCATGTCGACCAACCACAAGGACATCGGCACGCTCTATCTGATCTTCGCGGTTTGCGCGGGGATCATCGGCGGCGCCATTTCCGGCATGATGCGCGCAGAGCTGGCGCATCCGGGCATCCAGTATCTCGGCTGGTTCGCGACGCATATCTTTGGGGAGAGCAACCCCAGCTTCGACCAGACGTTGCATCTCTGGAACGTGCTGATCACGGCGCATGGCCTGATCATGGTGTTCTTTATGGTGATGCCCGCGATGATCGGCGGCTTTGGCAACTGGTTCGTGCCGCTGATGATCGGTGCGCCGGACATGGCCTTTCCGCGCATGAACAACATCAGCTTCTGGCTGACGGTGGCGGGCTTCTGCTCGCTGATGATCTCGCCTTTCGTGCCGGGCGGCACGGGCAATGGCGCGGGCATCGGCTGGACGGCCTATGCGCCGCTCTCCACCACCGGCTCGCAGGGCCCGGCGGTCGATTTCGCGATCTTCTCGCTGCATCTGGCGGGCGCGGGCTCGATCATGGGGGCGATCAACTTCATCACCACCATCTTCAATATGCGCGCGCCGGGCATGACGCTGCACAAGATGCCGCTGTTCGTATGGTCGGTGCTGGTTACCGCTTTCCTGCTGCTGCTGGCGCTGCCGGTGCTGGCCGCCGCCATCACCATGCTGATCACCGACCGCAACTTCCACACCACCTTCTTCGACCCCGCCGGCGGCGGTGACCCGATCCTGTTCCAGCACCTGTTCTGGTTCTTCGGCCACCCCGAGGTCTACATCATGATCCTGCCCGGCTTCGGCATGATCAGCCAGATCATCTCCACCTTCTCCAAGAAGCCGGTCTTCGGCTATCTGGGCATGGCCTATGCCATGGTGGCGATCGGCGTGGTGGGCTTCGTGGTCTGGGCGCATCATATGTACACCACCGGTCTCTCCGAAGACGTGAAGATGTACTTCACCACGGCCACCATGGTGATCGCGGTGCCCACCGGCATCAAGATCTTCTCGTGGATCGCCACCATGTGGGGCGGGTCGATCAGCTTCAAGTCGCCCATGGTCTGGGCGATGGGCTTCATCTTCCTCTTCACCGTGGGCGGCGTCACCGGCGTGGTGCTGGCCAATGGCGGCATCGACGACAATCTGCAGGACACCTATTACGTGGTGGGCCACTTCCACTATGTGCTGTCGCTGGGCGCGGTGACCTCGCTCTTCGCCGGTTTCTACTACTGGTTCCCCAAGATGAGCGGGCGCTGGCATTCGGAGTTCCTGGCGCATCTGCACTTCTGGATCTTCTTTGCGGGCGTGAACATGGTGTTCTTCCCCATGCATTTTCTGGGGATGCAGGGCATGCCGCGCCGCTACCCTGACTATGCCCCGGCCTTTGAGAAGTGGAATCACCTCTCCACCGTGGGCTATATGGTGATGAGCGTGTCGATCGTGATCTTCCTGATCAACATCGCCTATGCCTTCATCGCGGGGAAGAAGGCTGCCGGGAACTACTGGGGTGAGGGCGCCACGACGCTGGAGTGGACCCTCTCCAGCCCGCCGCCCTTCCACCAGTTCGAAACTCTGCCCCGGATCGAGGACGATCATCACCATTGATGGTGAGGCGAGCCCCGCGCTTCGGGCGTGGGGCTCCTGCCGCAGAGCCAATTTTTGACGGGAAGGCGTGCCCCCATGGGTCAATTTGCCCTAGGCTCCCCCTCTACTGGTGCTTTACAAGCTGGCGCGCTTGGAGGAATGGGGCTCGGCATGAGCACCCCCCAATCTCACGCTGTGCCTTTGCCTGCCAGCTGGCGCGATTTTTTCGCGCTGACCAAGCCGCGCGTCATGACTCTGGTGATCTTCACCGGCCTGTGCGGATTGCTGGCGGCGCCGGTGCGAATCAATCCGGTCGTCGGCTTTGTCGCCATTCTGTGCATTGCGGTGGGCGCCGGGGGCGCCGCTGCTCTGAACCAGTGGTGGGAAGCCGACATCGATGCGGGGATGAAGCGCACCCGCAACCGCCCCTTGCCTTCGGGCCGGATGGAGCGGGAGAGCGCGCGGGACTTCGGCGTGATGCTGTCCGCCGCCTCGGTGATGGTGATGGGGCTGGGGGTGAGCTGGCTGTGCGCCGCCATTCTGCTCGGCTCGATCTTTTATTATTCCGTGGTTTACACCGTGTGGCTGAAACCGCGCACGCCTCAGAACATCGTGATCGGCGGTGGCGCGGGTGCCTTTCCGCCGTTGATCGGCTGGGTCGCAGCGACGGGCCATGTCAGCCTGATGCCGGTGCTGCTCTTCACCATCATCTTCATGTGGACGCCGCCGCATTTCTGGGCGCTGGCCCTCTTCGTGAAGACCGATTACGCCAAGGTCGGCATCCCCATGATGCCGGTGGTGGCGGGTGAGCGCTCGACCCGGCGGCAGATGCTGGTCTACTCGATCCTGCTGCTGCCGATCACTCTGCTGCCCTGGTGGGTGGGCGATACGGGCGCGCTGTATGGCATCGCTGCTGCGCTGCTTTCGGGCGCCTTCCTGATCTTCGCGATTCGCGTCTGGCTGCGTGAGCGGCAGGGCGAGGAGGACCGCATGGTCCCCGAAAAGCAGATGTTCGCCTTTTCGGTCTTCTATCTTTTCGCGCTGTTCGGCGCCTTGGTGGCCGACCGCTGGCTGGTGATGCCGGGAGTTCTGCATTGACGGATAAGCCTGAGCCTTTCGATCCCGCTGCCGAGCGCCGCCGCATCATCGCCGGGCGCAACAAGGCGCTGGGGCTGACCCTGCTGGCCTGTGTGGTGCTGTTTTTCGCCATCACCATGGTCAAGATGAAGCTCTGATCGGATGAGCACTGCCCCCGCTTCCGCCGCGAATGGCAAGTTGAAAACGGGGCTGGCAGCGCTGGCTTTTGCGGCGGGCATGCTGATGCTGGGCTATGCCGCCGTGCCGCTCTACCGCATGTTCTGTCAGGCCACCGGCTATGGCGGCACACCGCGCCGCGCCAGTGAGCTGGAAGCCAGCGGCATGAAGGCGATGGCCGGGCAGATGATGTCGATCCGTTTCGACGCCAATGTCGATCCGAACATGAAATGGCGCTTCAGCCCGGAAAAGACCACGCAGACCGTCACCATCGGCGAGCGGAGCATGGCCTTTTTCGAGGCTGAGAACCTCACCGACAAAACCATCACCGGGGCGGCCAGCTACAACATCTCTCCGGATGAAACGGCCAGCTATTTCAACAAGGTGCAGTGTTTCTGCTTCACCCGCCAGACGCTGCGTCCGCATGAAAAGGTGCGCATGCCGGTGGTGTTCTTCGTCGATCCCAAGATCCTTGGCGACAAGGATGTGAAAGATGTGCGCCAGATCACGCTGAGCTACACCTTCCACGTTGCGCCGCCGGCCTGACACCAAAGCATGAAACCGGCGGCCACGATTGCCGTTGAACACAACACAAACGCGCGATAGAGTTCACATAAATCAAGCGGGAAGGGGCCAAAGACGCCTCGCCGCCCCAAGGAGTGGGATGCATCATGGCCAGTGGCAAGACGCACGACTATCATATCCTGCCGCCCGATATCGTGCCGCTGGCTGCGACAATCGGTGCCTTCACCTTCACCAGCGGCATGGTGCTGTTCATGCACGAGATGCCCGGCGGAAAATTCGTGCCCTGGGCCGGCATGGCGCTCCTGCTGGCCTCGATGTTCGCCTGGTTTTCCAAGATCGTGAATGAGGCCAAGGCGGGCGATCACACGCCGGTCGTGCAGCTTCACCAGCGCTATGGCATGATCCTGTTCATCGCCTCTGAGGTGATGTTCTTCGTCGGCTGGTTCTGGGCCTTCTTCGATTTCTCGCTGTTCCCGTCCGAGATTTCCAAGGTTGTCGGCGGGCATTGGCCGCTGAAATCGATGGAAGCGGTGATGGACCCCTTCGATCTGCCGCTGCTCAACACGCTGATCCTGCTGTGTTCGGGCACCACGGTCACCTGGGCGCACCACTGCCTGATCCATGGCGACCGCGACGGGCTGAAAAAGGGCCTGTGGATCACCATCGCGCTGGGCATGCTGTTCACCAGCCTGCAGGCCTATGAGTATCTCCACGCGCCCTTCGCCTTCGGCAAGAACACCTATGGCTCGGCCTTCTACATGGCGACGGGCTTCCACGGCTTCCATGTGATCGTGGGCACCATCTTCCTCGCGGTCTGCCTGAAACGCGCCTACAATGGTGACTTTACCCCCCGCCAGCACTTCGGCTTCGAGGCGGCGGCGTGGTACTGGCATTTCGTGGACGTGGTGTGGCTGTTCCTCTTCGTTTGCATCTATGTGTGGGGCAACTGGGGCTTCCCTGTCGATTGATGGAACCCTCTCTCCTGTCAGCCGCGGCGCTGGGCCTGTGCCCGCGCTGCGGCAAGCGCACGTTGTTTGACGGCCTGGCCAGCTTCGCTCCGCGCTGTTCGAGTTGCGAACTGGATTTCGCCGGCTTCAACGTCGGCGATGGCCCCGCCGCCTTCCTCACTTTGCTGATCGGCACGCTGGCCTGCGTGATCGCGGGCTGGATGGCGCTGACTGTCGACCCGCCATGGTGGGTCTATGTGGTGACGCTCGGCCCTGCCACGCTGGCGCTGATCCTTTGGGGCCTGCGCGCGGGCAAGGCGGCGCTGCTCTGCGCCGAATTTCGCCGGAAAGCCGCCGAACACAGGATCGAGCCATGAAGCGCATCCCTATCGTGGCCACGCTGGTGGTGCTGGCGGCGGTGGCGCTGATGATCGGCCTTGGCATCTGGCAACTCCACCGCCTGAGCTGGAAGGAAGGTCTGATCGCCCGCTATCAGGCGGCGATGAATCAACCCGTGCTGGACTGGCACGACGGCGTGCCCCTCGGCGCGAAAGGCGACTACCGCCGTGTAAGCCTCACCTGCACCCGCTTCGATGGCGAGCATCTTGTTGGTGGTCGCAATGCGCAGGGCCAGTCAGGCTGGGCGCATTGGGCCACCTGCTCGGCGCCGAGCGGCAGCGTGACGGTGGTGGCAGGCTGGTCGCGCGATCTGGCGCCGCGCGCTTTGGCGCCCGCGATCGTTACTGGCCATGCGCTGGGCGGCGAAAACGGCGAGGATCTGCGTATCGTCGCCGATCCACCGCTCGGGCGGCTGGAGGCCAACGCCACGCCCGATCCGCGCGATCTGCCAAACAATCACTTCTCCTACGCCATGCAGTGGTTCCTTTTCGCTGCGACAGCGCTCGTGATTTACGGGATTGCGGTTTGGAAGAGGGGGAAGAAGGAATAAGCAGGGGGCCATCGCCCCCTGCACCCCCTTTACGTCTCCCGGCGAAAGGGCAGTGGCACCCAACCCAAGCGCTCAGCCTCACCATTTGTGTCGATAAAGTTTATGCCTGCGGCGCTGCAACCTTGCGCAAGGTCGCGCGGGTGAGCGTGCGCGAGGGCCCGGAGCATGTCTCTTGAGACATGCGACCAACCAAAGACTCCACCCTCGCATTATTTCTCTTCTACCCCTCCAAACCCCTTCTTCCTTGCTTCCAGAGCCCACCACGGCTAACCGCCCACCCGCAAGAGGGCAGGAATCTGTAAAGCTATGGACTATATTTCCACTCGCGGTCGCGCTCCGGCGCTGGATTTCATGGGCGCCACGCTGGCGGGTCTGGCGAGCGACGGCGGGCTTTATGTGCCGCGCGTATGGCCGGAATTCAGCAAGGCCGAGATCGCCGCGATGGCGGGCCTGCCCTATGCGCAGCTGGCTCAGCGCATTATGCAGCTCTTCGTGGGCGACTGCCTTAGCCCCGAACGCCTGCTGGAACTGACTACCGCCGCCTATGGTCGCTTCGCACACAAGGCCGTCACGCCGCTCAAGCAGTTTGACGAGCAGCAGTGGCTGCTGGAGCTGTTCCACGGCCCCACGCTGGCCTTCAAGGATGTGGCGCTGCAGCTTCTCGGTCTGCTCTTCGAGGAATTCCTGGGCCGCACGCCTCAGAACCTCACCATCGTGGGCGCCACCAGCGGCGACACCGGCAGCGCGGCGATCGACGCCGTGGCGGGCCGCGCCAAGGTCGACATCTTCATGCTGCACCCCAAGGGCCGCGTGTCCGATGTGCAGCGCCGCCAGATGACCACGGTGCTGGCGCCCAACGTTCATAACATCGCCATCACCGGCAGCTTTGACGATGCGCAGGCCATGGTGAAGCGCATGTTCAACGACAAGGACGTGACCGGCCAGTTCAACATCGGCGCGGTGAACTCGATCAACTGGGCGCGGCTGATGGCGCAGGTGGTCTATTACTTCGCCGCCGCGCTTCAGTTGGGCGCCCCGCACCGCAAGGTGGCCTTCAGCGTGCCGACCGGCAATTTCGGTGACGTTTTCGCCGGTTACGTCGCTGCCAAGATGGGTCTGCCGATCGAAAAGCTGATCGTCGCCACCAATGTGAACGACATTCTGCATCGCGCGCTCTCCACCGGCGACTATTCCGCTGGCACAGTGACGCCGACCGCCGCCCCCTCGATGGACATTCAGGTGTCCTCCAACTTCGAGCGTCTGCTGTTCGATCTGGGTGGCCGCGATGGCCTCGCCCTGTCCGAGCAGATGGCCGGTTTCGAATCGACCAAGGCAATGCAGCTCACCAACGCCCAGCGCGAAGGCGCCGCCGACCTGTTCACCAGCGCCCGCGTCGACCCCGACCAGATGGCCGAAGCCATCCGCTGGGGCTGGGAAGCGACCGGCGAACTGGTCGATCCGCACACCGCCATCGCGCTGCATGCTGCCCGCACCTCGGGCATTGCGGCGGACGTGCCGGTGGTGACGCTGGCCACCGCTCACCCCGCCAAGTTCCCCGACGCCGTGGAGCGCGCCACGGGCCGCCGCCCCGGTCTGCCCGCCCGCGTGGGTGACCTGTTCGAGCGCGAGGAGCGCCTCACCGACCTGCCCGGCGACTATGACGCCGTGGCCGCCTATGTGGCTCAGCACGCCACGCCCAAGGCATAATGGCTGAGCTGATCCTCCAACCCCAGCTCCTCCTCGGCGAGGGCTGGGGCGACTATGGCCTTGTCGATTCGGGCAACGGACGCAAGCTGGAGCGCTATGGTGCCCAGCGCTTCATCCGCCCCGAACCGCAGGCCCTGTGGCAGCCGCGCGCCGAAGACTGGGACGCCCATGGCGAATTCGTGCCCGGCGCGGATGAGGATGGCGGCGGCCGCTGGTCCTACACCAAATCCGTGCCCAGCGACGGTTGGCCCCTGAGCTGGCCCAACGGTGACGAAAAGGTGCGCTTCACCGCGCAATGCACGCCCTTTCGCCATCTCGGTTTCTTCCCCGACATGGCCCCCGTGTGGGACTGGATGGGCAGCATGCTGGATGGGAAGGCCGATGCCTCCTGTCTGAACCTCTTCGGCTACACCGGCGTCGGTTCGCTGGCTTTGAGCCGTTTCGGTTCGGTCACCCATGTCGATGCCAGCAAGAAGTCCGTGGCGCAGGCGCGTGCCAATGCGGCACTTTCGGGCATGGACGGGCGCCCCGTTCGCTGGATCATCGATGACGCCGCCAAGTTCACCGCGCGCGAGGTCCGTCGCGGCAAGCGCTATGACGGCATCATCATGGACCCGCCCAAATTCGGTCGCGGCCCCGATGGCGAGGTCTGGCGGCTTGAAGAGCATCTCCCCGGTCTGGTGAAGGATGCCCGCGCTCTGCTGGATGCCGACAGCCGTTTCCTGTTCCTGACGGTCTATGCCGTGCGCATGTCGTCGCTGGCTTTGGCCGGGCTGCTGGATGAGGTTTTCGCTGAACTCCCCGGCTTCGTGGAGCATGGCGATCTGGCAGTGCGTGAGGATAACGCCGGGCGGGTGTTGCCCACGGCGATCTTTGCGCGGTGGCGGCGGGATTAAGGGGTTAAGAAGGTGAATGCGAGGGCCATCGCCCTCGCGCTCCCTTTAATGTCTACGTCGCGCTTCGGGTTCGGCCTTAGAGCAACGTCGCTGCGCCGCAGGCAATTTTTCCAAGGCTGCGCTATCGGATTTCAGGCCTGCGGCGCCTTTGGTGGTGCAGGTGGAGAGGTTGGGCGCATCATCGCGGCGCCACTGCCTTTGCGTCGGAAGACGTCATGGGAGCGCGAGGGGGTAACCCCCTCGCATCTTCTTCCTTCCTACCTTGGCACCCCTTGCAACCACTGGACTCACCCCCCACAATTTGCCAAGCGCAACCTCTCTCCCCAACACATGGAATGCACCGACCGTGGCCGACAGCCTGATCCTTGAAGTCGCCGATTTTGAAGTTGATGTCCTCACGGGCATTTACTCGGAGGAGACGGGCAAGCCGCAGCCTTTGCGCATCAGCATTCAGGTGCGGCTGAAGCCGGCGGAGCGCTATCTGCCCGATACGCCGCTTTCGGCGTCGAAGAATTATATGGATCTGAAGTTCGCGGCGAGCGGGGCGCTGCCTCAGGGCGTGCATTTCACACTGATCGAGGCGGTGGGTGACCATATCGCCGAAACGCTGTTCCTTCAGGATGACCGCATCGAGCAGGTGACGGTGAAGATCGTCAAGCTGGCGATTGCCGAGGGCAGCGAGCAGATCGGCATGACCCTGACGCGTGAGCGGCGCTAAAGCGTGAGTGGCGCAATGCAGGTGATCCGGGTGGATGACCTGCCCGCTGCGCCCTTGGCGGCGGCGGCGCATTTCCATACCTCTGTTGTGCCGCAGATAGAGGCTCGGGCGCGGGGCGCTCTGGGTGTCACGCTGCTGCTGCCTGCTGCGGATGACACGCATCGGGCGTGGCGTGCGGCGGCGCTGGGGGCTCTGGCGCGGGCTTTGGCTCCGGCGCGGATCAATGCTCTGGCGGGGGGCGATGCAGCAGCGCGCGAGCGGGCTTTGGCTTTTGTCGCCGGGGCGCCGGGGCTGACGGGGCAGGTGCTGCCGCTGGATGGCGCCAGGGCGGGCGAAGTGCTAGACTAGCGCGATGGCGGTTTCGTCTTCTCCTCTGGTCGATCGCTACAACCGCGCGATCACCTATCTGCGGCTGAGCGTGATCGACCGCTGCGATCTGCGCTGCACCTATTGCATGCCCGAGCGGCAGACTTTCCTCCCCAAATCCGAGGTGTTGAGCCTCGATGAACTCCACCGCCTGTCGCTGGGTTTTATGGCGCGGGGCTTGCGCAAAATCCGCCTGACCGGGGGTGAGCCGCTGGTGCGCCGGGATATGGTCGATCTGGTGCGCGCTCTGGGGCGGCATATCGGTGATGGCTTGGATGAGTTGACGCTCACCACCAACGCCACCCAACTGGCCCAGCATGCCGATGCGCTGGCCGGGGCGGGGGTGAGGCGGGTGAACATCTCGCTCGATACGCTGGATCGGGCGCGTTTTGCCCGGATCGCCCGGCGCGATGCTTTGCCCGCCGTGCTGGAGGGCATTGCCGCCGCGCGGGAAGCGGGGCTGGCGGTGAAGATCAACACCGTGGCGTTAAAGGGCCAGAAAGAGGATGAACTCCCCGATCTGATCGCCTGGGCGCATGGTCAGGGTTTCGAGATCACGCTGATCGAGGTGATGCCGCTGGGTGTGGTGGATGGGGATCGCTTCGATCATTACCTGCCCCTGTCCCAGGTGCGCGCCGATCTGGAGCGCCGCTGGACCTTGCTGCCTGATACGCATCGCAGTGGCGGCCCGGCGCGTTACGTGCATGTGGCCGAGACCGGCGGCCGTCTGGGCCTGATCACCCCGCTGACCGGCAATTTCTGCGATGGCTGCAACCGGGTTCGCGTGACGGCGACGGGGCAGCTCTTCGCCTGCCTCGGCGGGCGTGAGCAGGTCGATCTGCGTGCGGCCTTGCGCAGCGCCGATCCCGAAGCCGCTCTGGATCATGCTTTGGATCAGGCCATGGCCATCAAGCCGGAAAAGCATCATTTCACCATCGACCGCCCCGGCGCAGAGCCTGCCCTGGCCCGCCATATGTCGATGACGGGCGGCTAGGGCATGAGCGTGCGACTGGTGTTTCTGGGCCGTCTGGCCGAGGTGGTTGGTGCGAGTGCCAGAGAGGTTGCGCCCGGCGCGCTGGCCGACCTGCTGCGCGACCTGCCCGAGGGCCTGCTGGGCCCGCGCGTGAAACTGGCGCTCAATGGCGTGCTGGTGCAGGCCGAGGGTCTGGTGCTGGCCCCCGGCGATGAGCTGGCGTTCTTGCCGCCCGTCAGCGGAGGCTGAGATGGCCGCAGATATCCGCCTGCTGGACAAGGGCTTCGATCCCGGCGCGGCGCTCACCATTTTTGCCAACGCGCACCATCAGGCTGGTGGCGTGACCAGCTTTCTGGGGCAGGTGAGGGGCGGCGATGATGTCGAGGCGCTCGATCTCCAGCATTACGCCCCGCTGACCCTTCCCGGCATGGAGCGGCTGGGCGAAGATGTGCTGGCCCGCTGGCCGCTCGATGGCCTGCTGATCTGGCATCGTGTGGGCGAGATGCTGCCGGGCGACCCCATTGTGCTGGTCGCCGCCGCGGCCCGCCATCGCCGGGATGCCTTCGAGGCCGCCGATTACGCCATGGACCATCTCAAGAGCCAAAGCTGGTTCTGGAAGCGCGAGAAGCGCGGCGGCCAATGGCGCTGGATCGAACCGCGCGCTCAGGATCACACCGATCTGGCGCGCTGGAACGATTCGTCGAAGGATTAATCCGGCAGCATCGTGTGCAGCCGCTCGATCTCACTGTCCTCGGCGCTGGCCAGCGAATCGATATGGGCATAGCAGGAGGACAGGCGCGCACCATCGGGCCGGTTCATGATACCGTCGCGGGCATCGATCTGCGCATGGTTCTGCGTATCGGCGACATAGGCCTCCTCCGCCGGGGCCAGCACCTTGCCGAGCCGCGCGCGGATGTTCTGCAGATCGGCCAGCGCCAGATTGCCCTTCGACCATGCCGGGCTGCCGGTTGCCGCATCGCCCACGCCGCGCAGCACCACTTCGGAGCCGGGCAGCGTCTTCTTGAACTCGGCGTCGATGCGATCCGCCGCAGCCTCGTCGCAGGTCATGGCGACAGGCGTGGTGGGCGGGGCGGGCTTGTCCTTGGGCGGCGGCTGGTTGCCCGCATGGTCGGTCGACCAGCGGCTGAGCGAGGGATAGGGCCCGGAGGAGCATCCCGCCAGCGCGAGCAGCGCCGCGACAAGAACGAGTCGCGCCGGGGCGCCAGGCGCTCGGCCTGCGCGAGCGAATCGCGTGATCTGGCCGGAGGGGGCGATTCGGCGCGGGGGGCGGGCCGAGGAGTCTTGCATGCTGACCATGGGCAGGCCATAGCATGCCACACCGCCAGCGCCAGAGCATCGATCAGCGCAGATGCGCGGTTTACCCGCTTTCCCGGGGCTTTGCGCGGGGCCGGGCGCCATGCTTTTCACACAGCATCGGGCGCCAGCGGATTGACAGGCACCCCCTCTTCCACTAACGGCGTCGCTTCATTCGAGCCCCTGTCGGAAACGATGGGGCCTCGGCGCGTCGCCCGCGGCCTGATGGATGTCTTGTTTCGGCAGGAATTCGGCAGACCTTCGGCGGGGCGACAGGCACTAGATTTATTGGATGGAAATCATGTTCGCAGTGGTGCGCACAGGCGGCAAGCAGTATCGGGTCGCCGCCGGAGACAAGATCGCGGTCGAAAAGCTGGCTGGTGAAGCCGGTGAGACGATTACGCTGGGTGACGTTCTGCTGGCCGGCAATGACGGTCAGATCGCTGACGCCAAGGGCGTGGTGGTCTCGGCCGAGATCATCGCTCAGGCCAAGAGCGAGAAGGTGACGGTTTTCAAGAAGCGTCGTCGTCACAACTACCGTCGCAAGAACGGCCACCGCCAGCAGCTCACCCTGCTGCGCATCACCTCGGTCGCTGCGGCCTAAGATCTTCGAGGAGTTTGACAGATGGCACATAAGAAAGCTGGCGGCTCTTCGCGCAACGGTCGCGATTCGCAGTCCAAGCGCCTCGGCGTGAAGAAGTTCGGTGGCCAGGACGTGGTGGGTGGTAACATTATCATCCGTCAGCGCGGCACCCGCGTGTACCCCGGCGTGAACGTCGGCATCGGCAAGGATCACACCCTGTTCTCGCTGGCCGAGGGCAAGGTTCGCTTCCACGCCGGCAAGCTCGGCCGCAAATATGTGTCGGTCGACGTACCGGCACTCGCCGCCGAATAAATCGGATGGTCGATAAAGGGCCATCCACACGGATGGCCCCCGCCGCAGGTCTCAGGTTAAACGCCTGAAATCAGCGGCCAACAAAGGGAGAGGGGCCAACCCGTCTCCCTTTTTTCGTGTCTCCCTTCCCACCGTTCGGATCGTCCATTTTGGTTCCGATATGGATCGCGATTGTCTGGCCTTTGTACCAGAACATTCCGTCGCAACCATCGGAAACCAAACCCCGCCTACGGCGTTAAGCCAAGTGACAGGGGTTGTGGAGCCCGGGCAAAGTGCATGGAACGAGCCGGTTTTTTTGATGCCGGAACCGTCACCATGCTGTCACCCTGCAGCGCTAGGCGCGGCAGGGGCCGAGGATTGGAGAGACACATGTTCATTCGCAGTGAAAGGCTGTTCCTGCGCCCCATCTGGGCCGAGGATTGGCAGGACCTGCACGCTGGCCTGAGCGACGCGGAGGTTGAACGCAACTTCCTGCGCATGGGCTGGCCCTATTCGCCCGAGGAGCTGCGCAATGGCGCGGGCCTCGATCCGCGTCTGCCGCATTTCATGATCACCCTGCCGCGCGGCAACCATGGCGTGGATGTGCTGGGCATGATCGGCATGATCAAGATCGATGGCCAGCTGCATCTGGGTTACTGGATCGCGCGCGCGCATCGCGGGCAGGGTTACGCCACCGAGGCGGGCCGGGCCGTGCTGTCGCTGGCGCGCACCCTGGGGCATCGCCATATCGTGGCGCGCCATTATCTCGACAATCCGGCCTCGGCGCGTGTGCTGCGCAAGCTCGGCTTCTCGCCGCTGTCGGTGGACGGGGTAAGGGCGGATGCGGGCCATGGCCTGCCCGTGCTGACCTCTTCCATGACCTATGCGGTCGATCTGGGCGTGCCCAGCGATTGTGACGACGATCTGGGCGGGGGCCCGACCCGCCGGGCGGCCTGACCCGCGCCGCTTAATCCACGCTGGCCGGGGCCTCTGTCTCCGCCCCGGCCAGCGCAGGATGTTCGCCCTGCAAAGCGGCGCCTGCTTCATAGGCGGCGAGCAGACGCGAATCGTCGCGCTTTGCCGGATGATAGCCCGGTTTCAGGAAACTGAGCCAATCGGGCAGAATACGCCTCAGCACCCCCGGCTTGAGCACCAGATAGGCCAGTAGGCTCCCGCGTGCGCGCCAGCCGGTGATGCCATCCTGCGCCAGCAACTCCAGCGTATCGCGCCAGCGGTGAGCCACAAAGGTGCGCGTCACCAGAATGGCGATGATGCAGCGCACCCGCCAGCGGCGCCAGGCGCTCCAGCGGCGGGTGGCGTGCAGGAAGGTGTCATAGGCGACGGCCTTGTGCTCGATCTCCTCCACGGCATGCCAGCGCCACAGGGCCAGCACCTGTGCATCGGCGTCGCGGTAGACAGGCGTCTCGCCCAGCACCTCGCGTGCGATGATCGTGGTCAGATGCTCCAGCACGGCGGTGACGATCAGATTGACCAGATCCGACTTCACCCGCGTCTTGGCGATGAAGAGGGCCAGCCGCGCATCGATGGCGGAAAGATCGAATCCCGAGGCTTCGATATGGCGGTTGAAGTGCAGATGCTCGCGGCTGTGATGGGCCTCCTGCGCGATGAAATTGCGAATCTCTATCGCCAGTTCGGGACTCGCACCCTCGCGAAACACCTTCAGCGAGTCGATGAAGAAGGCTTCGCCGCGCGGGAAGGTCGCGGAGAGCGCATTATGCCATGCCGTCGCGACAGGATTGTTACCCAACCACCATCTTTTAATTTCAGAATTTCGCAAGAATCGATGATTGCGTACATTTATTGCGTAGGGCGACGCAAAACCCCCCTTGTCAGCGGTTAATCCCGTCTTTACGCGGGCGAAAAATCGGTGGGTCGCGGTGGTCATAATCTAAGGGTGGGTTAGCCGAACCGATGTCGATGAAAAAGCGTCTTTCGCCTCATGAGAGCCGGGCTGCCGCCCTTGAAGCGGCGCGCCTGCTGCTGATCGAGCAAGGCCCTCACGCCGTTACGCTCAAGGCCGTGGCCGCGCGCATCGGCCGCACGCATGCCAATCTGTTGCATCACTTCGGCAGCGTCAGCGATCTGTGGCGGGCTCTGGCTCAGCATATGGCTGGCGCCCTGTGCGAGACGATCGGCCAAGCGGTGCTGGCCAGCCGCCTTGGCGCCCTGACCCCGCGTGAGCTGGTGGACATCATCTTCGACAGTTTCGAGCATCAGGGCGCGGCCTCGCTGGCGGTCTGGTTGCGGCTGACCGGCGATGCCCATGCGCTGGAGCCGATCA
Organism: Novosphingobium terrae; assembly: GCF_017163935.1. Lineage (NCBI taxonomy): Bacteria > Pseudomonadati > Pseudomonadota > Alphaproteobacteria > Sphingomonadales > Sphingomonadaceae > Novosphingobium > Novosphingobium terrae. The sequence goes on along the minus strand of NZ_JABVZR010000001.1, from coordinate 3,184,591 downwards.
TCGAAGCCATCGAGACGATGCTGGAGGAACTCCACGATCTGGGCTCCGAGGCGATGCGCCATGTCTCGCATTCGCTGGTGCTGCTGGCGGTGGGCGACGGCCTGCTGGGCGCCCCGATGACCCGCGCACTGCATCTGCCCCGCGATTGCGGTCGCGACGTGGCCGAGCGCCTGCTGGTGGCCGAGCGCGCCCGGGCCGGTGTGATCATGACCCCGGTGCTGGGGTAACCTCCGCGTCCTCGCTCTGCAGGGCGGGGGCGAGCCAGCTTGGCACCGCAATCGGCTGAATGTCTTCCACCCGGCGATGGTCCACGGCCAGCGCCAGCTGCGGATAGGCCGTGCGGCGGCGATCGTCCCGCGAATCCTCCAGCGGCACCACCACCAGCCGCCGATTGACCTTCTGCCGCCAGTTCATCCGCGCGGTGTTCTCCTGCCCGACATAGCAGCCCTTGGTGAAGCTGACGCCGTTCAGCTCGGCCGCATTGGTCTCCAGCCACAGCAGATCGCCCAGCTCGGCATGGGTTTCGGTGACGCCCAGCAGCAGGCGATGGGCCAGATAGTCGGCATCCACGGCGACATCATCGGCAGGGGCCAGCCAGCGCCAGCCCAGCGCATGCAGGCGCGGATCGGGCGAGGCGGGGTGGCCCGGTTCCTGAGCGCTCCAGTGAATGGCCAGCGTGTCGTCCCGGGCGATCGCGATCTTGCGGCGCAGGCGATAGAGGGAGAGGCGCTTGGCCAGCGCTTCGGCCTGATCTGCCTCGCAGTCGATCAGCAGATCCTCGCCATCGGCCCAGACGAAGAAGTCGAACAGCGCCTTGCCTTGCGGGCTCAGCAAGCCGGCCCAGACGGGCAAAGGTGTCATCAGCACGTCACTGGTGATCAGGCCTTGCAGGAAGCTGCGGGGGTTTTCCTGCGGGTCTTGCGGGGTCAGGCGGATCAGGGCGCGGGTGGTGAGGGTAGACATATCAGTAAGGTGGGGAAGGGAGGGGGAAAAAGGAAGAGGAAAAAGCGAGGGGGAGTCCTTGTTGGTCGCATGTCTCAAGAGACATGCTCCGGGCCCTCGCGCTGCCATAACGTCTTCCGAAGAGAGGGCAGTGGTTCCCGATTGGCGTGCCCAGCCTCTCCACCTGCGTGACCGAAAGCGCCGCAGGCAGACACCTTGTGTCTCAAAACCATGCTGGCGATTTTAAAGCCTGCGGCGCAGCGGCATTGCTCTTTGGCTGAACCCAAAGCGCAAGGCGCACATTCATGGGAGCGCGAGGGTGTAACACCCTCGCATTCTCTCTTTTTTAAACCACCCCTTCCGGATGCAGCGAGCAGACCTCTGCATTGCACTCCACCTGAATGGTGGAATGACCGATGCGGAATTTCTTCTCCAGCGTCTCAGCCAGTCCGTGGAGGAACGCATCCCCCGGATGTCCGCCGGGAATCACCAGATGGGCGGTGAGGGCGGTTTCGGTGGTGCTCATGGGCCAGATATGGAGGTCGTGGACGGCGCTCACCCCCTCTTGCGAGGCGAGGTAGGCGCGGACCTTCTCCTCATTGATCCCCTCTGGCACGGCGAGCAGGCCCATATGCACGGACTCGCGCAGCAGCGACCAGCTGCCCAGCCCGATCATGGCGGTGATCACCAGACTGGTGACGGGATCGAGCCAGCGCCAGCCGGTGTAGGCCACCACGATGCCCGCCACGACCACGCCTGCCGAGACCAGCGCATCGGCCATGAGGTGCTGGAAGGCGGCGCGCAGATTGATGTCTTCCTTGCTGCCACGCGCGAAAAGCACTGCCGAGAGGCCGTTCACCGCAATGCCCGCAGCGGCGACGCCGATCATCAGCGGGGCCTCAACGGTTTCGGGGGTGAAGAGGGCACGGATGGTTTCGATCAGGATCGCGCCCAGCGCCACCCACAGCAGCGCCGCATTGGCCAGCGCCGCCAGAATGGAGGAGCTTTTCAGACCATAGGTAAAGCGCGCCGAGGGCGGCTTCTGGGCGAGATGGCTGGCCCCCCAGGCGAGCAGCAGCGAGAGCACATCGGAGAGATTGTGCCCGGCATCGGCCAGCAGCGCCACCGAATGCCCGATGAAGCCGGCGATCCCCTCGACCACCACGAAGACGGTGTTGAGGCCGACCGCAATGGCAAAGGCCTTGCCATGGCCGACACCATGATGGTGATGCCCGTGGCCATGACCATGGCCGTGGTGATGATGGCCATGGGCGTGCCCGTGCCCGTGGCTATGTCCATGGTCATGATCGTGATCATGATCATGGTCACCATCATGGTGATCATGCCCCTGTCCGGCGGAGTCGGCATGGGCATCGTGGGTGTGATCATGAGCCATAAGGGTTCCTTTCGGGTCTGCTGCGTTGCACAAATGTCGCACTGCAGCAGAATTCGGGCGCGTCAGGATCGATGGAGCGGGGCGGTTTGGGCATCATGGTGGCTCGTTCGGGTAAGATGTTTACGACAAAGAAAATAATTGAGCAATAAAATTGCCGAAAGTAAGAATTTTTATGCTCTTTTTACACCTTTAGTGTCAAATACTTGTCACAACCTGCTGTTTAGAAGCGACCCCAGCGGCGGTATGAGTGCCGCCAGCCAGCGCGGGGGGCCGGATTCGACGAATCCGAATCCACGCTGACTTCGACGTGTCTCAGTACACATAATTTCGTCATGCAGGGGCAAACAAGCATGCGTCCTATTTCCAAGATGGCCTTCGCGGCCAGCACCATTGCCGTGGCCGTCGCGGCCGTGGCCACCCCCGTTTTCGCGCAGTCTTCGGGCGCGGTCGAGTTCGAAAAGGATATCGTGGTGAGCGGCAAGGCCAACAGGGCCGTGGCCGGCGTCGATATTCCTGACACGCCCAAGGCCAAGCAGGTTCTGAACGCCGAATTCATCCAGGCCCAGGTGCCCGGTCAGTCGATCAACGAGACGATCAACCAGATCCCGGGCGTCAGCTTCGCCAACCAGGATCCGTTCGGTTCGCAGGGCGGCACGCTGTATATTCGCGGCTTCGATTCCAGCCGTATCTCGGAAACCTTCGACGGTATTCCGCTGAACGACACCGGCAACTATGCCCTGTATTCGAACCAGATGCTCGACCCTGAGCTGATCGACACCGTCAGCGTCAACCTGGGCACCACCGACGTTGACAGCCCGACCGCTTCGGCCACCGGTTCGACCGTGAACTACCGCTCGCGCAACCCCACCGAGGACTTCCATGTCCGCCTGCAGGGCAGCGTCGGCAGCTTCAACTTCCAGCGCGTGATCGGCATCATCGACACCGGCAACATCACTGCGGGCGGTCTGCGCGCCTGGCTGTCGGCCAGCAGCGCCACCAACGATGTGTGGTACGGCGGCGTCGGCAAGATCAACAAGAAGGAATACAACTTCAAGCTGTACCAGCCGCTGGGCAGCGCCGGTGACTTCATCACCTTCGCCGGTCACTGGAACCAGAACCGCAATTTCTCGTCGACCTCGATGCCGCTGCGCACGCTGAACACCAACGGCCTGACCGTGGGTTCGGGCTCGGGCAACCGCTTCCCGACCAACTTCAGCGAAGCCTATTACACCGCTTCGGCCTGCACCGCGGCCACCACGGGCGCGTCCTGCTATGAGCGTCGCTACAACCCTTCGGACACGGCGAACCTGCGCGCCAACTCGCGCTTCACGCTGACCGACAAGATGGTCCTCAACGTCGATCCCTATCTGGAATACAGCAAGGCGAACGGCGGCGGTTCGGCCTATGCCGCCTATGAAACCAGCGCGCCTGCAGGTGGCACCGGCTACAACGGTTCCAACATGTATCTGGGCTATGATTTCAACAAGAACGGTGTGATCGACACCACGCCGACCTATCTGTACGGCCCCAGCATGACGCAGACCTACCGTTTCGGCGTGATGGCCTCGCTGCGTTATGAATTCACGCCCAATCAGATCGTGCGTCTGGCCTACACCTATGATCGCGGCCGCCACAAGCAGACCGGCGAGCTGAGCACCTACAATCCCGATGGTACCGGCACCGCCTATTTCCCTAGCGACAATCCGATCCGCGATGTGAACGGCATTCCGCTCGAGAAGCGCAACCGTCTGTCCTATGCGATCCTGCATCAGGTTTCGGGTGAGTACAGCGGCAAGTTCCTGAACGACGCGCTGAACGTCGTGGTCGGCCTGCGCATGCCCTTCTTCAAGCGCAACCTGACCAACAACTGCATCACCACCACGGCGTCGACGGGCTATGCCTGCTACAATTCGGCGACGACCACGGCTGCCGTTCTGGCCGCCAACCCCACCTATGGTGCGCCGCAGCAGAAGATCTTCACCTTCAACGCTCCGCTGCCCAGCGCTGGTTTCACCCTGCGCGTGGCTCCGTCCACCTCGCTGTACTTCAACTACTCCCGCACGCTGCAGGTGCCGGGTACGGATACGTTGTACAACACCTTCTATGCGGGCAAGTCGATCGCCGCGCCGCGCAAGGAGATGGGCAACAACTTCGACTCGGGCGTGCGCTACAAGTCGAGCCGCATCGCGGCACAGGCCGGTTTCTGGTACACGATCCTGAGCAACCGTATCACCAGCGCCTATGACCCGGATGCCAACGCCAGCATCTACACCAACCTGGGCCGCGTCGACCGCTACGGCATCGACGGCAGCATCTCGTACAAGATCGACGAGCATGCTTCGGCCTATCTGTTCGGTTCCTGGCTGCACTCCAAGATCCGCGACAACTCGCAGGCCACCGCCACGACCTATTACCAGACTGCCGGCAAGTTTGAATCGGGCATCCCCGAATGGATGGTCGGCGGCCGTCTGGACGGTCACTTCGGTCCGTTCGATCTGGGCATTCAGGGCAAGTACACCGGCTCGCGCTGGGAGAACGACCAGAACCTGCCGCAGTACAGCAACCCGGCGACGCCGACCGCGGCAACGTTGATCAACGATGCCAAGCTGAAGCCCTTCACGGTGATCGACCTGAACGCCAAGGTGAAGATGGGTTGGGCCGGTCTGAACGACCGCACCTTCCTGCAGCTGAACGTCACCAACCTGTTCAACGACTTCCACGTTGCCTCGCTGGCTTCCAGCACGGGCTACACCAACAACAACCTGGGCTATGTCTACATGGGCTCGCCCCGGACCTTCATCGGTTCGATCAACATGGCCTTCTGATCTCTGGCAGATCATTCGGTTTGAGGAAGGGCGCTCCGCAAGGGGCGCCCTTTTTCGTTTTGGTTTGTAAGGGGGAAAGAAAGAAGCGAGGGGGTTACCCCCTCGCGCTCCCATAACGTCTTCCGAAGAGCGGGCAGTGGTTTCCGATTGGCGTGCCCAGTCTCTCCACCTGCGTGACCGAAAGCGCCGCAGGCAGACACCTTATGACCCAAAACCATGCTGGCGATTTTAAAGCCTGCGGCGCTGCGACGTTGCTCTTTGGCCGAACCCGTTGCGCAACGCAGACATTCATGGGAGCGCGAGGGTGTAACACCCTCGCATTCTCTCTTCCTTCCTGACCCTCAGGGATAGACGCAATCATCCAGATCGCCCCGGCGCACCACGCCGCTGCGCTTGGCAATCGCGTTGCCATGGCGCCGCGTAAAGCCGCTCGGATCGATCACGGCGCGTTTCTTGGGGCTGGGCAGGGCGGCGGCGATGCGGCCTGCCTCGATGGGCGAGAGATGCGTCGCGCCATGGCCGAAATAGCGCTGAGAGGCCGCTTCAACACCATAGGTGCCGATCCCGGTCTCGGCCACGTTGAGGTACATCTCCATGATGCGCCGCTTGGGCCAGACGGTCTCGATCACGATGGTGAACCAGGTTTCCAGCACCTTGCGCAGATAGCGTGTCCAGCCGGTGCCCTGCCACAGGAAGACGTTCTTGGCGGTCTGCTGGCTGATGGTGGAGCCGCCGCGCAGCTTGCCGCCGCTCATGTCGCGGCGCAGGGCATAGGCGATGCCGTCGCCGTCAAAGCCGTGGTGCTGGCAAAAGCGGGCATCTTCCCCGGCAATCACCGAATCGACCATGGCGCGGTCGATCCGGCTGATCGGGGTCCATGACTTGCTGAAGCCGTTGGGGTCCATCACCATGGTGGCGGTGATGGGCGCGGGCACCACGCGATAGAGCAGCGCCCAGCCAAACGAGAGCAACACGAACCAGATGATCGCCATCGCCACCCACCAGGCAAAGCGATAGGGAAAGCTGTGGGTGGGGCCGGGCCGCCGGGGCAGAATGCGCATGGCGCTTCTTTAGAGCATCGTGCGAAAAAGTGAGTACCGGTTTTTCGCATGAACGATGCGAGCCGCAAAAGTTTGCGGCGTGCAGGTGGGAAAAGAGGGGCCTTTAGCGCGGCGTAAGGGGTGTCAGCTTGGCGCGCGGCTTCGCCGGGCGGCTGTAGACCAGTTCGGAAAGCACGGCGGCGGCCAGCACGATCAGCAGCGGCATCAGCGGATCGCGATAGGAGCTGTCCATCGCCAGCGATCCGTTGACCACCCAGAAGGCGGCGATCAGCACGCCCAGCACGGCGCGCTGGCGCTTCATGGTGTGAGCGGCGACCAATCCGGCAAGGCCCAGCGTGAAGATCAGCACATATTGCGTCACCTCGCCGATGCGCACGAAGGTGATCGCGCGCGCGACGGCATGGGCGCCGCCATCGGGCATATGCGGCATCCAGAACAGCGCGAGCCGCCCGATGGCGACATCCCAGGGCAGCAGCCCGAAGGCGGCATGATCTGCCGCAGGCGTGCTGGCGGCATCGGTGGCGGCGGCCAGCGTGGCCAGCACGGTGCCGGGGATTTCTACCATGGCGCCGCTGATCAGGCTCCATGGGCCGAGCATCAGCGCGGCGCCTGCGGCCAGAGCCAGCGCGGAGGCGGGCAGGCGCCAGCCGTATCCGGCAAGCACCAGCGCCAGCACCGGGGCGCTGATCACGGGCAGCAGGGAGGGTTCGGTCAGCAGCCCGGCGGCCCATGTGGCGCCTGCCGCAAGGGCCAGCATCATGCGCGGCCCTTCGCGCAGCAGGCGCAGCGCCAGCCAGGCGGAGAGCAGCAGCAGCGTGGAGCCCAGATTCTCGCGCGTCACCAGCGTGCAGTTCCAGATGCCGGGCAGCCACAGCGCATAGCCCAGGATCGACAGCTTCTGCCCGGTGTCACGCAGGCCCATCTGGCGCGCCACCTGCCAGACCAGAATGGCCGAGATCATCGCCAGCACCAGATTGACCGAGAAGGCCACATCCGGCGTCGCGCCCGCCACCGCCATCACCGGGGCCAGCAGCAGCGGATAGCCCAGCGCATGCAGGGCCTGAGCGCCCAGACCCCAGCTCGGCCAATGCCCGCTGGCCAGCTCACGCGCGGCGGTGAAGCTGGTCAGCTCCTCGCCGGAGAGCGGCTGGGGCAGGGCGAAGTGCGCGGCAACGCGCATGACCAGCACGACCAGCAGCAAGGCCTCGAACGTGATGGCCTTTTCCTTCAGCCGGGGGGCGGGCGGCGGGATGGACATAGGGGACTCCGTAGCTGCACGGAGTATCCCCGCTTTTGATGATGGTTGAAAGAACGTTAACCCCGGAATTCCCGTTCTGTGCCGAAGTGACACGATAATTCTTGTGAAATTTAATCTTTTCCGGCGTTTGGCTCAGGCGAGCAAATGCGCCGGAGCCTCGATCAGCCGTTTCACCTGAGCGACGAAGCTGGCGGCATCATGGCCATCGACCACGCGATGGTCGCAGCTGATCGACAGATTCATCATCTTGGCGCGGCGGATACGGTCGGAGTCGTCCGCAAAAACCGGGCGCTCGACGATGCGGTTGGGGGCGAGAATCGCCACTTCGGGCCGGTTGATCACGGGGGTGGAGGCCACGCCCGCCAGCGGACCCAGCGAGGAAAGGGTGAAGGTCGAGCCCGACAGGTCCTCGCGGCGGATCGAACCATCGCGCGCGGCCTGCGCCAGATCGGCGATGGCCTGGGCCAGCTGCCAGATGTTCATATCCTGAGCATCGCGGATCACCGGCACCATCAGGCCCTGCGGGGTTTGGGTGGCAAGGCCCAGATGGACGCGGCCATGGCGCGTGACCACGCCCGCTTCGTCATCATAGCGCGCATTGAGCATCGGGTGATGCGGCAGGGCGCGGCACAGGGCCGTGATCAGGAAGGGCAGCAGGGTCAGGCGTTTGCGGGCCTGTCCGTCATGGCTGCTGTTGAGCTGGCCGCGCATCTCTTCCAGCGCGGTGACCTCAACCTCCTCCACATAGGTGAAGTGGGGGATATGGCGCTTGGATTCGGCCATGTTCTGGGCGATGCGGCGGCGCATGCCGATCACCGGCACCTCCTCATCGGCCCAGGCGCCGCTCGCCTGAGGGCGATAGCCCTGAGCCGAACCATAGCTCAGAAAGGCATCGAGATCGGCGTGGCGGATGTGCGGGCCATCGCCCTTCACTTGGCGCAGATCGACGCCCAGAGCCTTCGCCCGCGCCCGGACGGCTGGCGAGGCCAGCACCTTGTGAGACGACAATTCGGGTGTCGCCGCCACAGGTGCGGGGGCCGGAGCCGGTTTGACAGGCTCCGGTGCCACGACTGCCGCTTCTTCTGTGGGCGCGGGCGCCGCATCCTGTGCCCGGGTGGTGGTGGGCTCGGATGCGGAAGGTGTGTGGTGGGTTTCGACCTCGCCTTCGGTCTCGATCACCGCCAGCATGGCGCCGATGGCGACGGCGTCGCCCAGCTTGCCTGCCAGCTGCACGATGCGGCCCGAAACGGGGCTCTCGATTTCCACCGTGGCCTTGTCGGTCATCATATCGGCCAGCGGCTGGTCTTCGCTGATGGTGTCGCCCTCGGCCACATGCCAGCGGGTGATTTCCGCGCTCGCGATGCCTTCGCCAATGTCGGGCAGGGTGAAGGTGAAGGTTGCCATCTGTGTCAGTCCTTCATGATCTGTTTGAACGCCTGAGCGAGGCGCACGGGGCCGGGGAAATAGGCCCATTCCAGCGCGTGCGGGTAAGGCGTGTCGAAGCCGGTGACGCGCTGCACGGGCGCCTCCAGATGGTGGAAGCAGCGTTCCTGAACCAAAGCGGAGAGTTCCGCGCCAAAGCCGGAGGTGCGCGTCGCCTCATGGACGATCAGGCAGCGGCCGGTCTTCTTGACGCTGGCCTCGATGGTCTCGATGTCGAGCGGGATCAGGCTGCGCAGGTCGATCAGCTCGGCCTTGGGGGCATCCTCCAGCTCGTCGAGCGTGGAGGCGACCACATGCACCATCGTGCCATAGGTGAGGATGGTGAGGTCGGACCCTTCACGCACCACGCGGGCCTTGCCGATCTCGACGCGGTAATGGCCTTCGGGCACCTTGGCATCGGGGTGACCGGCCCAGCCCTTGGCGGGGCGGTCGTAATGGCCGTGGAAGGGGCCATTGTAGAGGCGCTTGGGCTCGAAGAAGAGGACGGGGTCATTGTCCTCGATCGAGGCGATCAGCAGCCCCTTGGCGTCATAGGGCGTCGAGGGGATGACCGTTTTCAGGCCCGAGCAATGGGTGAAGATGCCTTCCGGGCTCTGGCTGTGCGTCTGGCCGCCGAAGATGCCGCCGCCAAAGGGCGAGCGCAGGGTGAGCGGCGCGGTGAACTCACCCGCCGAGCGGTAGCGCAGGCGCGCCGCCTCGCTGACAAGCTGATCCAGCGCGGGATAGATGTAATCGGCGAACTGGATTTCGGGCACCGGGCGCAACCCATAGGCGCCCATGCCGATGGCCACGCCGATGATGCCGCATTCGCTGATCGGCGTGTCGAACACGCGCGACGTGCCGTATTTGGCCTGCAAGCCCGCCGTGGCGCGGAACACGCCGCCGAAATAGCCGACATCCTCGCCCATCACGGTGACGGTGTCGTCACGCTGCATGGCGACATCGAGCGCGTCATTGATCGCCTGAATCATGGTCATATCGCGAGCATCGCTCATGCGCCGGGCTCCTCGCGCTTGATGTCAGGAAGTCCGGCGGCGCGCCATTCGGCCAGCATCTGGGCCTCCTGTTCGGCGAGATGCCAGGGCATCTGCTCGAAAACGCCCTCGAACATGGTGTCGAGCGGCTGGTTGAAGCCATGGCCCAGAATGCCGTAGCGTTCCGAAGCCTTCTGCGCGGTGCGGACCTGCTCCATCACTTCGGCCAGCATGGTGGCGTGGCGGTCCTCATCCCAATGGCCCTGCTTGATCAGATGATCCTTCAGGCGGGTCAGCGGATCGCCCAGCGGCCATGCGGCGGCCTCCCCGGCGCTGCGATAGGCCGAGGGGTCGTCGCTGGTGGAGTGGCCCTCGGCGCGGTAGGTGACATGCTCGATCATGGTCGGGCCGTGGTTGCCGCGTGCGCGTTCGGCGGCCCAGCGCGTGGCGGCCAGCACGGCCAGCACGTCATTGCCGTCGACCCGCAAGGTAGCGATGCCATAGCCCAGACCGCGTGCGGCAAAGGTGGTTTCGTCGCCGCCCGCCATGCCGGAGAAGCTGGAAATCGCCCACTGGTTGTTGACCACATTGAGGATCACCGGCGCGCGATAGACGCTGGCAAAGGTGCAGGCCGAGTGGAAATCGCCCTCCGCCGTCGAGCCTTCGCCCAGCCATGCCGCGGCAATGCGCGTGTCGCCGCGCGCCGCGCTGGCCATGGCCCAGCCCACCGCCTGCGGCAACTGGGTAGCAAGGTTGCCGGAGATCGAGAAGAAGCCCTTGGCCTTCACCGAATACATGATCGGCAGCTGGCGGCCCTTCATGCGGTCGGCGCGGTTGGAGTAGATCTGGTTCATCATATCGACCAGATCGTGATCCCGCGCGATCAGCAGGCCCTGCTGGCGATAGGAGGGGAAGAGCATGTCCGCATCGTCCAGCGCAAAGGCGGCGGCGATGGAGACGGCCTCTTCTCCCAAAGATTTCATATAGAAGCTGGTCTTGCCCTGACGCTGGGCGCGGAACATGCGATCATCGAAGGCACGGGTCAGCGCCATGGCGCGCAGCATGGCCAGCGCCGTTTCCGGCGAGACTTGCGGGTCCCACGGGCCGCTGGCGGTGCCGTCCAGATCCAGCACGCGCACGAGGCCAAAAGCATGGCCCTGCATCTGCGCGGCGGGGGTGTCAGGATCGGGGCGGTGCCCTGCGTCCACGGCGGGGATTTCCAGCGCGGAGAAGTTCGGCGCCTCGCCGGGGCGGGCGGGCGGCTGGGGTACGTGCAAGCGTAGAGGCGGGCGGTTTGCGCCAGTCCAGACGGGGTTTTCGGGCGTTGTCGCCATCATCCTGCTCCTCACCGGCGCCTCACATGGGCGACTGATGATTACGCGATTATGCAATTATATTTCACGACCCGCAAGCGGTCTTTGAGGGTTTTCGCGAGGATTGCGGCCAATGCCTTGCGCCACCCGGCGGACTGACGCATGGGACACAAAATGACGACTTCAGGGATCAAGATGAAAGATATCTGCACGCTGAGCCTCGCCTGCGATGACAAACCCGGTCTGGTGGCGCGGGTGGCCGGTTACATTGCGGGGCGCGGCGGCAACATCGTCGATGCGCAGCAGTTCAATGACGGGCTGAACCAGCGCTTCTTCATGCGCGTGGACTTTTCGCTGGGCGAGGGCGATTCGCCCGAGGACTGGCGCGCGGGCTTTGCGGTACCCGCCGCTCAGGACGGCATGGACTGGCGCCTGCGCGCGCCCGGCGAGCGCAAGAAGGTGCTGCTGCTGGTCAGCAAGTTCGACCATTGCCTCGCCGATCTGCTCTATCGCTGGCGCATTGGTGAGCTGGCGATGGATGTGGTGGGCATCGTTTCCAACCATGAGGCCGCGCATCTGACCACCGCCGCCATTGGCGATGTGCCCTTCCATCACCTGCCGATCACCAAGGGCACCAAGCCCGAGCAGGAGGCGCGCATCCGCGCTCTGGCCGAGGATCTGGGCGCCGATCTGGTGGTGCTGGCGCGATATATGCAGATCTTGTCGGATGAGATGGCGGGGTGGCTGTCGGGCCGCTGCATCAACATCCATCACTCGTTTTTGCCGGGCTTCAAAGGCGCCAAGCCCTATCATCAGGCCCATGATCGCGGCGTGAAGATGATCGGCGCGACGGCGCATTACGTCACCGCCGATCTGGATGAGGGCCCGATCATCGCTCAGGAGGTGGTGGCCATCAGCCATGCCGACACGCCCGAGGATCTGGTCAGCAAGGGCCGCGATATCGAGCGCCGCGTGCTGGCCCATGCCGTGGCGGCGCATCTGGAGGACCGCGTGTTCCTGAACGGCACGCGCACGGTGGTCTTCCCCGGTTAGGCCGGGGCCGCCATCCGTCTGACGCATTTTACAATTTTCCCATGCTGCCCTGCACAATCGCGGGTTGAAAGGCGGCGCGCTGAGGCTAGATTACGGGCAAGGCGCCGGGTGGCCCGGCGCGTGTCCGGAAGGGAGAGCCTATGCCCGGCAAGATTTACCCCGACGCTGCTGCTGCCTTGGAAGGCGTGCTGTTCGACGGCATGCTGATCGCAAGCGGAGGCTTCGGCCTCAGCGGCCTGCCCGAGCGCCTGATCGATGCCATTCAGGCCGCCGGCACGAAGGATCTCACCTTCGCGAGCAACAATGCCGGTATCGACAATGAGGGCATCGGCAAGCTGCTGCGCACCAAGCAGGTCAAGAAGATGATCTCCTCCTATGTGGGCGAGAACAAGGAGTTCGAACGGCAATATCTGGCGGGCGAACTGGAGGTCGAATTCACCCCGCAAGGCACGCTGGCCGAACGCATGCGCGCTGGCGGTGCGGGCATCCCCGGCTTCTACACCAAGACCGGCGTCGGCACGCTGGTGGCCGAAGGCAAGGAAGTCAAAAGCTTCAACGGTCAGGATTATATCCTCGAAGAAGGCATCTTTGCCGACCTCGCCATCGTGAAGGGCTGGAAGGCCGACACCACCGGCAACGTCATCTTCCGCAAGACCGCCCGCAACTTCAACGTGCCTGCCGCCACCTGCGGCAAGATCACCGTGGTGGAAGTGGAAGAGATCGTCGAACCGGGTCAGCTTGACCCCGATGCCATCCATCTGCCCGGTGTCTTCGTGCAGCGCCTCGTGCTGGGCGCGCCTTACGACAAGAAGATCGAATTCCGCACCACGCGCAAGCGGGAGGACGCATAATGCCCTGGACCAGAGATGATATGGCCGCCCGCGCCGCGCGCGAACTGCAAGACGGCTTCTATGTGAACCTTGGCATCGGCATCCCCACGCTGGTCGCCAACCATGTGCCGCAGGGCGTGACCGTGACGCTGCAGAGCGAAAACGGCATGCTCGGCATCGGCCCCTTCCCCTACGAAGGCGAGGAAGACGCCGACCTCATCAACGCGGGCAAGCAGACCATCAGCGAACTGCCGCAGTCGGCCTATTTCGACAGCGCCACCAGCTTCGGCATGATCCGCGGCGGCCATATCGACCTGACCGTCCTTGGCGCGATGGAGGTCTCCGAAAACGGTGACATCGCCAACTGGATGATCCCCGGCAAGATGATCAAGGGCATGGGCGGGGCGATGGACCTCGTGGCAGGCGTCAAGAAGATCATCGTGGTGATGGAGCATAACGCCAAGGACGGCAGCCCCAAGTTCATCCCCGCCTGCACCCTGCCGCTGACAGGCCTTGGCGTGGTGGACATGATCGTGACCGATCTGGCGGTGTTCCAGCGTCCGGATCACAGCTCGCCCTTCAAGCTGGTGGAGCTGGCGCCGGGGGTGACCGTGGAAGAGGTTCGCGAGAAGACTTCGGCCACGTTTGTCGAGTAAGAAAAGGAAAGTGCGAGGGGGTTACCCCCTCGCGCTCCCATAACGTCTTCCGACGCAAGGGCAGTGGCGCCGAAGTCGAGCGCCCAACCTCTCCACCTGCGCAGCGCCGCAGGCAATCGAAGCCCGGAAGATCAGCGCTGCCCCATCAATATCTACCTGCGGCGCCGCAAACTGGGCGCAAGGCCGAACCCGAAGCGCAACGCAGACACTAAAGGGAGCGCGAGGGTGTAACACCCTCGCATTATCCTCCCTTCAATCCCCTTCACATCAATCCGCCGCAACAGGCCCCGTCGCGGGTGCGGGACGGCGGGTGAACCACACCAGCCCCATCATCACCAGCGAGCCGATGCCGCTGATGTAGAAGATATCGATCGACGACAGCGTATAGGCCTGATGGATCAGCTCTTGCGTCATCACCCCCAGCCCGTGGGCCTTGTCGATCCCCATGCCCTGCATCTGCGTTACCGAGGCGTTATAGGCCGGGTTGCCCAGATTGGCGGCCTCGGCGAGGCGGCTTTGGTGCAGGATCTCGCGGTGGTCCCAGAAGGTGGTGGTGGCGCTGGCCGCGAAGCCGCCGCCGGTGATGCGGGCGAAGTTGGTCAGGCCCGTGGCGGCGGGGATGCGGTGAGGGGGCAGCTTGTCGATACAGATCGTGGTCATGGAGATGAAGAACACGCCCATCGCCAGCCCCTGCACCAGAATCGGCAGGATATAGTGCCAGAGGTCGGTGTCCGAGGTGAAGCCGGTGCGCATCAGGAAGGAGACGCCGAAGGCCCCCAGCGAGAAGCTGGCCAGCCAGCGGATGTCGATCTTGCTGGAAAGACGCGCGTTGATGGGCGAGATCAGCACCGAGACCACACCGGCAGGGGCGGCGACAAGGCCAGCCCATGTCGCGGTGTAGCCCTGCTGGGTCTGCAGCCACAGCGGCATCAGCAGATTGTTGGCGAAGAAGCAGGCATAGCCCAGTGTGAAGCAGATCGTGCCCAGCGCGAAGTTGCGGCCCTTGAACAGGGTCAGGTCGACCGCCGGGTTCTCCTCGGTCAGTTCCCAGATGATCCAGGCGATGAAGGCGATGCCCGAGATGATTGCCATGGCGACGATCATCTGGTTGTTGAACCAGTCGCGATCGTTGCCAAGGTCCAGCACCACCTGCAGCGTGCCGACCCAGGTGATCAGCAGCGCCAGGCCCACGACATCGATGGGCAGCTTCATCGGCGCGGTGTTGTAGGGACGCAGCTTGGTGATCAGCGCGCCCACGGTGAGGAAACCGATCGGCACGTTGATCAGGAAGATCCAGCCCCAGTGATAGTGGTCGGAGATATAGCCGCCAAGGATCGGGCCCATCACCGGGCCGATCAGCGCCGTCATCGACCAGATCGAGAGGGCAAGGTTGCGCTTTTCGGGCGGGAACACCGCCATCAGCAGCGCCTGACTGCCCGGGATCATCGGCCCGGAGACCGCGCCCTGCAGCAGGCGGAAGATCACCAGTGAGGGCAGCGACCATGCGATGCCGCAAAGCCCCGAGGCCACGGTGAACAGCGCCACGCTGGTGGTGAAGGTGGTCACCACGCCGAAGCGGCGCATGAACCAGCCGGTCAGCGGCACGGTGACGCCATTGGCCATGGCGAAGGCGGTGATGACCCATGTGGCGGTGTCGCTGCTCTCGCCCAGATTGCCCGCGATGGTCTGCAGCGAGACGTTGGCGATGGTCGAATCGAGCACCTGCATAAAGGTGCCCAGCGCCAGCGCCAGCGCCACCATGGTCAGCTCCAGCCCGTGGAGGGGCGGGGGCGCTGCCTGCTCGCTCATTTTGCCGAGCCGCCGTTGGCCGCGATGATCTGGCGGATGCGGGCTTCCACCTCGGGGTTGGCCTGATCGGTCTGCTGCACGGAAAGCTTGTTGGCCACAGCTGCGGCGACCGGCGTGCCGGAGGTGTCGCGCGTGTCGACATCCACCGTCACCGAAAGGCCGATGCGCAGCGGGGTCTTGGCCA
The DNA here is from genome assembly GCF_017163935.1 of Novosphingobium terrae. Taxonomy (NCBI): domain Bacteria; kingdom Pseudomonadati; phylum Pseudomonadota; class Alphaproteobacteria; order Sphingomonadales; family Sphingomonadaceae; genus Novosphingobium; species Novosphingobium terrae. The sequence continues at coordinate 3,168,847 of NZ_JABVZR010000001.1, read as the reverse complement.
GCTCGTTGGGGTCAAGCCCGATGCGGACGGGCAGGCGCTGCACGATCTTGATCCAGTTGCCGCTGGCATTCTGCGCGGGCAGCAGGGCAAAGGCGCTGCCCGAACCGGCGGAAAGCCCGATGACCTTGCCGTGGAAGGTCACCTTCTTGCCATAGGCGTCCGAGTGAAGCGTGACAGGCTGGCCGACGCGGATATCGGCCAGTTGGGTCTCGCGGAAGTTCGCATCCACCCACACCTTGTTGAGCGGCACCACCGCCATCAGCGGCGTGCCGGGCCCGACCTGCTGGCCCAGCTGCACCGAGCGCTGCGCCACCACGCCATCGACCGGCGCGGAAAGCCGCAAGTGGCCCTCGGCAATCGCCATGCGCCGCACCTGAGCGATGGCGGCCAGCACCTGCGGGTTATGCGCCACATCGGCGCCCTGCACGGCGGACAAAGCATTGGCCTTGTGGCTCTGCGCAAGCGCGAGGCCTGCCTGCGCGGTGCGGATGGCATCGGCGGCGTGGGCCGCTTCTTCGCCGGAAACTGCGCCCTGCTTCACCGCATCCTGACGGCGGGCAAGATCGCTTTTCGCGGTGGAGAGCGCGGCCTGAGCGCGGGCGATTTCGGCATCGGCCTCATCCACCTGCGTGAAGCCGCCGCGCACGCCGCGCACGGCCTTGGCCAGATCGGCTTCGGCGGCGGCCATCTGGGCGCCCACCAGCGCCGGGTCGAAATCGACCAGCGGCTCGCCCGCCTTCACGCTCTGGGTGTTGTCGGCGTGGAGGGCGATGACGGTGCCCTGCTCGCGCGCGGTCACCTGCACGATGTCACCCGCGACATAGGCGTCGTCGGTCTCTTCGCTGGCGGGGGCGAAGAACAGCGTGTAGCCGCCCCAGCCCAGCCCGGCGATCACCACAGCGGCGCCCAGCAGCAGCAGGCCGCGCTTGCGGGTGGTTTTGGCGGAAGAAAGCGTGGTTTCATCACTCACAGGGTTGGCCCCTTTATGGATTTGGTCTGAACGGCTTGGCGGGCGGGCGCCCTGTTATGGATTGGCTTTTGGCGCGGCAGATGTGTCAGGGATCGGCGTGAAGCCGCCGCCCATCGCCACCACCAGCTGCACACGCGCCGACAGGCCATCGGCGGCCAGACCTGTCTGGGCCTGACGCGCGGTCAGCAGGCGCTGCGCCGAAGATAGCGTGTCGAACCGCGTGCCAAGGCCGCTGCGCAGCCGCACCTGATCGAGCCGCTGGGTCTGCTCCAGCCCCGCGACCACGCGGCCCTGCTCTTCCAGATCGGCCTTGTTGGTGGCCACGGTGGAGAGCGCGTCTGCTGCTTCCTTCACCGCCTTCACCACCGCATCATTGTATTGCGCGATGGAGATATCCACCCCCGTTACCGAGGCGCGATAGCTGGCGCGCAGAGCGCCGCCCTCGAAGATGGGCAGATGGATCGCCGGGCCGCCGCCGCCAGTCATGGCGGCTCCGGTCAGCAGATGCGACAGGCCAAGCGCGCTGGTGCCGATAAAGGCCTGAATGTTCACATCGGGGTAGAAGGCGGCGCGTGAATATTTCACGCCGCCTTGCGCCATCTCCACATGGGTGAGGGCCGAGGCGATGTCCGCGCGGCGGGCCAACAGGTCGATGGGCAGGGCATCGGGCACCGGCAGGGCGCTGTCGAAATGCAGGGTGGCGGGCTGGATCGTGGCGTAATAATCCGCCCCGCGCCCGGCCAGAGCCGCCAGCGCATACACCGCCATCAGCCGCTGCCCTTCGGCGCGGGTCTGGGCCTGCTGCGCTTCGGCCAGCAGGGTGCGGGCGGCGGCCATATCCAGCTCGCTGGCGAGTTTGGCATTGACCCGCGCCTGAGTCAGATCGAGCTGCTTCTGCCGTGCCTGCACGAAATCGACGGAGAGTTTGGTCAGCGCCTCGGCCCGCGCCAGATTGACATAGGCCTGCGCCACCGCGCCCGACAGCGATACACGCGCCGCCGCCACATCGAGCGCCGATCCGCGTGCAAAGGTCCGGGCGATGCCGATCAGCGCCTTCTGCTTGCCCGCCAGATCGAGCGACCAGCTAAGGTCGGCCTCAAGGTTGTTCATCGAATTCCATGATCCACCCAGCGGCGCGGGATAGATCGAGCGGTTCGAAAAGCGCTCTTCGGTAAAGGAGCCCTGCGCGCTGACCTGAGGCAGCAGCCCCGCCTTGGTGTAGCGGATCGCGCTCTGCGCCAGATCGATGCGCGCCATCGCCTGTTCCAGCGTGGGGCTGCCGGCCAGAGCGTCGCTCATGATGCGGTTCAGTTGCGGGTCATCCAGCGCGGTCCACCACTCGGGCGCGATGGTCGCGGCTTCGGGCCCGGTGAGCCCCATGGCGGGGGCATCGGCGACTTTCAGCTTCGGCTGGTCATGCGGCACCGCCGCGCAGCCGGCCAGCAAGATGACGCCCGCCAGCGCGGCAAGGCTGCGCAGGCTGGCGGGCGTTGCGCGGGCCACGGGGGGGACGCCGGCCCGGCGCGAATGTGGATCGGTCATCAACACGGGTTTCCGTTTGTCAGGCGACAATCTGTCGTAACGCAGACTGGCAGGACGCTCAGCCGCGCGCGCCTCAAGGGGGGAGGAAGGGCGTGAGCAGGATATAGAAGATGGAATGGGAGATGATTATCCCCCACGGCGTCATAATAGAAATGATAATTGCGTGCCAATCAAGGGGGTAGAAAGGACAATGCGAGGGGGGTACCCCCTCGCGCTCCCATAACGTCTTCCGACGCAAGGGCAGTGTCACCCGATCCCTGCGCGCCAACTCTCCACCTGCCAGGCGCCGCAGGCAATCAAATCCCGGAACCTCCGCATTGGGCTATCGGGACCTGACTGCGGCGCGGCAATCTGAGCGCAAGGCCGAACCCGAAACGCAACGTAGACATTCATGGGAGCGCGAGGGTGTAACACCCTCGCATCTTCTCTTGTCTTCCTAACTGACTTTCCGCGCCTGATTGGCCAGCACCTCATGCGCCAGCCGCTCCTGCAGGAAATCCAGCAGCACCCGCACCCGGGCCGGTCGAGCGCGCCCCGGCGGTGTCACCAGATAGATCGGGCGTGGCGGCACGTTCCATTCCGGCAGCAGTTCGATCAGGCGGCCGTCTTTCAGGTGAGGCATGATGAAGTAGTCGGCCATCACCCCGATGCCCACGCCGCTGACCAAGGCCGGGATCATCGCATCGGCGTTGTTGGCGCGGAAGCGGGGTTGCACGCGGACGTTGATCGGCTCGCTGTCGGGGCCGGCGTTCTGGTGGGCGAAGGTCCATTCGGTGGCGTCGGGGATATGGCTGGCGACCACCGTGGGGTAGCGGGCCAGATCCTCGGGCCCCTGCGGCATGCCGAGGCGCTCGATCAGGCTGGGCGCGGCCACCAGCGGGCGGCGCAGCGTCCACAGGCGGGTGGCGTGCAGGGTGGAGGCGCTGACGACCTCAAGCTGCACGGCGGCGTCGAAGCCCTCGGCCACGATGTCCACCTGATTTTCGGTGAGGACCAGATCGACCTCGATCTCCGGGTAGCGCTCCAGAAAATCGGGGAGGGCGGGGGCGATGATCTCGATGCCCATGGCGCTGAGGGTGGCAAGGCGCACAAGGCCGCGCGGGGACACCGCCTCCTCGATGATATCGGCCTCGATGGCGGCGCCGTCGGAGAGGATGCGGGTGGCGCGGGCGAGGGAGAGGCGCCCGCTTTCGGTCAGCGTCAGCTTGCGGGTGGTGCGCTGGAAGAGGTTGGTGCGCATGCGCGCCTCCAGCCTTGCGACGGCCTTGGAGACGGTGGTCTTGGCCAGCCCCAGCTCCTCTGCGGCGCGCGAAAAGCTGCCGCGCTGGGCGACCTTGGCGAAAATGGCCCAGCCTTCGAAATCGGGGAGAGTGGACATGGCGGCCTGCCTAGCATGGCATCCCGTGTCCGTCCTGTCGCAATTTGCTTGGCGGGCGAGGTGTGTTGTCCTAGGATGACACCTCGTTGGGGCAGACACCGATCCAAGGATGCGACCATGTTCGATTTCCTGCGCAAACAGTTCATTGACGTTATCGAATGGCATGAAAGCCCGGGTCAGGTGGCCTGGCGCGTGCCTTTCGACGGGCATGAGATCAAGAATGGCGCGCAGCTGACGGTGCGCGACGGCCAGATCGCTGCTTTCATGAACGAAGGCCAGCTGGGCGACTATTTCGGCCCCGGCCTGCACACGCTGGAAACCGGCAATCTGCCGGTGCTGACCACGCTGATGAACTGGGACAAGGGGTTCAATTCGCCCTTCAAGTCCGATGTGGTGTTCGTCAGCCTGAAGGAGCAGGCGGGGCTGAAATGGGGGACGCCTCAGCCGATCACGGTGCGCGATGCCGAATTCGGCGCGATCCGTCTGCGGGCCTTTGGCAGCTATTCCTTCAAGGTCGGCGATCTCAAGCTGTTTCTGGAGCGCGTGCTGGGCACCACCACCGAGGTCTGGGCGCAGGGGCTGGAGAACCAGCTGCGCTCGGCCATCGTGACGGCGATTGCCACGGCGCTGGGCGGCGGGGGCATTCCCTTCCTCGATCTGGCGGGCAATCAGCAGAAGCTCTCGGACACGATCAAGGCCGAGGTCGACAAGGCCTTTGCGCAATGGGGTCTGGTCTGCCTGACCTTCTATGTCGAAAGCGTGTCGCTGCCCGATGAGGTGCAGGCGCATCTCGACAAGGGCTCCTCGATGCGCGTGCTGGGAGACATGGGCAGCTACACCCGCTTTCAGGCAGCCGAGGCGATCGAGGCGGCGGCTGGCAGCGATGGCGGCGTGGCCGGGATCGGCGCCGGGGCGGCGGCCGCTGCGGCGCTGGGCGGCGCGATGAGCGCCGGGCTGGGGCAGGCTGCTGCGGCGGCAGCCCCGGCGGCGCCTGCGGAAGACCCCTTCGCTTTGCTGGAAAAGCTGCACAAGCTGCTGACCATCGGCGCGATCAGTCAGGAAGAGTTCGACGGCAAGAAGGCCGAAATCCTGGCGCGCGTAAAGTAACAGGCCAGCATGTCCGACCTTCTCTGCCCGCAATGCGGCGCCCCGGTGCCGCTGCGCAGCGCCGCCATGCCCTATGCCGTCTGCGGCCATTGCCAGAGCGTGATCCTGCGTGAGGGAGACGCCGCCACGCGCATCGGCGAGGCAGCCAGCCTGCCTTTCGATGTCTCGCCCATCGAGCTGGGCACGCGCGGCACGGCGCCCGATGGCGCGCCTTTCACCGTGGCCGGGCGCGTGCGCTGGGGCTGGGGCGATGGCGCGTGGAATGAATGGCTGCTGGCGCTGCCGGGTGGCGGTTATGCCTGGCTGGGTGAGGCGATGGGGCAGTTCCAATATCTCACCGAGCGCAAGGATCTGCTCGATCACCCGCTGCTGCGCGATGTCGCTGCGGGCGGTTCCCTGCCACTCGGCGCGGTGATCGAGCTGGACGGGCGGATCTTCACTGCCACGGATGTGAAGCGCGCCACCTGCCTTGGCAGCGAGGGCGACCTGCCTTTCGCCACCCCCATCGGTCTGGCCATCGACAGCATCGACTTTCGTGAACCGCTGGGCGCGGCGCTCTCGATCCAGCGCGATCCCGATGGCGTCTCGGCCTATGCCGGGGCCTACATCGATCTTGGCGCGCTCAAGCCCAAAGGCCTGCGCCAGATCGAGGGCTGGACCCTGCCGGAGGCCCTGCGGTGACCGACGCGCCAAAACCCCAAGCCGCAAGCCCGTCGGCACGCGCCATTACCTGCCCCTCCTGCGGGGGCACCATCGGCATCAAGGCGGCGGGCTACACCGTTTCGGTGGCCTGCCTCTATTGCGGCACCGTGCTGGATGTCGCCCATGACGATGTGCGGATCATCGCCGAGTACCATCAGGCGGTGGCCAGGCTCGACATTCCGCTGGGCACGCGCGGCACCCTGTTTGGCGTGGAATGGGAGGCCATCGGCTGGCTGGAGCGTTCCGGCGCGGGAGCGGTCTGGCAGGAATATCTCCTGTTCAACCCCTATGCCGGCTACCGCTGGCTGGTGCTGAGCGAGGGCGACTGGCAATTCGGCACCATGCTGACGGACCGGCCCGAAACGGTCTCGGATGAGGTCGTGCGCTGGCGCGGCAATGGCTATGAGCTGGATGACGAACCCTATCGCATCGCCACGCGGCGCGTGCTGGGCGAGTTCTACTGGCGGGTGCGGGCGGGCGATCAGGTCGATGCCGCCGTCTTCACGCGCGGGCGCGAACAACTCTCCTGCGAATGGAATGCCGAGGAGACGCAGTGGACCCAGATGGTCCCGCTCACCGGCCGCAAGGTGGGCGAGGCCTTCGGGCCGAAGGGCACCGCAGGCCCCAAAGGCAAGGCCGGGCCCAAGGGCAAGTCCAAAGCTGCGGCTGCTGCCCCGCAAGGCCCTTACAGCAGCTGGTCGGATCGGCCTTTCTCCGCTCAGGGCGATGTGCGGCGGATGCTGGGCTGGGGGCTGGTCGCGCTGGTGGTGATGCTGGTGGTGATGGCCACGCTGGCGGGCGACCGTGCGGGCATGTCGGGCACGATGCAGGTGGAGGTCGATGGCGGCGGGGCGCATGGCAATTATGGCCCGGTTACCGTCAACCGTGCCACCCAGATGGTGACGATCCGGCTGGAAGGGCAGGGTTTCACCAACAAATGGGTGAATGTGCAGCTCTCGCTGGTCAATCGCGCCACGCATCAGGCCATCCCCGCCGAAGCCACGCTGGAGCATTACAGCGGCACCGATTCCGATGGCGACTGGAGCGATGGCGACCGTGATGCCACGCTCCATCTCTATGATGTGCCGCGCGGCAGCTACAATCTGCTGATCGAGGCGCGGGCCCATGACTGGCATGATCCCAATGCCATCACCACGTCGAGCCTGATGCCCGATCCGCTGATGCCCAATGGCCTGCCCACCCCCGATCCCGCCAACCCGTGGGGACTGGCGGTGAAGCCGCCGCCCGAGCAGATCGCGATGCGGTTTGTGGTGGAGGATGGCGGGATGGACTGGCCCTTGTTCTCCACCTTTGCCGTGTTGATCCTGGGCGTGCCCTGCGTGATCCTGATCTACCGCCTGAGCGGGGGAGGTCAGCGATGAGCCAGCGCATGATCCTCTTCGCGCTGTGGTGCGCTCTGCTGGTGCTGGCCTCGGGCGCGGCGGCCTGGACGGGCTGGTCGCCCTATGGCGACGATGATGGCGGGGCGCGCAGCGGTCCGCATGGCGGGAGCAGCCATGGCGGTTACTATGGCGGCCACTGGTACGGCCCGATGCACAAGTGAAGCTCCCAAGTGAACCAATGAACGATTTTCAAGATGATGTGACGCCTGCGGGTGCTGGCATGGGTGCTGCCCCTGCCGAGGGATGGTCGCGCACCCATGCCGCGATCCTGCTGCTTTCCGTGCTGGTGGTGGCCACCTGCGGGCTGATCTACGAATTGCTGGCGAGCACGCTGGCCAGCTATCTGCTGGGTGACAGCGTGACCCAGTTCTCGACGGTGATCGGCACCTATCTCTTCGCCATGGGGGTGGGCAGCTACCTCTCGCGCTATGTGCGCGGCGATGAGCTGGGCGCCTTTATCCGTGTCGAGGTGATGATCGCCCTGCTGGGCGGGTGGAGCGCGGCGGGGCTGTTTCTGGCCTATCCGCTGGCCGATGATTTCCGGCTGCTGCTCTATGCGCTGGTGCTGCTGATCGGCATGCTGGTGGGGCTGGAAATTCCGCTGCTGATCCGCATCCTGCGCGGGCGCTTCGCCTTTCGCGAGCTGGTCTCCAATGTGCTGACCTATGATTATGTCGGCGCGCTGATCGCTTCGCTGGCCTTTCCGCTGTTTCTGGTGCCGCATCTGGGGATGATCCGCACGGGGATGGTGTTTGGCCTTGCCAATGTGGCGGTGGCCATCGCCCTGCTGCTGGTGCTGCGCGAACAGCGGCGCGTGGGCGGGGATCTGCTGGCCTCGGCGCTGGTAGCCGTTAGCCTGATCGTCGGCCTGTGTCTGGCCGAGCGTATCCAGCGCTATTCGGAGGTCGCCTATTATGGCGAGGGGGTGATCCATGCCCGCTCCACGCCCTATCAGCGCATCGTGCTGACGCGGCGTGGGGGCGAGCTGCGGCTCTATCTCAACGGCAATCTGCAATTCTCCTCGCGCGACGAGTATCGCTATCACGAGGCGTTGGTCTGGCCGGTGCTGGGCCGGGTTGCCACCCCGCGCCATGTGCTGATCCTTGGCGGCGGCGACGGCCTTGCCGCGCGCGAGGTTTTGAAAGACCGCACCGTCCAGCATATCGATCTGGTCGATCTGGACCCGGAGATGACCCGCATGTTCCGCCAGACGGCGCAGCTGGTGGCACTCAATCGCGGGTCGCTGTCCGATCCGCGCCTGACGGTGACCAATGCCGATGCCTTCCGCTGGGTGAGGCAGGCGCGCGGACCCTATGATGCGGTGATCATCGATTTTCCCGATCCCACCGAATATTCGCTGGGCAAGCTCTACACCGAAAGCTTCTACCGCGAGGTCTCGCGCCTGCTGGCCCCCGATGGGGTGATGGTGGTGCAGTCGACCAGCCCCCTTGTGGCGCCGCGTTCCTACTGGACGGTGGCCAGCACGTTGGAGGCCTCGGGTCTGGCCGCGCGGGGCTATCATGTTTACGTTCCCAGCTTTGGCGAGTGGGGCTATACGCTGGCGGCGCATGATCCGGCGCGGCTGGCCAGCGCGGCGGTGCTGCCTGCCGGGCTGAAATTCCTGACGCCCGCCACCGAAAGGCTGATGTTCGATTTTCCCCCCGATATGGCCCGCCGCGCCACGCCGGTGAACCGGCTGGACAACCAGGCTCTGGTGCGCAGCTTTTCGGAAGAATGGTCGCATTATGAAGGCTGAGGCATGACCCTCGATATTGGCCGTCGCGGCGTTTTGGCCGGGGGATTGGCGGCCAGCCTCGCCGGATGTGCCGGCGAAAGCGAAAAGACGTACCCCGGCAAGCTGCTGGGCGCGGATTTCGATCGCGGCCATGCGCTGCGTGATCTCGATCCGGCGCGAGCCGTGGCGGAAACCGGCCCGGAAGAGCGCGTTGGCGTGCTGATCGCGGGCGGCGGTGTGGCAGGGCTGGCGACCGGCTGGCGGCTGGCCGAGGCCGGTTTCGACAGTTTCACCCTGCTGGAACTGGAAGACGACATCGGCGGCAATGCGCGCGGTGGGGCCAATGCGGTCAGCGCCTTCCCATGGGGCGCGCATTACCTGCCGATCCCCAACAGGGAAGCCAAGGCGCTGATCCATATGCTGAAGCAATTCGGCATGATCATCGGCGAGGAGGGCGGCGCCCCCGTCTACGACCCCTATCAGATCTGCGCCGATCTGGAGGAGCGCCTGTTCTGGCAAGGCGCCTGGCAGGAAGGCCTCTACCCCACCACCGGCCTCTCGGCGGACGACACCGCCCAGCGCGACCGTTTCAGCACGATGATGGCCGGTTTCTCCAAGGCGACAGGCAAGGATGGCCGCCCGGCCTTCGCCAGCCCCATGGCGCTGTCCAGCCGGGACGAAGCCTATACCGCGCTGGATCGCACCAGTTTCGCTGCATGGCTGGACCAGCAGCACTTCACCAGCGGCCCCTTGCGCGCCTACATCCGCTACTGCTGCCGCGACGATTATGGCGCCGAGCTGGAGCATGTCTCGGCCTGGGCGGGCATCCGCTATTTCGCCTGCCGCCGGGGCTGGGCCGCGCGCGGCATCAGCGACCGCGAACTGGTCTGGCCCGAGGGCAACACGCGCCTCTCGCATGAGATGGGCAAGCACATCGCCCCGCATATCCGCAGCGGGCAGAGCCTTGTCCATGCCGTGCCTCAGGAGGGCGGCGGCGTGCTGGCGCTGGCCTATGACCATCGCGCCAAAGCCCTGCGCCGCTATCGCGCCGATGCGCTGGTTCTGGCCATGCCGCAGTTCGTGGCGCGCCATCTGGTGGCCGGGATCAGCGCTCAGGGCCTGACCTATGCACCATGGGTGGTGGCCAACATCACCACCTCGCGCTGCCCCGAGGGGCCGGGGGTGCCCCTGGCGTGGGACAATGTTTCGGCGGCCTCCGATCATCTGGGCTATGTGGTGGCCACGCATCAGACCGCCTCGGGCGCCGATGGGCCTACCGTGCTGACATGGTATACGGCGCTCTCTCAGGGCAAACCGGAGGATCAGCGCCGTATGATGCTCACCCGCCCGCTGGCCGAGTGGCAGCGCCTGATCGCCACCGACCTGCTCGCCATGAACCCCGATCTGGAGGGCGCGATCCAGAGCATCGACGTCTGGCGCTGGGGCCATGCCATGATCCGCCCCACGCCCGGTTTCCTCACCAACCCCGCGCGGCTGGCCGGAGAGGCGCTGTCCGGCCCGGTGTTTCACGCCCATTCGGACCTCTCCGGCCTGTCGCTGTTCGAGGAAGCGCATTATCGCGGGGTGGTCGCCGCCGAAGCCGCCCTGTCCTTCCTCGATACGCCTTACGAGAGCCTGCTGTGACCGCCCATCATCCCGCCAAAGGCCTCCATCTGATCGCCGATCTGGCCGGAGGCGCCCCCGCGCCGCTCAGCGATCCCGCGCTGATCGAGCGCGTGCTGCGCGCGGCGGCGGATGCGGCGAAGGTGCGCATCGTCGGCCTCAACCTCCACCATTTCGGCGTGGAGCAGGGCGTGACCGGCGTGGCGCTGCTGGCGGAATCCCATATCTCGATCCACAGCTGGCCCGAGGAAGGCGTGGCCGCCATCGACATCTTCGTCTGCGGCGAGGGCGCCGATGCCTGGGCAGCCCTGCGCGCCATCGAAGAGGGGCTGGCGATGCGCTCCACCCATGCGCAGGCGATCCCCCGCCTTGGCGCGCGCACTTGATAAGATCGCTTTTGATGTCATAGGCTTCCCGTGTTGGGTGGCACACGAAAAGGGGGCTTGTGAGCGCTTTGCGTGATCGATGGAGGCTGGCGCGCGCCGCGCTGGGGTTTGGCGCACTGCTGGTGCTGGCCGGCCCGTGGCTGCTGCTGCCCAAATCCTCACGTCTCCGGCGCGGTCTGGGCGTGCTGGCATGGCGCGCGCTGCTGGGCGGCTTCGGCATCCGCATCGAGGTTCACGGCAAGCCCATGCCCGGCGCGCTGATCGTCGCCAATCATGTTTCATGGATCGACATTCCCGTCTTCGGCCGCACGGTGGATGCCGGTTTCGTGGCCAAGGATGATGTGGCCGACTGGCCGTTAATCGGCCGCCTCACCGCCGCCTATGGCTGCCTCTTCGTCTCGCGCGAGGCGCGCGGCAAGGCGGGCGAGCAGGCCGGCGCGCTGGCAGCGCTTCTCTCCCATGGCCGCAGCCTGATCCTCTTCCCCGAGGGCACCACCGGCGAAGGGGATGCCTGTCTGCCCTTCCGCTCCAGCCTCTTCGCGCTGATCCCGCCCGGAACGCCGGTGCAGCCGGTGACCTTGCGTTATTACCACGCGGATGGATCGCCTTTGGATGCTGCCGAGCGTCGTGCGGTCTCGTGGATCGGGGATGATGAGTTGGCGCCTCACGCTCTGGCTCTGGCCAAAAGCGACGGGTTGTTGGCGAAGCTGTGGTTCGATGAACCGATCCCGGCGGGGGAGCGCAAGGCTTTGACGCGCGCCTGTTTCGACGTGATTGAAGGCAGGTTGGAAGAAAGCAGAAAGTAAGGGAAAAGCGAGGGGGTTACCCCCTCGCGCTCCCATTTCGTCTCCCGACGCAAGGGCGGTGGCACCGCTTCATTGCGCCCCGGCTCTCCGCCAGTGCAACGAAAAGGCGCCGCAGGCAGAAAGCCCCGGCGCCATGCGATAGGCTGGCATTTTTAGAGCCTGCGGCGCTGCAACCTTGGCACTTTGGCTGAACCCATAGCGCCCACGCAGACATTCACGGGAGCGCGAGGGTGTAACACCCTCGCACCTTCCCCTTCAGACCTTCTTCAAGCCGCGACGCTAAACCGCGTAGCATACCGCCCGGCGATGGCTTCCACCGGCATCAGCACGCAAACGTCAACGGTGTTGAAGGCGTGATCGATATAGGCGCCGTCACCAAACTGCGCGCCCACCCGCATATAGCCCTTCACCAGAGGCGGCAGCAGGAACAGCGCGCGGCGCTGGTCATAGCTGCCGCGCGGCAGGCGCTCCAGAGCCACGCCATCCTTCACCACGGGGCGGCACTCGACCGGGGCGAGGTGATGGTGCGCAAGGCAGGAGAGCGCCTCGGCATGGGCATCGGGGTCGATGCCGGGGAAAGAGGCGCAACCGAAGAGCGCGCCGATGGAATGCTGGCCGATGTAGTCGGCGATGCCGCGCCACAGCAGCTGGATCGTGGCGCTGGTGCGATAGGCGGGTAGCACGCAGGAGCGGCCCAGTTCCAGCAGCTCGCGGCCCGGCTGGGCACTGGCGATCAACGGGGTGAGGTCGAACTCGCCTGCGGAGTAGAAGCCACCGGCGCCCCGCGCCACGCTCTCACGCAGCAGGCGGTAGGTGCCGACGACCTGCATATCCTCGGGCGCGCCTTCGTCGATCACCAGCAGGTGGTCGCAGACGGCGTCATAGGCGTCGCTGTCGAGGCCGGGGGTGGGGGCATCATGCGCGGCATGAGCGCCCATCTCGGTGAAAAACACCTGCCAGCGCAGCCGCTGAACGGCGGCCAGATCATGGGCATCGCGGGCCAGACGCACGGAAAGGCGGCGGCTTCCACGGGTATTGGGGGCGGACTGAAGCGAAGTCTGCGGCTCGGCCATCGGGCTCCTCCTGATCCCCATCGGTTAGCAGGGGGATGTGACAGGGCAGCGTCCATCGCGTGAAGCCTCTGTGACAGGCGGGGTGGAAAAAGCGACGGTGATGTGACGGAGCGATGGCAGGACGGCGTCTTATGGCGCGATGATGACAGCGGCCTTGTCATGAACAGTCCCAATGCGGGACGCCATGTAAAAGGGGCGGCGCCTTGCGGCACCGCCCCTGATGAAACGCTTGAAGCGTATCAGGCTGGATCAGAACTCCAGGCGGATGCCCAGGTTGATGCCATGTGCGCTGTAGTTGTTCTCGCGCAGCGTGCCCTGATAGCCCACGAAGAGCGCGCCGGCGTCATCGAAGACCCAGTTGACGCCGAGATTGGCGTCATATTCGCTCTTGCCGGTGGCCAGAGCGGTCACCTGGAAGGCGGTGTTGGGATCGCCGTCGAAATAGGCGTTGATGATGTTGTTGTCGCCGCCGCCGACCTTATGGCGATAGGCAAAGCGCGCATAGGGGCGGAAGATGCCCTTGTTGCGCGTGAAGCTGACGCCGGCCAGTGCGTCGGTGCGGTCGGCCTTGATGCTGCCGACGGTGAGGTCGGCGGCGCCCGCGTTCTGTTCGGTGAAGCTGTTCACCTGGCCCTTGTTGAAGTCGATGCCCACGAAGGGGGTCAGCTTGTAGCTGCCCGCCTCGATGTTGTAGCCCAGGTTCGCGGTGGCCTTGAACAGGCCTTCGCTGGTGCTGGCATTGGCCGTCGTCGAGTAGGAGCCGATGGTGGCGATATGGGTCGCGCTCAGATGGCCATAGTTATAGGCCAGCTGACCCGACAGGCGCAGCTTGCCGAAGTTCTGGGCGGCATAGGCGGCGATGGCCAGATCGCGGTTGGTACCGGTCAGGTTGTTGGCGCCGAAGGTCAGCGAATCGAAGCTGGCGTTGAAGGCCAGACCGATCACATGGTTGGGGCCCGACAGATCGTAACCGGCGGCGAAGCCGAAGAGATTGTCGCGGGTCTTGAAGCCCTTCGACGTGTCCTTGATGCCGCCGACCTGGAACTGGCCCTGACCGGTCATCCACCAGCCATCCTCGGGATGGTTGGAGTTCTGGTCGTTCATGCGCAGATCGACGGTGCGCGCGAAGGAGTTGGCCTGATCGCGCAGCGCGGTGGCATAGCCGTAGTAACCCTCAGGCGAGACGGTGTCGAAGAACACCTTGGCCTGCGTGGTGTCCATCACGTCCACCATCGAGAGCAGGGTGATCGACGGGTCCGAGGTCGAGGAGTTCACCGCATTGGTGGCGGTGGTGATCATCGGGTCCAGACCCTTGGCCACGGCCAGCTGGTTGGTGGTGGCGCCTGCCGCCTTCATCACGTCGGAATATTTGAGGTGGGTCGCGGTGACCTGATAGGCCACCTGACCGGTCGACAGGTTGACGATGCTGCCGGTCGAGAAGGTCACGAAAGCCAGCGGGTTGGAGCTGGTGGTCGTGGTGGTCACGCCCGAGCTGTCGGTCGTGCTGGTGGTGACCAGCGTGGTGGCGTTGACCGTCGAGAAGCTGCCGGTGATCGACTTGTCAGCCAGCAGCAGATTGTAGGTCGAGCCCGAGGGGTAGAAGCCCGCCGCGACGTTGACGTTGAGCGTGCCGGCCAGCGTGATGTTGCCGCCGCTGCTCAGATTGCCGCTGGCGTTCGAGGCGTAGAGCTGGCTGTAGCTGGTGCCGGCGGTGGGCAGCGAGGCCCCGGCCGAGGCGATCGCCACATTCAGCGTGCTGCCGCTGTTGAGCACGACATTACCATAGACGGTGACCTGCGTCGGCGCGGCCTGCGTGCCGATGTAGAGCGTGCCGTTGTTGGTCAGCGTCGAGACGGCATCCTGCAGCGTGCCCAGCGCGCTGGCCAGGCCGGTGGTGCCATAGAGGCTCATCGTGCCGTTGTTGGTCAGCGTGGTGGCGTTGCCGGTGTTGATGATGCCGGCGAAGGTGCCCGAAGTGTCGTTCACGAAGGTGACGGTGGTGCCCGACACGGCCGACTGCTGGAAGTTGCCGGTGAAGATGCCGTTGTTATAGGCATACATGTTGCCCGAGCCGGTCACCGAACCGGTGATGCCATAGGCGGTGTTGTAATTGTAGAAGCTGCCGACATTGCTGCCCGAGTTCGTGCCGAACTGGATCGTGCCCGTCACCGCCGCCGCCGAAGCGGTGTTGTTGATGAAGGTGCCGTTCACGCCGGTGAAGTTCACGGCGGGCGTGCCCGAGGTGGCGGTCAGCGTGCCATTGTTGGTGACGGTGCTGTTGGCGCCCACGGTGATGGCGGTCGCGCCGCTGGTGGTGCCCGTCGAGGTGATCGTGCCGTTGTTGGTCACGGTGGCGCTGTCACCCAGCACCACGCCGCCGGCGGCTGCGGTGTTGCTGATGGTGCCCGCGTTGGTCAGCGTGGAGCCCGAAACGGTGGCCGTGATCGGCGCGGTAACCGTCGCGCCCGAATTCACGGTGATGTTGGCTGCCGACGTGCCCGTGTAGGTGTAGGAGGTCGAGGTGCCCGAGCAGGTGACCGTCGAACCGCTGGCGGAGCACTGCGCCCATGCGGCGGCGGGCAGCAGAAGCGCCGTAGAGGTAATCGTGGTCGCGGCAACGCGGCGAGCCGCGCGCATGCGAGAGGTGGACCTTGCCATTACCCGTCGTGTCCCTTGTCTTACTGTGTCGCCATCCCGGCACCCAGCCGAGTGGCGTCCGGAGCGTGAACCCCGAATGAATGAACGTAGCGCGCCATCCGCTGCACTGAAAGGCGGGCAAAGGCAATGGCAAAAACCATGTCAGGGCGCGGACTTTGGGGAAAAAGGCCGCTGTTTGCGATGGGTCGGGCCCGGGGGTTGGCAAGGTAGCCCGTTTCGCGGCTTTGGCCTATGGGGGCCAGCGTGAACCCATGATGAAAGGCGGATGACAGGATGACGCTCGAACAGGTGAGTCTGAATAAGGCTTTTGGCGGCGAGCAGGGCGTGTGGCAGCATGCATCGCGCGAAACAGGCACCTCCATGCGTTTTTCCGTTTTCGTTCCGGAGCATAAGCCCGGCGAGAAGCTGCCGGTACTGTGGTATCTCTCGGGGCTGACCTGCACCCATGCCAATGTCACCGAAAAGGGCGAGTATCGCCGGGCCTGTGTGCGGCATGGCATCATTTTTGTGGCGCCAGATACGTCTCCGCGTGGTGAGGGTGTGGCCGATGATGAGGCCTATGATCTGGGGCAGGGCGCGGGTTTCTATGTCGATGCGACGCAGGCGCCATGGGGCCCGCATTTCCGCATGCGCTCCTACATCGAGCAGGAGTTGCCCGCGCTGCTGGCCCAGCATTTCCCGGCGGATCTCTCGCGGCAGGGGATCACCGGCCATTCGATGGGCGGCCATGGCGCGCTGACCATCGGGCTGCGTAATCCCGGGCGCTTCCGCAGCGTCAGCGCCTTTTCGCCGATCGTGGCGCCGCTGCAATGTCCCTGGGGCGAGAAGGCGCTGACCGCCTATCTGGGCGAGGATCGGGCGGACTGGCGCCCCTATGACGCCGTGGCGCTGATCGAGGATGGCGCGCGCCTGCCCGACCTGCTGGTCGATCAGGGCGAGGCGGATAATTTCCTCGAAGGGCAGCTCAAAACCCATCTGCTGGCTCAGGCCTGCAAGGCGGCGGGCATCCCGGCCACCATCCGCATGCAGCCGGGTTACGATCATTCCTACTATTTCATCTCCAGCTTTATGGAGAACCATATCGACTGGCATGCCGCCCGCCTGAAAGCTGACCTCTGAAGGCGGATTGAGGTGTCAGCCTGACGGCGGCACCTGCTTCAGATTCATCTCCGCCAACAGGCGCCCTGAGAGCCGGTCGATCACCACGGGGTCGACCGGCTTTTGCGTGTCTGCATCGATGGTGGTGCTGGTGGCGGGGGCCTCACAATGCTGGCGGCCCCAGGCGCCGATGGCCAGCAGCACGGGCAGGAAATCGCGGCCCTTGGGCGTCAGCACATATTCGTCGCGCGGGGGCTGCTCGCAATAGCGGCGCTTTTCCAGCAGGCCATGGTCCACCAGCGCGGCCAGACGGCGCGTGAGGATGTTGGGCGCGATCCCCAGACTGGCGCGAAACTGGTCGAAACGCGTGATGCCAAGCCCGGCATCGCGCAGGATCATCATGCTCCAGGCATCACCCACCAGGGTCAGCGCGCGGCCGACGGGGCAGGGGCCTTGCGAAAATTTCTCATTGTCCATTGCAGAATGATAGCGACGTTACTATCATTTTGCAAGTGACTCGGAAGCGACGGGTCTCGCAGGAGAACGATCATGAGCAAGAATCTTGGAACAGCCCTGATTACCGGCGCCTCCACGGGCATTGGCGCCACCTATGCCCGCCGTCTGGCGGCGCGCGGTTACGATCTGGTGCTGGTTGCCCGCGACGAGGCCCGTCTGCAGGCACTGGCCAGCGCATTGCGCGCCGAGCAGGGCGTCACCGTGGAGGTGCTGCGCGCCGATCTGACCGCTCAGGCCGATCTGGAAGCCGTGGAGCAGCGTCTGAGCGGGAATGACATCACCCTGCTGATCAACAATGCGGGCATGTCGCTCAACGGCGGCATTCTCGACAACGGGCCCGAGCAGCTGGAGCGCATCATCGCCCTCAACATCACCGCACCCACGCGACTGGCTTCGGCTGCGGGCAAGGCCTTTGCGGTGCGTGAGAAGGGGGGCATCGTCAACATCGCCTCGGTGCTGGCGCTGGCGCCCGAGATGTTCGATGGCGTCTACAGCGGTACCAAGGCCTATGTGCTGAACCTCAGCCAGTCGATGGCGCAGCAGCTGAGCGGCAAGGGCGTGCATGTGCAGGCCGTGCTGCCCGGCGCCACCCGCACCGAAATCTGGGAGCGTTCGGGCAAGGATATCGACGCCTTCCCCGCCGAGATGGTGATGGAGGTTGGCGATCTGGTCGATGCCGCGCTGCTGGGGCTGGATCGCGGCGAGGTGGTGACCATTCCGCCGCTGGCCGATGAAAGCCAGTGGGAGGCTCTGCAGGCGGCACGGCTGGCCATGGGGCCGGGCCTGTCGCGCCGCGATGTGGCGCCGCGCTATCGTCAAAGCGCCGAAGCGTAAGCAGCGAAAACCGGCCGCCACCCCGTTTCGGGCATGGCGGCCGGTTGCGGGACGCGGAGCCTCAGGCCAGCAGGCGCACCTTTGGCTCGCGGTCCCAATGGCGGGCGGGGGCGGTTTTGGTAAAGGCGTTGATCTCCACCACGCCTTCGTCGGGTTCAAGGCCCCATTGCTCCAGCAGGGCCCTGGTGGCAGGGCAGGCGCCGATGGTCTTGCAATGAGCATAGGCATCGGCGAACCAGCCATGCGCCGCACTGTCCTTGGCCAGCTTTTGCGAGGCATCGGGCATGATGATCGAGGCCACCGCATCGAACAGCACTGAAGGACTGCCCGCCAATTGCCCATCGGCCTTCAGCGTGCCGCCCTTCACCTTGATGCCACCCACCCTGGGCGCCACGAGGAAGGCGGTGCCCCCGGCCTTTTCGATCTGGCCCTTCAGCTTTTCGATGGCCTCAAGGTTCGATCCCTCGGCGAAGAGGATCGCCACCTTGCGGCCAGAGAGCGAAGGCTGCCCCTGCTCAAGGATCGAGAGCGCGGGCGAGGGGGCCATATCCACCGGCTCGCGCGCCGCTTCTGCGGCTGCGGGCAGATCGATGGCCAGCCCATCGGCGACGCGTTTGGACAGATCCTCATCCACATTGCGCAGGCGTGAGAGCACCCGGCTGCGCACATGGTCCAGCCCCACCTTGGAGAGTTCAAAGACGATGGCGCTGGCCAGATGCGCCTGCTCGATCGGCGTTTGCGAGCGGTAAAACAGCCGCGCATGGCTGTAGTGATCGGCAAACAGATCGGGCCTGATGCGGATGCGCGTATCGCCCTCATTCTCGCCCAGATTGCGCGGGAAGGAGGTGAAACCGGTCGCCGGGCATTCGCGCGGGCCGCCCTCTTCGCCCGCCTCGGCAAGGCTGTTGGGCTCGTAATTGGCACGGCCCTTGGGGACCTGCGTCTGCATCATCCCGTCGCGCTGGAAGTTGTGGAAGGGGCATTTGGGCGCGTTCACCGGGATCTGGTGGAAGTTCGCCGTCCCCAACCGTGACTTCTGCGTGTCGAGATAGGAGAACAGGCGCCCCTGCAGCAGCGGATCGGCGGTAAAGTCGATGCCGGGCACGATGTTGCCGGGGCAGAAGGCGACCTGCTCGGTCTCGGCGAAGAAATTGTCGGGATTGCGGTTGAGCGTCATGCGCCCGATGATCCGCACCGGCACCACCTCTTCGGGGATCAGCTTGGTGGCGTCGAGCACGTCATAGGCCTGCTCCATGGCCCAATCTTCCTCGAAGATCTGCACGCCCAGATCCCAGGCGGGGAAGTCTCCGCTGGCGATGGCTTCATAGAGGTCGCGACGGTGGTAATCGGGATCGGCGCCCGCGATCTTCACCGCCTCATCCCAGCAGGTCGATTGCAGGCCCTGCACCGGCTTCCAGTGGAACTTCACCAGCTTGCTCTCGCCTCTGGCATTGACCAGCCGGAAGGTGTGAACCCCAAACCCCTCGATAAAGCGCAGCGAGCGCGGGATCGCCCGGTCAGACATCGCCCACATGATCATATGGATCGTCTCGGGCATCAGGCCCACGAAATCCCAGAAGGTGTCATGCGCGCTGGCGGCCTGCGGATAGCCCCGGTCAGCCTCCATCTTCACGGCATGGACCAGATCGGGGAATTTCATCGCGTCCTGAATGAAGAAGACCGGGATGTTGTTGCCAACCAGATCCCAATTGCCTTCATCGGTGTAGAATTTCACCGCGAAGCCGCGCACATCGCGCGGCGTATCGACGCTGCCCGCGCCGCCCGCCACGGTGGAGAAACGGGTGAAGACCGGCGTCTGCTTGCCCTTCTTCGCGAAGAGTCCGGCGCTGGTCAGCTCGGGGATGGGATCGGTGCATTCGAACACCCCATGCGCGCCCGAACCGCGCGCGTGGACGATGCGTTCGGGAATGCGCTCATGGTCGAAATGGAAGATCTTTTCGCGCAGCACGAAATCTTCCAGCAGCACCGGACCGCGCGGACCGGCTTTCAGACTGTTCTGATTGTCGCTGACGCGGATGCCCTGATTGGTGGTGAGATGGGCCTCGGCGGACTCGTGAGCGCCTTTGGGCGGCACGGCCTGATGGGTTTCACCTCCGGCGCCGATCCTGGTTTCGAAAGCGGGCTGGGCAGGCTTCTTGGGCATGATGGGCATCCCTGTGGTCTGGCGGAAAGAGGGCTGCCGTTGCGGCAGTCGCGGCTCGTCCTGTCCAAGTGCCGGGAGCTGCCGGTGTTCCCCCATAAGGGTCAGCGGAGCGCCCCATGCGCCATGCCGTGATCGCCGGGGTTGAGACAGGCGCGGGGATGGCCCATGTCCTGCCTGTACCCCCGCAGCAGGACGCAGCATGACCCACGCCTATCCCACGCCCGATGACCGCAAACGCGCCGCTGCCGAGGCTGCCGTCGCGCTGATCCAGCCCGGCATGCTGGTGGGGCTGGGCACCGGCAGCACGGCGGCCCATGCGGTGGAGGCCCTGGGGCGGGCGGTGGCGGAGGGGCTGGATGTCCGTGCCGTGGCCACCTCGCGCGCCACGGCGACCCATGCGGCGCGGCTGGGCATTGCGGTGTTGAAACCGCATACCGTGTCGCGGATCGATCTGTGCATTGATGGTGTGGACGAGATCGACCCCGCCTTCCTTGCCATCAAGGGCGCGGGCGGGGCGATGCTGCGCGAAAAGATCGTGGCGGGCATGGCCGCGCGGATGATCGCCATCGCCGATGACAGCAAGGCCGTGGCGCGGCTGGGCGGCCATCCCGTGCCGGTGGAGGTGCTGCCCTTGGCGCAGGCCTTTGTGGCGCGGGCTGTGCAGGATCTGGGCGGTGATCCGGTGCCGCGCATCGATGGCGCAGGGGCTCTGGTGAAAACCGACCAGGACAACATCATCCTCGACGCCCATTTTACCGGCGCGCAGGACTGGCGGGCGATTGCGGCGCGGATGGATGCCATTCCCGGCCTGCTGGGCCATGGGCTGTTTCTGGACGAGGTGCAGACGCTATGCCTCGGCACCGCCGATGGCGCGGTGCTGACGGAAAGGCCTTAATCCTGATCCTTCTTGCCGCGTGACGGGCTTCGGTTGCGGCCCTTTGTCATCGGGTCCGGCTTGGCGGGTTTCTTCCAGCCGGGCGGGGGCGTCATGCGCTGCTGGCTGGTGCCCAGACCCATCGCGCCGGGCTGCTGACGCGTCAGGCCCGAGGTGTCGGCCTGACGGGCTTCCTCCGCGCTGGCGCCGCCGCGCATCAGACTGATCCTGTCACGCAGGCGCTTGGCTTCCTCGAAATCGAGGGCAGCGGCGGCGGCCTCCATGCGGGCCTGCAGGCTTTCGATGCTGTCGGTCATGAGGCTTCAACGCTTATGGCTGGTTGCAGTGCCGAAAGGGATCGCGCTGAGGGGCGGCTTTGTCCATCAAATAAACGATTTGGGATTGCTGCATTGCCGCAAAAAACCGGGTCGAGGGCGCGATTTTGGCCTTTTGGGCACACCCCGCCCTGCCTGATGCACAGTTCGTCCATCTCTTTCCCCATGAGGTCGATGAACGGTTTAAGCGCCTGCTCACACCGCTTGATGCCACATTCGGCGTCGCTTCATTCACGGTCGTTGTTTCGGCCCCCTCTGCCATGTGTCTGTGCCCTTTGCGCGCGGGCTTTCGGCGGAACCGGAGATATGCATGTCCGCAAGCCACGCGCAAAGCGTGTCGACACGTCACGCCCATCGTGCGCCTGCGCACCAGAAACGGCGCGCCCATTTCGGCTGGTTCAAAAGCAGCGACCAGCTCAAGCTGCATGAAGTCACCCTTGTCGATCGCGCAACGCTCAACCGTGCGGCGGGTGCCGCCGCGCTGGGCAATGCCATGGAATGGTTCGATTTTGGCGTTTACGGCTATCTGGCTGTCACGCTGGGCAAGGTCTTTTTCCCCTCCAGCAGCCCTTCGATCCAGCTGATCGCCACCATGGGCGCCTTCACCGCCGCCTTTGTCGCCCGCCCGCTGGGCGGCTTCGTCTTCGGGCCGCTGGGCGACCGTTATGGGCGGCACAAGATTCTGGCGCTCACCATGGTGATGATGGCGCTGGGCACCTTTGCCATCGGCCTGATCCCCTCCTATGCGCGGATCGGCATGGCGGCGCCGGTGCTGCTGCTGGTCGCGCGGCTGGTACAGGGCTTTTCCACCGGCGGCGAATATGGCGGCGCGGCGACCTTCGTGGCCGAATATTCCACCGACCGGCGCCGCGGCCTGATGGGCAGCTGGCTGGAGTTCGGCACGCTGGGCGGCTTTATCCTTGGCGCGGCCATGGTGGCTGGATTGCAGCGGATGCTCAGCACGCATGACATGCTGGACTGGGGCTGGCGCATTCCCTTCCTGATCGCCGGGCCGCTGGGTCTGCTGGGCCTCTATATGCGCCTCAAGCTTGAGGAAACTCCGGCGTTTCAGGCCTATAGCGAGGAAGCCGACAAGCGCGAGCTGACCCGCCCCCGCCTGCGCGAGCTGTTCACCACCCATTGGCCTCAGCTGGTCAAATGCATGGGTCTGGTGCTGGTCTTCAACGTCACCGACTATATGCTGCTGACCTATATGCCCAACTATCTCAGCGTGACGCTGGGCTATGCCGAGAGCAAGGGGCTGCTGCTGATCGTGCTGGTGATGCTGGTGCTGATGCCGCTCAACATTCTGGGCGGGCTCTTCAGCGACCGGCTGGGCCGCCGCCCGATGGTGATCGGCGCCTGCGCGGCGATCCTGCTGCTGGCCATTCCCTGCATGCATCTGATCGCATCGGGCAATGATGTGTTGATCTTTCTGGGGCTGATGGTGCTGGGTCTGGCGCTGGTCTGCTTCACCAGCACCATGCCCTCCACGCTGCCCGCGCTGTTCTACACGCCGGTGCGTTACAGTGCGCTGTCGATCGCCTTCAACATCTCGGTGACGCTGTTCGGCGGCACGACGCCGCTCTTCACCGCCTGGCTGGTGGAGCGCACCGGCGATCCGATGATGCCCGCCTATTACATGATGGGCGCGGCGCTGATCGGTCTGGTCACCATGCTGACGGTGCGGGAAACCGCCGGTCTGCCGCTGCGTGGCTCGCCGCCTGCGGTGGAAACCCGCGCCGAGGCGCTGGCGCTGGTGATCGGCGACGATCCGGTGACGGTGGATGAGGAGCTGCCGGACCCGGTTCTGGCCTCCATGCCGGCGGTCGAGCAAGCGCCGGAGCCACGGCGCGATGCGCTGGCACCGCTCTGCCCCTGATCTGACAGACCGGCTCCGCAGCCCATGCGGGGCCGGTTTCTATGAGGCCCGCGGCACCAGCATCCGGTGCATATCATGGCGCGCCACGGCCAGATCGTCATAGGCCTGAGCGACGAAGGCATGGCGCTCGGGCGCCGGGATGGCGCAATGGGCGATGCCATAGATCACCGCCCAGAGCGCCAGAGACAGCGGTATGGCAAAGATCACTCCGCGCATGCACAGAACTCCGTTCATGACTGCCTTCTAGACCCTCGGCCTGAACAGGAGGTGACAGCGGTTTTGCGCTCCTGCCGGGGGGCTGGTGACAGGCTGATCCTTCTACACCAATCAAGTCTTGACATCGATGTCAGTTTCGCAGAGCCATCCGGCGAACCGTTTCCATAAGAACAAGGATGCCTGATATGCCGCCCGAGACCTTTGCCCGTTCCACCATGCTGAGCCGCCGCGATATGGCCCGCGCGCTGGGTGTTGCCGGGGCGGCGGGGCTGGCGCTGGATGGGCCGGGTGCCTTTGCGGCCGCCGCACCTCAGGCCTTCCCCGAGGGGTTCCGCTGGGGCTGCGCCACGGCCAGCTATCAGGTCGAGGGCGCGGTGAAGGAAGACGGGCGCGGCCCCAGCATCTGGGACACCTTCAGCCATACGCCGGGCAAGATCGCTGACGGCTCGACGGGCGATGTGGCCTGCGACAGCTATCACCGTTTCGGCGAGGATATTGCGCTGCTCAAGGGGCTGGGTGTGTCGACCTATCGCATGTCCATCGCCTGGTCGCGCATCTTTCCGGAGGGGAAGGGCACGCTCAACCAGCGCGGGCTGGATTACTACAACCGCGTGATCGACGGACTGCTGGCGGCGGGGATCACGCCTTACGTCACGCTGTTCCACTGGGATCTGCCTCAGGCGCTGCCCGGCGGCTGGCAGAACCGCGACACCGTCCATGCCTATGCCGATTACGCCGGTGTGATGGCCAAGGCGCTGGGCGACCGCGTGAAGAACTTCATGACGGTGAACGAGTTGCGCTGCTTCACCGATCTGGGCCATCAGGACGGCATCCATGCGCCGGGGCTGAAGCTGCCGCCCAAGCTGGTCAATCAGGTGCGCCACCATGGTATTCTGGCCCACGGGCTGGGCGTGCAGGCGGTGCGCGCTCATGCGCCCAAGGACGTGCAGGTCGGTCTGGCTGACAACACCGTCTTCCATGTGCCCGCCATCGAAACCCCCGAGCATATTGAGGCCGCCAAGCGCGCCACGCGCGACCGCAATGCCATGTTCCTCACCGCGATCATGGAGGGGCGCTATCTCGACTCCTATCTGACCGAGGCCGGGGCGGATGCGCCCAAGGTGCAGGCAGGCGATATGGCGGCCATTGGCAGCCCGCTCGATTTTCTGGCGATCAATGTCTACGCCCCGGAATGGGCGCGCGCTGCCGACAATGCCAAGGGTTACGAGGTGATCCCGCATATCGCCTCCTCGCCGCGCATGGCCTCGCCGTGGCTGGTCGTCGGGCCGGAGGTGGCCTATTGGGGCGTGCGTCAGGTCAGCGAGATGTGGCGGCCCAAGGCGGTCTACATTTCGGAAAACGGCGCCTCTGCCGATGACCCGGTGCATGAGGGCCGCGTGGATGACGTGGACCGCATCATGTATCTGCGCAATTATCTGGGCCAGTTCCACCGCGCCGCCAATGAGGGCTATCCGCTCAAGGGCTATTTCCTCTGGAGCCTGATGGACAATTTCGAATGGGCCGATGGCTACACCAAGCGCTTCGGCATCCATTACGTCGATTTCGCCACCCAGAAGCGCACCCCCAAGCTGAGCGCGGCATGGTATCGCGAGGTGATCAAACGCAACGCTCTGGTGTAAGGCCCGCGCGGGGCTGGCGGGTGCTAAACCTTCGCCAGCCCCAGCGACAGCGCGCTGAGCACCACCATCGGCGCCAGCACGCCCAGCAGCAGGGCGAAATGCCCGCCTGAGGCCAGAGACACCGCCAGCGCCGGGCCGACCAGCGAGGGCACGGTGTTGGAGAGATTCTGCAGCCCCATATCGCGCCCGCGATGGCGCGGCGAGGGCAGGGCCTGCACCAGCAGCGCGGCATGCATCGCCAGAAACACATGGGTGCCCACGGCAAACAGTCCATAGCCCAGGGCCGCGCCCTGCCAGCCCCAGTGCCAGTCATAACCCAGACGCATCACCAGCAGACCGGCGGCAGCGGCCAGCACCGCGATCTGCGCCAGCAAACGGCGGCGTGATTGCTGGCGCGCCCAATGCCCGGCGAAAACCGACAAGGGCACCGCCAGCGTGGTGGCGATGGCGCTCAGAATGCTGACCTGCTGGACCAGTGCGGAGGCGGGCAGGCCATGGCTCACCTCCTCGAAATAATAGATCAGATAGTAGGACAGGACGTTCATCGCCGTCTGCGGCAGGAAGCGGGCGATCCATAGCCAGATCTGCTGCTGCAGGGGTTGCTGCAGCATCTGCCCGGTTGCGGGAGCAGTGGGCAGCAATCTTGCCTGCGTCGCCAGCAGCGGCAGCACCATGCCGGTGATCAGCAGCGTCAGCGCCAGATAGGCCAGCGCCTCGCTATGCAGCTCCAGCGCCACCAGCGCCGCGCTCAGCCCCATCGAGAGCGGCTGGGCCACGGTGGTGAGGCCGCTGGCCAGCCCCTTCTGCGCATCGGGCACCTCATCGGCCAGCATCGCCAGCAGCGGGGCCAGCACAAAGTTGATCGCCGCCTGCACCGCGCAGACCGCCAGCAGCAGTTCAGCGGCCCCGTGAGCGGCCCAGACCCAGCCATAGGCCAGCGCCGTTCCCGCCAGCCCGATGCCGATCCAGCCGCGCCGGCTGCGTCCCGCCGCAACAGCGCGGTCGCTGAGCATGCCCGCCACGATGTTCGACAGGCTGGCCACCACCGCGCCTGCCACCAGCACAGTGGAGAGCGCCTCGATCCGGCCCTGATGCGCCATGGCCTCGATCCGCTCGGGCAGCAGGAAGCCGAGCAGCGGCATATAGCTGAGCACGCCCCCGGCATAGGCCAGCGCGAAAGCCAGCAGGAAACGCAGCTTGCGGGGAGGGGGCGCAGCCTCGGCAGATGTCACGGGGCGGCGGCACTCTGGCGCTGCACCAGCGCGAAGGGCAGCTGGAGGCGCGGGGTCGGCTTGTCGCCATCCTTGCCCCCATGGGTGCTGACGCCGCGGCGATATTTGGGATCGACCAGCATATCCACGGCGGCGGCCACCATATCGCTGACCGGCTGGCGCATGGTGGTGATCGGCGGCCAGGAGAAACGCGCGGCGGGCGCATCGTCGAAACCGACGATGGAGAGATCGGCAGGCGCCTCCAGCCCATGCTTGCGCGCGGCGGAGACCGCGCCCAGCGCCATATCATCATTGGCACAGAACAGCGCGGTGGGCAGGGGCCCCTTGCGTGACAGCAGCTCATCCGCGGCGGCAAAGCCGGTCTGGAAGGTGAACATGCCGGGCATCACCCAGTCGCGGTTCACGGTGAGGCCCGCCTCGGCCATTGCCGCCTCGAAACCGGCATAGCGGCGGGCGGCGGCGGCGTGAGTCGGGATGCCCTCGACAAAGCCGATGTCGCGATGGCCCAGCTGGATCAGATGGCGGGTCATATCATGGGCGGCGGCGAATTCATCGATCTCCACCAGCGCGGAACGATCCATCTCCTGCCCGGGCGAGATGCGGACATAGGGCAGGCCGATCTCCTCGATTCGGTTGAGCAGCGGCTCGAAGGTGCAGAGCGGCGGGGGGAGAATCACCCCGTCCAGCCGCAGCCCGGCCACGCCATCGACCACCTGCTCGGCAGCGCCCTCCACAAAGGGATCGATCGGTTCGATGACCAGGTGGTAGCCCAGTTCGCGGCAGCGGCGCAGCGCACCCAGCTGAATATCCGTGGCATAGCCCGACCAATAGGGATCGTAGATAAACAGACCAATCAGATAGGAACGCGCACTCGACAGCCCGCGCGCGAACATATTCGGCTTGTAATTCAGCTCCTCGATCACCCGCAGCACGGTCTCGCGCAGTTGCGGACGCACATGCGTCTCGTTGTTGAGCACGCGCGAGACGGTTTTGGGCGAGACCCCTGCGCGCTGCGCCACATCCTTGATGGTAACGATCACGATAGACCCGATGCTTTCCTTTTGACCCGTTTCTGGCGCCCGCCCGTGCCCTTTGTAGGGCAGGCGGGGCCAGATTAGGCGCTTTCTAGCACGGTGCAAGCGGTGTGGCAGCTTTGCATCGCTTGGTGGCGAATGTTTGACATCGATGTCGGAAACGTATGCGCTCATGTTGACATCGATGTCAAATCAAGACAGATCGCCCATCAGACATGCCAACGGGCATGGAACAGGGAGATGATACATGGTTCGGCATATGCTTGCCGCAAGCACGGCGCTTGCGGCTGTTGTGGCTTTCACGCCCGCTCTGCACGCCCAGGACACACTCAACGCAACGGCACCTGCTTCGGCTCAGTCCAATGACGGCACGCAGGTCGCCGAAATCGTGGTGACCGCCACCAAGCGCGAAACCAGCCTTTCCAAGACGCCGATCGCCATCTCGGCCTTCAGCCAGGATCTGCTCAACAAGCAGCAGGTTAAGGATGTGACGGGTCTGGCCCAGTATGTGCCCAGCCTTCACTTCGCCCAGCAGGGCGACCAGGGCGCGATCCTGCTGACCATGCGCGGCATCGGTAACGACAGCGCCTACACCGAAGTGGCCGACCCCGAAGTCGCCATCTATGTCGACGGCATCTACAGCCCGCGCGCCCAGGGCGCCTCGGCGCTGATGTATGATATGGAGCGCGTCGAAGTGCTGCGCGGCCCGCAGGGCACGCTGTTCGGCCGCAACGCCACCGTCGGCGCGGTCAGCCTCGTCACCGCCAAGCCCAAGTTCGACAAGATGTCGGCCGAGGTTGAAGTGGTGGGCGGCGCCTACAACCGCTTCGGCATCCGTGGCATGCTGAACATCCCCGTCACCGACAATTTCGCTCTGCGTGCGGCCTTCATCACCGATCGTCATGACGGCTACATCGCCTATCAGCCCGCCCCCAACGTGCCGGGCGTGAACCCCTCGGCCTATGTCACCAGCGGCAAGCGTTACTACGCCGGCGACCAGAAGTCGGCCCGCCTGAGCGCCCGTTGGGAACTGCCCAAGTTCCACTGGGATCTGACCACCGAATATTACAAGGACGATGGTTCGCCGATCCTGTCGCTGCTGCAGACGCCGCGCCCCGGCACGTCGTTCTGGTCGGCCCAGATCGACACCGCGCCGCAGACCGATCGCTACTCGGTCGGCATCCGCTCGAACATGGGCTATGATCTGACCGATCACATCGGCATCACCTACATCGCCGGCTGGTCGCGCGTGGGCGGCACGGCGGATTCCGACGCCGATGCCGGCGCTTTCCCTCCCACCGGTCCGACGGCCCCCGTCGACGCCTATGGCGAGAACCGCACGGCTTTCTCGCGCTATGACTTCTGGAGCCACGAACTGCAGATCAAGTCGACCGGCAAGAACGCCATCGACTGGATTCTGGGTGGCTACTACAGCCACGAAGTCAACAAGATCCGCTTCGACATCGACCAGCGCAACGGCTATCGTGACGGCACCTTCAACTGGGCCGGCACCTTCATCCAGGCCGACCGTTCGATCGACTCCGCTGCTGCTTTCGGTCAGGCCATCTGGCACGCGACGGACAAGATCAACTTCACCGGCGGTCTGCGCTTCACGCATGACCAGAAGCGTGACGTCGGCGGCCGTAACGTGACCTTCGCGGGTTGCCCCTCGACCCTGACCGGCGCTCAGGCCGCTGCCTGCGCCGCTGCCATTCCGAACATTCAGGGCATCTACGGCATCGACCTCAACGGTGCGGGCAATGCGCAGGATGTGGTCAACCAGTTGAACGCCCAGACCTCGCAGTATGGCAACCTCTGGTCGATCTCGCCCAACGACACGCATGGTTCGTGGAACAAGGTGACGTGGCTGGCTCGCGCCGACGCTCAGGTGACCGACACCACCCTGGCCTATGCCAGCGTCAGCACCGGCTTCAAGTCGGGCAACATCGAGGACGGCGGTCTGCTCGCCGGCCCCGAGACGCTGACCAACTATGAAATCGGTTCGAAGTCGCGCTTCTTCGGTGGCCGCGCCACGCTGAACCTTGCTGCCTATTACAGCAAGTTCACCGGCTATCAGGTCAACCAGGCGATCACCACGCGTGATGCCAACGGCAACATCGTGGGCAGCCAGATCGTGACCACCAATGCCAAGGGCGCCAAGTCCTACGGCATCGAGGCGGAACTGACGGCCAACATCACCCGCAATGACCGCCTGAACCTGGCGGCCACGGTGCAGAAGACCAAGCTGGACGACCTGATCACCGTCGACAACCGCATCTACAACAACGATCCGGCCAATTACGAGAACCTCAAGGGCAACGAACTGCCGCATGCGCCGCGTTTCTCCGCAACCGCGACCTATGAGCATGATGTTGTGATGGACAATGGCGGCAAGCTGACGCCCCGCTTCACCCTGCACTATGAGACCCGCAGCTGGCTGACCTACTTCAACGGTGACGTTGCCAGCCGCTATGCTCCTGCCGATCAGGCGGGCAAGGGTCTGCTGGGCACTGCCTTCGATCAGCAGAAGGCGTTTGCCAAGATCGACATCGCTCTGGCCTATACCATGCCCGGTGGCAAATATATGGTTGAGGCCTTTGCCCAGAACCTGACCGACCATCGCATCCGCACCAGCGCCAGCGTGTCGGGCCCGACGAACGGTCTGAGCCCGGTCTATCTGTCGAACTATGAGCCGCCGCGCACCTGGGGCGTTCGCCTGCGCGGCAGCTTCTAAGCCATGTTGCATCCGGGGTGCGCCCAGCTTCCCCGGATGCCCTGCACAGCCACCGCCGGTTTTGATCCCCCCCGTCGGCGGTGGCTGTGCCCTTTTCTCCGGCCCTTTCCTGGGCCGGAGAGCTTTTTCCTTACATCCTGATGAGGCCCGACCATGCGCCTGCCCGCGATCACTTTCGCCTCCATCGCGCTGGCCGCTTTGGCCATTGCCCTACCTGTTGGCGCCACGCCGGTTGCCGCCAAACCCGTTGCGGCCAAACCCGCCACCGCCGCGAAGACCAACCCCATCTGGCAGGACCGCAAGCTGGATGCGCAGGCCCGCGCCACCGCTCTGCTGGCCGTGATGAGTCGCGCTGAAAAGCTTCAGCTGGTCCGCACCTATTTTCCGCCCTTCACCATGGGCAAGCCGGGCATGCCGACGGACATGATCCCCTCGGCAGGCTATATGCCGGGCATCCCGCATCTGGGCATCCCGACCCTGCGTGAGAGCGATGCCAGCCTTGGCGTCGCCAACCAGGTCGAGCAGCGCAAGGGCGATGTCGCCACCGCTCTGCCCTCCAGCCTTGCCACCGCCGCCAGCTTTGACAGCACCGTTGCCTATGAAGGCGGACGGATGGCTGGCGCCGAGGCGCGCGCGAAAACCTTCAATGTGCTGCTGGCCGGCGGCGTCAATCTGACGCGCGACCCGTGGGGTGGCCGCGACTTCGAATATCTGGGCGAAGACCCGGTGCTGGCGGGCAACCTTGCCGGGGCGAGCATCGCGGGCGTGCAGAGCAACCACATCATCTCCACCGTCAAGCATTTCGCGCTCAACGCGCAGGAGACGGGGCGGATGATCGCGGATTCGCACCTCGACTGGACCGCGCTTCACGAAAGCGACCTGCTGGCCTTCAACATAGCCATCGCGCGCGGCAAGCCCGCCTCGGTGATGTGCGCCTACAATCTGGTCAACACCGACCATGCCTGCGAAAGCCATGAGCTGCTGACGACCATCCTGCGCGGCGACTGGAAGTATCAGGGTTTCGTCATGTCTGACTGGGGCGCGGTGCATTCGACGGTGAAAGCCGCGATGTCCGGCCTCGACCAGCAGTCGGGTGAGGAGCTGGACAAGGAAATCTACTTCGGCGAGCCTTTGAAGGCCGCGCTGGAGAAGGGCGAGGTGCCCGCCAGCCAGCTGGACGCCATGGCGCGCAACGTGCTGACCGGCATCTTCGCCAGCGGCCTTTACGACAATCCCACGCCGGTGACGGCCCAGCCCATCGACTACACCGCTCACGCGGATGTGGCGCAGAAGGCGGCGGAAGAGGGCATCGTGCTGCTCAAGAACGCGGGTGTGCTCCCGCTGGCCGCCAGCGCCAGGAAGATCGTGCTGATCGGCGGCCATGCCGATGTCGGCGTGCTGTCGGGCGGCGGTTCCTCGCAGGTGCGTTCGGTCGGCGGCGTGCCGGTGGAAATTCCGCTGAAGGGCGGACCGGCTGCCGGTTTCGCGCGCACCACATGGCACAATTCCTCGCCGCTGCAAGCGCTGCGCGCGCTGCTGCCCTCGGCGCAGATCACCTATGTCGATGGCAGCGATCCGGCTGCGGCGGCTCAGGCTGCACAGCAGGCCGATCTGGCGCTGGTCTTCGCGACGCAATGGCGCACCGAGGCCGAGGATATTCTCGACCTCAAGCTGCCGGGCGATCAGGATGGCCTGATCACGCAGGTTGCGGGCGCCCAGCCCAAGACCGTGGTGGTGGTGGAAAGCGGCGGCCCGGTGCTGATGCCCTGGCTCGACAAGGTGAGCGCGGTGCTGGCGGCATGGTATCCCGGCCAGCGCGGCGGCGAGGCCATCGCCAACATCCTGCTGGGCAAGGTCAATCCCTCGGGTCATCTGCCGATCACCTTCCCGGCCAGCGAGGCGCAGGCTCCGCGTCCGGCGCCCATCGGTCTGGAGATCGTGAAGGCGGATGATGCAGCCTCCAACGCCGGTTCGGCGGGCGGTCAGGCCAAGAGCTTCGTGGTGGATTACCGCGAGGGCGCCGATGTCGGCTATCGCTGGTACGCCAAGCAGGGCCTGAAGCCGCTGTTCCCCTTCGGTTACGGCCTGAGCTACACGCAATTCGCCTTCGGCGGCTTTGCGGTGACGCAAGGCGCCAAGGGCCCGATGGTCAGCCTCGATGTCACCAACAAGGGGCAGGTGGCGGGCGCCGCCGTGCCGCAGATCTATGCCACGCTGCCGGGCGGCGGCACGGCGCGACTGGTGGCCTATGGCCGCGTGCAGCTGGCCCCGGGCGAGACGCGCCATCTCACCCTGCCGGTCGAAATCCATGCGTTGGCCCATTGGCAGGCGGCCACGCGCAACTGGCGCATCGAGGCGGGCGATTATCGCCTGACTCTGGGCGCTCAGGCCGGTGACGAGCAGGCCAGCAAGGTGCTGCATCTGGCTCAAGAGACGCTCCCCGCCGCCGTGCGCTGAGGCGCTGGCGGCGCAGAATACGCTCCGGGGTGGCATCCCTCCGCCGCCCCGGAGCGTTTTTTTGGCCCATCGATATATCCCCCCCAGGGGGATAGGATTCATGCCGTGATGCTGCTAGGCCACCGGCATGACGAATCTGACCGAGCTTCTGCAACAGGGCGCCACGCACAGCTGGCTGTTCATTCCCATCGCCATTCTGCTGGGCGCGCTCCACGGGCTGGAGCCGGGCCATTCCAAGACGATGATGGCCGCTTTCATCATCGCTGTGCGCGGCACGGTGAGACAGGCGGTGCTGCTGGGTCTGGCCGCGACGCTTTCGCATACGCTGGTGGTCTGGCTGGTGGCGCTGGGCGGCATGTGGCTGCTTGGCGGGCTGAACGCCGAAAGCACCCAGCCCTATTTTCAGCTCGCCTCAGGTCTGATGATCGCGGCAATGGCGCTGTGGATGTTGTGGCGTATCCATCGCGAGCAGCACGGCCATCACCACCACGATCATGGACATGACCACCACCATGGACACAGCCATGCGCATGGGCACGACCATCGTCATAATGGGCACGGGCACCATCACCACGATCATGACCACCACCACGCCTCCGCCATGACAGCGGATGAGGAAC
The DNA here is from genome assembly GCF_017163935.1 of Novosphingobium terrae. NCBI lineage: Bacteria > Pseudomonadati > Pseudomonadota > Alphaproteobacteria > Sphingomonadales > Sphingomonadaceae > Novosphingobium > Novosphingobium terrae. The sequence goes on along the minus strand of NZ_JABVZR010000001.1, from coordinate 3,135,828 downwards.
ACGGCCTCGAACTCATCACTGGCCATCACGCCGATGCCCATGAACGCGCCCATGCCGAGGATATCCGCCGCCGCTTTGCCAGCCGCAATGTCACCACCGGCCAGATCGTGATCTTCGGCCTCACCGGCGGTCTTGTGCCATGCCCCGGCGCGATCACCGTGCTGCTGCTCTGCCTGCAACTCAAGCGGCTGGTGCTGGGGGCGGTGCTGGTGCTGGGCTTCAGCGTCGGCCTTGCGCTCACCATGGTCAGCTCAGGCGTGATCGCCGCCCTCAGCATCAAGCATATCGCGCGCCGTTGGGATGGTTTCGGGGAGTTGGTGCGCCGCGCGCCCTATGCCTCGGGGCTGCTGATTCTGGTTGTCGGCCTCTATGTCGCGGTGCATGGCTGGCTCGATATCCCCCGCTGACGAGACCCACCATGAGCCATGCCGCCAACCCCGATCTGCTCAACCGGCTGAAACGCGCTCAGGGCCATCTCGCCAAGATCATCGAGATGGTCAGCGAAGGGCGCGACGGGTTGCAGATCGCGCAGCAGATGCAGGCGGTGGTCTCGGCGCTGGACAAGACCAAGACGCTGCTGGTGACCGACCATATCGAACACCATCTGGAAGATCTGGTCGGGCCGCTGCCGCGGGCTACGCGTGAGGAACTGGCCAAGCTGGGTGAGCTGGCGCGTTATCTGTAAGGGGTTGCAGGTAGAGAAGATGCGAGGGTCATAACCCTCGCGCTCCCTTTACTGTCTACGTGGCGCATCGGGTTCGGCCTTGCGCCCAGATTGCCGCGCCGCAGGCAGGACATGATGGTGCAACACTTTAGGGTGTTCATGCTTGCGGCGCCCCATGTTGCGCAGGTGGAGAGCCCGGGCACTCCATTTCGGCGCCACTGCCTTATCGTCGGGAGACGTCATGGGAGCGCGAGGGTGTAACACCCTCGCATCTACCCTTCTAACTTCATTACCGTGAAGGCTTCCAGGGGAAGTCCAACTGCTTCAACCCCAGCAGATCGGGCGCAGAACGCATTGCCTCGGCGATCTGCGCATTGCAGGCGAAGCTGACGTTGAGCTGGTCATGGCGGCCCATCTCGAACCACTCCACGACCACGCCGCTGTCGCGCCCTGCCGGAGCGGTGCAAGCGGCGAGCTGGCGCCCCTGCGGGCGATAGGCGGTCAGCCTGGCGGAGAAGGCTGCGGCCTGTTCGGGCTTCACCCGGGCGGTGTAGCGGCGATAGCGCCAGTCACTGCCGCCGGAGAAGTGCCCGCGCTCGATCAGCACCTTGCCGCCGGGGGAGACGGAAATTTTCAGCGTCTCGCAGGCGCCGCAATGGGTGCCGGGGGTGCTGGCGAAAGTGACGATAGCATTGGCGCTGCCCGGAGCGGCTGCCTCTGCCGGGGCAGCGGGGGGCGGTGGCGGGGGGGCTGCGGCAACCGGAGCCGCGTCCGGAATGGGTTCGCGCACTGGGGCGGGAGCCTCGGGGGCGGCCTTTTCGGCGTGGCGCGCCGCCTTATCCTGAGCGCGCTGGGCCTTGGCGTCTGCGGCGGCCTGAGCCTTGCGGTCGCGAGCCTCGGCCTTGCGCGCGGCGGCATCGGCCTTGCTGGTGTCGGGCGCAGGAGCAGGAGCCGGTTCCGCAGTGGGAGCAGGCGTAACAGGCGCAGGCTCCGGTGCCGCAGGAGCAGGAGCAGGGGGCGGGGGAGGCGTCGGCGCGGGCTCGGCCCGGCGCGGCTGCTGCGGAGGCGCGACGGGGGCCGGTTCAGGCGCCGGTGCCGGTTCGGGCTGTGCCTCGGGCCGGGTTGCGGTGTCGTCTTGCCCCCGCGCGCGCTCGGCGCCCTCGCGGAAATGGGCGCAGCCGCTGGTGACGGAAAGAGCCATCAGGCACAGGGCCAGGCTCATCGAGCGATGGGGGGGCGTAAAGCGTTTCACGAGCCCTGCTATGCCCGGCCCCGCGCCGCCGTGCAATCGCCTGATCCGTCGCAAATCATTCATCTGCGTCTTTCTTTGTCGCCGGAAGGTTCCATCCATCCGCCGCGCTTTCCGCGCAGGACAACGAGCCGTTCAGGTTACAATTCCGGCCGTGCATGTGGCAGGCCGGGGTTGGGGAGGCGGCCTTTTCGCCCGGAAAACGGGGGTTTCGCACGGTAATACGCGCCAACTTTCCCAAGCTTTTCAGTCAAAATTGCAGTTGCAGCATAAATGTCACAGTTGTGCGCGGCTTTGCCTGAAGGGGGAACCAGCGCTGTCCCCTGGGCTTCATCCCATGACGGTCCTGATGACCCGACGCACCGATTCCATGATGAACCGGTGATTGTGGAGCAAGGAATGAAATAGGTTTGACGTTTTGCAGGTGCGCCTGCCGGAAGGATTGGCCGATGATCGGGCCGCTCTCCTTCTATCTCAATATGTAACCAGATGATCTGGATAGTTCGCAGGATGCTGGACATTGTTCAGCGTTATTGGAGTTGTGCAAATGAAAAAATTCGCTCTTCTGGCGGCTGCATGCGTCAGCCTTGTGCCCGCTGCCGCTTTCGCGCAGGACAGCGCCCCGCCTCCCGCCGCTGACGCCCCCGCGCCCGACGACAGCGGCCCCAGGTCGCCCGACGGCTCCAAGGCTTTTGGCATCGAGCCTTATGTCGGCGTGCTCGGCGGCTACGAAAGCTTCGACCATCGCAGCCAGTTCGGCACTTCGCCCAATCACGGCACGCTCAATGGTGCGCTGATCAGCGGCGTGGCCGGTGTGAACGTGCCGCTGGGGCCGGTGTTCGTCGGCGTTGAAGGCAATGGCACCAAGGGCTTCAACGACATCAACTGGGAATATGGCGTGAAGGGCCGTGTCGGCGCCCGCGCCGGTGACAGCGGGCTGATCTATGTCTCGGCCGGTTACGAGTGGATCAACCCGCACAGCAACCGCGGTTTCAGCGACCACAGCAACTGGGTCTATGGCGTGGGTGTCGAAGTCGGCCCCAAGGACATCGGCCTGAAGGGGGCCACCGGACGCGCCGGGCCGCGCCTGCGCCTCCAGCTCGATACGGTGGACTTCCACAGCCTGCGCCCGATGGGCGGTGTGATCTTCCACTTCTGATCTGATACCCCCAACCTTCAAGGCGGTCCGGTTCTGCTGCCGGGCCGCCTCTCTTTGTTCGGGGTTAGAGCACTGCCGCCTTGAACGTGTCACACTGGCCCGGATCGCCGGTTTCCATACCTTTGCGCAGCCAGCGCATCCGCTGTTCCGAGGAACCATGGGTGAAGGCCGCCTCCACCGGCGTGCGGCCCGCTGCCTTCAGCAGCACATCGTCGCCGATCTGATGCGCGGCGTTGAGGCCGCTTTCCATATCGCCCGCTTCCATCCGGTCCTTGTTGCGCGCCGCCCAGACACCGGCATAGCAATCGGCCTGCAGCTCCAGCCGCACCGAGAGCGGATTGGCCTGATCGGGATCGGCCTGTTGCAGGCGCGTGACCTTGGTCGAGGTGCCCAGCAGCTTCTGCACATGATGGCCATATTCATGGGCGATCACATAGTCGCGCGCGAATTGGCCGCCCGCGCCCAGCTTCTGATCCATCTCGCGGTAGAAATCGGTGTCGAGATAGATGCCCTGATCCGCCGGGCAGTAAAAGGGCCCCATCGCGCTCTGCGCCGCGCCGCAGCCCGATGAGCCGCGCTGCGAATAGAACACCAGCCTCGGCTTGTCGAAGCTGTGGTTGCGGCTGGCGAACAGCGTGCGCCATGTCTTGTTGAGCGAGGAGAGCGCATTGCAGCTTTCCTTGCTGAAGGCATCCACCGTGCAGCTGCTGGCGGCGTCTTTGCCGCTCTCCACGGGCGCGCGTTGCGGGGCAGGGGCATAGGCTTGCTGCTCGCCGCCGCCGCTCACCAGCCCCAGCACGCTGAGCGGATTGATCCCCAGCGCCCAGGCGCCCACCATCAGCAGGGCAATGCCGCCAATCCCCAGACTGCCGCCGCCTAGCTGGAAGCCCTGTCCGGAAAAGCCTCCGAAGCCGCCAAAGCCGCCGCTTTTGCCGCGCTGATCCTCGACATCCACGTCGTTAGGGTCGAAATCGTCGAGCCGCATGCGTTCAGGTCCTGCGATTGGAGGGAGGGTCAGGTTTGGGAAGAAGCGAAGGGGTAGGCAAGTAAGAAGGAAGAAAAATGCGAGGGGAGAGTCTTTGGTTGGTCGCATATCTCAAGAGACATGCTCCGGGCCCTCGCGCTCCCATAACGTCTCCCGACGAAACCTCAGTGGCGCCCTGTCGTTCCGTCCGACCGCTCCATCAGCTCTTGCGGCGGTGTCTGCGGCCTCGCACGTCGCGCAAGGTCGTGCCTTGCGGCACCGGGCGGCCCATAAATTTCGGCAGGGCAATCCGCTGCGAGAGATAGATGCCATTATGGCCCGAGCACAGGCAGGCGACGAAGCAGGCCACCGCGATCGGCACCATATGCGTCGCGCCGAACAGCTCCAGCCCCATGATCGTGCAGGCCAGCGGCGTGTTGGCCGCCCCCGCGAACACCGCCACAAAGCCCAGACCCGCGAACAGATCCACCGGAGCCCCCAGCGCCACGCCCAGAGCATTGCCCAGCGCCGCACCGATAAAGAACAGCGGCGTCACCTCGCCGCCCTTGAAGCCGCTTGACAGTGTGACCACCGTGAACAGCATTTTGAGCGCCCAATCCCACGGCCCGGCAGGTGCGGTGAAGAAGCCGGCAATCGTCGGCATGTTCGGATCGGGCGACCACACGCCCAGCCCAAGGTAAGCCCTTGTGCCCACCGCATAGGTCAGGCCGATCACCGCCAGCCCGCCGACAATGCTGCGCAGCGCAGGATGCGGCATCGCCTTCTTGAGCCAGCCGCCCAGCGCATGATTGGCCTCGGCAAAAGCCAGCCCCGCCAGGCCGAAAGCCACGCCCGCCAATCCGGCCTTGATCACCAGCAGCGGATCGAGCGGCGCCGCGCCATTGGGCCAGGCCATAAAGGGAATGCGATAGGCGGTGTGCTGAATGCCCCACAGCCCGCAGACCCAATCCCCCACCAGCGCGGCGATCAGGCAGGGGATCAGGGCGGCCATTTCGATCCGCCCCACCGCCAGCACCTCCAGCGCGAAGACCGCGCCAGCCAGCGGCGTGCCGAACACGGCACCAAAACCCGCCGCAATGCCCGCCATCAGCATCAGCCGCAGCCCCCGTGCATTGAGCCGTGCCAGCCTTGCCGCTGTGCTGGCCAGCGATCCGCCCAACTGCACCGCCGTGCCCTCGCGCCCCGCCGATCCGCCAAACAGATGGGTGATCACCGTGCCCGCGAAGATCAGCGGCGCCATGCGCAAGGGCACGCCGCCGCCGGGCTCATGGATCTGGTCGATCAGCAGATTGTTGCCGGCCTCCACGCTCTGCCCCAGCCAGCGATAGAGCAGGCTGACCACCGCACCGCCCAAAGGTAGCAAAAACAGCAACCACGGATGCGCAAAACGCAAGTGGGTCGCCGCATCCAGGCTCCAGAGGAAAGCGGCGCAGAGCGAGCCCACCACAGCGGCCATCGCGATCAGCACCAGCAGCAGGCGTAAGGCGGCAAGGGCGCGATGCAGCCCGATATGGGCCAGGGCATGGAAAAGACGTTGGAATGTAGCGCGCATGATTCCTCCTTGTTGCCAGACGGCGAAAGGTAGGAATCATCAGCCTGCCAAGGTTTGACTGGGCAGGCGGTTCGGCATGATGCCCGGCGGAAATCCATCGCCGTAAGGCCGCAAATGCCCCAGAAGCCCTTTGACGTCAAGGTTAGGGCGTTGGCGTTGCTATGTGTTTTGTATGTTGCAGTGCAATAAGGGCTTGCCGGACTCAGGCTTCATCGACTAAGGGGCGGATCACCCTGTGAAGCGGTGTCAATTGGTATTTTGTGCAGAGTTGCAATTTTTCACGCAACAGCAACAAATGGACAGCGCCGCTTGCGCGAAAGATCGCCGAGTTTACACAGTGCTCCAGCGGCCAAAAGTGACATTTTCAGGACGAAATGTCTAAAATTGCCACACAAATGACCAAGTCACGGAAACTTTATTTCAATTCTGTGAAATAACCCGAGTCGGACTGCTGTGACTGCCATGTCGGCCACTGTGTTAAACGCGCAACATGAACAAGGCCAACCTGCTAACAGCGCTGTAAGTGGCTGGCGTAAGTCCATCAGATTAAGCCATGAAGCTGTCACGGACCTGAACGGACTCGGATTTCGCTCCCGCATGCTGGGCACATGCATGGACGTGATCATTCAACGAGTTGGGGAGGGTTAACAGGGGGCGGAAAGAGACTTGGGACTCTATCCACTTCATGAGGTGACAATGAATACTCGCATGAATCATGTGCTCAAGACGGGCGTCGCTACGCTTGTCCTGGGTACGGCGCTGATCGCCACTTCGGCTTTCGCGCAGGACGCCAGCCAGCCGACTCCGGCTCCGGCGGCAAAGCCTGCCGAAGACACCGGTCCGACCATCGTGGTCACCGGCTCGATCACCAAGAATCCGGCGGCCGCCACGGCCTCGCCGCTCGTGGTGTTGTCTTCCGAGAGTCTGACCCAGCGCGGCATCAACACCGTGTCTGACGCGTTGCAGACTCTGCCGGCCAACAACGCAGGCACCATGCCGACCAGCTGGTCGAGCTATGGCTTCGCCACCGGCGCCAGCGCTCCGTCGCTGCGCGGTCTGAACGACGGCTACACGCTGACCACCTTCGATGGTCTGCGCAGCGCGGTCTATCCGCTGGCTGACGACGGCGTGCGCAACTTCGTCGACCTCAACACCATTCCTGAATCGATCGTCGATCGCGTGGACGTGCTGCAGGACGGCGCTTCCTCGACCTACGGCGCCGACGCGGTGGCCGGTGTGGTCAACGTGATCGTGAAGAAGGAAATCGTCGGTTTCCACGCGAATGCTTCGGGCGGCATTTCGCAGCTGGGCCATGCCGGTGAAGCGCGCTTCGATGCCACCTACGGCAAGGGCCGCCTCGCTGAAGACGGCTACAACTTCTACATCAACGGCGAATATCAGCATAACGCCGCTGTGATGCAGAACCAGCGCGGCGGCATCTGGGGCACCGCCAACCAGTCGACCATCTGCGACGCTTCGGGTTCGTGCCTGAACAATGGCATCCGCAACGGCGTGCAGTCGACCGGCCTGATCAAGGCCTATGACGTGACCAAGTCGGCCACCCCGGTCGGCTTTGCTCAGGCCTGGGATCCAACCGCCAACAATGGCGCCGGTGGCGGCACCGGCCAGTGGACGATGATCACGCCTTCGGCCGGGTGCCAGGGGCTGACCGCGATCAACACCGCCGGCCATCTCGCTTCCACCGACACCGCCTCGCCCAGTGTGGCCTGTCAGCAGGACCGCACGTCGCAATATGCGATGTATTCGCCCGAGATCACCCGTATCGGCGCAAATGCACGTCTGACCGCCAATGTGAACGATCACATCCAGGTCTACGGCATGTTCAACTTTGCCGAGACGAAGACCTTCAGCTCGGGCAACCCCATATCGTTCAACACCCAGACGGATGGTGGCACCTATGACACCACCCAGCTGCTGCTGCCGGTCTACACCTGCGCGACGGGTGTGAACTGCAACGCCAGCAACGGCGTGCTCAACACCAAGAACAACCCGTTTGCCGCCAGCGGCCAGCAAGCGCTGCTTTCGGGCACCTATGACCTGCCGACCGAAACCTACACCAACGCCAAGACCTACCGCTTCTCGGGCGGCATCAGCGGCGACTTCGGCAAGGGCTGGAACTTCAACCTTGAAGGCACGACCTCGTGGATCAACCTCGATGTCAACCAGCTCAACTATGTCAATGCGGTGAATCTCCAGACTGCGGTGGCCGAAGGCACCTACAATTTCGGTGACCAGAGCACGAACACCCAGGCTGCCCGCGACTTCATCGCGCCCGCCGTCCACACGACGGACCGCTCGAAGCTGACGCAGATCCAGGGCACGGTGAACCGTGACTTCCTGCAGATGCCCGGCGGCCAGCTCAACATCGCGGTTGGCGCCGCCTACCGCTTCGAGAGCGTTTATCAGCCCAGCGCCAACCCCGATGACAGCTACTTCGGCGTCAACGGTGTGGCCGTGTCGGGTTCGCGCCGCGTCTATTCGGGCTTCTATGAAGTCGCGGCGCCGGTGTTCTCCTTCCTGAAGCTGAAGGCCGATGGTCGCTATGACAGCTATTCGAGCGGTCAGAGCAACTTCTCGCCCAAGTTCGAAGCACAGTTCCAGCCGGTCAAGCAGCTGAAGATCCGCGGCACCTTCTCGAAGGGCTTCAAGATCCCCAGCTTCAACCAGTCGAACGGTCTGCCGACGACGGGTTACTCGACGATTGGCTTCCAGTGCAGCGATCCGGTCTATACCGCCTTCTGCGCGGCGCACTCCAGCGCTCCGGGCTATTTCAACGGTGTTGGCACCAGCCGTACCGATCCGACCCAGGGCAGCGGTAGCTACTCACTGGGCGTGACGGCTGTGGGCAACCCCAATCTGAAGCCTGAGAAGTCGACCAGCTTCACGCTGGGCACGGTCTTCACGCCGAACCGCCACCTGACCTTCACCGCCGATTTCTGGCACACCAAGATCACCGACATCATCGTCTCGGTGACCGACACCACGCCGGCGCTGGAACAGTATTTCGCCAACAATGGTGTGGTCACTCTGCCTGGCCTGAGCGCGACCTCGGCGGGCATCGACACCGCCAACCCGACCGCGCTGGCGCTGCCCCGCACGATCGTGGCGTCCTACACCAACGCCAACTCGGAAGTGGCCTCGGGCGTCGATATCTCGGCCACCGCGCGCTACGAGCTGGGCCATGGCATGCGCTTCACCAGCCAGATGAACGGCTCGTGGCTGACCAAGCTGGCGCTGACCGCCGACGGGGTCGAATACCGTTATGACGGCACGCTGGGTCCCTGCGAAACCACCTCTTGCTCGGGTGCTCCGCACTTCCGCGCGGTGTGGGCGAACACGCTGGAATTCGGTCCGGAGCGCAAGTATGCTGTGACCCTGACTGGCAACTACACCAGCGGCTACACCGACAGCGCCACCGATGACGGCGCGGTCTATGGTGGCTGCACCGCCGGCAAGGGCGATACGGTGGGCTATCCCGATGGCACTCCGGTGATCTGCTCGACGCATCCGACCTTCACGATCGACATGCATACGCAGGCCCGTATCGACAAGCACTTCCTCATCTACATGGATGTGAAGAACCTGCTGAACTCCGGCCCGGTCTACGATCCGGCTGCTGGTTACGGTCTGTATCAGTTCAACCCTGCCTGGGACGACTCGAACTTCATCGGTCGTTACTTCCGCGTGGGTGCCAAGATCGACTTCTAAAGCCCGATCTTCGGTCTGACGACTGGACACAAAGAGAGGGGCGGCCTTTGCGGGCCGCCCCTTTTTTCATGCGCCACGGCGCCACTCAGTAGGTAACGCTGAGCAGCACCTCCGCCGTGCCGGAGCGATAGGTGCCATCCAGGGAATCGCGCCAGGCGTAATAGGCGTCGAAGAAGCCCCAGCCGCCCACGCGCATCGTCGCCCCGGCCTTGGCATAGGCGGTGTTGGGGGCGGAGATCGGCGTGGGGAGTGTGTTGTGGATCTGGAATTCCCCGCCCAGCTCCACAAAGGGCGCAGGATGAGCCGAGCGGAACTCTTCCTTTTGCAGGCGGGTGGAGAACAGCACCTCGCCGTAATCCTGATGCTGGCCCGCTTCCACCGTGCCCAGATTGGTGGTCGAGGTCTGGATGGCGGTGCGTTGCAGGATGAGATGCACAGCGGGGCGCAGGCTCCATCCCTTGGGGACCAGCGGGCTGTCCTGATGCTGGAACATGCCGATCAGCCCCAGTTGCAGATAGCTGCGCGGGGTGGAGGCGCGGTCATGCAGGGTCAGGTCGCCGCCCAGCGGGATGGTTGTGGTGGTGGTGCCGTCGAACCATGTCGCCTTGGCGGCAAAGCCAATGGTGGGGCTGATGCGCTGCAGCAGGTCGAAGCGCAGGCCCGCGCCCGGCACCACGATGCGTCCGCCGCCGGCCAGATGGACGATGTTGGTCTCATAGGTGGGGCCAAGGCCGATCAGCGTGCCCGGGCGGGGGCGGTATTGCAGCTGCGCCAGCGAGGTGAAGGTGGTGGTGGTCTCCAGAAAGCTGCCATGGTCGTCTGCCCAGTTCTTGATCGCGGCGGCGCCCAGCTTGACGAACCAGTGGCCGGCGCTGTCCAGCGAGACGACCGCATGGGCCGGGATCACCAGATTTTGCAGCGAGACATCAGGATGCGTGTCGGTGGCGGGCAGGGCGGTGTAGGCGCCGAGGCGGGCCTGAAGCGATCCGAAATGCTCGTCGCTGTTCATCTCGCCGGTCAGGCCGATCACGCCGAATTCGCGCACCAGCTTCTGGTTGGGCGAGGCCGCGGCGCCATCGCCGGGGGCCCAGGGGGCGGGGGCATCGGCGGTGGCGATGGCGTCGGATGCGGGGGCGGTGTCGGCCTGAGCGGCAGGAGCACTCAGGGCGAGACAGGTGGCGAACACAGTGGGGGCGACCAGGGTGGTGACGAGGGTGCTGATGCACCTCTTCGGGGGGATACGAATGGCGAACTCTCCAGGATCACGCGCGGCCTGTGGGGGCAGCCGCTTCTGCGATGGGGAGAGAGCTATCGCCGCAGGGAGGGGGATCAATCGCCCGGGCCTGCTACGATGCAGTCAGGTCATAGAATTAATCGCCTGTAAGTCTTGGGAAATCTGCATGAGGGCCAGGCTGCGATCCCCCGGACCGAATGAAAACATGAGATAAATCAGGTTTATCGGACAGATCTGGCAGGCTGCCATCCCGCCACGGGGCGCAAGGGGATGAAGCAGAGGTTCAGGCGGCCTTCGGGCACAAAAAAGCCCCCGTGATTCGGGGGCCATCGGTTCACAGATGATCGATGCCCCGCGCCAGCCGTGGCCGACGCGGGGCATGGTGATCAGAGGGGCATCAGTTCTGCACCCGCGTCCGGCTGGCAAACAGGCCGAATGCCGCGATGATCGCATAGCACACGGCGGGCAGCGCCAGCGCCAGCTGCAGGCTGTGGGTGACGTCGGCGAACTTGCCGGTCAGCGGCGGGATGATCGCGCCGCCCACGATGGCGACATTGATGATGCCCGAACCGTCGGCAGCGGCCTCGCCAAGGCCTTCGCAGGCCAGCGAGAAGATGGTGGGGAACATGATCGAGTTCATCAGGCCGATCAGCAGCAGGCTGTAGGCCGCGACCGGACCGCTGGCATTGGCCGAGATCACGATCAGCAGGATCGAGCCCACCGCGTTGCAGGCCAGCACCTTGGCGGGGCTCACCATGCGCAGCAGGCCCGAACCGGCGAAACGACCGACCAGCGCGCCACCCCAGTAATAGGGGATATAGGTGGCGGCGGCGGCAGCCGTCACGCCCAGCACCGAAGGCAGCTGGAAATAGTTGACGATCAGCGAGCCGACCGACACTTCCGCGCCCACATAAAGGAAGATGCAGGCCGCGCCGAAAGCGAAGCGCGGCTGACCCAGCAGCTTGAGCCCATCGACAAAGCTGCTGTGGGCGTGATGCTCGTTCTTCAGCGCATTGCGGTTGCCCCAGACGACCAGCGCCACCACCGCCAGCGCAATGGCGAGGCCGATGTAGGTGTGGACCACAGTCTGGGTCTCGGCGATGCGGTAGAGGTCGAGCGCCGGGCCGGTCAGATCCTCGGCCTTCACCTTGGCCAGCTGGCCCAGGATCAGCGCGCCGCCCACCAGCGGGAACAGCACCGTGCCCAGCGAGTTGAAGGCCTGCGCGAAGGTCAGGCGGCTCGACGCGGTCTTGGCCGGGCCCAGCAGCGAGATCAGCGGATTGGTGACGATCTGCACCATCACCACGCCGGCGGCCAGCACGAAGAGCGCGGCCAGAAACAGCCCATAGGTGGCATGCTGCGAGGCGGGAATGAACAGCAGGCAGCCCGCCGTCATGGTCAGCAGGCCGACCACCGCGCCGCGCATATAGCCGATGCGCTTGACCAGCGCTGCGCCGGGCAGGCCGATGATGGCATAGGCGGCGAAGAAGGCCGTCTGCACGAACATGGCCTGCATGTAATCAAGCGTGAAGAGTTCCTTCAGCTTGGGGATGATCACATCGTTCAGGCTGGTGATGCCGCCGAAGATGAAGAACAGGCCCATCACGAACATGCGCAGCTGAGGCGCGTTGACATTGCCCTCATCGCTGGCGGCATGATCGGTGCTGGACGATGCATTGGGCATCAGGGCCACAGGGTTACTCCTCTCTGCCCGGCGGGCGCGAGGCCACCGGGAAACATGCTGTGCGCCATGGTCTGTCCATGGTCGGTTTCCGGCAATCACATCGCCGGTTTGCCAGAGGATGGCCAGAGCTTTCTTGGCGCGAGAGCCTTGTTGCCTAAGGAATAGGTCTGCAGGTAGCGCAATCAGGCAGCGACATCGGCCTGAGGCAGGCCTTCATCCACCCTGTTGCCATCCACCCTGCTGATCGCCGTCGCGGGGCTCACCCCGGCCAGCGGCTTGGGATAGCCGAAGAGATAGCCCTGACCCTCGTCGCAGCCTTCGCGGCGCAGCAGGTCGAGCTGGTCCTCGGTTTCCACGCCTTCGCACAGCACCGGGATCTCCAGACTGCGGCCCAGCGCCAGCACGGTGCGCATGATCGCCGCGCCCTGCGGGCTGGCGGCGGCGGTGTGCAGCAGGGATTTGTCGATCTTCAGCTTGTCGAAGGGGAAGGCATGCAGCGTTTCCAGCGAGGCATAGCCGGTACCGAAATCATCCATGGCAATGGCGATGCCCAAAGCCTTGATCTGGCGCAGCACATGCAGTGCGCGGGCCTTGTCGGCGATGATCGCGCTTTCGGTGATTTCCAGCTCCAGCCGGTGTGCGGGCAGACCCGTATCGATCAGGATCTGGGCGATGCGCTGCGCCAGATCGGGCTGTTGCAGCTGCACCGGCGAGACATTGACCGCCACCTTGATGTCGCTGGCCCAGCGCGCGGCATCGCGCGCGGCGCGGCGCAGCACCCATTCGCCGATGGCGAAAATGGCGCCGGTTTCCTCGGCGACGGGGATGAAATCGAGCGGCGGGATCATGCCGCGCAGCGGATGGCGCCAGCGCACCAGCGCCTCATAGCCGGTCAGCGCGCCGCTGCGGATCGCATGCTGGGGCTGGTAGAACAGGCACAGCTCGTCATGCTCCAGCGCATTGTGCAGATCGCCCGCGATGCGGCGGCGGGTGCGGGCATGCTCGTCCATGCCCTGCTCGTAATAGCAGATCGCCTCGCCCCGGCTGGTCTTGGCGCGCAGCATCGCCAGATCGGCGTTGTTGAGCAGCGTCTCACGGTCGCGCCCATCCTCGGGGAAGATGGCGACGCCGAAGCTGGCACGCAGCGGCATATCCGATTCATGCGCCCGGAAGCAGGCCGAGAGACGTTCGACGAAATCGCTCAGTTCGGATTGGCTGTCATAGAGGCAGGCGGCTGCGAATTCGTCACCGCCCAGTCGCGCGACAATCTCGCCTTCGCGACAGGCCGCGGTCAGGCGCTGCGCTGCCTCGATGATGGCGCGGTCGCCGGCGGCATGGCCGAGGCGGTCGTTGATTTCCTTGAAGCGGTCCAGATCCAGCGCCACCACCGCGACATGCCGGCCATGGCGCGCGGCATGCGGCATTTCGCGCCCACACCATTCGTTGAAGCGGGCGCGGTTGGGCAGGCCGGTCAGCGGGTCATGCGCGGCCAGATGGGCGATGCGCGCCTCATTGCGGCGGCGTTCGGTCACATCCTCGAAGGTGACGACGCGGCCGCCATCCTCCAGCGCGCGGCTGGTGATGCCGACATGGAAATCGCCGTGGCATTCCACCATGATGCGCTGGCCGTCAGCGGTGTGAAGCGCCTGTTCCAGCAGCGAGCGGATGGCGCTGCGCTCGGTCACGCGCTGGCCTTCCATCAATTGCTCGATGATGGGGCCGCAGCCGGTGCCGGGCAGCAGCATGCCTTGCGGAATGCCCCACATGGCGCAGAGCCGCGAATTGGCCAGCACCAGCCGGTGATCGCTGTCGAACAGCGCCAGACCCTGATGCATGTTGTCCAGCGCGGTGTTGAGCTGGGCGCGCATCGCGGCATGGCCGTCCTGCTCTTCCTTCAGCCGCGTCATGTCGCGGGTGATCTTGGCAAAGCCCAGCGGCGCGCCATCCTTGTCGAAGATGCGCTCGATGGTGACATGGGCCCAGAACTGGCTGCCATCCTTGCGGCAGCGCCAGCCCTCGCTGGTAAACTTGCCCTGGGTGGTGGCAATGCTCAGCGCGCGTTCGGGCAGGCCTGCCGCGCGATCCTGAAGCGTGTAGAAGCAGGAGAGCGGCAGGCCGATGGCCTCGGCGCCGCTGTAGCCTTTGAGGCGCTCGGCGCCGGGGTTCCAATAGGCGATGCGGCCCTCATTGGTGAGCATATAGAGCGCGCAATCGGAAATCCCCTCGACCAGGATCGAGAAGGCACGTTCGCTGCTGTGGATCGCCGCTGCCGCGCGCCGGCTGAGCAGTAGCGCTACCATGGCGGACAGCAGAACGAGGCAGGTGGCCAGCCCGACCAGCGCCGACATCGTTTCGGGCATCAGCAGCAGGCCTTCATGGGGCGCCATCCGTTGCGGGATCAGCGTGAAAGCGGCCATGCCGGTGAAATGCAGGCTCGTCACCCCAAGGCTGAGCAGCAGGCAGGCCTGCCACAAGCGGTCGCGCCCCAGGGCCAGACGCAGCGCCGGATAAAGCAGCCCCACCGCCATCACCACCGAGCCGACGACCATGACAGGCTGCCACACCATCCGCGCGGGCAGGTTGAGCGCACTGGCGCCGATATAATGCATGGCGGCCACGCTGCCGCCCGCGATGCAGGCCGCTGCCGCGATGCCGCGCTGAGAGGGAAAGCGCAAGGCGGCGATCAGCCCGGCTGTGACGCCCAGCACCGCCACCGCCAGCGAGGCTGCCGTCAGCCCCGGGCGATAGGACATGTCCAGCCCCGGCATATAGCCCAGCATGGCCACGAAATGCATCGCCCAGACGCCGAACCCTGTCGAGACCCCGGCCACCAGCGCCCATAAGTCGCTGTCATGCTGATGGGCATGGCGCAGCAGCACCAGACCGCCCGTTGCCGTCAACAGGCAGATGGTGATCGCCAACAGAACGAGCGAGGGTTGATGCTGATCGACAAGGCAAAGGTAGACAGAGGGCATCAAGGGGTTCCGAAGGGCCGAATCACCGCCACGCACGGGCCGGACCGATAGGGAACCCTGCCGTTAAGAAGGTTAACAATTGGGAAAGTATGTTCGCCCGGCATGGTGAATTTGTACCGGTTTTACATCAGGGGTCTGCTGGCCCTAATCGCGCTTCACGCTTGATCCGCCGCGTTGGGGCGGCTTAATCACGC
This sequence comes from Novosphingobium terrae, assembly GCF_017163935.1. NCBI lineage: Bacteria > Pseudomonadati > Pseudomonadota > Alphaproteobacteria > Sphingomonadales > Sphingomonadaceae > Novosphingobium > Novosphingobium terrae. Next base: position 3,120,403 of record NZ_JABVZR010000001.1, on the reverse strand, counting down.
GGCTGATCTTGTGAAAGAACCTGTCATGACTGCCCTGCAACCGCTGATCGATTCCATTGTCTCGGACATGCGCAAGATGGAGGACAAGGGCCGCGTGGCGGATTACATTCCGCCGCTGGCGCAGGTCTCGCCGGACAAGTTCGGTCTGGCGGTGGTGCTGGCCGATGGGCAGGTGCTGACCGGCGGCGATGCCGAGGAGCCCTTTTCGATCCAGAGCATCTCCAAGGTTTTCACCCTCACGCTGGCGCTGGGCACGGCGGGCGACCAGCTGTGGCGCCGCGTGAGCAAGGAGCCATCGGGCAGCCCTTTCAACTCCATCGTCCAGCTCGAAAACGAGCAGGGCGTGCCGCGCAACCCCTTCATCAACGCCGGGGCCATTGTCGTCTCCGACATGATCCTTGCCCGCCACGAACCGCGCGAGGCCATCGGGCAGGTGCTGCGCCTCGTGCGCGATCTGGCGGGCGATGACACCATTGCCATTGACGAGCATGTCGCCCGCGCCGAGCTGGAGACCGGCTTTCGCAATCAGGCGCTGGCCAATTACACCAAGGCCTTCGGCAATCTGCACAATGATGTCGACCGCGTGTTGGGGGTCTATTCGCACTGCTGTTCCATCACCATGAGCTGCCGCCAGCTGGCCTTGGCCGGGCGCTATCTGATGCTGGGCGGGCGCAATCCCGAGACCGGGCGGCAGGTGCTTTCCGCCCACCGCACCCGCCGCATCAATGCGCTGATGATGACCTGCGGCCATTACGACAATTCCGGGGAGTTCGCCTTCCGTGTCGGCCTGCCGGGGAAGTCTGGCGTGGGCGGCGGCATTCTGGTGGTGGCGCCGGGCGTCGCTTCGATTGCGGTGTGGGCGCCGGGGTTGAACGCTCAGGGGAATTCTTTGCTCGGGTCTCTGGCTTTGGAAAGGTTGGCTGCCGGGGCGGGGTGGTCGGTGTTTGAAGGGGGATAAGGGCTGAAAGCAGGGGGCGGCGTTTTGAGTGCCGATGTCTCAAGAGAAATCGGTTGACTCCCCTGCACCCCCATTACGTCTCCCGGCGATAGCTTGTGTCAGGCCGGAACCTGGCAGCCAGAACTCCTCGTTACAGCAGGCCGGTGGCTGTCAGTTCGCGGGCGCAGCGCCTCAGCGCGGGTAGAAAATGCGTGCGCAAATCGACCACCGATACGCGCGAGGCCTGCGTCCCCACATTCACCGCCGCCACCACCCGGCCAGACATCCCGCGCACCGGCACCGCCACCGAGCGCAGCCCCATCTCCAGCTCCTGATCGATGATCGCATAGCCTTCCTCCGCCACCTTGTCGCAGATGGCTTGCAGGCGGTTGGGTTCGATCTCGGTCAGATCGGTGTGCGCGGCCAGATCGATGCGGCGGAAATAGGCGGCGCGCTTTTCCCTCGGCATATCGGCCAGCAGCACCCGCCCCATCGATGTGGTGTAGAGCGGTAACCGGCTCCCCACCCGCAGCGCGATCGACATGATGCGCGAAACCTCCGCCCGCGCGATGTAAAAGACCTGATCGTCATCCACGATGCCCAGTGAGCAGGATTCGCCCAACTCATCCCGCAGCTGATCCAGCAGCGGCTGCGCACGCAGCGCCAGCGGCGTGGAGGAGAGATAGGCATAGCCCAACGTCATCACCTTGGGCCGCAGCGCATAATGGCTGCCATCCTGCGCGGCATAGCCCAGCTTCACCAGCGTGAGCAGGCAGCGCCGCACGGCGGGGCGGGAGAGGCCCGTCAGCTTGCTGGCCTGGGCGATGGTCATCGGGCGTTCCTGCTCGGCAAAGCAGCGCATCACCGCCAGACCGCGCGCCAGCGAGGCCATGAACTCCGGATCACCCGGAACTTCGAGCAGCTCTTCCATCATACTTTGGTCCTCGCAATAACCGATTACCGTACAATATACCGTTTATCGATTGACTCAAGAGGGGCCCAGGCAGAACCCGAAGGCAAGGACACAGGTTTCAGGAGAGAGTCCCGTGATCGATAAAAGCGTGAGCGACGCGGCCGCTGCCGTCGCCGATATTCAGGATGGCGCCTCCATCATGATCGGAGGGTTCGGCACGGCCGGCATGCCCGATGAGCTGATCGAGGCGCTGATCGCGCGCGGCTTGCGCGACCTCACCGTCATCAGCAACAATGCCGGGAACGGCGAGACCGGCGTGGCCGCGCTGATGCGGGAAAAGCGGGTGCGCAAGATCATCTGCTCTTTCCCGCGACAGGCGGATTCGCATCATTTCGACGCGCTCTATCACGCCGGAGAGATCGAGCTGGAGCTGGTGCCGCAGGGCAATCTGGCCGCGCGCATTCAGGCGGCGGGCGCGGGGCTGGGGGCGATCTTCACCCCCACCGGCTTCGGCACGCAGCTGGCGCAGGGCAAGGAAACCCGCAAGATCGATGGGCGCGACTATGTGCTGGAATACCCCATCCACGCCGATTTCGCGCTGATCAAGGCGCAGCAGGGCGATCGCTGGGGCAATCTGGTCTATCGCAAGACGGCCCGCAACTTCGGCCCGATCATGGCCATGGCCGCCAAAACCGCCATCGCGCAGGTGAGCGAAATCGTGCCGCTGGGCGCCCTCGACCCCGAAGCCGTGGTGACGCCGGGCATCTTCGTGCAGCGCGTGGTGCCGATTGTGCCTGCCGCCGCTCTGGCTGCCTGAAGGGAGAGAAACAATGGAACGACTGGACCGCAAGGCGATGGCCGCCCGCGTCGCCCGCGACATTCCCGAGGGCGCCTATGTGAACCTCGGCATCGGCCTGCCCACGATGGTGGCCAACTATCTGCCCGCCGAGAAGGACATCTTTCTGCAGAGCGAAAACGGCGTGCTGGGCATGGGCCCCGCGCCCGCGCCGGGCTTTGAAGACCCCGAACTGATCAATGCGGGCAAGCAGCCCGTCACGCTGCTGGATGGCGGCTGCTTCTTCCACCATGCCGACAGCTTTGCGATGATGCGCGGCGGGCATCTGGACATCTGCGTGCTGGGCGCCTTTCAGGTCTCGGCCACGGGCGATATCGCCAATTGGCATACCGGGGCTCCCGGAGCGATCCCGGCGGTGGGCGGGGCGATGGATCTGGCCATCGGCGCCAAGCAGATCTTCGTGATGATGGAGCTGCTCACCAAGGGCGGTGAGAGCAAGCTGGTGGAGCGCTGCACCTATCCGCTGACCGGCATCGGCTGCATTTCGCGCGTCTACACCGATCTGGGCACCTTCAGCGTGGGGCCTCAGGGGGCGGGCATCGTGGATCTGGTTCCCGGTTTCAGCATCGAGGATGCGCGCGCTGCCACCGGTCTGGCGCTGGACGCCGCCGCTCTGGCCGCCTGAAAGGACATTCCGACATGACCGAAGCCTTTATCTGCGACGCCATCCGCACGCCCATCGGCCGTTACAATGGCGGCCTCTCCCGCATCCGTGCCGACGATCTGGGTGCGGTGCCCTTGAAAGCCCTGCTGGAGCGCAACCCGGGCCTCGATCCTGCTGCCATCGAGGAAGTTTTCTATGGCTGTGCCAACCAGTCGGGCGAGGACAACCGCAATGTCGCGCGCATGAGCCTGCTGCTGGCGGGCCTGCCCTCTACCGTGCCGGGCGTGACGCTCAATCGCCTCTGCGCCTCCGGGCTTGAGGCGGTGGGGCAGGCGGCCCGCGCCATCCGCCTTGGCGAGATGGATCTGGCCTTTGCGGGCGGCGTGGAAAGCATGACCCGCGCGCCTTTCGTGATGGGCAAGTCGGACACCGCCTTCGGGCGCGCCCAGACGCTGGAAGACACGACGATGGGCTGGCGCTTCGTCAATCCCGCGCTCAATGCCGCCTATGGCACCGAGACCATGCCGCGCACCGGCGAGAATGTCGCCGAGGATTACGGCATATGCCGCGCGGATCAGGATGCCTTTGCGCTGCGTAGCCAGCAGCGCACGGCGGCGGCGCAGGCCTCTGGCTTCCATGCCGAGGAGATCGTGCCGGTCAGCGTGCCGGGCCGCAAGCGCGGTGAGGTGATGCAGGTCACGCAGGACGAACATCCGCGTGCCGACACCACGCTTGAGGCGCTTTCCGGTCTGAAGCCCTTGTTCGGGCCTTCGGGCACGGTGACGGCGGGCAATGCCTCGGGCATCAACGATGGCGCGGCGGCTTTGATCATCGCCAGCGAGGCGGCGGTGAAGGCCCATGGGCTGACGCCGCGCGCGCGCATTCTGGGCCTTGCCTCGGCGGGCGTGGAGCCGCGGGTGATGGGCATCGGCCCGATCCCGGCCACGCGCAAGCTGCTGGCGAAGCTGGGCCTGAGTATCCATGACTTCGACGCCATCGAGCTGAATGAGGCCTTTGCCAGCCAGTCACTGGCGGTGATGCGCGATCTGGGGCTGGCCGACGATGCGCCGCAGGTGAATGCCAATGGCGGTGCCATCGCGTTGGGCCATCCGCTGGGCATGTCGGGCGCGCGCCTTGCGCTGACTTTGGTGCATCAGTTGGAGAAGACTGGCGGCAAACGCGGGCTGGCGACGCTTTGCGTGGGCGTCGGCATCGGTCTGGCGCTGGCGGTCGAGCGGGTCTGAACGCTTTTGCGGGATGATGGTCGCCGGTTTATCCGGCGGCCATGGTGCGGTCAGCGTAACAGGATGATCGGATCATTTCGGATCATTCACCGCCTGCTTCCCGCCACGTTATTTTCGGAAGTTCATATAATGGCGCATGGCGGCGGAGATGCTGAGATCGCTGGTGCCCAGATGCTCAAGGGCGCCGGCGTCCTGGCCAATTTTGCGTTCAGAGCGCGGGAGAATGAAATTCCCGTCAATGGAGGTTTTTGAACTTCCAATGAGTGTTCTGACGGCTTTTCGATCGGGCATAAGAACCTCCTCTACAGCTTCTAACTCATTTAATCGGATTTGGTTTCAGCTTTCATTTTAAATAGAGCCATTTTGGTGGCTTATCTCAAGCTGCCCCTTAGGGAACTGCTAAAAGCCTGACGAAAAGGCAGGGCGCAGGGTTACCGCGCTACACACCATATCGCCGGGAGATGTAACGGGGGTGCCGGGGGGCGTAACGCCTCCGGCGTCATTCCCTTCGAACTCAAAAAAAAGGCCACCCCCGGACTGGCGGGGATGGCCTTGAGTTGCGAGACGGCTCAGACGCAGGTCATAAGCCGTGCCGGGTTCAGCTCTGAAATTTCAATATGTTGTCGCATCGTTCTTGCGAAAAACCGGTTCCCACTTTTCCGCACGATGCTTCATGCATGGGCAAAGGTCCGCACCATCTCCTCGCGCCCGCTGACCGAGGCGGCCAGCCCCGCGCGGCGGCGGCGACCCAGCCATTCGCCAAGCATTTCGGCGCTGGTGTGGTCGAGCCCGGCGAGGGAATCGAGGTCGAGGTGGACGGGCTTGTCGGCGGGCACATCCTCCAGCGCGCGGGTCAGGCGCGGCAGGGTGAGGAAGGTGGCCGCGCCGGAGAGGCGGACCAGACGCGCCTCGCCTTCAGGCGCCGTGCCATGCTCGATCCCCAGCTTGAGGCGCGAGATATGCGGCACAACCTCGATCAGCGAGAGGCCAAGGCCCACCAGCACGCCGGTCAGCAGATCGGTGGTGATCACCAGCGCGAAGGTGGCGGCCCAGATGCCGGCGGGCACGGGGCCGTAGTTCTCGAAGAGATGGCGCACATGCTTGAGGCTGATCAGGCGCCAGCCCGTCACCACAAGGATGCCGCCCAGCGCGGCCATGGGCACCTCACGCAGCACCCAGGGGAGCAGCGCGACAAGGCCGAGAATCCACACGCCATGCAAGATCGCCGAGGCGCGGGTCTGGGCCCCAGCCTGCACATTGGCGGAGGAACGCACGATCACGCCGGTCATCGGGAGGGCGCCGACCAGACCGCAGAGCAGATTGCCCACGCCCTGCGCGCGCAGCTCCTTGTTGTAATCGGTGCGCACGCCGTCATGCATACGGTCCACAGCCGCCGCCGACAGCAGCGTTTCCGCGCTGGCGATAAAGGCGATGGCGATGGCGGCGGTGGCGATCGCGGGATTGGCGAGGATCGGGGCGAAGAAGTCCGCGCCCGGCATGGCAAAGGCCGCCGAGATCGATTCCGGCACGCTGATGCGCGCGACCTGCAGCCCCAGCGAGGCGGCAACCGCCGTGGCGGCAACCACGCCCAGCAGCGCGCCCGGAACCAGCTTCAGCGAGGCAGGGCGCAGCTTTTCCCAGCCCAGCATCACCGCGATGGTCAGCAGGCCGAGGCCCAGCGCGATCTCGGTGGAATGCATGTCGGAGAAGTTCAGGCCCAGCACGCGGCCCGGCATCGCCGAGAGGTTGGCCAGCCCGTTCGACATCGGCTTGGCGTCGAACAGGATGTGGAACTGGCCCGCCACGATCAGCGCGCCAATGCCCGCCAGCATGCCATGCACCACGGCAGGCGAAACCGCGCGGAACAATCCGCCCAGACGCGCCACTCCGGCCACGAACTGGATCACGCCCGCCAGAACCAGCATCGGCCCCAGCGCCGAAAGCCCGTGATCGCGCACAAATTCGAAGATGATGACGGCCAGACCCGCCGCAGGCCCGCTGACCTGCAACGGCGAACCGGCCAGCATGCCGACGACGATGCCGCCGATGATGCCGGTGACGAGGCCCTTTTCGGGCGGCACGCCAGAGGCGATGGCGATGCCCATGCACAAGGGCATGGCCACCAGAAACACCACGATGGATGCGGTGAGGTCACGCACCGAAAGGCCCGGCACTTTCATGCCGGGCTTCGTTGATGCGGAGGGGGCGGAGGGCCCGCTCATTCAGCGGCTTCCGCCAATTGGGCGTCGGTCGCGATGCGGCGGGCGGCATGCAGGGCCACGGGCAGCGGCTGGTCTTCGCGCAGGGGCACGAACTGGCCGGTGTCGCCGTCCAGACCCAGCACCTGCCCGGCGTGGATGTCCACGAACCAGCCATGCAGCGCCATCTCGCCCTTGGCGATGGCGGCGGCCACCGAAGGATGGGTGCGCAGATGCGCGATCTGGGCGATGATGTTCTCAAGGCTGACGGCGCGCACGCGGGCCTTGTCATGCAGATGCGGCGAGGTGGTGGTGACGATGTGCTCGGCAGCCGAACCATGGCGCAGCCAGGCGGCGACATTGGGCATGGCCTCCAGACCGACGGGGTTGGACAGCGCCTTCATCGCGCCGCAGTCCGAGTGGCCGCAGACGATGATGTCACGCACGCCCAGCGCCACCACGGCATATTCCACCGTGGAGGACACGCCGCCGTTCATCGTGGCGAAGGGGGGCACCATGTTGCCCGCGTTGCGGCAGACGAACAGATCGCCGGGCTGGGCCTGCAGGATCTGCTCGGGCACGATGCGCGAATCCGCGCAGGAGATCATCAGCGCCTTGGGCTCCTGCCCTTCGCTGGTGAGCTTGGCGAACAGCTCGCCGCTCTGGGGGAAAGTGGTCTTTTCGAAGCTGAACACGCGGCCGATGAGGTCGTTCATGGTAGCACCTCTTGTTTGTTATCAATGGGGCGGCCCGAATGAGAGGGGAAATGGGGTACTCCCACCCGAGCCTTGTCCATGAATTTAGGGTGCGTGTTTTGCCCGCGATCCGCTGATGTGTAAGGAAGTGTTGCTGCGGTGCGGTATGGAGTTAGTGTTTTGAAATTTTAGGGAAATTAAGAATATAATGCGAGGGCCATCGCCCTCGCGCTCCCTTTATATGGCGGCGTGTGCGCCTTGTTTGTGGCGTTTGTTGCGGGTTCCCGGGGCAGATGTGCTGCCATCGCTGGCGTGGTTTGACGTGCAGGCATAAGCCTGCCTGCGGCGCCAAGGCCGGCTCGGGTTTTCGTCAGGATGAAGCGGAAGCGGGCATCCCGCTTCTGCCTTGCCGACGCCATGTGGCGTGGCAGTCATCGCCCCCGCTAGTGGTCGTCGCAGGCCTTGGGAAGGGGGCTTCGCACCTACTGTTGCGTGGTCATTCCCGTGCCGAACGTGGCTTCGGCCAAAACGTCGCCCATGCCCGAGGGCTGCGCGTTTGTTTTTGGGGTTTCCTGACGTTCTGTGAGGACCCAGCCCCGCACAATGCCTATTTGAAGGCGACTAACGCGTTCGTGCCCGTCAATTCGGCTTAGAAAGCGCAGAGTCTGATGGTCTGGCAGACCAGACCCCGGTCTGGGGTGCCCGGTGATCGATACGCCGGTCGCGGCGGCATACCCCGGCTCTCTCCGCGCGTCGGCCAGAGCTTTTGCGGCAACCGTTTCGAGGGTCGCGCCTTCGGGTGCCTTTTCCACGGTTCTTTCATAGATCGTGCTGCCATCTTTGGTTTCGCACGATGCCTGGTCCACCGAAGCTGTAAGGACGCGCTGCCCCTTTTTGCCAAGAGCGCACACCAGACCAGACGCCCGGTGCCGGGCCTTGCCGCCATTTGCGTCGCTGACGTTATCGAAGAATGCGGCTGCGCCGGATTTCACCAGCTCGGCATCAATGCGGAGTTTGGTGTCAGCCAGTTCCTTTGCCGTCATCGGCTCGACCATCTTGATGCCCAGGCTGGCCAAAGCATTTTTGGATGGTTGTTGAGCGAAAGCGATTCCCGGAATCATCAAAATACCCGCGGCAACGATCCAGCTTCGCATTCGTCATCCCCTTGTCTTGCCAAGAGTAAAGCTCAAATGTGTGACAGCTACAAGCGTGCTGAAAAGACAGGCGCGGGATGACGAATTCCTGGGAGCATTCGTGAAAAACACCCGAGTGCTATTCACCCTTTCAACTCACCTCTGTGTCGCGAAGCGATTTGAAACAGCCAACACCTAACGCCGAACCTGTAACGCAAGGCAGACAAGAAAGGGATTGCAAAGGGCGATGGCCCTTTGCCCGCCGGAGGCCCGCTTTAACCTTCTAACAGGCCCCACCGGCCAAAGTCACCGTCGCCACCAGCCCACCGCCTTCGCGATTGGCCAGCACCACCGTCGCTCCTTCACCGCTCAGCGACTTCTCAACGATGGCCAGCCCCAGACCCATGCCCGGCGTATCGCGCGACCGGGCATGATCCAACCGCACGAAAGGCTGGATCACATGGGCCAGCTCTTCCTCGGGAATGCCGGGGCCATGGTCCGCAATGGTCACGGTGACATGGCCGCCCACCACCGCCAGCGACACCTCGGCATTGCCGCCATAATGCAGCGCATTGGTCACCAGATTGGACAAGGCCCGGCGCAGAGGCACCGCACGGCCCATCACCACCAGCGTGTCGGGCCCGTCATAGCTGGCATCGCTGCCCTGATCCTGCGCATTGTCCACCAGAGTCTGCACCATGGCGGCGATATCGATGCGGCGGGGCGGCTCGGCGCTGCGCGGCTCCACGCAGGTCTGCAGCGAGGAGAGCAGGTCGCGCATCTCGCCGATGTCGCCCTGCATCGCCTCACGCGCGGCGGGGTCGAGCGGGGCCTCGTCGAGGCGCAGATGCAGGCGGGCCAGAGGCGTGCGCAGATCGTGGCCGATGGCCAGCATGGTCTGGGCGCCGGTGGCCAGCAGGCTGTCGATGCGGCTCTGCATGGCGTTGAAGGCGTGAATCAGGTTGCGCACCTCGGCAGGCCCGGCAGGCTCCAGCGCGGAGGATTGCGAGGTGCCGACGCGCCGCGTGGCCAGCACAAGGCGGCGCAGCGGGTGGAGGATCGCCTGCATCATCACCAGCGCCAGCCCCACCAGCACCAGCGAGGGCAGCACCAGCGAGATCAGGCGCCCGGCCTTGAGCGGCCATGCCCTGCGGCTGTGGTTGTGAAAGCTGACCAGCGATCCGTCGCTCAGCGTCAGCGATCCGCCGATGTCCTCGGAAAAGGTCGAGAGGTGCAGTTGCAGATTGCGCTGCGCCAGAGACGGCTGGGCGGACAGGATCTGCCCCTGCAGCGCCGCCAGAGTCAGCGCCGCCAGCGGTCGTTCACGCGCCGGGGACCAGCTGATTTTCAGCGTTTCGCTGCTCAGTTCCCCGGCCACGCGGGGGCGGGAGATCAGCGGCTCGGTCTCCAGCACCTGGTCGGCCACCACCAGCCTTTCGGCCAGACGCGCGGCATCCTCCTGATGCAGGGCGAAGTCGCTGGCTTTCTCGAAGATCAGCGCATTGGCGGCGAAATCCACCGCCATCACCAGCACCAGCAGCGCCAGCAGGCGCCCGAACAGGCCGATATGGCCCGCCCATTGGCGCAGGCGATGGATCAAGAACGCGTGACCGGCAGGTTGAACATGTAACCCACGCCGCGCACCGTCACCAGCGGAGCCGTACCGCCCGTATCGGTCAGCTTGCGGCGCAGACGGCTGACCAGCACGTCAATCGAACGATCCGAGGAATCGCCGATGCGGGTGCGCGACAGTTCGATCAGACGCTGCCGCCCGATCACACGCTGCGGCTGGCTGACGAAGGTGCAGAGCAGATCGAACTCCGCGCCCGTCAGATCCACAATGGTGCCATCCGGCGCGGTCAGTTCGTGGCGGGCCATGGAGAGGCGCCAGCCGTCGAACTCCACATCGCGACGGCCCAGGTCGCGCTCGCCGCTGGTGTTCTCGCCACTGTTGCCGCCGCGGCGCAGCACCGCGCCGATCCGCGCGATCAGCTCACGCGTGCCGAAGGGCTTGGCCAGATAATCGTCAGCGCCCAGCTCAAGGCCCAGCACGCGGTCTTCCTCGCTGCCGCGCGCGGAGACGAAGATGATCGGCACTTCGCTGGTCTTGCGGATGCGGCGGAACAGCTCGATGCCATTCGTGCCGGGCAGCATGATGTCCAGCACCAGCAGGTCGGCAGGGGCGGCTTCCAGCGCCACCCACATCTCCGCGCCGCTGCAGGCCGTGCGCACGTCATAGCCATGGGCCTTGAGCGCGCGCGCCGTCAGCACGCGCAATGCGGTGTCATCCTCGACCAGCAAGATCGAGGGTGCCGAGCCGGGAATGGCATCAGGGGCGGCGATATCAGGCATCAAGGCACGAAGTGTCACGCTTGCGCTCGCTTTTCAAGGGGAAGAGAAGATAGCCGGGCGGCGGCGCTGCCACACCTAACGTCAGGGCACGACGCTTGAAGGAGGCGGTGCGGTTTAACCGCCGCCCGGCAGGACATCAGCCAACCTTGGGGAGGCTGCTGCCCTGGGACGTGGTTGCGGTGTCAGCCTCGGCGCTTTCCTGCGCGGGCTGGGCCTTGGCCTTGGCCAGAGCTGGCTTCACCTGCGCAGCGGGCGCGGCGCGGAAGCAGCCACGGTTGCGGCTGGGATCGGGGTGGCAGGCGATGGTGCGCTCGACGGCGGTGTTCTCCGCCTTGGCTACCACCACCGGGGTGGTGCCCATCGCGCGCTGCTGCGCCACGACATGGCTGCTGGTAACGCAGCCCATCACCTTGCCCGGCTGCGGGTGGCAGCCAATGGCCTGAAGGGGCTGGTCGATGGGGGCGGAGGCGCTCAGCGCCATCGTCGCGAAGAGGGTGAACAACATGGGTGTGCTCCAAATTCCGTGATGAATTGGAGATAGAGCCTGCGCTTTGCCCTTGATCGTCCCGAGTGTGACGAAGTGTTTCTGAGGGAGATAAAGAAGGCAGAAAGATGCGAGGGGATTATCCCCTCGCGCTCCCATTACGTCTCCCGACGAGAGGGCAGGGGGGCCGAATTGTTGCGCTCCGGCTCTCCACCTGCGCCACCTCAGGCGCCGCAGGCATTGAATGTCCTGCCTGCGGCACGGCGGCGTTGCTCTGTGGCTGAACCCGTGGCGCTGAGGTAGACATTCATGGGAGCGCGAGGGTGTAACACCCTCGCATTATCTTTTCTTACTTCAACCCCATCTTGGCCGCCTTGACCGTATTGGCCAACAGACAGGCAATCGTCATCGGCCCAACACCCCCCGGCACAGGCGTCACCGCGCGGGCGTGCTCCAGCTCGTGAGTCGCGCAGTCGCCGACCAGCTTGGTCGTGCCATCGTGGTCGGTGATGCGGGTGATGCCCACATCGATCACCACGGCGCCGGGCTTCACCCAATAGCCGCGCACCAGATGGGGGGCGCCAGCTGCCGCCACGATGATGTCCGCCTTGCGGGCCACATCGGGCAGGTCCTTGGTTTCGATATGGGTGACGGTGACGGTCGCCTCGCGTTCCAGCAGCAGCATGGAGACCGGCTTACCCACGATGTTCGACTTGCCGATGACCACGGCGTTGAGGCCGCGATAGTCGTCGATCACGCTGTCGAGCAGCATCATGATGCCCAGCGGGGTGCAGGGCACAAGGCCGCCGGTGCCGGTGGACAGGCGCCCGACGTTTACGGGGTGGAAGCCGTCGACATCCTTGTCGGGGCTGATGCGGTCGAGGATGGGGGCGGCGTCGAGGCCCTTGGGGAGGGGCAGTTGGACGAGGATGCCGTGGATGCCCGCGTCGGCGTTCAGGCTGTCGATCAGGGCGAGCAGATCGGCCTGGGAGGTGTCGGCGGGCAGGCGATGTTCGATCGAGTTGATTCCGGCCTTGCGGCACTGGCTGATCTTGCGGCCGACATAGACCTCGCTGGCCGGATCGCTGCCCACCAGCACCACGGCGAGGCCGGGCGGGTTGCCGGTGGCCGCGATGATGTCGGCGACGCCCTTGCGGGTGTCTTCCATCAGCCTTGCGGCGAGGGCCTTGCCGTCGATGATCTGTGCCATGGTGTCCGTTCCCCTGAAAGCTGAGGTGCCTTTAGGGGGTAGGGACGATTGCATCAAGCCGGGCGAAGCTGTGTCCGCGCATGGGGCAGGGCCAGCGCAGCAAGCGCCGCGATCAGGCCCAGCACGCCCGCTCCGGCAAAGGCGGGGCCGTAGGAGCCCCATTCCTGCCGCACGAGGCCCGCGCCCAGCGCCGCACAGGCGGCGCCAAGCTGGTGCCCGGCGACGACCCAGCCGAAGATGATCGGGGCCTCGCGCTCGCCAAAGGCGCGGTTGGCGATGGCCAGCGTGGGGGGCACAGTGGCGATCCAGTCGAGCCCGTAGAACACCGCGAAGACGCCAAGGCCGATGGGGCCGAAATCGAGGAAGGGCAGCACGATCAGCGAGAGGCCGCGCAGTCCGTAATAGACAAAGAGCAACCGGCGCGGATCGAAACGGTCGGTCAGCCAGCCCGAGGCGGTGGTGCCGAACAGATCGAAGATGCCCATGGTGGAGAGCAGTCCGGCAGCGGCGACGGGGGCAATGCCATGGTCGCCGCAGTAAGCGATCAGATGCGTGCCGACGAGGCCGTTGGTGGTCGCCCCGCAGACGAAGAAGGTGCCGAACAACAGCCAGAAGGTGCCGGACTTGCTGGCGCGGGCCAGAGCTTCCAGCGCCAGCATCGCGCTGGCCTGACGCGGGGGCGGCGGGGGCGTGCCGGGGGCCTCGCCAAAGCGGGCGATGCCGCGCGAGGCCGGGCTTTCGGGCAAAAGCAGCATCACCAGCGGGATCATGATCAGGCTGGCGAGTCCCACCGTATCCACCACCGGCTGCCATGCGCCGTCACGCGTCAGCCATGCCAGAAAGGGCAGGAACACCAGCGAGCCCGTCGCGGTGGAGGCCGAGAACAGCCCCATCACCAGCCCCTGCCTTTTGGCGAACCAGCGGTTGGTGACGGTGGCGCCCAGCACATTTGCAACGGCGCCGCTGCCAAACCCCGAGATGACGCCCCATGTCAGCAGATAGTGCCAGCTCTGGCTCATCCAATGGCTGGCCAGCGTGCCCGCCGCCATCAGCGCCAGCCCGCCCATCATGGTGCGCCTTATGCCGATGGAGAGCATCAGCGCGGCGGCAAAGGGCCCGACCAGACCATAGAGAAAGATGCCGATGGCCGAGGTGAGCGAAACCGTCGCCCGGTCCCAGCCGAAATGCAGTCCCAGCGGCACCATCATCACCCCGGGCGCCGAGCGTAGCCCCGCCGAAACCAGCAGGGCGAGGAAGGTGATCGCGGTGACCTGAATCGCCAGCCTCTTGGTGCTTGTGGCGGTTTGCGGCGTGGTCATGGTCAGATGGTTCCTGAGACAAGCTGGGTGGCGAGGCGGTCGGCGCTGGATTGCATCTGGTCCCATTCGCCCGGTTGCATGGCGCTGAGGATGCGGGTTTGCAGGGATTCCCATGCCGGGTTGGCATCCGCCACCCGCTGCTGGCCTGCCGGGGTGAGGGTGGCGGTGCGGCTGCGCGGGGATGGGCTTTCCAGCACCAGCAGGCCCTCGCGCTCCAGCGGGGGCAGGGCGCGGTAGAGGCTGGTGCGGTCCATCACCAGACCCTCGGCAAGGCGGGGCAGGGGGATGGTGCCGGCGCGCTGGATGTCGCGCAGGATGGCGAATTGTTGCACCGTGATGCCGAAAGGGGCCAGCGCTTCGTCATAGGCGCGGGTGAGCGCGCGGGTGGCGCGGCGCATGGTGGTGCAGACGCAGAGTCTTTGATGCATATGCATCATCTATGAGTGGCAAGGCTTCCGGTCAAGCGCCAAGGATCAGGCAGGGGTGGCGAAAAAGGGGCAAGCGGCGTATGGGGCGGCGATGCTACGCCTCTCCGACATCATCCTGCCGCTCGACCACGCCCCCGAGGATCTGGAGCGCGCCGTCTGCGCCAGGCTGGGGATCAAACCCGAAGCGCTGCACCGCGTGCATATGGTCCGCCGGGGCAATGACGCGCGCAAGAAAAGCGCGATCAAGCTGGTCTATGTGCTGGATGTCGAAGTGGATGACGAAGCTGGCATCCTCACCGGTTTCGCCGAGGATCAGCATGTGCGGGCCACGCCCGACACCTCCTACCACTTCCCGGTGATGGCGCCTGCCGATTACAAGGGCCCGCGCCCGGTGGTGATCGGCGCTGGGCCTTGCGGTCTGCTGGCGGCGCTGATTCTGGCGCAGATGGGGCTGAAACCGATCATCATCGAGCGTGGCAAGGCCGTGCGCGAACGCACCAAGGACACCTGGGGCCTGTGGCGCAAGGGCGTGCTCGATCCGGAATCCAACGTGCAATATGGCGAGGGCGGTGCGGGCACCTTCTCCGATGGCAAGCTCTACAGCCGTATCAAGGACCCGCGTCATCTGGGCCGCAAAGTGCTGGTGGAGTTCGTGAAGGCCGGTGCGCCCGACGATATCCTCTACGAAGCGCATCCGCATATCGGCACCTTCCGCCTCGTCACCATGGTGATGAGCATGCGCGACACCATCGAGAAGCTGGGCGGCGAATATCGTTTCAGCACCCGCGTTTCGGGCTTCGATGTGCAGGGCGAGGGCGAGGATCGAAAGCTGCGCGGTCTGCATCTGGCCGATGGCGGTTACCTTGAAACCAGCCATGTGATCATGGCGGTGGGCCACTCCAGCCGCGACACCTTCCATGCCCTGCATGACGCGGGGATCTTTATGGAGGCCAAGCCCTTCGCCATCGGCGTGCGGATCGAGCATCCGCAAAGCTGGATCGACAAGGCCCGCTTCGGCCCCTGCGCCGGGAACGAGATTCTGGGCGCGGCGGCCTATTCGCTGTCTCATCAATGCTCGAACGGGCGCACGGTTTATTCCTTCTGCATGTGCCCCGGCGGGCGCGTGGTGGCCGCGACCAGCGAGGAAGGCCGCGTCGTCACCAACGGCATGAGCCAGTATTCGCGCGCGGAATTCAACGCCAACTCGGGGCTGGTGGTGACGATCGATCCGGGCAAGGACTATCCGGGTGGGCCTCTGGCGGGCATCGCCTTCCAGCGCCACTGGGAGGATCTGGCCTATATCGCCGGGGGCAGCAACTATCAGGCGCCGGGGCAGAAGCTGGGCGATCTGCTGGCGGGGCGGGCTTCGTCAGGCGATTTTGGCGCGGTGATCCCCAGCTACAAGCCGGGCGTCCACCTGACCGATCTGCGCGAATGTCTGCCCGATTATGTGATCGACTCGATCCGCGAGGCGCTGCCGGTGTTTGGCCGTCAGGTGCCCGGTTACGACCATCCCGATGTTATCATGACCGGCGTGGAAACGCGCACTTCGTCTCCTTTGCGCATTACGCGGGGGAAGGATTTGCAGTCTCTGAACACGCGCGGGCTGTATCCGGCGGGTGAGGGGGCCGGTTATGCTGGCGGGATTCTGTCTGCGGCGGTGGATGGGATTCGGGTGGCGGAAGCCTTGGCAGCAGAATTGGTGAAGTAAGGAAGATGCGAGGGGATTATCCCCTCGCGCTCCCATAACGTCTCCCGACGCACGGGCAGTGGCGCCGAATCCTTGTGCCTTGGCTATCCACCTGCGCCACATAAGGCGCCGCAGGCATTCAATTTCCCTGCCTGCGGCGCGGCAAACTGGGCGCAAGGCCGAACCCGATGCGCAACGTAGACAAACCCGGGAGCGCGAGGGTGTAACACCCTCGCATCTTCTCTTTCCTCCTACCGAAAACCTCTGGAAAACCCGCCTTCCGCCCCTAGGCCCAACCCGGCCCAACCGGTAAACCCCGCCACCGTGAGCGCATCGGTTATCATCGGCGAACAGCAGAGCGGCAAACCTCTGCAAATCGACATCGAGGAACTTTTGGCGACCCGTTTGCTGGTTCAAGGCAATTCGGGCTCGGGCAAGAGCCATTTGCTGCGCCGTCTGCTGGAGGAAAGCGCCGCGCTGGTCCAGCAGGTGGTGATCGACCCTGAGGGCGATTTCGTCACGCTGGCCGAGCCTTTCGGGCATATCGTCGTCGATGGCGCGGCCTATTCGAACAACGACCTGATCCGGCTGGCCAACCGCGTGCGCCAGCACCGGGCGAGTGTGATTCTGGCGCTCGACGGGCTGGAGATCGAGGCGCAGATGCGCTGCGCAGCCACCTTCATCAACACGCTGTTCGATGCCCCGCGCGATCAGTGGTATCCGGCTCTGGTGGTGGTGGACGAGGCGCAGATGTTCGCCCCCGCCGCCGCTGGCGATGTGACGGATGAAGTGCGACGCCTGTCGCTTTCGGCGATGACGAACCTGATGTGCCGTGGCCGTAAGCGCGGGCTGGCGGGGATCATCGCCACACAGCGTCTTGCCAAGCTGGCGAAGAATGTGGCGGCGGAAGCCTCCAACTTTCTGATGGGCCGCACCTTCCTTGACATCGATATGGCGCGCGCCGCCGATCTGCTGGGCATGGACCGCCGCCAGGCCGAGACCATCCGCGATCTGGAGCGCGGCCAGTTTCTGGCGCTGGGCCCGGCGATCACGCGGCGGCCTGTCGCGGTGCGCATCGGCGGGGTGCAGACCACCAGCCGTGCGGTTTCCACGGGGCTTTTGCCGCCACCGACCGCCACGGGGCAGGATCTGCACGATCTGCTCCACGCCGCGCCGACGCTGGAAGAGCTGACCGCCGTGGACGGTCCGTCGCCGCGCCCCGCGATGCCCGATGCGGGCGATCTGATGGAGCAGATCGGTTCCTATGTGATGGCCGTGGCGCCGGGCACCGATCAGGAGCCCGAGGACCCGCTGGCGGGTGGCGATAACCTCTTCGCCGCTGCCGCCGTCGCCGCTCCGCCCGCCATCGCGCCGGATGAAATCAACGCCATGATCGCGTCCATTATGGAGGACATGGCTACCGAGCCCGGCGCGACCTATCAGCAGATCGCCTCGCTCTATCAGGACTTTACGCTGCGTTGCCGGATGAAGCGCATCGGCCACCACGCGGGCGATGTGGCGCAGTTCCGCCGCCGCTTTGCCATGGCCGTCGCGGGCATCTACGCCCCGCAGGAAGAGCGCTGGGCTGAGCTGATGGGGCTGGCGCGCGCCGTGTCAGATGAATGGCTGGCGCCGTTCCTTGTTCTCGCCCGCGCCGCCATGGAGGGTGAGGCCTGCCCTGACGACAATGAGCTTGCCCGCGTTTATGGCACCTCTTCCTCGGGTCGCATCCGCCGGTTGCTGGAGCATCTGGAAAAGGAAGGCCATATCGTCGTGAAGACCGATTACGGCGGTCGGCGTTCGGTGGGGATTCCCGAACTGGGCGTGTTTACTGCTGCAGTTTAAAGGCTTTAGGCGGAAAAGAGAAAAGCGAGGGTGTTACACCCTCGCGCTCCCATGACGTCTCCCGGCGCAAGGGCAATGGCGCCGCAACGATATGCCCCGGCTCTCCAGCTTAGCTGATCCAGGTGCCTTCGATGCCGTTGGATGTCATTTTCCATTCGCCGCCGATTTTGCGAAATCGGCCTTGCGCTCCAAAACCGCACAGGCCGCAGGTATCGCTGAAGTCTACATCTGCTTCGATGTAGTTTTCAGTCTTTGTTTTGAATTCAATGAATTGGGGTCTCTTGAAGACAATGACATGATGGCAATTGGTGTTGATTTTTGCCTTGGTGAAAGCCGCTAGAGCGTTCTGTGGAAGCGATGTGACTTTTGGTGCGTCAAGGGGGTGATAGCGGACGGGCTTGTCACCGGGGGACGTAATCCATCCATCTTTCCCGACTTCACCAGCCCATTCCGCTTTTGCGATATCCAGTCTGGAGCTGACGCAATAGCCGGGAGCAAGTTTCTTGCTTGCTGCAATGGCTGTCAGGGCCAGCACATCATCAGCATCGCGTGAATTTATTGCCGGTGCCTGGACACATCCACCGACAAGGAGCGGTGCGAGCGCGAGAACGGCCTTGAGCCGCAGCAAGCCTGTTGAGTGTGAAATGCTGGCAGAGCGACGATGCATGGCACGCATCATGTCTGTTTCGTGCTGAGCCGACAATAACGCAACGTTCCCGGGCAGAAGAAAGCGCCGCAGGCAATGAACAGCCTATACCGCAGCGACCTTACCCCAAGGCCGAACCCGAAGCGCCAACACCGACAATTCATGGGAGCGCGAGGGGGTAACCCCCTCGCACTTACCCCTTCAGTTCTTAACGCCCGCGACGCACCGAACGATCCCGGCGCTCATCCCCCGAAGCATCGCTCAGCGGATCGAAACGCGGGCCCGAGGAAGGACGCTGCGCGGTCGAACGCGGGTCGTTCTGGCGGCGCTCGGCGCGGGCGCGGTCGTTGTCGCGCTGCTGGCCGGAACGCTGGCCGTCACGGGTAACGCGATCCTGCGCGCCCGGGTCCTTGCGGCGGTTGTTGTGGCGGTTGTGCTCCTGCTGGCCGCCACGGCCACCATCGCGGCCCTGCCCCTGCGGACGACCCGCGCCACCGCGACCGCGACCATCGCCGCGACCGGCGCTGGCGCCGCGATCAACGCGCTCGGGCTGGCCATTGCCGCGCTTGGCGGGGGCGGGCAGGCGGGCGGCCTCGACGAGGAAGTTGGCGGGCAGTTGCTGCATGGTCAGCTTCACGCCGGTCAGGCGCTCGATGGCCTTGATGTAGGGCTTTTCGTCATCGGCCACGAAGGAGAGGGCGATGCCGTTGGCGCCAGCGCGGCCGGTGCGGCCGATGCGGTGGACATACTGCTCGGCGACATTGGGGATGTCGAAGTTGAAGACGTGCGACACGCCGGTCACGTCGATGCCGCGCGCGGCGATGTCGGTGGCGACCAGCACCTTGACCTTGCCGTCACGGAAGCCCTTGAGCGCAGCGGTGCGCTGGGCCTGAGACTTGTCGCCATGGATGGCGGCAGCCTCGATGCCGGCGGGAGTCAGGAAGCGCACGATGCGGTCGGCGCCATGCTTGGTGCGCGAGAAGACCAGCGTGCGGTCGATCTCGCCGCTGGCCAGGCCTTCGCGCAGCTTGATGGTCAGCAGGGCCTGCTTTTCGGCCTGCGACACAAAGGTGGCGAACTGCTCGACACGCTCGGCGGTGGTGGACTGCGGGGCCACTTCCACCTTCACGGGGTTGTTGATGAACTGGCGGCCCAGCGCCTCGATGTCCTGCGGCATGGTGGCGCTGAAGAACAGGCTCTGGCGCTGTGCGGGCAGCAGGCGGGCGACGCGCTTCAGGGCATGGATAAAGCCCAGATCCATCATCTGGTCGGCTTCGTCGAGCACGAAGATTTCCACGTCGCGCAGGGTCAGCGCACGCTGGTCGATCAGGTCGAGCAGACGGCCCGGGGTGGCGACCAGAATATCGGTGCCGCCGACGAGGGCGCGGGCCTGCTTGGGCGCGGGCACGCCGCCGAAGATGCACTGCACGCTGAGCGGCAGATGCTTGGCGTAGAACTTCATATTGTCCGCGATCTGGGCGGCCAGCTCACGGGTGGGGCTCAGCACCAGCATGCGGCACGAGGCGGCGCGGCGCGGCTTGGGGTCCATCGCCAGACGGTGCAGCGAGGGCAGCGAGAAAGCGGCGGTCTTGCCGGTGCCGGTCTGGGCCAGGCCGAGAAGGTCGCGGCCCTCGATCAGCGAGGGGATCGACTGGCGCTGGATGGGGGTGGGGTCGGTGTAACCTTTTTCGGCCAGCGCGCGCAGAATGGGCTCGGCCAGGTTAAGGTCGGAAAAATAGGACATGGATGTCTTTCATGAAGCGCCATGCATCGCGCACGCGCGACGCACGGGAAGGTGAGGAGAAGTTCCTGCAACCTTGCGTGACGAGGTGGCGCTGTGGCGATGATGTGACCGAGCGGTCTCTGCCCGGCAGGGAGGCTGACGGCGCTGCGATGGCCCGGAAAAAGGGTTCCCATCGGCGCTGCCTTCACGCGGCCTGATCCTGCTGGGCGAGGCCTGCGGCTGGGGGGAAGCCCTCGTTCGCCGGTCACGCTTGGGGCGGCCCTTAGGCGGTTTTGCTGTGGATAGCAAGAAAATTACGTTTGGTTGAAATCCGGCTTGGCCGGGCGGTGGGGCGGGCCGGTGCCGCGCTGACCCTTAAATCAGCTTCCAGGTCACCGGCACGGTCAGCACGGTGGGGCCGCCCGGAGGGGCAGGCAGGCGACCGGCGCGGGTCGGCATGGCCAGCGCCTCGCGGTCCAGCAGCGGCGATCCCGAGCCGGTGGCCAGTTCGGTGCGCTGCACGCTGCCATCGGCGCCGACATAGACCTTCACCTTCGCGGTGCCTTCCTCGCCGCGCATCTGGGCGGTGGTGGGGTAAGTCTGCTTGGAGCTGATGATGCGCGCGGCCTGACGGCTCCAGTCGCTCTGCGCCATGGCCGGCGAGGCGGTCAGGATACCAGCCAGCATGGCGCAGGCCAGCAGGGCGGGGGCGGAGCGGCGAACAATCTTCATCATCGGCCTCATGGTGCTGCGTGCATCGTGTGTCGAATCGATCGCAATGGTTTTGCAATCGTCAGCATTCTAGGAAAAAGCACCAAAAGGAGCGTTGACGAAGCCCCGTAGGAAATACCTAGATGGTTTTGCGGGGAGGCGGGATCAGAAGGCGGACCAATCCTCATCGGCCAGCTTGAGCGCCGCATTGCCCCGCGCCGAGGGCAAGGCATGCAGGCGCGCCTGAAGCTGCGGCTGGGATGGCGCGATGATCACCTCGGCCTGCCGCCGCCCGGTCAGGCGGAAGGTGCTGAGCTGGTTGACCAGCCGCTCGGTCTCAGTGGAAAGATTAACCGTGCTGGCAGAGCTTTGTTCGACCATCGCCGCATTCTGCTGGGTGAATTCGTCCATCTCGCTGACCATGGTGCTGATGCCGTCCATGGCATTGGCCTGCTTGCTGGCCGATTGGGCGATTTCCTCCACCAGCTCGGAAATGGCCGAAACCTCGCCCACGATCTGGCGCAAGGCCCCGCCGCTGGAGGCCACCAGCGCCACGCCGCCGCCGATCTGGCCGTTGGAGGTGGTGATCAGCGCCTTGATGTCCTTGGCGGCATCGGCACTGCGCTGGGCCAGCGCGCGCACCTCGGTGGCCACCACGGCAAAGCCGCGACCGGCGTCACCCGCGCGGGCCGCCTCGACCCCGGCGTTAAGGGCCAGCAGGTTGGTCTGGAAAGCGATGCCGTCGATCACGCCGATGATCTCGGCCATCTGGCGGCTGGAGTCCTCAATGGCGCGCATGGCGGCAATGGCATCATTGGCCTTGGCCTCCATGCCGCCGGCGGTCTGGCGGGTGGTGGCCAGGCGCGTGGAGGTCTGGCGGGCATTGTCGGCGGTGAGTTTCACCATGCCGGTCAGCTCGCCCAGCGTGCGGGCGGTGTCGGCCAGCGATGTGGCCTGATGATCCGTGCGGCGCGACAGGTCGCCGCCGGCCATGGCGATGTCCTGTGTGCCGCGGCTGATCGTGTCGCAGCCCTCGACGATCTCGCTCAGCACATCGGAAAGGCGCTGTGCCGCCTCGTTGAAATTGACATGGAGGGCGCCCAGCGCGCCATGGCCGTTTTCCGGGACGCGATGCGTGAGATTGCCCTCGGCCAGTTCGGCAAGGCCATTGCCGATGGCATCGATGGTAAGCTGCGTGTTGCGGGCATGCTCCAGCTCGGCGGCGGCGCGGGCCTGATCATGCGCGACCAGCCGCTTGAAGGCATCAAGCGCACGGGCGAGGGCGCCCACCTCATCCTTGCGGCTGGTGGCGGGGACGCGCACATCCATATCGCCATCGACCAGCCGCGTGACGGCCTCGGCCAGACGGCGCACCGGGCGGGCGATGGTCTGCATCAGCATCGCCAGCAGCGCCAGCGCCAGCGCGACGGTGGCGCTCAGCGCGATCAGCGTGGTGCGGCGGGCGGCTTCGTGAATGCGGTTGGATTCGGCAGAGACGGCATTCGCGCCAGCCGTGTTGACATCGACCAGCGCCATGATCGAATCCTCGACCGTGTAGAAGCTCTGCTGCACATCGCCTTCGAACAGGTCGCGCACGGCGGTGTCGTCCTGATCGCCATGACGGGCGTCCAGAGCCAGCATCTTCTCGTTCAGCGCCTTATAGGCCAGCCAGTTGTGATAGACGTGGTGAAAGGCGTCATGCTGCTGGGGGGTGTCGATCAGCTTTTCATAATGGATCATCAGCCCGTCGATCGCCATGCCGGCGTTGCGCACCAGCTTGGCGGCGCGCGGCTTGTCCTTGACGGGTGCGGCGATCATCTCGCTCTGGCGGATGCGGTATTGCGAGATAAAGGCGTGGATCTGGCCGACCTCTTGCGTGGCGGGCAACCAGCGGGTGCGCATGTCCAGCGAGAGGGCGTTGACCTCGCCGATCTTCATCACCGAAAAGATGCCGAAACCGGCCATCGCCACCAGCAGGATGGCAAAGGCAGTCAGCAGCCGGGTCGAAATCCCAAAGCGCGACAACGTCATTCTCCCCAGTTCGCCCCCCGGCGGATGCTCAAGCACGCGCAGGATGGGTAAAGCAGAATGACTCAGGAGCTGTGCCCGCGCGCCTAGGGGCAAGTACGGGAGTGGCGGTGGCGGCTGGTGAAGGTTTGCCTGAGGGCATGGCGAAGGCTATCGCAGGGCCCATGAACCAGACCGCTCCTTCTTCCGCCGCCGCTGCCCTGACGATTCGCCCCGCCCGCCCGGAGGATGCCGCGGCGCTCAGCGCGCTGAAACTGGCCTGCTTTCGGGAGACCTTCGGTGCCGAGGGTTTTGCCATCCCCTATCCCGCCGCCGATCTCGCCCGTTTCGAGGTCGAGGCCTATGGTCAGCCCACCGTGGCGCGCGAACTGGCCGACCCGGCCCATATGAGCTGGGTTGCCGAGGATGGTGAGGGGCAGCTGCTGGCCTATGCCCATGTCGGGCCCTCCAAGCTGCCGCATGCGGATGTGCGCGAGGGCGATCTGGAGCTGTACCAGCTCTATCTGCGGCGCGCGGCGCAGGGCGCGGGCCTTGGCAAGCAGTTGCTGGATCTTGCTCTGGACTGGATGGCGGCGCGGCGGCCCGGTGCTCTGTGGCTGGGGGTGTGGCAGGGCAATGATCGTGCGCGCCATGTCTATGCCGGGCGAGGCTTTGAGGTGGTCGGCGAATACCGCTTTGCGGTAGGTGATTGGTTTGACGAAGAATTTATCATGCGTCGGCAGCTGCCGCTTGCCTAACGGTGCGAGCTTGTCAAAATTACTATGAAATTTTTAGTGCTGAGATGACACAGACGCCCCATTTTGCTGCGTTTCGTTCAACAATGCATTTGACGAAAGTACGTTTTTCACCAAAACTGAACGCAGTTGATCACCAGCAAGGTGAACGACAAAAACAAAATCGGGGCCGCCAGTCTCTGGCAGGATTTCTGGACTAACATTCCAGCAAACGGCTCTGATCGGTGCCGAAAGGCCGGGGGCATGCGGTGCGATCGAATGGGGGGCCATGCGATCCGCCGTATCTGCACTTCCCCCGGGCGGAACAGGGGGGCTTGTTCTCCGCGGCCGGTCATCGCAGCGGTGGCTGGAATAAAGGGCCCGGGTCGCAAGATCCGGGCCCTTATTTCGTTTTTGGGCGGTGGCAGGGCGTTCAAGTAGAACAGGACAATGCGAGGGGGGCGTTGTTGGTCGCATCTCTCAAGAGAGATTCTCCGGGCCCTCGCGTTCCCCGAACGTCTTGCGGTAATAAGGCCGTGCCTCCTGTCCTAAGGCCCACGCCCTCCACCTGCATCACATAAGGCGCCGCAGGCAGCTTCATCAGCATCGACAGTCTGTGCAGGCGATAAAAGCCTGCGACGCAGCGACGTCGCCCTAAGGCCGAACCCGATGCGCCACGCAGACAAAACATGGGAGCGCGAGGGGGTAACCCCCTCGCACCATCCCTTTTCCCAACCTTAAAACCCGCGCGCAATCCCTTCACGCCGGGGATCAGCACCGCCGATGTAGCGGATACCCGCCGTACCCTTGGGCTGATAGACGATGGCCTGCAGCCCGGAGTTTTCACCCCGCTGCGTATCCAGCACTTCCCCGCGTGCGGCCAGCGCCTGAGTGATATCGTCAGGGAATTTGTCGGCGGAGTATTTGTTGCCCATCGCCACCAGATTGGGCAGCGCGACGGCGTCTTGCGGGCTCATCTTCCAGTCGAGGATGCCGACCAGCGCCTTGACCACATAGCCGACGATGGCCGTGCCGCCGGGCGAGCCGGTGGCGGCGGCGAAGTGGCCGGTCGCCTTGTCCAGCACGATGGTCGGCGCCATCGAGGAGCGCGGGCGCTTGCCCGGTGCCACGGCGTTGGCGGCAGGCGTGCCGTCGGCATTGTCGGGCGCGAAGGAGGAGTCCGTCAGCTGGTTGTTCATGAAGAAGCCGCCAACCATGTGCCCGTTGCCGAAGATGCTTTCCACGGTGGTGGTCATGGAGAGGGCGTTGCCGTCGGCATCGACGATCACGATGTGGCTGGTGCCGCCCGGTTCAAGCGTGTGGTCGGGGCCGACCTTGGGCGCGCCGGCGGGCACGCCATAGGTGACGGGCTGGGCCTGTTCGCCGATCAGCGCGGCGCGCTTGGCGAGATAGTCGGGCGCCAGCAGGCCATCGGTGGGCACGGGCACAAAGGCGGGGTCGCCCTCATATTTGTCGCGGTCGGCATAGGCGAGGCGGCTGGCCTGCGAGAGCAGATACCAGCCCTTTTCATCCTTGGCGCTGCGCTTGTTGATGTCCGTATGCGCAAGGATGCCCATGGCCTCCTGCACCGGCAAGCCGCCCGAGGGGGCTTGAGGCGTGCAGATGATATAGGCGCGATAGGGGCGGCACAGCGCCTCGGTCTTGCGCGGCTTGTAGGCGGCCATATCGGCCAGCGTCATCGGCGAGGGCGCGGGGCCGGTGTGGATGCGCTGCAGGATCGCCTCGGCCAGCGGGCCCGACAGCAGCCCGGCGGAGCGGTTGGCGGCGATCAGGTCGAGACTGTCGGCATAGGCCTTGTTGATCAGGCGGTCACCGGCCTTCATCTGCGTGCCATCGGCATTGCGGAAATAGGCCTGCGCATCGGCCATATGGGCCTGAGGCGCGCGGCTGGTGATCATGCCCGCCAGACGCGGCGAGACGATAAAGCCTTCAGTGGCCAGCTGACGGGCCGGGCCGAAGAGTATTTTCCACGGCAGCTTGCCATGCTCCTTCTGCGCCATGTCGAGCATGGCGATGGCGCCGGGAATGCCGCTGGACTGGCCGCCCGTCACCGCCTCGGCATAGGTCATGGGCGTGCCGTCGGGGTGGAGGAACTGCCGGGGGTTGGCGCCTGCGGGAGCGGTTTCGCGCCCGTCATAGGCGGAGACCTTGCGGGTCTTGGCGTCGTAGAACACCATGAAGGAACCGCCGCCAAGGCCCGAACTCTGCGGCTCGACCAGACCCAGCACCGCCTGGATCGCCACGGCGGCATCGACCGCGCTGCCTCCGGCCTTCAGCACGCGCATGCCTGCGGCCACGGCCAGCGGATTGGCGGCAGCCACCATGGCATGGGCCGAGGCGCCCGACTGGACACGCTTGGCAGGGCCGGTGGCGTCAGCCCTGACGGTAACGTTCTTGGCGGGAAGCGGGCGGGCCAGCGCGGGCAGCGGCGTGGCGGCAACCATCGCGCCGAGCGTCAGGGCAGAGATTGCGCGGGCCAGCAGGGGGCGGCGCAGGCCGGATTGGGCGGAATGAGGCAAGATAGAAGGCTCCCTGTGGGGGACGAAAGCTGCGCTGGCGGATGGGGAGCGCCGGGCGCCAGCAAGCCCGGACGCGATTTTCATAGCAGGGATCAGGGGCGAGGCACCCCGTTATTTGTCCCCGTTGCCCGCGCGATGCGGCGCGGTAAAAAGTCTGGGCGCGGGGCAGGGTTCTGTCAAATGAGAAGCGCTTGTCGCCCCAGCGGACCGGGCTGGCGCCGTGGCGCAGATTTTTGCGGTGAGCCGGAAGAAAGTTGCGGAAGTTTATGCTGAAGATTCTACTTACCGTAAAACCGTAAAAAGTGTTAACCTCGTTGGGCGTAAATTAAGGTCATGGAGACACCCGTTCAATCGCGCAAAGCCAGCAGGATGCCTGTGACGCTTGCCGCCAAATGCCGCACAATGGGCGGTATGCGGGATGACGCTTACCTGTGCGACATCTCCACCCATGGCTGCCGGATGGTAACCCGCTCGCTCTACCTCTCGGTGGGCATGCGGGTGACGATCAAGCCCGATGGCATGGAAGCCATCAGCGGCGTGGTGCGCTGGCTGGGCGAGGATGGTGCCGGGGTCGAATTCGACAGCCCGCTTTATGCTCCGGTGGTCGAGAATCTGGGCATGCGCCACGCGCGGCACTGAGCGTTTTCGAGCCGGGTGAAGCCCGGCGGCCAGGAACACGCGATCACGCAGGACTCTGATTTGAAGCGTTTTCAAGCCGGGTGAAATCACCCCCGCGACTCGTAAACCGCTCTAGCCGCGCTTTGCGGTTTCCAGCCTTTCTTCCGTGACCGGATAGCCCATGCCTTCAGGGATGGTCAGCCATGCGGTGCCCTCGCGCTCGACGATTGAGGGGGTGATGGTGTCGAGAGGGCTGGCCAGCGCATGGGCGCGGACCTCTTCGAAGCTGGCGAAGCGGGCCAAACGCTCCAGATTGCGCCGCGTGGGGAAGATCACGGACAGCGCGCCAGCCTCTGCCTGAGCCAGAACCTCGCTGGGCGAAAGCCAGAGCAGTTGCTGGCTTTCATGAGCCTCATGAGACACATCCACCGCGCCGGTGCCCAGATCGGCCAGATAGAAGCGCGTGTCGAAAGGGCGGGCGAAGCGCGGGCACCAGCGCGCAAACGGTGTGAGCGCCGCCGCATCGATCTGCCAGCCCATCTCTTCCAGCACCGGGTGAAGCGCCTTGTGCTGGCCCAGCAAAGCGCGGGCTCTGGCGGCCTGTTCTGCATCGATGGGCTGGCCGTCTTCGCGTTTCAGGCCGATGGCAAGGCCGGTTTCCTCCAGCATTTCACGGATGGCGGCGATGCGCGCGGTCAGATCGGGCAGACCGTCCCAGCCTGCGGGGGCGGGCAGGGTTTCGGCCAGCGCCGCATCCGCCGGATCGACAGCGCCGCCCGGGAACACGCAAGCGCCCGCCGCAAAACGCATCTCTGCCGCCCGGACCTGCATCAGCACCTGAGGCGAACCGCCGCCCCGAGCATGGCGGAACACGATCAGCGTGGCGGCGGGGCGGGGTGGTTCGGTCTCGGTCATCGGGGCAGTTTGCGCCTTGTGGCGCTCTTGGCAAGAGCGGGCTGCTGCGGGGCACCTGTCGGAAAATTTTCCACCTTGGTGGCGTGTTTCTGGCCAGGCCTGTCGGAATTCTTGACAGTGGGGTTGAAGGGTAGGAAAGGGCTTTGCGTCGTAACTCACGGAAATGCTGGTTTTTCGCGAATTGGCACGGGGTGTGCATTGATAGTGTCACCTAAACGGTCTCGAAGCGGACAATGCCGATCAGTCTCCCGGCAAAGTCCTTACCCTCTTCGATCCCGTGTTCCCGTAGGCGGGGCCTCCCCGGTCTCCTGTGGCCCCGCCGGTCTACCCGACCCATGAAGGGCGAATCCGGACGATTAGTCTCTTTCCGGATTCGCCCTTTCGGATTCCGGGGTCTGGAAGAAGGAAGATGCGAGGGTGTTACACCCTCGCGCTCCCATGACGTCTTCCGACGCATTGGCAGTGGCGCCGCATTCTTGCGCCCAGTCTCTCCACCTGCGCTACGTGTAGCGCCGCAGGCAGCGAATGCCTCTGCACCTTGATCGTTGAAGCCTGCGGCGCAGCGACGTCGCTCCATGGCCGAACCCGAAGCGCCAAGGCTGACAAAACCCGGGAGCGCGAGGGGGTAACCCCCTCGCATTTCCTCTCTTCAAAGCTTCTTCAGAAACGAAAAAGCCCCCCGGCATCACACCGGGAGGCTCTTCGTAACCTAAAATCGAAAGACTCAGGCCTTGGCGACCAGACCCTTTTCCTCAACCAGCGTCTGCAGTTCGCCGGCCTCGTACATTTCCATCATGATGTCGCTGCCGCCCAGGAACTCGCCCTTGATGTAGAGCTGGGGGATCGTCGGCCACTCGGAGAAGTCCTTGATGCCCGAGCGGATTTCCGGATCCTGCAGCACGTCCACGCTGTGGTAGGGCGCGCCGATGCGGTCGAGGATCGCGATGGCGCGGCTGGAGAAGCCGCACTGCGGGAAGAGCGGCGTGCCCTTCATGAACAGGACGATGTCATTGCCGTTGACGATTTCGGCGATGCGGGCGTTGGTGTCGGACATGGCGGCTTCGCTTTCGGATTTGGGGGTAAACTATACGTGAAAGATCAGGTGGGGACGCCGGTCTTGATCTGCAAGGCGTGAAGTTCGCCGCCCATGCGGCCGCCCAGCGACTCCATCACCATCTTGTGCTGGATGACGCGCGGCTTGCCCGCAAAAGCGGCGGAGATCACTTCGGCGGCGTAGTGGTCACCGTCGCCCGCCAGATCGGTGATGGTCACCTGAGCGTCGGGCAGGGCGGCGCGGATCAGCGTTTCGATATCCTGGGCCAGCATCGGCATTGTCTGTAATTCCTCGAAAAGGTTCAGGCGGGGCCCATCAGCGAGCGGCGGGCCTCGGCCTCTTTCTCATGCATGGCGTTGCGGACTTCGGTGTCCTCCGCCTCGACGCCGGCGCGCAGCAGGTCGCCCAACAGCTTGCGGACCACATCCTCATCATCCGCTTCCTCGAAGTCGGCATGGACGACGCTGCGGGCATAGGTGTCGGCTTCTTCGGGCGAGAGGCCCATGCGGACAGCCGCCCACTGGCCGAGCAGCCGGTTGCGCCTCGCATGGATGCGAAAGGCCATTTCTGCCTCTTGAGCACCCTGAGCGCGCTCACGGTCGGCAAAGCTGTTCATGCGTTGCGAATCCTTCGCAGTAAAAGCGGTAATCCCGGCAGATAGGATTGTAACAGACGGGATGCAATCCCGCTATGCGCGTGGTGCATTGGGGGTGTCTTTGGTTTGGTGCAAGGAAGATCAGGCAGGGGGAGGAAAAGAAAATGCGAGGGGGTTACCCCCTCGCGCTCCCGGAACGTCTTCCGACGCGCGGGCAGGGGAGCCGTATCGGTGCGCCTTGGCTCTCCAACTGCCCGACAGAAAGGCGCCGCAGGCAGAAAGCCCCGGCGCCTTGCACTGGTCTGGAATGTTAAAGCCCGCAGCGCCGCGACCTGGTTCCAAGGCCGAACCCGAAGCGCAACGTAGACATGAACGGGAGCGCGAGGGCCCGGAGCATGTCTCTTGAGACAGGCGACCAGCAAGGGCTCTCACCCTCGCATTCACCCCTTCAAACCTTCTTAGTGCTGAACAACAGCCAAAAACGGCAGCGCGCCCTTGGCCTTCGCCTCATACCCGCCGATGGCCGCGTCGCGCGCCAGAGTCAGGCCGACCTCATCCAGCCCGTTGATCAGGCAGTGCTTGCGGAACGGGTCGATCTCGAAGGTGAAGCGGTCCTGAAAAGGCGTGGTGACGGTCTGCGTCTCCAGATCGACGGTGATCTCGTCGGTCTTGGCCACTTCCATCAGGCGGTCGATGGCCTCTTGCGGCAGAACCACGGTCAGGATGCCGTTCTTGAAGGCATTGCCCGAGAAAATGTCCGAAAAGCTCGGCGCGATCACGCAGGTGATCCCCAGATCGAGCAGCGCCCATGCGGCATGCTCACGCGAGGAGCCGCAGCCGAAGTTGTCGCCCGCGATCAGCGTGGGCGAGCCGGCATAGGTGGGGTTGTCGAAGATGTTGCCCGGCTCGGCGCGGATCGCCTGAAAGGCGCCCTTGCCCAGCCCAGACCGTGTGATGGTCTTGAGGAAGGCGGCGGGGATGATGATGTCGGTATCGACATTTTTCAGTCCGAAGGGGATGGCCCGTCCGGTCACCTGCGAAATCGGCGTCATGGTTGTCTCTCGGTCTTCCGGCGCCTTAGTCCGTTTCGGGGGCGTCTTCGGGGTGGATGGGGGCGGCAGGCTTGCCTTTGCCGCGCGATGAGTAGAGCAGGACAGCGGCCAGAGCGGCCGATCCGAGCGCGGCCCCGGCGAGCGCGGCGGCGCCGGCCCAGCTGGCCTTTTCGGCTTGCGTATCGTTCTGCTTGGTCACTGTTGTCCTCCTATGATCCCCTGCGCGTGGGCAGGCAAATGTGGGTGGTTGGGCCACCCTTTGTGCTACGGCCTACCTGTACCCGGTATGGACGGACAAGGATCGAAGGCTCTTTTCGCCGCAGGGGCAAGTGGGCAGATGGTCCAAGTGGTGGAAAGTTTCGCCGGAACGAACCAATCCTGATCTGTGCTGGCGGCGCCTTTGCGGGCGCCGCCAGCATGGTATCAGGCCTCGGTGAGATCCCGCACATCGGTCAGATGGCCGGTGACGGCAGCGGCAGCAGCCATGGCCGGGCTGACCAGATGGGTACGCGCTCCGGGGCCCTGGCGGCCCATGAAGTTGCGGTTGCTGGTCGAGGCGCAGCGCTCCCCGGCGGGCACCTTGTCCGGGTTCATGCCGAGGCAGGCCGAGCAGCCGGGCTCACGCCATTCCAGACCGGCTTCGGTGAAGATCTTGTCGAGACCTTCCTCCTCGGCCTGCGCCTTCACAAGGCCCGAGCCGGGGACGACGATAGCCCATTTCACGCCCTCGGCCTTGCGGCGGCCCTTGAGGATGGCGGCGGCGGCGCGCAGATCCTCGATGCGGCTGTTGGTGCAGCTGCCGATGAAGACGTTCTGGATCTCGATATCGACCATGCGCTGGCCCGGCGTCAGGCCCATGTAATCCAGAGACTTGCGCGCGGCTTCCTGCTTGGAGGCATCGGCGAAATCTTCCGGCGCCGGAACGCTGCCGCTGATCGAGATCGTGTCTTCCGGGCTGGTGCCCCAGGTGACGGTCGGCGCAATGTCGGCGGCGTCGATGACGATGGTCTTGTCATAGATCGCACCGGCGTCGCTGGCGAGGCTGTGCCACCAGTCGACGGCCTTGTCCCACGCCTCGCCCTTGGGCGCGTAGGGGCGGCCCTTGACGTAAGCGATGGTCTTGTTGTCGGGCGCGATCAGGCCGGCGCGGGCGCCATGCTCGATGGCCATGTTGCTGACCGTCAGGCGGCCCTCGATCGACAGGTCGCGGATCACCGAGCCTGTGTATTCAATGACATAGCCCGTGCCGCCGCTGGCGCCCAGCGTGCCGCAGATATGCAGCACGACATCCTTGGCGGTGACGCCCGGAGCCAGCGTGCCGTCAACGCGCACTTCCATCGTTTTCGAGCGCTTGAGCAGCAGGGTCTGCGTGGCCAGCACATGCTCGACCTCGGAGGTGCCGATGCCGAAGGCCAGCGCGCCCAGACCGCCGTGGCAGGCCGTGTGGCTGTCACCGCAGACGATGGTGGCGCCGGGCAGCGAAAAGCCCTGCTCCGGCCCGACGACATGGACGATGCCCTGCTCGGCATCGGTGGCGCCGATCAGACGCACGCCGAATTCCGGCGCATTGCGCTCCAGCGCGGCGAGCTGTTGCGCGCTTTCAGCGTCTGCGATGGGCAGGCGGTGGCCCGAAGCATCGAGTCGCGCCGTGGTGGGAAGGTTATGATCCGGCACCGCGAGGGTTAGATCGGGGCGACGCACCTTGCGGCCCGAGACACGAAGTGCCTCAAAAGCCTGCGGACTCGTCACCTCATGAACGAGGTGGCGGTCGATGTAGATCAGGCTGGTGCCATCATCCCGGGTTTCCACCACATGGGCGTCCCAGATCTTTTCGTACAGCGTGCGCGGATGTTTGGTCATAATGCTTCGCCACGTAGGCATCCGGAGGCGCGAAAGCAAGGTCTCGCCGCCAAATCCGGCAATCATAAAAGACCGACGCCCCGCCCAATCGGTGGCCCCACCTGATGGTAGGGTGGAGGGGCGTCGATCCAATATGTCGGTGCCCGGGCACAAAGGCCCGGACACCGCCCCACGAGCCTGAATCGGTGGCCTGCGGGGGAGCAGAACCGTCAGGATGGGTATGCCAGCTAGACTCCCGAAAAGAGGATTGGTTTCATGGACTTTTCAGGAAAGCCGCAAAGTGGGGCTTTGCTGCAACACCCAGGGGGCCTATGCTCTTCGCGATGAGCCAGCCCGCCGTTCTTGCCATTTTGATCGTGATCGCCAGCTTTCTGGCGATGGAAGCGATCGCATGGAGCGCGCATAAATACATCATGCACGGCTTCGGCTGGGCGTGGCACCGCGATCACCATGAACCCCACGATGGTTTCCTTGAGCGCAACGATCTCTACGCGGTGTTCGGCGCCGCGATCAGCATCGGGGCGTTCAGCGTGGGGAGCCCTTTGGTGATGGGCGCGCAGGCATGGTGGCCCGGCACATGGATCGGGCTGGGCGTGCTGGCTTATGGCGTGGTCTACACGCTGATCCACGACGGCTTGGTCCACCAGCGCTGGTTCCGCTACGTACCGCGGGGGGGCTACGCCAAGCGTCTGGTGCAGGCGCACAAGCTGCATCACGCGACAGTGGGCAAGGAGGGCGGCGTGTCCTTCGGCTTTGTGTTCGCCCGCGATCCTGCCGTGTTGAAGCGGGAACTGGCCGAGCAGAGGAAGGCCGGGGTTGCCGTTATTCGGGAAGCTGAAGGGGTTTAAAAGGAAGATGCGAGGGGGTTACCCCCTCGCGCTCCCAAAACGTCTCCCGACGATAGCGCAGCGGCGCCGCATTGTTGTGCCCAGCCTATCCACCTGCGCAAACTGGAGCGCCGCAGGCAGTCAATGCTCGACCAGGCTATGAACTCTAAAGCCTGCGGCGCGGCGACGTTGCTCTTTGGCCGAACCCGAAGCGCAACGCAGACATTCATGGGAGCGCGAGGGTGTAACACCCTCGCATTACCCTTACTTACTGCCCTGAAATCCGCCCCGCATGCTGCTTGATCAAAGCGATCATATTCGGCACGCCCTGTGTGCGGTTGCTGGAAAGCTGGTTCTTCAGATCGAAGGGCTCCAGCGCCCCGGCGATATCCATATCGGCCACCTCGGCGGCGGGCTTGCCCTGCACCGCTGCCAGCACCAGAGCGATGATACCCTTGGTGATGGCGGCGTTGGAATCGGCCAGGAAGGTCAGCGTTCCGGCGTCTCCGGGCACGGGGTAGACCCAGACGCTGGCCGAGCAGCCGCGCACCAGAGTCGCGTCGGTTTTCAGCGCTTTGGGCATGGGGGGCAGGCTGCGGCCGAGGTCGATCAGCAGGCGATAGCGTTCGTCGGCGTCGAGGAAGTCATATTCCTCATGGATATCGGCGAGGGTGCGCAAGTCGGTCATGCGGGGGCCGATAGCCTGCCTTGCGCGGCAAATCCATCCTTCAGAGATCCACCCCCGAAGCGATGGCCTCCAGCTTGCGGATGCGTTCCTTCAGATCGGCCAGTTCGATGCGCGCGACGGTGGCGGGGCCGACATCGGGCTCATAGCTGGCATCATGGGGGGCGTGGGCGGCAGGCCCGGCGCGCAGGTCCAGTTCGCGCGATTTGAGCGAGAGCCAGCCCTGCCAGCCTTTGAGCGCGGCGGCGGTCAGCATCGCCAGCGCGAGCAGGGCGGAAAGGGCGATGGTCGGCACGGCGTGCGGGGCCATCAGGGCGGGGGCGGTGACAAGCGGTTCCATGACGAATGTTCCCGGTTGCGGAAAGGGGCGTCAGTCTTTGAGCGCGTCGATCTGCGCGGCAAGCTGGCGGGCGGGGGTCTGGCGGGCCTCATCGGTGGCGATGCGTTCGAGGACGCGGACGCGCTCACGCAATTCGGCCACTTCGCGGGCGTGGTCGCAATTATGCTCGCGGGCATGCGATGCGGCCATGGCTTCCAGCTCGGTGAGGTGATGGCCGCGCAGGCGGGGATCATAGCCGCGTTCGGCGGCGATGCGGGCCATTTTCTGGCGGTGGTGCATCACCACCCAGAAGATGCCGACGCCGGTCCACATGAAGGGGGCGAGGGCGTGAGTGAACTCGTGAAACATGGGATGTTCCTTGAGAGGGGAGGGCGAAAAAAGGGTCAGCGCAGGCGCTCGATCTCGTCGGAAAGGTCGCGGCTCTTGCGTTCGTCGGTGACGATGCGTTCCAGCACGCGGACGCGCTCGCGCAGTTCCTCGACCTCGCGGCGCAGGGCCGGGTCGGCCTGCTGCGGAACGGGGGTGACGGTGATCGGGTTGCCCTTGTGATCGAAGGTCACGCTGTGCCGGTCGCTGCGCGAGAGGAAGCTGGCGCGGACCACCCGGGCGACCGAGGTGACGACAACGATGACGACGATGGCTTCGGCCCAGTTCATGGGAAGGCTCCGTTGAGGGAAGGGCAGTTAGTGGTCGGTGCGGGGCAGGGGCGGCAGGGGGCGTTCCTCATGCCGCAGGGCCTCGATCTGGGAGGAGAGGTCATAGCCGCCGTCGGTCACGATCCGCTCCAGCACGCGCACCCGGGCTTCGAGTTCGGCGGTGTGCTGGGCATATTGCGCAGCTTTTTCGGCCGAAAGGGTGGTGGCGGCGCTGATCTGGATTTCAGCGATCTTCTGGCGGTGCTTGGCCCAGATCGCGCTGATCGGGATACACATGGCCACGATCGGGATGAAGGCTCCGATTTCGGCAGTACTCATGATGAAATTCCCCCGGTTGATTTTATTAGCGCAGCTTTTCGATTTCGTCCGACAGGCGCGGGTTGGAGGAGACGTAATAGGCCTCCACAGCGGCCAGACGGCGGTCGATGTCACGGAAATCGGCGCGGACCTCGCGGGCGGTGCGGCTGGGCGACTGGCGCACGCCCTGCCAGAACTTTTCCTCGCGGCGGTCGGCATACATGCCGCTGGGCTTGTTCTCGGCCAGAATGCCGAGCGCCAGATAGGCCATGAAGACCACCCCGCCCGAGAGCCACATCAGCACCAGCATGCCGATCCGGGCCCAGAGGATGTCGATCCCCGTATAGTCGGCAATCCCGGCGCAGACGCCCATGAACTTGCCGTTGGCCTTGTCCTTGTAGAACTTTGTGCGGAGCGAGTTCACCGGCGATTCCTTTCGAATTGGCCGCGAAGGCGGTCGAGGCCTTCGGAAACCTCGTTGAGGGCGTTGTGAGCGGAAGGATGATCGAGCGAGCGATCGATGGGATGGTTGGCCAGCGGCACGCCGGGCTGGAAATCGGGGTGGTCGCTGGCGACCAGACGTTCCACGGTTTCCATCCGGTCGCTCAGGCGGCGGGCCAACTGATAGAGTTCTTCCAGCAGGGCCTCATCGCCATTGGTCAGCGTGGCGGCGGTCTTCCACTTGGTCATGTAGTGAAGGATGATCCAGGGCAGGCCGACGAACAGCGAGCCAAGGGCGACGACGGGGACGACGATATCCTCCATCGGCTTAGCCTTCCTTACCAGTGTGCAGGGCGCGCTTCATGGCTTCCAGCTCCTCATCCACCTTGTCGCCCTGGGCGAGGGCGGCGATCTCGTCGGCCAGCGTCTGCTTGTTGTTGCCATCGGCGAGGCTCAGCGCATCGGCGCGGCCTTCGGCATAATCGACGCGGCGTTCCAGGGCATCGAAGCGGGCCATGGCCTCATCCACACGCTCGCTGGCGAGCAGGGTGCGCAGCTTGACGCGGTTCTCGGCGCTTTCGAGGCGGGCGGCAATGGCCGTCTGGCGGCTGCGGGCCTCACGCAGGCGGGTCTGCAGCTTTTCGATGTCGGCTTCATAGGCGCGGAGGCTGTCGTCCAGCACCGAGATCTCGTGGTTGAGCTGGTCGGCCATGTCGCCGGCCTTGCGCTTTTCCACCAGAGCGGCGCGGGCCAGATCCTCGCGGTCCTTCGACAGGGCGAGCTGGGCCTTTTCGCCCCAGTCGGCCTGCAGACGCTCCAGCTTCATGCCGTGGCGGCGCATTTCCTTCTGGTCGGCGATGGTGCGGGCGGCGCTGGCGCGCACCTCCACCAGCGTTTCCTCCATTTCGACGATGATCATGCGGATCATCTTCGAGGGGTCTTCCGCCTTGTCGAGCAGGTCGGAGAAGTTGGCGGCGATGATGTCGCGGGTGCGGGAAAAGATGCTCACGGGCATGGCTCCGTTCAGAGAAGAATTTTGCGACAGGAGGCGCAACTTTTCCACCTCGCTGTCAAGCCGAAACCGGCGTGCCGGCTGCGGTGCAGGATTGGGGTGGACCGAAGCGCGCTGGAAATCCGCCGGCTGAGGTGAGCGACCGGGGGTGGAGGCGCGCTTCGGTCCGGACTCGAATCCGGTCGCAACGAGCGGGGTCAGGCCGGTCTTGGGCAGTTCGGACTGGGTTCCCGCGCCGTTCAGGGGCGCTTCCGGATCGAGAGGGGCGAAGTGGTTCATGGTCTTGTCCTGTTGGATGACAGGGTATCAGCAAAGCGCGTGCCAAATGCGAAAAAGCCCGGAAATCCGCCAAACGGCGCGTGGGTGGATGGGATGGGTTGTGGGAATTCTTGCCAAGGCTTGGGGAAATGTGCCAATCTTTCGCCATGGCAAGTCTGGGCAACCGCGAAGCGCAATTCATCGGCCAATCCGGCGCCTTTCTGGACGCCATGGAGCGGGCCAGTCGCGCCGCCCCCCTGCGCCGCCCGGTGCTGGTGATCGGCGAGCGCGGCACGGGCAAGGAGCTGATCGCGGAACGCCTCCACCGCCTCTCCGCGCGCTGGGACGAGCCGCTGATTACGCTCAACTGCGCGGCCATGCCCGAGACTTTGATCGAGGCGGAACTCTTCGGCCATGAGGCGGGTGCCTTCACCGGCGCCACCCGCGCCCGCGCCGGGCGTTTCGAGGAGGCCGATCGCGGCACGCTGTTCCTCGATGAACTCGGCACGCTGTCGATGGGTGCTCAGGAGCGTCTGCTGCGCGCGGTGGAATATGGCGAGGTGACGCGCATCGGCTCTTCGCGCCCGCTGCGGGTGGATGTGCGCATCGTGGCGGCCACCAATGAGGATCTGCCGCGCATGGCGGCGGCGGGCAAGTTCCGCGCGGATTTGCTCGACCGCCTCAGCTTTGAGGTCATCACCCTGCCGCCCCTGCGCGCCCGCGCCGGAGACGTCCCCGTGCTGGCCGAGCATTTCGCCCGCCGCATGGCCAGCGAACTGGGCTGGGAGCGCTGGCCCGGCTTCGCCACCGGCGTGCTGCGCGCCATGGAGCGCTATGGCTGGCCCGGCAATGTCCGCGAATTGCGCAATGTGGTGGAGCGCGCCGTCTACCGCTGGGATAACGCGCAAGAGCCGGTGGCCGACATCACCTTCGATCCCTTCGAAAGCCCGTGGAAGCCCACCCAGTCCCTGCGCGCCGCCGAGCCGGAGGAAGAGGGTGCCGCGCCAGCCTTGCCCGCTCTGCCCGAGGCGATTGCGGTGACCGATCTGCGCGCGGCGGTCGATGCCCATGAGAAATGCATCATCGAGGGCGCTCTGGCGGGCAATCGCTTCAACCAGCGGCAGACGGCCAAGGCTCTGGGGCTGACCTATGATCAGCTGCGGCATTCGATGAAGAAGCACGGGTTGTTGTAAAGAAAAGAGATAGGCAGGGGGCCATCGCCCCCTGCACCCCCATTACTGCATTGGCCTGTTTGTCATCGCGGCGTCGTTTTTGGGTGCTTGGGGAGCCTCTTTGTTGCCTGCGGCGCCGGGGGTTGCCTTTCGCGCTGCGCGCGGGCACCCCTGCGGGACTATACAGGAGACGTCGATGGGTAAGGTGATCGCGGTCTACAGCATGAAGGGCGGCGTCGGGAAATCCTCGCTGGCCGTCAATCTGGCCTTCGAGGCGGCCCGCACCGGCAAGGCTCTGCTGTGGGACGTCGATGCTCAGGGTGCCGCCTCCTTCCTGCTGGGGCAGGTCAGTGGCGGGAAGGCGATGAAGATTTTCTCGCGCGATGTCGATCCTGCCGATGTGGTCGAGCAGACGGCCTATGTCGGGCTGGATCTGATCGCTGCCGACCTGTCCTTGCGCCACCTCGACGCCGAACTGGCCGAGGTCGGCCCCAAGCGCCTGCACAAATTGCTTTCGCGCGTGGCCGATGATTACGACTGGGTGGTGCTCGATTGCCCGCCGGGGCTGGGGCCGCTGTCGGAACAGATTTTCCGCGCCGCCGATGTGCTGGTGGTGCCGGTGCTGCCCGCTCCGCTGGCGCTACGCACCCTTGAGCAAGTCCGCGAACGCCTGACCGAGGCGCGCGGCAAGAAGGCTCCGCCGATGCTGCCGGTGCTCTCCATGGTGGACCGCCGCAAGGCGATGCATCGCGAGATGGTGGAAGAGCATGGCGGCTGGCCCGCGATTCCCCATGCCAGCGTGGTGGAGAAGATGGGGCTGGAGCGCGCGCCTCTGAACACTTTCGCGGCGAAAAGCCCGGCGGCCAAGGCGGTGCACGCCGTGTGGGAGCAGGTGCTGGGGGCTGTTGGTTGAGTTACCTCTCGCCCGATCGGCAGGATGTTCAGGCTGGGTTCGGTCGGGCGGTGATCTGGGCATCTATCGCGGGCGCGGCGACGACAGTCGCTTGTTTTGTTGGCTGGTTCGCCTTTCTGGATGGCACTGTCATCACCGATCCCGATGTTACATTGGGCTACCGCATTGGTATGGGCGTCAACATGGTGGCGGGGGCGGTAGGGTTTCTTATTCCTGCGGCAGCTCTGTGTGCCTTGGGTCTGGCCATATTCGGCATTCCGTTATCGCACCGCCTTGAGAACAGGTTGATGGCAAGGTGGAGTGCGTTTTTAGGTATATTTTCTGGCGGTGTTGCGGGCGGCCTGTTGTGGACGATCATTTCATTTGTGTTTTCCGGTTGGAGTTTTGAAGGTCCAGCCATCTTTATGGTTGGCGCCATCTTCGGTGCCCCCACCGGCTTCTGGTGGTGGTTTTTCTACCGCCGCGTGCTCATCCGCCGCGCTACACTGGAAAACTGACCCTGCCACCCCCTTGCCATATGCTGCAACCGCGCGTATATGGCCAATCAATCCCGACATCGTGACGCTTTGCCGGGCTGGCGCCGAAAGGGGCCGGCAAGCAAAGCTGTTGCCGTTTGGGGCCTTCAAACCAAACTCCTGCTGGAGCAACCGGAGCTTACATGGCGGATATCGCGCGCATCACCGAGATCATCGAACCCGAGGTCAAGGCTCTGGGATTCGATCTCGTCCGTGTGCGACTGTTCGGCAAGACCGAGGTTGGTGACGAAGAGCATACGCTCCAGATCATGGCCGAACGCCCCGAGACTGGCCAGCTCGTCATGGAAGATTGCGTCCAGCTCTCGCACCGTATCTCCGACAAGATCGATGCGCTGGAAGAAGCCGGCGAAACGCTGATCCACGAGGCCTATCGTCTCGAAGTCTCCTCGCCGGGGATCGACCGTCCGCTGACGCGTTTGAAGGATTACGCCAACTGGCTGGGGCATGAGGCGCGCATCACGCTGCTCGTCCCCGTCGATGGCAACCGCAAGAGCATCCAGGGCGATCTGGTCGCGCTGGATGGCGAGGTGATCACGCTCGACGAGAAGAAGTCGGGCCGCGTCACCTTCCCCTTCGCGGATGTAGAGTTTGCCAAGCTGGTCTTCACCGACAAGCTGCTGGCCGCCACCAAGCCGATTGACATGGGCGACGCCGACGACATCGACGACGCTGAAGACGAAGCACAGGAAGACTAAGCCATGGCCAGTGCGATTTCCGCCAACCGCGCCGAACTGCTTGCGATTGCCACCGCCGTCGCCACCGAGAAGATGATCGACAAGTCGATCGTCATCGAGGCGATGGAAGAGGCGATCCAGAAGTCCGCCCGCAACCGCTATGGCGCCGAGAATGACATTCGCGCCAAGCTCGATCCGCGCACCGGCGATCTGCGTCTGTGGCGCGTCGTCGAAGTGGTCGAGGTGGTCGAGGATTACTTCAAGCAGGTCGACCTCAAGCAGGCCGAAAAGCTGCAGAAGGGCGCCGCTGTCGGCGACTTCATCGTCGATCCGCTGCCCCCGGTTGATCTGGGCCGCATCGATGCGCAGAGCGCCAAGCAGGTCATCTTCCAGAAGGTGCGCGATGCCGAGCGTGACCGCCAGTATGCCGAGTTCAAGGACCGCGCCGGCGAAGTCGTGACGGGCGTGATCAAGTCGGTCGAGTTCGGCCATGTGATCGTCAACCTCGGCCGCGCCGAGGGTGTGATCCGCCGCGACCAGCAGATCCCGCGCGAAGCCGTCCGCGTTGGCGAGCGTGTCCGCGCGCTGATCCTCAAGGTCGAGCGCCAGAACCGCGGCCCGCAGATCTTCCTCTCGCGCGCCCATCCCGAGTTCATGAAGAAGCTCTTCGCTCAGGAAGTGCCCGAAATCTACGATGCCATCATCGAGATCAAGGCCGCTGCCCGCGATCCGGGCTCGCGCGCCAAGATCGGCGTGATCAGCCGTGACAGCAGCATCGATCCGGTCGGCGCCTGCGTCGGCATGAAGGGCAGCCGCGTGCAGGCCGTCGTGCAGGAGCTGCAGGGCGAAAAGATCGACATCATCCCCTGGAGCGAGGACACCGCGACCTTCGTGGTCAACGCCCTCCAGCCCGCCACCGTCAGCCGCGTGGTGATCGATGAGGAAGAAGGCCGCATCGAGGTGGTGGTGCCTGACGATCAGCTGTCGCTGGCCATTGGCCGTCGCGGTCAGAACGTGCGTCTGGCCAGCCAGCTCACCGGTCGCCAGATCGACATCATGACCGAGGCCGAGGCGAGCGAGAAGCGCCAGAAGGAATTCGCCGAGAAGTCGAAGATGTTCGAGGAAGAACTCGACGTTGACGAGACGCTCTCGCAGCTGCTGGTGGCCGAAGGCTTCAGCGAGCTGGAAGAGGTCGCTTACATCGAGCTGACCGAACTGGCCGCGATCGAGGGCTTCGACGAGGAGCTGGCCGAGGAACTCCAGAACCGCGCGAACGAAGCGCTGGAGCGCCGCGAGGAAGCCGCCCGCGAACTGCGCCGCGAACTGGGCGTGGAAGATGCGCTGGCCGAGCTGCCGCATCTGACCGAGGCCATGCTGGTCACGCTGGGCAAGGCGGGGATCAAGACGCTCGACGATCTGGCGGATCTCGCCACCGACGAGCTGATCGCCAAGAAGCGCGGCCCCGAGCAGCGTCGCCGCAACAAGGACGGTGACCGTCCCGAGCGCAACGATCGCCGCGACCGTGGCGAGAAGTCGGAAGGTGCCGCTGGCGGCGTTCTGGGCGAATATGGCCTGAACGAAGAGCAGGGCAACGAGATCATCATGGCCGCCCGCGCCCACTGGTTCGACGATGAAGAACCGGCTGGTGAAGGCCCCGCAAGCGAGGAGGCCGCCGATGCGGACACCTCGCAATGATCGCCTGAGCGACAAGGATGAGGCAACGCAGACCGGGCGCGACAAGACGCCCGGCCGCGACACCAAATCCGGGAAGCGCCAGACGCTTCGCGACACGCAGCGCAAGGAAGCGGACGGGGCTCATGGCCCCGAACGCCGTTGCATCCTCTCGGGTGAGCATGACGCGCGCGATGGGCTGATCCGTCTGGCGATTTCGCCCGATGGGCTGGTTCTGCCCGATGTTCTGGCGCGTGCGCCGGGGCGGGGGGCATGGATCGGCGTCACCCGCAGCGAGCTTGAGACCGCCATCGCCAAGGGCCGCCTGAAGGGCGCTCTGGCGCGGGCCTTCAAGGGCGCGGCTTTGTCGATCCCGCAGGACTTGCCGGAGATGATCGAGAGCGCGCTGATCCGCGCCGTCACCGATCGTCTGGGGCTGGAGATGCGCAGCGGCAAGCTGCTCACCGGGTCTGACAGGATTGCCGAACATGCGCGTGGCGGGATGGTGACATGGCTGGCCCATGCTGCCGATGCCGCGCCCGATGGCAACCGCAAGCTGGATCAGGCCTGGCGCGTGGGACGTGAGGCTGAGGGTAGCGGTTTGACCGGCGTCACCTTACCTCTGGACCGGGCGGCCCTGTCTGTGGCATTGGGCCGCGAAAATGTCGTCCATCTGGCGCTGACGGAGTCGTCTGCGGCCAAACGGCTGGACGTGCCGCTATCGCGACTACTCCATTTCCTGAGCCGACCAGACGATGTCGGCCCGCCGGGTAACCCCGACGGCAACAAGCCGGGTTCGCCCGGCGACGGCGATCCGGGTGATCCGGATGCCGGGCCGGGTGACACCGGCCAGATCGACGAACCGGGATCGCCCGGGGCTGTTGGTCACGAAGAAGAAGGTCATGCGCCGGGTGAAACCCAGCGTTCGGCCATGACCACGACGATACAAGACTGAAGGGCTGTTTGACGATTATGAGCGACACCGACAACAAAC
Organism: Novosphingobium terrae; assembly: GCF_017163935.1. Lineage (NCBI taxonomy): Bacteria > Pseudomonadati > Pseudomonadota > Alphaproteobacteria > Sphingomonadales > Sphingomonadaceae > Novosphingobium > Novosphingobium terrae. Next base: position 3,077,564 of record NZ_JABVZR010000001.1, on the reverse strand, counting down.
CGACACTGGGCCGCAAGCCGCTGGGGCTGAAGCACTCGGTGGAAGCGGGCGAAGTCAAGCAGACCTTCAGCCATGGCCGCACCAACAAGGTGGTGGTTGAGGTGAAGCGCCGCAAGGTGCTGGGCGGCCGCCCCGAAGGCGCAGCCCAGCATGCCGCGCCCGAAGCTGCGGCGCCTGCCGCTGCCGCTCCGGCGCCTGCTGCTCCGGCTCCTGCCGCCGCTGCGCCCGCACCGGCGCCTGCCGCGCCGCGTCCGGCTGCGCCCGCGCCTCAGGCCCAGCGCCCGGCGCCCGCGCCTGCCCGTCCGGCTCCGCGTCCCATTCCCAGCAATGAGACCCGCCAGGAAATGCAGGCCCGTCTGCTGCGTGAGGCTGAAGAAGCCCGCATGCAGATGATGGAGGCCCAGAGCCGCCGCGAGCAGGAAGAGCGCCAGCGCGCCATCGAGGAAGAGCAGCGCGCCAAGGCCGCTGCCGAAGCCGCCCGCGCTGCCGAAGCTGCCAAGCCTGCGCCGGTTGCCGAGCCCGAGCCGGTCAAGGCTCCCGAGCCCGTCGCCTCTGCGCCCGCTCCGGTGGAAGACAAGGCTGCTCCTGCTCAGGAAGCGCCTGCCGCTGCGGCTCCTGCTGCCGAGGCTCCGGCCCGCGCTGCTGCGCCTGCCGCTGCCCCCGCGCCGCGCCGTTTCACGCCCGTCGTGTCCGCTCCGGTGCGTCGCCCCGAAGCTACGCCGGCCAAGAAGCCTGCCGCTCCCTCGCGTGACCGCAAGGGTGCCGATGAGCGTCGCGGCGGCAAGCTGACCGTGACCCGCGCTCTGAACGAGGATGAAGGCGCCCGCGCCCGCAGCCTCGCCGCGCTGAAGCGTGCGCGTGAGAAGGAGCGTCGCGCTCACTTCTCGGGCCAGAACCAGGTGCGTGAGAAGCAGGTCCGTGACGTGGTGGTGCCCGAGGCGATCACCGTGCAGGAACTGGCCAACCGTATGGCTGAAAAGGCCGCCGATCTGGTCAAGGCGCTGTTCAAGATGGGCGTGATGGTCACGCTGAACCACACCATCGATCAGGACACCGCCGAGCTGCTGGTCGAGGAATTCGGCCACAACATCCAGCGCGTGTCTGAAAATGACGTCGACATCGACGCGACTGCCGATGTGGATGCCGAGGAAACGCTCAAGCCGCGTGCTCCGGTCGTCACCATCATGGGCCACGTCGACCACGGCAAGACCTCGCTGCTCGACGCGCTGCGCGGCACCGATGTGGTGCGCGGCGAGGCCGGTGGCATCACGCAGCATATCGGCGCCTATCAGATCAAGACCAAGGGCGGTGACCTCATCACCTTCCTCGACACGCCGGGCCACGAGGCTTTCACCGACATGCGTATGCGCGGTGCGAACGTGACCGACATCGTGGTGCTGGTGGTGGCTGCCGACGACGGCATCATGCCCCAGACCATCGAGGCGATCCGCCACACCCGCGCTGCGGGCGTGCCGATGATCGTGGCGATCACCAAGGCCGACAAGCCCGAAGCCAATGCCCAGCGCATCCGTGAGCGTCTGCTTGAGCACGAAGTCGTGGTCGAGGAGATGTCGGGTGACGTGCAGGATGTGGAAGTGTCGTCGAAGACCGGCGCGGGCCTGCCCGAGCTGATCGAGAAGATCCTGCTTCAGGCCGAACTGCTCGAACTGCGCGCCAACCCCGATCGCGCCGCCGAGGCGACCGTGATCGAGGCCAAGCTCGACAAGGGCAAGGGCCCGCTGGCCACCGTGCTGATCACGCGTGGCACTCTGAAGGTCGGTGACATTCTGGTGGTGGGCACCCAGTCGGGCCGCGTCCGCGCGATGCTTGACGACAAGGGCCGCCAGCTGAAGGAAGCCCCGCCCGCTCTGCCGGTCGAGGTGCTGGGTCTGGGCGGCGTGCCCATGGCCGGTGACACGCTGACCGTGGTGGAAAGCGAAGCCCGCGCCCGCGAGGTTGCCGCCTTCCGTCAGGAGCAGGCGACCGCCAAGCGCACCACCAACACCCCCGCCAGCCTGGAGAACATGTTCTCCGCGCTGAAGGCCAAGGAAGCGGTGATCGAATATCCTGTCGTGGTGAAGGCCGACGTGCAGGGTTCGGTGGAAGCCATCGTCAATGCGCTGACCCGCCTGTCGAACGACGAGATCAAGCTGCGCGTGCTCTCCAGCGGCGTGGGCGCGATCACCGAGAGCGATGTCAATCTGGCGGCTGCCTCGAACGCGCCGATCATCGGCTTCAACGTGCGCCCCAATGCCAAGGCGCGCGAGATCGTCGATCGCTTCAAGGTCCGCACCAAGTATTTCGACGTGATCTATCACCTGACCGAGGACATTTCGAAGGAAATGGCCGGCGTCTGGGGTCCGGAGCGCATCGAAACCGTGGTGGGCCGCGCCGAGGTCAAGGATGTGTTCCCTGCGGGCAAGCACAACAAGGCCGCCGGTCTGCTGGTGGTCGAGGGCTACATCCGCAAGGGCCTGCATACCCGCCTGACGCGCAACGACGTGATCGTTTCGAAGACGGTCGTGGCCTCGCTGCGTCGCTTCAAGGACGATGTGGCCGAGGTTCGCGTGGGTCTGGAATGCGGCGTGGTGCTGGAAGGCACCAACGACGTGAAGCCCGGCGATATGCTGGAGACCTTCGAGGTCGAGATGCGCGAGCGCACGCTGTAAGATGTGTTTGGGCAATGCGCTTTCGCGCATTGCCCAAAGCGGCACCAGCCCTCTCCCCCGCCCGGTTACCCTACGGTGGTATCCTCTGGGTGGCCGGGCGGGGGAGAGGGCTGGCGCCGTAAAATCCGGCTCTTCCGCCGGATTTTCAAACAGAGCGACTCAAACAAAAAGGGCGGCCTGCGAAGGCCGCCCTTTTTGTGTTCAGGCTTCATAAGGTGCCGGGCGAATGCGGGGGGCCTCCGCCCGGCGTTTACCCTTAGATTAGAAGTTGCCCGCGATCACGCTGGCGATCACGCCGGTGGTGATGCCGACCAGCAGGGCGTCATTGCCGTTGCGGACCCAGTGATAGCCGCGCGGGGGAGGACGCAGGCGGTTGCCATAGCGGCGATAGTCGATCTCGCCATAGTTCCAGGCGTGGGCGCGGTCGAAGCGCTGGCCCTGGCGGAACTGGTGCCAGCCATTGGGCGGGCCGCCGGGGCCACCGCGATTCGGGCCGTGGTCAGGGCCGCCGCGCATGGCCGGACCATGATCGGGGCCGCCGCGGTGATCGTCGCGATGGTCGTCACGGCCGGGCTGAGCCATGGCCAGGGCCGGGGTCAGCAAGGTGGCCAGCATGATCGCGCTGATGGTCTTACGCATGGATTTATCCTTTCGGTATCCGTATTTGGTGACACAGCTATGCTTGTGTCGCACTGAGAACTATCTGAACAGGCGGGTCAGTTACAAGAAAGCATTGCAAAAAGATGTGTTCCCGGGCCAAGGCGCCTGCTTCCCGATTATCCGCCGAATTGCGAAAAAGCGCGGCGCGCCCCATATGGACACCATGGCCAAGATCACACCCACCACGCCCGAAGCCCGCTCTGTCCGCCTGCTCAAGGTGGGCGAACAGGTGCGCCACGTCATTTCCGACCTTCTGGCCCGGCAGGAGGTGCATGACGATGTGCTGACCGCGCGCACCGTTTCGGTGACCGAGGTCCGCATGAGCCCCGATCTGCGCCACGCCGCCGTCTTCGTGAAGCCGCTGCTGGGTGAGCAGGAAGAGATCGTGCTGAAGGCCTTGCGCACCAACACCGCCTTTTTCCAGAAGGCCGTGGCGGGCAAACTGAAGCTGAAATATGCCGCGCGCATCAAATTCCTGCCTGATGAGAGCTTCGATGAGGCGAGCCGGATCGAGGCGCTGCTGGCCGATCCGCGCGTGCGCCGCGATGTGGCCGCCGGTGAGGAAGAAGGCGAGGAGGGCGCTGAGGAGGGTGGGGCCGACTGATGGCCAAGCTCTATTTCTACTACGCCAGCATGAATGCCGGAAAATCGACGACACTGCTTCAGGCCGATTTCAACTATCGCGAACGCGGCATGACGACCATGCTGTGGACGGCTGCCGTTGATGACCGGGGGGGCGATCACGCGATTGAAAGCCGGATCGGCCTGCATGCTCAGGCGCATCGCTTTACGCCGCAGACGGATATGTACGCCGCCATCGCGCCCTTGCATGGCGCGGGGCCGGTCGCCTGCGTGCTGGTGGATGAGGCGCAATTCCTGACCTCCGCGCAGGTCTGGCAGCTGGCGCGTCTGGCTGACGAGGCCAATGTGCCGGTGCTGTGCTACGGCTTGCGCACCGATTTCCGGGGCGAGCTGTTCCCCGGCTCGGCGGTGCTGCTGGGCATTGCGGATTCGCTGATCGAGCTTAAGGCCGTCTGCCATTGCGGGCGCAAGGCGATCATGAACCTGCGCGTCGATGAGACGGGCAGGGCGGTGATCGACGGCGCCCAGACCGAGATCGGCGGCAATGACCGCTATGTGGCCCTTTGTCGCAAGCATTTCAGCGAGGCGCGGGCATGAGCGGCGCGCTGATCCATCAGATCGTGATGCTGGCAGTGCCGCTGATCGTGGCCATCGTCTTCCATGAGGTGGCGCATGGCTGGGCCGCGCGCGCTCTGGGTGATCCGACCGCGCGCGATGCCAAAAGGCTGAGTCTCAACCCGCTGCGCCATGTCGATCCCATCGGCACGGTGGTGCTGCCGGGGCTGCTGGCGCTGGCGCATCTGCCGGTGTTCGGTTGGGCCAAGCCGGTGCCGGTCAACAAGTGGCGGCTGCGCAATCCGCGTGTCGGCATGATGCTGGTTGCGGCGGCGGGGCCGGGGTCGAACATTGTGATGGCGTTGATCGCGGCGCTGGTGCTGGGGCCGATTGGCGCCATGCCGCTGGGACCGGACACGCGCTGGTTGGTGAATGTGGTGGAGCTGCTGGCCACCTTTATCCAGATCAATCTGTTTCTGGCGATCTTCAACCTGCTGCCGATCCCGCCGTTTGACGGTTCGCATATCGTCGAGGGATTGCTGCCTGCGAAAGCCGCAGAATTTTACGCGAAGTTTCGGCGGTTGGGCTTTGCGCTCGTTCTGGTTCTGCTGGTGCTGCTGCCTCAGGTGATCCCCAGCTTCGATCCCATCGGGAGCTTTGTCGGGCCGCCCTTCGAGTGGCTCTATGCGCATGTAATGCAGGTCGCGCATTGGACGGGGAGGTTCTGACCATGGCCCCCGACACCGCCGTCAACGGCTGGATCATCCTCGACAAGCCGCTGGAGCTGGGCAGCACGCAGGCCGTCAGCGCGGTGAAGCGCAATCTGCGGCAGGCGGGCTTCAACATGAAGCTGAAGGGCGGGATCAAGGTGGGCCATGGCGGCACGCTCGATCCTTTGGCCAGCGGCCTGCTGCCCATCGCTCTGGGCGAGGCGACCAAGCTGACCGGGCGGATGCTGGATGCCAGCAAGGTCTACAGCTTCACCGTGAAATTCGGCGCCGAAACCTCGACGCTGGATCTGGAGGGTGAGGTCATCGCCACCAGCGAGAAAATCCCCGAAGCCGCCGAGGTGGCGCAGGTGCTGCCCCTCTTCACCGGCCCCATCGAGCAGGTGCCGCCCATCTACAGCGCGCTCAAGGTCGATGGCGCGCGTGCTTATGATCTGGCGCGCAAGGGCGTGGAGGTGGAACTGGCCTCGCGCAAGGTCACGATCCATAGTCTCGATCTGGTGGATTACGAAGGTGGGGGGGGCGAGGGGAGTGCTACTTTGCGCGCCCATGTCTCCAAGGGCACCTACATCCGCAGCCTGGCGCGGGACATCGCTCTGGCGCTGGGATCGCGCGGCCATGTGACCATGCTGAGGCGCGAAAGCGCCGGGCCGTTCACCCTGAAACAGGCGATTTCGCTGGACAGATTGAACGAAATCGGCCAAGGGGCGCCGCTTGAACAGGTACTTCTGCCGCTGGAGGCGGGGCTGGTCGACATCCCGGCCCTCTCCCTCACGTCCACAGAGGCAGGGGCGATCCGTCAGGGTCGCGTTCTGATCGGACAGCCCCATCCCGACGGGCTTTTCTGTGCGTATCACGGCCCCGTGCCGGTGGCGCTGGTGGAGCTTGAAGGGGGTGCGATGAAAGTCGTGCGGGGGTTCAACCTTCCCGATGTCGCGGAGTAGAGAAAATGTCGGTTTCGCCCGAACTGAAGCAGGAAATCATTCAGGACAACGCCCGCGCCGCCAATGACACGGGTTCGCCCGAGGTGCAGGTCGCCATCCTGACGAGCCGCATCAAGACCCTGACCGAGCACTTCAAGGCCCACCACAAGGATAACCATTCGCGTCGTGGCCTGCTCATGATGGTGAACAAGCGTCGCACCCTGCTCGCCTACCTGAAGAAGAAGGATGTGGAGCGTTACAATGCTCTCATCGCCAAGCTGGGCCTGCGTAAGTAAGGTTCGATTGGAAGCGCCCCCTTCGCGGGGCGCTTTTCATATGTGAGTTTCAAAAATACGGGCATGTCCGCAATCCGGCGGGCGGCTCTGGGGCGCGGAAACAAGCCCCGCACCGGACCGGGACGGCACCCCCGGCATAGCAACCTTGCGCAGGCAATAGGGCCGCGCGGGGCGAAGGAAAAAGAATGTTCGACGTGAAAACCGTATCGCTGGAGTGGGGCGGAAAGACCCTCACCCTCGAAACCGGCCGTGTGGCCCGTCAGGCCAATGGCGCCGTGCTGGCCACCTATGGCGAGACCGTGGTGCTCTGCGCCGTGACCGCCGCCAAGAGCGTGAAGGAAGGCCAGGACTTCTTCCCGCTGACCGTTCACTATCAGGAGAAGTTCTCCGCTGCGGGCCGTATCCCCGGTGGCTTCTTCAAGCGCGAGCGCGGCGCGACGGAAAAGGAAACGCTGGTTTCCCGCCTGATCGACCGTCCGGTCCGCCCGCTGTTCCCCGAAGGTTTCTACAACGAGATCAACGTTATCGCTCAGGTTCTGAGCTATGACGGCGAGAGCGAGCCCGATATCGTCGCGATGATCGCGGCCTCGGCTGCGCTGACCATCTCGGGTCTGCCCTTCATGGGCCCGATCGGCGCTGCCCGCGTCGGTTACAAGGACGGCGAGTACCAGCTGAACCCCTCGATGGCGCAGGTTGCCGAGGGCGAGCTGGATCTGGTCGTCGCCGCCACCGGCAATGCCGTGATGATGGTGGAATCGGAAGCCAAGGAGCTTTCGGAAGAGACCATGCTGGGCGCCGTGCAGTTCGCTCATGCCGAGATCCGCAAGGTCATCAACGGCATCATCGATCTGGCCGAGAAGGCCGCCAAGGAGCCTTGGGAAGTCAAGTCGCAGGACGGCAACACCGCCCTGAAGGCCGAGATCAAGAAGCTGATCGGCAAGGACATCACCGCGGCCTACAAGCTGACCGACAAGTCGGCCCGCTCGAACGCGCTGAACGCCCTGCGTGACAAGGTGAAGGCCAAGTACGCCGAAGCCGATGGCCAGACGATCATGACCGCGATCAAGCTGACCAAGAAGCTGGAAGCCGAAATCGTGCGCGGCGCCATCCTGAAGGACGGCAAGCGCATCGACGGCCGCACCACCACGCAGATCCGCCCCATCGAATCGATGGTCGGCTTCCTGCCCCGCACCCATGGTTCGGCGCTGTTCACGCGTGGTGAAACGCAGTCGATCTGCACCACCACGCTGGGCACCAAGGACGCCGAGCAGATGATCGACGGCCTCGACGGCCTGTCGTATTCGAACTTCATGCTGCACTACAACTTCCCCCCCTATTCGGTGGGCGAAGTGGGCCGCTTCGGCGCCCCGGGTCGTCGTGAAGTCGGCCATGGCAAGCTGGCCTGGCGCGCGCTGCACCCCGTGCTGCCTTCGAAGGAAGACTTCCCCTACACGATCCGCGTTCTCTCGGACATCACCGAGTCGAACGGTTCGTCCTCGATGGCCACCGTCTGCGGCGGTTCGCTCTCGATGATGGACGCCGGCGTGCCGCTGGTTCGCCCTGTGTCGGGCATCGCCATGGGTCTGATCCTGGAAGGCGACAAGTTCACCGTGCTGTCCGACATTCTGGGTGACGAAGACCACCTGGGCGACATGGACTTCAAGGTGGCCGGTACGTCCGAAGGCATCACCACGATGCAGATGGACATCAAGGTGGCCGGTATCACCGAAGCCATCATGAAGCAGGCGCTGGATCAGGCCAAGGAAGGCCGCGCTCACATCCTGGGCGAGATGCTCAAGGCTCTGGGCGAAGCCCGCACCGAGCTGTCGGCTCATGCCCCGCGCATCGAGACCATCAGCATCGACAAGTCGAAGATCCGTGACGTGATCGGCACCGGCGGCAAGGTGATCCGCGAGATCGTCGCCCAGACCGGCGCCAAGGTCGACATCGACGATGAGGGCATCATCAAGATCTCGTCCAGCGATGTCGCGCAGATCGAGGCCGCCAAGGTCTGGATTCTGGGCATCGTGGAAGAGGCCGAAGTCGGCAAGATCTACAAGGGCAAGGTCGTCAACATCGTCGACTTCGGCGCTTTCGTGAACTTCATGGGCGGCAAGGACGGTCTCGTCCACGTCAGCGAAATGAAGAACGAGCGCGTGGAGAAGCCCACCGACGTCGTGAAGGAAGGTCAGGAGGTCTTCGTGAAGGTCCTCGAGATCGACCAGCGCGGCAAGGTGCGCCTGTCGATGCGCGTTGTCGATCAGGAGAGCGGCGCCGAGCTGGAGGACACCCGTCCTGCTCGCGAGCCCCGCGAACCGCGCGGCGACCGTCCTGATCGCGGTGACCGCCGTGGTCCGCGCAGCGACCGTGGCGATCGCGGTGGCCGTGGCGGCGACCGTGGTCCCCGTCGCGAGCCCCGTGGCGACCGCGAAGGCGGCAACCCCGATCACATGCCGGCTTTCCTGAAGTCGGACGACTGATCGGCGCCACAGCGCTGAACAGGAAGGGGCCCGCCGGTTGATCCGGCGGGCCCTTTTCTTTGCCTGTGTGATGCCGTGTTTCAGCAAGGCGCCAGGCGGTCACCCGGCTTGAAAACACGCTGCGGCGTGACGAGAATTTACGTGCTGGCGCGGCATAAAAAATCTATATAAATGCTGCCGGACGCACCGCTGTCTCACCGCCTCCGGCGCTCTGCAGAGTCACAGGAGAGAGTCACATGGGCATCAAGGATTTTCTGGAAGAAGCCGCCGGAGCCTTCGCCGCCGACAAGGCGCTTGAAGCTGTCGATCCCGATGCGGGTCTGCTGGCCAAGGGCGTTGCCGCGGTGGCCGGTTTCGAGGGTGTGAAGGCCGTAAAAGAGCATTTCGACGGCGAGCAGGCCGAAACGGATCAGTCGGCCACCGATCAGGACTGGTCCGATCAGCCCGCTCCCGACGAGTCGCAGGACAACTGACGCCAGCGGGCGCAAGCCCGTCCCCTCAAGGGTGCATCGTTCCCCTGAACATGCACCATGTCCTGCATGGGAATGCCGGCTGCCCTCCCCTGGGGCATGCCGGCATTTTCTTTGGAAATCCGGCGAAAGCCGGATTTGCGGCACCAGCCCTCTCCCCCACCCGGCCACCCATAAGATACTGCCGTTGGGTGGCCGGGTGGGGGAGAGGGCCGGTGCCGCGCCGCACATGCGCTTTCGCGCATGTGCCAAAAGGACTCTCAGGCCTTGGTGGGCTTTTCGGCAACCACCACCTTGTTGCGGCCCGATTCCTTGGCCTTGTAGAGCGCCTTGTCGGCAGCGCTCAGCGCATCGCGCGGGTCTTCCGAGGCGAAGACATCGGCGATGCCTGCCGAGAAGGTCACCTGACCGAAAGCGGCTTCGGTGGCGCGGTTGATCAGCTTGCGCTCGGCCATGCGGTGACGGGTGTCGTCGAGGATTTCCCAGGCCTCATGCAGCGACCGGCCGCGTAGCAGCACCACGAACTCCTCGCCGCCGTGGCGGGCGACATGGCAGCGGTCATCCGACATGCGGGCCAGCGTTTCGGCGACCACCTTCAGCACGCGGTCGCCCGCATCATGGCCATGGGTGTCATTGATGCGCTTGAAATGGTCGATGTCGCAGAAGGCGACGCAGAGATGCTCGCCGCGCGTCTTGGCCGAGGCATATTCGGCCTCGAAGCAGGCTTCGAAGGCGCGGCGGTTGGGCAGGCCGGTCAGATGATCGTGATCGGCGTTGCGGCGCGCCTCTTCCAGACTGCGGCGCAGGGCCTTGGTCTGCTCGGCGCTGCGGGCCATATCCTCTTCGAGGCTGCGGGTGCGCTCCAGCATGGAGCGGGCCAGATCGAGCAGTTCCTCACGCTTGAGATGCTCGTCGGGGGCCTTGTCGAGATCGTTGACGTGAGCGGCCAGCGCTTCGTTGTAATCGGTGGTGGCGCTGGAGGCTTCGGTGGTGGCTTTGCTGAAATCCTCGATGTCGTTTTCCAGGCGGCGCATCAGGCGATGCATCGCTTCATTCTGGTTGGCGCCCTTTTCCTCGGCGGCCTTCTTGAGCAGCGGCAGGGTGATCGGTTCGCGCGCCTGAAGCTGATCGTCGATGGCACGGATGACGCGGCGGTTGCCGCCCGTCAGATAGTCATGCGCGACCTGCAGCGTGAAGCTGCTGACCTCAAGATCATGCACCAGCAGGAAGTTGGTGATGTCGTCCATCAACTGCTTGCGGGCGATCTGATGCGGCGTCGTCGGCACGATCGGGGGGCTTCCGCCCTCCGAATCATGGTTAACGTCGCTGGGCCCGGCAAAGCCGAACCAGTCCAGCAAGCCCTTGGCAGGGCGGCGGGGCAGGGATGGATCTTGGACGCTCATACCGGTGAAGACGGTATTGCGCCGGCCTTTTTAAGGGCGGTTTTTTCAGATCGAAAATATGGTTTACAGATCCTGTATTTACCAGTCGGGCGGGGCCAGGCAGCAGAAGGAGCCCTGGCGTCTTGCCCGGTCACGCAGCTCCTCGGGCAGCTTGTTGCAGCCCATCACGATGCCGGAGGATTGCCGCTTGTCGAGATAGAGCAGCGGGTCCTCGATGGAGCCGCGCGTGCGCAGCGGCAGCACACCCAGATAATGCTGGGGCGTATGGCTGGCCATGAAGGTGAAATAGGTCACATCGTCGATCAGCAAATTGCGCGCGGGTGTTTTGGGCGAGAGACCGCAGCGCGCCGCCGCGCCCAGAATATCGTTTTCCGAGTGGGTGCGGGCAAACAGCGGCACCGAATAGGGCTGGGCGGGCAGATAGGCCGGGGCGTCGAGCGCTTCGACCAGCGGCGGACCATAGAGCCCGCCCACCAGCACCAGCGAGAGGATCATCAGCGGCCCCAGCGTCATCGCCAGCACCGGCAGGGCGCGTTTCAGCCAGCCCAGCCCATGGGGCGAGGCCAGACCCATGACGATGGCCAGAATCAGCAGCGGCAGCTCGAAGGAAACCTCGTAATCATGGCGCACGAACTGGCTGGCGCACCAGGCGGCGGCCACGGCCAGCAGGATCAGCGCCATCACGGCGTCGCAGGCCAGCACCTTGCGCCGCCCCTGATGCCACAGCGCGGCCAGAGCGGCGGTCAGCCCGGCGGCACCGGCCAGCGCCCAGATCACCTCCATGCCGCCGCGCCAGCCCTGCATCTCGTCGGCGCTGACCCGGCCCGCCACCAGCCAGCGCGACATCGGCACGACCTGCGGCGCGGCGCTGTCGATATAGGCGTCGAAGCGCAGGTTGGAGAGGACTGTCCAGCCCATCTGCAGCAGCCCGCCAAGTCCGCTGGGGGCGGCATTGTTGACGATGCGCGCGCCGATGTTCTGGCGGTTGAACTCGCGGTTGATCAGCGGGTCGAGCGGGCAGGCGAGGCGGGCGCTCCAGTAATGCATCGCGGCCAGAGCGGCGCCCACCACAACCGCCAGCGCCACCGCGCGGGGCAGATGAGCGCGCGGGCCCCGGCTGGCCATCAGGATCGCGGCGGCGAAGACCGGCATGGTGATCAGCGCCTTGAAATGATAGCTCAGCGCCACCATCGCCAGCGCGGCGATGCTCATCGAGCGCAGCCAGGCGATCTCCGGCGAGGCCAGCGTCTTGGAATAGGCGAAATCGGCGAAAGGCTCGAAGCGGTTGCCGGGCGCCTGCCACGATCGGCTGGCGATCAGCAGCGTGGCGGTCAGCGTGAGGAGGATCGGCTGTTCGGGGCGGCTCCACACCATCAGCAGCGGGGTGCAGCCAAGGCCGATCAGCGTGCAGGCGATCACCGCGATCATATGGCGCTCTGTGCGGTTGCGCGCCAGACGGCGGATCAGCGCCAGCAGCAGATAGAGCCAAGCGCAGGCATAGAGCACGCCCGACAGCCGCACCCAATAGGGCTCGGCGAAATGCAGGTTGAAGATGCCCGAATACCAGCGCACCGGCCACATAAAGAAGGGCGGCAGGGAGAGCGTGTTGGGGCCGCACTGGTCGGAATAGAGCTTGTCGAAACCGTCGATCCAGGCGCGTTCCTGCAGGCGCCAGCCCACCTCATCGGTGTAGAGCGGCAGCAGCAGCCCGCCCAGCAGCCCCATGACCAGCGAGGCCACCACGCCATGGCGCAGCAAATGGAACAGTTTGAGATAGGAGGGAGGCGTTTCCTCGCGGGCCTCGCTCATTGCGCCGCGCCGCCTTGCCATTGGTCCGCGCCGATGCAGCAGACGTCGCCCGTGGCCTTCGCCTTTGCGCGCAGGGCCGGGGGCAGGGCGCCGCAGGCCAGCACCACGCCCGAGGCATGCTGCTGCTTCAGATAGGCCAGCGGATCGGTCAGGCTGCCGCTCCAGCGCGGTTCCAGCACGGAGGTCTTGTGGTCGGGCAAGGGGGCATCCATGAAGGTGAAATAGGTGATGTCGTCGAGCAGCAGATGCGCCGGATGGTTGGCGGGCGTGATGCCGCAAGCGGCGGCGGCACGCAGAATTTGGGTGCGCAGCGTGCTGTAATGGGCAAGGCCCACCGAATAGGGCTGGTTGGGCAGATAGCCACCCTTATCCGCCACCTGTGCCAGCGAAGGGCCATAGAGCCCCAGAATGGCGATGGCGCTGATCGGCAGGGCCAGACCGGTGGTGATGGCCACAAGGCTCAGGCTGCGTGTCAGGCGCGGAGACAGGGGGACGCAGAGCGCCAGAGCAAAGGTGAGAGCCAGCAAGGGCAGCACGAAGCTGGCCTCATAGACATTGCGCACCACCTGCGACATGCACCAAGCCGAGGCGCAAAGCAGCGTCACCCCTGCCAGCACGATGCGCTTGTCGAGATCGAGCAAGGCCCGTCTTTGCCGCCACAGCGCCGCGCCCAGCGCCCAGATCGCCAGCACAAAGCCGGCGATCCACAGCAGATTGAGGGCGATGGTCCAGCCGATCTGCGTGGCCTTGCTGACGATATGGGGCAGCATCCAGTTGGACATGGGGGTGATGTCCGGCGCGGCCTGAGCCACATAGACCGGCAGCTGATAGTTGGCGATCAGCCGCAGCGGCGCCATCGCCCAGCGGCCATCGCCCAGCAGTTGCAGGCCGAGGCTTTGTTTGGCGTGATCGGCCTGAAGGATGGGGTCGCCGGGGCAGGCCATGCGGGCGAACCAGTAATGGGCCGAAATCGCCGCCGCAGCGATCAGGGCGAGGGCACACAGCGCCTGCATGATCCAGCTGCGGCGCATGGGCGCGGCCGCGATCATCGCTGCAACAAACAGCGGCATCAGGATCAGCGCCTTGAAGTGATAGGAGAGCGCAATCACCCCCAGCAGCAGGATCGCCAGCGGGGCCCACAGGCGCGTGCCGTTCTGGTTGCGCTGCGTGCCGTTTCGGGGGCTTTGCCCCATGGCGATCAGCAGGCTGGCGGTGGCGCACAGGATGATGGGCTGCTCGGGGCGGCTCCACACCAGCAGCCATGGCATCACGCCCAGACCCATCAGCCCGCAGCACAGCATCGTCAGCTGGCCCCGGCGCAGGCGGTCGGCGGTGGCCTGACGGATCAGCGCCAGCAGCATCGCCACCCAGCCCAGCGCATAGGCCACGCCCGAGAGGCGCACCGCGAAAGGATCGGGCCATGCCAGATTGAAGAACGCCGAATACCAGCGCACCGGCATCATGAACCATGGCGGCCCGGCCAGCGTGTTGGGGCCGCATTGCTGGGAGAACAGCTTGTCCACGCCGTCGATCCCGGCGCGTTCCTGAAGGCGCCAGCCCACCTCGTCGGAGTAGAGCGGCAGCAGCAGGCCGATCAGCAGCATGCCTGCCAGCACGGTGGGCGCGGCAAGCGGCAGCCACCGCGCCAGTCGTGAGGCAGGAAAGTGTGTGCGAATCATCGCAAGGCTGATCGCAAAACGCGCGGTAGGCCACAACTGGCTACCGCGCGTCGAATTGTATCAAAATCGTGCCCGGTGGGGCCCGACCTGCTCAGCGCAGGCGGGGACCACCGAAAGGCAGGGGCGGAGGGGGACGGCGCGCACCACGCGGCAGCTGCGCCTGATAGGCCCGGCCGCAATGTTCGACGCAGTAAGGGAAACCGGGGTTCACCTTGTCACCGCAGAAGTGGAAGTCGGGCTCGCCGGGGTGGCCCATCGGCCAGCGGCAGATACGGTCGTTCAGATCCAGCAGGCTGGTCTTGTCGGCCACATCGGCGCTCGGCTTGGCGGGCACCAGACGGCGCGGCGGGGCCGGCGGGATCGGAGCCTGCTGATCGCCGGGGCCCTGACGCAGGAAGCCGCCGGGGCCGACCGAGACGATGCGCGGCGAAGGCGCGGCAGCGGGCGCATCCGAAGCGGGCGCGGCAGCCACGGGTGCTGGCGGCGGCGGAGCGGCAGGGGCCGGACGCGGCACTGGCGCTGCAGCACGCGGCGGCGGCGGAGCGGCAGGCGCGGGCGCTGCGGGAGCCGCTTCCACCGGGCGCGGGGCGCGGGGCGGCGGGGGCGCGGCGGGCGTATCGTCCGAGCGCTCATTGGCCTTCACGGGTGAGGGGCGTGCTTTAAGCCCCAGGCGGTGCGCCTTGCCGATCACGGCATTGCGGCTCACTCCGCCCAGTTCCTCCGCGATCTGGGAGGCGGTCGAGCCGCCCTCCCACATGCGGGTCAATTTGTCGATGCGTTCGTCGGTCCAGCTCATCGATTGTCCGAAATTCGAGTGTGGGTGACAAGCGGGCGCTTGCCAGCCGCGAAAGACCCCGATAGTCGCCTAGCCATGGCCGATCAACCCCGCTTTGCCGCTGAAAACGCCCTTGGGGCGCAGCAAGTCAAACCTGCCCTGTTGCCGCGCGGTTTCCCGCCGCAGGGTGTGCCGATCATCCATGGCGTCAACCGCCTGGGCTTGTGGACCCTCTATATGAAGGAGGTCCGCCGGTTTTTAAAGGTGCATACGCAGACAATCTGGGCCCCTGCCGTCACCACGCTGCTTTTTCTGGTGATCTTCACCGTGGCGATGGGGCGCGGCAACCGCATGGTGCTGGGCGTGAACTTCGCCACCTTCGTGGCGCCGGGCCTGATCATGATGGGCATGATGAACAATGCCTTCCAGAATGCTTCCTTCAGTTTTCTGGCGGGCAAGATGCAGGGCACGATCATCGATTTCCTGATGCCGCCGCTTTCCACCGGAGAACTGATGGTGGGCATGCTGGCTGGCGCGATGACGCGCGGCATTATGGTGGGCTGTGCTCTGGCGGGCGCGATGCTGCTGTGGCCGGGGGTCAGCCTGAGTGTGGCGCATCCCTGGGCGCTGGTGTGGTTCGGGCTGATGGGGCCGCTGATGCTGGCGCAGATCGGCCTGATGTCCTCGATCTGGGCCGAGAAGTTCGATCATAACGCGGCCATCACCAATTTCGTGATCCAGCCGATGGCGCTGCTCTCGGGCACGTTTTACGTGATCGACAATCTGTCGCCCGCCTTTCAGTCGGTGAGCCGGGTGAATCCCTTCTTCTATGTGATCTCCGGCTTCCGCTTCGGCTTTCTGGGGCAGAGCGACATCGGCACGACGAATCAGGACGTGCTGCATGGCGCGCTGGGGCTGCTGGCGTTGAACATCGTGCTGGGCTTTGCGGCCTATCGCATGCTGCGTTCGGGCTGGAAGCTGAAGGGCTAAGGGTTTCACGACGGGCAGACAGCAAAAAGGGCGCCTTGCGGGGCGCCCTTTTCGTATCCGGCGATTGGTGTGCTGCTTAGTGGCTCATGGCGCGGCGCAGCGGATAGCGTGAGCCGTCGAAATCCTCGAAGATCTGTTCGAGCTGGGGATGGTCCACCGGGCCGGTCTCGCTGTCTTCCAGCAGGTTCTGCTGGCTGACATAGGCGATATAGGCCCCATCCTCATTCTCGGCGAAGAGGTGATAATAGGGTTGGTCGCGGCGGGGGCGCAGATCCTTGGGGATCGATTCGTACCATTCCTCGCTGTTGGCGAAGACGGGGTCGATATCGAAGACGACGCCCCGGAAATCATATTCGCGATGGCGTACCACATCGCCGATGGCAAAGCTGGCGTGGCTGGCGCGCGGCACATCGATGCGGCGGCCGGCCTGGGGTGAAAAGAAACTCGCACGGTCCATGAGCTTGAATATAGGCGCTGGGGTTGTGGAGAACAAGCAAGGCGAGAGGAAAATCCACCGTCATGTCGTTTTAAGGGCTTGGCAAGGTGAGAATCATTGGCTAGGGGGCGGCTCCCGACCGGATGAGGGCCTTCCCAAAAGGCTTTTGTTCCTACCTTGCGGAGAGGTGGCAGAGTGGTCGAATGCACCGCACTCGAAATGCGGCATACTCGTGAGGGTATCCAGGGTTCGAATCCCTGCCTCTCCGCCATCACCTCCTCTGAGGTGTATCAGCCCCTTGTTAAGTGGGCATTTTCCTTCGATCTTTAGCTCGCCACCTTTGCTGGTTCGCAGCATGCATTGATGGCCGCCAGAGCCTAGACCGACACCAGCCCTGTCACAGGACGCGCCCCGCCTGCCAGCGGGAACAGCACCCGCGCCACATGATCGGGGTCGAGCGCCAGTGCCTCCCCCGCCACGCCGGCGATCAAAGCGTCGAGACCGACCGTGGGCCGCAGATCGCGGTTCTGATAGAGCTGGCCATTCGCCAGCCCCGGCCAGTCGGCCACCACGCGCCCGCCGCGCACGTTTCCGCCCAGCACCCAGGCCACCGAGCCTGTGCCATGATCCGTACCGCCCGTGCCATTGGCGGCGGCGGTCCGCCCGAATTCGGTGGCGACCACCACGGTCGTCTGCGCCCAGACCGGCCCCAGCCCGTCGCGCAGAGAAGCCAGCAGCGTGTCGAGCGCCTTCAATTGCCCCGCGAGCCGGTTGTTCTGCCCGCTATGCGTATCCCAGCCGCTGGTTTCCAGCATGGCAATGCGCGGGCCTGCGGGCTTGGTCAGGAAGCTGGCCGTCAGATGCCCCAGCGAGGCCGGGTCCTGCTTGGCGCCCGTGCCCTCGGCCAGATCGCGCGCGGCCAGGGCGGCGGACCATGCCGGGTGGAACTGCTCGTCCCTGGCGTAAAGCTGCCCCACCCGCATCATCAGATCGTCCGAAGGCTGAGGCAGGGCCGAGGGCGCATAGCTGGAGACCTCCACGCCCCCGCGCAGCGCCTGAGGCACGGTGGCGGCAATGGCAATCGCGCTATCCCCTCCATGCAGCGGGGGCAGCATGCCGGTCAGGCGGTTGAGCCAGCCGTCGCGGGTCTGGTAGGGCTGGGTGCCGCCCGTCTCCAGCACGTTCTGGCCATCGAAATGCGAGCGGTCACGGTAGGGGGAGGCGGCGGCATGCACGAACAAAGCCTGTTTCGCCGCGAACATCGCTGCGGTCTGCTTCAGCGAGGGGTGCAGCGCAAAGGTGCCGTCCAGCCTGGTTGCCGTGGCCGGATCGATGGCCAGATCGCCGCGTAGCCGCGCATAGGCCGGATCGGCATAGGGCACCACGATGTTCAGCCCATCGGCGGCGCCGCGCTGGATGATGAAGATAAAGCGCCGCTCGGTCTGGGCGGCGGCCAGCACCAGTTGCGGCGAGACCAGCATCGCGCCCAGCCCGGCACCCGCGCAGGCGATGAAACGACGGCGGCCAAGGAGGGGGGCAAGAATGGGATGGCTCATGTTTATCTCCGCAGAAAATCGGGGGACACCAGCAGCAGCGCCAGAGCGCTGGCCGGGCTTTCCGCCATGGCAACCTGCCCGGCGGTCGCCGGATCGAGCGAGGCGGGCAGCAAACGCGGTGCCAGCGCCCGCGCATCGATCTGGTCGCCCAGCGGTAACACCAGCCGCTGGGCGAATTCCACGCGGCGCATCAGCGCATCGGGCGCGATCCAGCTGGCGCTGATATCGTCCCATCCGGCGGGCGAGCCCGGCTTCCATACCTGCTGGCCCAGTTGGCGCTGCACGGCAGCCATCTGGATCGCGCCGGTCTCGCCGCGCCCCAGACCGCGCAGGGCCGAGATGGTCCATTCCCAGGGCGTCTTGAACTTGAGGGGCTGGGGCTGCCAGGCCTCGGGGCTGTCGATCAGCGCCTTGTAGAGCGTGGGCAGATCGCCGCCGCTGCTGGAAAACACGCCCGCCAGCCGCTCGACCATGGCGGGCGGGGGCGTATCACCGGCGAAATGGCGGGCCAGCTTGGTGGCGATATGGGTGGCCGTGGCGGGCGCATGGGTGAAATCCGCCAGAGCGGCGCGGGCCTGATGTTCGCCCAACTGATGATAGGTGCGGCCAAGGATCTGGCGCGAGCCCGGCTCATGCTGGCGGTCGCGGAAGAGGAAGGTGCCGGGCTCGTTGCTCTCCGCGCCCGAGACCGACCAGCCCGTCAGCGCGCGGGCAAATTCGGTGACATCGGCCTGCGTATAGCCGCTGCGCACGCCCAGCGTGTGCAACTCCATGATTTCACGCCCGAGGTTTTCGTTCAGGCCCCGCCGCTTGGCCGGATCGCCACGTTGGGCAGCAACACTGTTCGGGCCGATCGACTGGTTCTGGTTGAGGTAGATCAGCATGGCGGGGTGATGCTCCACCGCCATGGCCATATCCTCGAAGCGGCCCAACACATGGGGGCGGATCGCATCGCGTTCGAAGGCACCGGCATAGGCGGTGACGGGCTGATTATCGACCGAAACGCAGAAATGGTTCGACCAGAAATGGACCATGCGCTCGACGAAGGGCGCCTGAGTCTGCAGCGCGGCATCGCTGCGCGCCTGCACCGCCGCGCGATAGAGCGCCTGCACCTGCTGCCCGTAATCCTGACGCGCGGCGAGCAGGGCGGGGTCTTTCACGCCGGTCCCGTCAGCAGGGGCGGGAGGTTGGTTTTTCCGCTCCATCCGGCGTTCGGCCTGATAGGCGGTGACCATTGCCCCGGCATCGGGCAGGGCGGCGAAACCGGCCGGGCGGGGCTCGTAATGTGCGAACTGGTCCAGCAGCCAGCCGCGCGGATCGGCGGGCGCGGCGCCGGGGCTGGCGCCCAGCCCGAAGCGGTTGAGCGCGATCGCCTGAGGGGAGAGAGCATGGGAAACCGGCATGGATGCTGTCCTCTATGGGTCTGCCCTTTTTGAACGCCGCGTGGCGGTTTTTCCGTCGCGCTATTTTGCGGTTTTCTTCAGCACCCCTTTGCGCTGCAGGCTTTCGGCCAGTTTGATGCGATCGGCCTGAGGCAAGGTGGCGATGAAGGGCACCGCGCGCTCCTCGACATGGGCGCGCAGGGCCACATCGCCTTCGCGCACCTTTTGCAGCGCCGCCAGCAGCGCAGGCTGATCGACTACGGGAGCGCTCAGCAGATTGGCGGCCTCGTCGCGCCGGGCACGATTGTCCTGCACCATGGGCTGCACCTCTTTGCGGGCGGCGCGCAGGGTCTGGCGCAGCGCCTTGCGCTCATCCTTGGGCAGATCGGCGCCCGCAATGTGCATCGCGCCCGCACCGATCATGGGTGCTTTGGCCTGCAGGCGATAAAAGGCGGCAATCCCCCCCGCGACCAGAAAGATGTTGAGCAGGATCGAGACCAGACAGACGACCCGCAAGCTGCCCGGATTCCTCATAAAAGGACTCATCATCCTTCTCCCGGGCTGAAATCGCCGAAGGCCGTGGCCTCGAAGCTGGAGGAGGCGGAGGGCAGGGCCACGCCGCTCAGCGAGGCAAAGGCCAATCCGGCCCCCGCACCGGCCAGTGCCGCGCCCAGTCCCAGCGCCGACCACCACAGCCGCACGCGCCGACCAAGCGGCGCCTGCCACGATCCTGTCACAGCCTGACGCAGGCGTGGTGAGGGCGCGGGCACCGTCCAGAGATCAAGCTGCGCATCGAGGGCCGCCGCCTCTGCCAGCAAGGCTGAGGCCTGAGGGTCCTGCGCCATGTGCCGGGCCGCGCCCTGCACCTCGGCAGGCCAGCGGGCGATCTCGCCGCCATAGGCCTGCGCCAGTTCGGCGAAGCGGGCCATCGTCAGCACTGGCGTCGGTGTCAGGGCTTCACTCATCGCGCCAACCTTCCTTTTGGGCAAAATGCTGCTTCAAGCTGCGGCGTCCGCGGGCCAGCAGGCTTTCCAACGCCTCGACGCTGATGTCCATGACTTCCGCCGCCGCGATGTTGGTAAGGTCCTGATAATGCACCAGCAGGATGGCCTCGCGCTGACGTTCGGGCAAGGTGGCAATCGCCTGCGCCACCGCCTGTCCGCGTGCGGAGGCTTCCAGCATGGCATCGGCGCCCGGCTGCGGATCGGGCGGATCGGGCAGGTCCTCGCCACCGGGCACGGGGGCATGGCGTTTGCGGCGCAGCCGGTCGCGGCACAGGTTGAGCGTCACCGTATGCAACCATGTGTCGAAGCGGCCTTGCCCGGGCTGCCAGCGCGGCGCCTGACGCCAGGCGCGGGTAAAGGCCTCCTGCGCGACATCCTCGGCCTCGGCCGGATCGCGCAGCAGGCGCAGTCCCAGTGCCAGCACGCGCGGCAGGCGGGCGGTGACGAATTGACGCACCGCCCCCTCGTCGCCCTGTCCCATCCGCGCGACAAGCGCGGCATCCGGGTCTTGCGCGATCAGCGCGGTATCCGGGTCCTGCGTGGTCAAGCCGGACTCGCGCAGGCAGCAGAGCGCATAGCAGAGCAGGGCGCCACAGGATCAAGGCTGCTGCGCTGGGGCGGGCATGTCACCGCCACCCTGAGCGCCCTGATTCGCGCGCTGCCTGCCACCCCGCTGCCCCATGCGCTCATCGGGCGTGAGGACGCCATCGCCATTGCGGTCCATGCGCTGGAACCGGGCGGTGAGGGCGGCGCGGATTTCATCCTTGTCCAGATAGCCGTCATGGTTGGTGTCCATCCGGTCGAAACGGCGTTCGGGATTGCCGCCCGCCTTCTCGCCCTTGCCTCCCGCACCGGCGGCCATCATTTCGGCCTTGCTGATGCGGCCGTCGCCATCGGTGTCGGCGGCCATGATACGCGCGGTCTGGCGCGAAAGGAACTGGTCAAGCGTCAGGGGTTTTCCGTGAGCCGGCGCATCATCGGCGCTCTGGGCCATGGCGGGCTGAACGAGAGCTGGCATGGCCAGCACCATGCTGGCCAGCAGAAGAGGGGAGAGGCGCATAAGGGTCTCCTTGAAGGTTCGATCATCCACGAGCATCCGCCTTTCGGGGGCGGATGCCGGTTGAACGCGGCGCGGCGCCGCTTCCGTCGCGCGGGGGTAAAGTTTTTTCGCGGACCTGCGGGCCCCGGGATTTCGGCAGGCGGCCGACCGCTTTCGACCAACGACATGTCGGCCCATGTTTCTTGCCGCCATTCAGGCTATGTTGAGCGGATGCAATCCGAGGAACCACCCGCCGCACGGCTTGCGCCTTCGGTCGCCCTGATGTCGATCGCCTGTTTCTGGGCTTTCTATCTGACCATCTGGTCGCTGCGATCGATGGCGCTCTATCATCACGATCAGACCGGCATGCTGGGCAAGCGGGCGGTCGTCTCGCTGTTCAGCGCCGGTGTCACGGTGCTCTTTTACCTGCTGATGCGCCGGGTGGCCGGGGCCAGGCTGCGCATCAGTGTCGGGCTGGCGCTGATGCTCGCGGTGCCTGCTGCCCTGTCCTATTCGGCTTTCAACTGGTACATGTTCAGCCATATCGGCGAGGGTGTGGCGATGAGCTGGCACTGGACGGCCCCGAAGGCCGAAGACCTGCCCCCTCTGCCGCCCACCCCGCCGGCGCCCCCGGTGGTGCCGGGAGCCCCTGCGCTCAGCGTCGGCATGATGCGCAACACATCGGATGAGGGGATGACGCCGCTGCAATCCATCGTGGATCAGGCGGTGAATGGCTATTTCTTCTTCATTGCCTGGTCGGCGCTCTATCTGGCGCTCAGCTATGCGGTGCGGGCCGCCGCGCTGGAACGGCGCGAGGCGGCCTTGCGCGCGGCGGCTCAAGCCGCCGAACTCAAGGCGCTGCGCTATCAGGTCAATCCGCATTTCCTGTTCAACACGCTCAATGCGCTCTCCTCGCTGATCCTGACCGGCAAGCGCGAGCAGGCCGAGCAGATGATCATCAATCTGGCCACCTTCTTCCGCACCAGCCTGACCGGCGATCCCACCGAGGATGTGCCTCTGTCTGACGAAATCATGCTGCAAAGGCTGTATCTCGATATCGAGCGGGTGCGCTTTCCCGACAGGCTGCTGGTCAGCATGGATGTGCCCGAGGCGCTGCTTCACGCCTGCGTGCCGGGGCTGATCCTGCAACCGCTGGTGGAAAATGCCGTCAAATATGCCGTGTCGCGCTCGCGCCGCCCGGTGACGATCCGCATTGCCGCGCGGGAGGAGGGGGACAGGGTCACGCTCCGCGTCGAGGATGATGGCGATCCCATCGCCGCAGTTGAAGGCGGCACCGGTGTGGGTTTGCGCAATGTTCGCGACCGGTTGACGGCGCGCTTCGGCAGCGCTGCGGCCTGCCATTGGGAGGCGCGGCCCGAAGGCGGTTTCACCGTCACCCTGACCCTGCCGCTGGTGCGCCATGGCTGCTGAGCGTGCGCTGCGAACCCTGATCGTCGATGATGAGCCTTTGGCCATCGAGCGGTTGCAGATCCTCTGCGCGGCCATTCCGGCGGTGCAGCTGGTGGGCACGGCCTCCGATGGCGAGGCGGCGCTGCGGATGATCGAGGCGCTCTCGCCCGAGATCGTGCTGCTGGATATTTCCATGCCGGGGCTGGACGGGCTGGATGTGGCCCGGGCGCTGGAAGGCAAGGTGGCCCGCCCGGCGATCATCTTCTGCACCGCTTTCGACCAGTTTGCTGTCGCCGCTTTCGATGTGGCGGCGGTGGGCTATCTGCTCAAACCCGTTACGCCCGAACAGCTGGCCAGAACCATCGCCCGCATCGCCGAAACCCTGCGCGTGGAACGCCCCGCGCCAGCCGAAACGCCGGAATGGGTCGAGGAATTCTGGGTGCCGCACCGCTCCGAGGTGATCCGCATCGCCGCGCAGGACATCGACCGCATCGAGGCCGAGCGCGACTATATGCGCCTGCATGTCGGCCCGCGCAGCTTTCTGCTGCATCAGACGATCAGCGTGCTGGAGCAGCGGCTCGATCCTGCACGCTTCCTGCGCCTGCACCGCTCGACCATCGTGCGGCGGGACATGATCGCCAAGCTGTGCCATGATGGCCTCGGCACCTGGCATGCCGTTTTGAGCGATGGCGCGCAGCTGCGGATCGGCCGCAGCTATCTGGCCAATGCGCGCGCTCTGGTGGGGCGCGGCTGAAAAAGGCGCAGCCCCCGGGATCAGGTCCCGGAGGCTGCGGGGCAGGTGAAGGTGCCGGCTTTACCGGGCAGGGGGCGTGACCTTCACCTCATTGCTGGCCAGCGCCTTGCCGCCGCGCGCATTGGCAAAGGCCATATGGACCTGAGTCATCGCGCCGGTCAGGGCGGTGTCGCGGCATTGGGCGTAGATCTCGCGCATCGGTCCGAAATCGCCGGGGGCAGGGCGTTCGCAGACCTCGGCGGCGGCGCGCAGCACGCGGTGATGCAGCGCATCCTGACCGGCGCGGGTGGTCAGATCGAGATCGGCATAATGGACGAAGCGTTGCGGTGCTTCCGATGCGGCCATGGCGGGGGCGGCCGCCACGGTGCAGGACAGGGCGAGCGATGCAAGCGTGCGAAGCGTGGCAGTGGACATGATCGGTGCTCCTCCGGCGGGGGCGGGGTGAAGGCCCCCGCGCCTCTTTGCGGAGGCCAGGGCAAAGCCGCCGCTGATCCGGTCCTAGGCGCAAGCCGCGCGGGATGCGCCCGATCCTCGATCAGGGCCCCACAGGCCTCCATCAAAGGCAGGAGGCGCCGACGAATGAACAAGCAGCTTCGACAAACGTCAGGTTGCAGGAAGGCTGCCATTCCCCGGCGCGATGCGCCTTTGCGAAAGTGACGATGATGACCGGCACGATGAGTCCCTCCCGCCATGTGATCCTCTCGGGCTGTTCGGGCGGGGGTAAATCCACCCTGCTGGCGGAACTGGCCGGGCGAGGGTTCGGGGCGGTTGCGGAGCCCGGACGGCGGATCGTCGCGGAAGAATTGCTCGGCGATGGTGGCGCGCTGCCATGGGTGGATCTGGCGGGCTTTGCTCGGCGTGCGCTGGATCTGGCGGCGCGGGATCGCGATCTTGCGCCCAAGGGCCCGTGGACCTTCTTCGATCGCGGCCTTGTGGATGCGGCGGTGGCCTTGCAGCACGCCACCGGCCAGGCGGTGCGGATCACGCTGGCGCCTTTCCCCCGCTATCATCACAGCGTCTTTCTGACGCCGCCCTGGCCCGAAATCTACGCCGGGGATCACGAGCGCCGCCATGATATGGCGGAGGCCATTGCTGAATATGACCGCCTGCTGATCGCTTACGGCGAACTGGGTTATGCCCCGATCGTCCTGCCCAAGATCCCGGTCAAGGAAAGAGCCGACTTCGTGCTGAACCACCTCGGCCAGTGCTAAACCCACCCTGCCGGGCGCTTCCCCAAAAATGGGAGCGCGAGGGTGTAACACCCTCGCATTTCCGCTTTCTTCTTCTAGAACCCCTGCAATGCCTCACCCAAGCTTCACCCATTATGCCGCCGTCGACTGGTCCGGCGCCAGCGGAGAGCGGCACAAGGGCATTGCCGTGGCGATCATCGGCGCGGCAGACCCGATGCCCACGCTGGTCCGCCCCGGCCATGTCTGGTCGCGCATCGAGGTGCTGGACTGGCTGCTGAAGGAGACCCCGCCAGAGACGCTGATCGGCTTCGATCTTGGCCAGTCGCTGGCTTATGCCGACCAGGGCGCCTTCTTCCCCGGCTGGCAGGATAGCCCCGAAACGGCGCGCGATCTCTGGGCGCTGGTCGAGGCGATCTGCGTGGATGAGCCGCATCTGGGCGTCTCCAGCTTCGTCGACCACCCGCAGGCGAGCCGCTATTTTCGCCGCCATGGCCTGCGCGAGGGCGACCTGTTCGGTGCGGAAGGCCAGCCCGGCGGGCGCGGTCGCATGCGGGTGACCGAACATGCGCAGGCACTGGCCGGATGCCGCCCGACCAGCAATTTTAATCTGGTGGGGGCAGGGCAGGTGGGGAAGGGATCGCTGTCGGGGATGCGTCTGTTCCATCGCCTGCCGCGTGAGGTGACGGTCTGGCCGATGGACCCGCTGCCGCAGAAGGGCCGCGTGGTGGTGGAGATCTACACCACGCTGGCCGCGATGGCGGCGGGGCGCAGCGCGGGGCGCTCGAAGGTGCGAACACGCGGCGATCTGGCGGCGGCGCTGGTGGCGCTGGGGTGCCAGAGCGAAGCGGTGGAGGATGCCGATGCCCCCATCGCCGACCATGCCGCCGATGCGCTGATGACGGCGGCATGGCTGCGTGGCCAGGCGGCGCGAGAGGATTTGTGGCATCCATCCACGCTGACAGGCAAAATCGCGCTCACCGAGGGCTGGACCTTTGGCGTGGCATAGGGCATGGGGGCCTTGCTCTAGCAGAAACGTGCCGGCTTAGCTCAGCTGGTAGAGCACCTGATTTGTAATCAGGGGGCCAGGGGTTCGAACCCTCTAGCCGGCACCATTCTTCCTTCGGGAAGAAGGCAATACATCAGGCTTCGGCCCCTTCGTCTAGCGGTTAGGACGCGGCCCTTTCACGGCTGAAACACGGGTTCGATTCCCGTAGGGGTCACCATCTGCGGTGCAGATGGTGTGAAGATTGAGAAAGCCTCCGGTGGCACGGGCGCGAGATGGTCGCGAGAACGTGCCGGAAAGGAGCGTCCCTGAAATTCCAGAGGACGTTTGGCACCGAGGGTTCGGTGCATGTCATCGACATTGGTGCCCGGCAAACCCGCAGTCGGGGGGATTCGGAAAAGCCTTGGCGCCGCGGGCCCTTTGGGCGGTAAGGCGTGAACATCCCATTAATGCCGCGCTGTTTGTTGAGCGGATTGATCCGCGACTATGGGATTAAATCTGGACTCGGATGCGCCAAAAGGCGAAGTTGGCGTTATGAACAACGCATCACGCTATACATGGATTATTCCGGCCTTTTTCCTGATCTTGCCTTCCGGGGCGTATGCTCAGGAAGAAGATCCGCCGTTGATGGATGATCCTCCGCTGGCCTGGTTCAAATACAACACGGATGCCGATGGCGCGCCGACCTTTCTGTCGCGGGCCTGCGCCGAAGATGTGCGCCGGCGCAGCGATATTTCGGTGCATCCCTGCGCGATGGCCGAGGCCGAGGCGCACCGGCGGCTGATCGAGCGGCATGATGGGCGCGGCTCGGTCGGCCGGGGCGCTTTGCCGGATGGGGATCGCGAGCAGCAGCTTGCCGCGCTGGAGGATCAGATCCGCGAGATTCAGTACCATATGAGTGATACGCGCAGCCTGATCCGGCAGGAGCATCGCTTCGGGACAAACCATTGGGGCGCGGACAGGTCGGTGCTGAATTCAGCGCAGAGGGTGATCACGCAGGATCAGGACGCGCTTGCGGAAACCTATCGAACCTATCAGCAGATGGGTGGCCGCAAGTCGATGGAGGAGATCGGCGTCAGGCCGAGGTAAGGGCGCCGCCGCCATCCGGAGCGGCTGAGCGTGTCAGGGCCATAGCTCCTGCTGTTCGTTCAGGCCTTTGGCGGCCAGACGCTGCCTTGCATCCTCGTTCCAGGCCTTGCTGGCGCCGTTCAGGCGGATGGAGCGCGCGGTGGCGGGCCAGTCGCGATCCCGCAGCGCATCGAGATCCAGCATCGTGCCGAACACGGAAAACTCCCGCAGGCGTTGCTGGCTTTCCAGCCCCGGCAGGGCGGCCAGCTTGCGGCAGTTGAACAGCGACAGGCGCTCAAGCTGCGCACCGTTCAGATCGAGCTGCAGCAGCTGGAGCTGGTCCTCGACCCGCAACGCCGTCAGGGCAGGGAAGCGTGACAGGTCGCCCAGCGTGGCCAAGCCGCGAAGGCGCAGAATCTGCAGCATGCCCAGCGTCTGGCTGGACAGGTCATCGATGGTGGCGCGCCCGCCAAGGATCAGCGTCAGCGCCTCAAGCTGCGGAAGATCGGCGATAAAGCCCAGCCCATTGCTTTTTGCATAGGCGCTGAGCGTCAGCCTGCGCAGATCAGGCAGGCTGGCAATGGCGCCGATGCCTTTCGAATGGCCGTGGATGAAAAGCTGAGTCAGCGATGTGGCCCGCGCCAAGGGCGAGAGATCCACATTGCGCTTGCGGTTCTCCACCAGCGTCAGCCCTTTCAGCCGGGCAAGGTCGAGCGTTTCCAGCAGATCGGGCCGGTTCAGCTCGAAGACGCCGAAAGACAGGCGTGTCAGCCGGGGAAGGCGGCCGATCTCTTCCTCATGCACGATCTGCGTCAGGCAATCGACGGATAGAGTGCGCACCTCGGGCAGATGGCGCAGCCATGCGGCGTCGAACTGATCGCCGTAATGACCATAGAAACGCACGCATAATGCCTCGCCCGCCAATCGGCATGCTTCGTTCAGGGCGGCCAGTTTCGCCGGATCATAGGCGTCGGCGCGGCTGAACTGGAGCGTCAGTTCGCCATGCTGCGCGCAAGCCTGCGCGATCCCGTCAGCCGAGATCGAGGCGGGGTTGTCGATCCGCCCGGACGCGATCTCCATCGTCAGCGCTCGTCCTGCCGTTCGCGCTTCTTGCGCTCCCACCATTCGAGGCGTTTGAGGATTTCGCGCTCGAAACCGCGCTCCACCGGGCGGTAGAAGGTCTGGGGCTGCATCTCCTCGGGCCAGTAATTGGCGCCGGAAAAGCCATCCGCCTGATCGTGGTCATAGGCATAGCCCTTGCCATAGCCGATCTCCTTCATCAGCTTGGTGGGCGCGTTGAGGATGTTGGCGGGCGGCATCAGCGATCCTGTCGCCTTGGCGGTGGCGGCGGCGGCCTTCCACGCCACATAACCCGCGTTCGATTTGGGCGCTGTGGCGCAATAGAGGCAGGCCTGAGCGATCGCCAGCTCCCCCTCCGGCGAGCCGAGGAAATCGTAGGAGTCCTTGGCCGCCAGGCATTGCACCAGCGCTTGAGGATCAGCGAGGCCAATGTCCTCGCTGGCAAAACGCACGAGGCGGCGCAGCACATAGAGCGGATCTTCCCCCGCCGTCAGCATGCGCGCCAGATAGTAAAGCGCCGCCTGCGGGTCCGACCCGCGCAGGGATTTGTGAAGCGCCGAGATCAGATTGTAATGGCCCTCACGGTCCTTGTCGTAGACGGCGACGCGGCGGTTGAGGAACTGGCCCAATTCGGCAGGCCCCAGCGGCTCCATCAGCGAGGCGGTATACAGCGTCTCGACCTGACCCAGCAGAAAACGCCCGTCGCCATCGGCGGAGGCGATCAGGGCTTCGCGCGCGGGTTTGGTGAGGGGCAGGGGCACGCCCTCGGCCTCCTCGGCGCGTTCCAGCAGGGTGGTCAGCGCCTCGGGCGAGAGGCGGTGGAGGATCAGCACCTGCGCGCGGCTCAGCAGAGCGGCGTTGAGTTCGAAGCTCGGGTTTTCGGTGGTGGCCCCCACCAGCGTGACCGTGCCCTTTTCCACATAGGGCAGAAAGCCATCCTGCTGGGCGCGATTAAAGCGATGAATTTCATCCACAAAAAGCAGCGTCGGGCGGCCATGCAGGGTCAGCGCGCCCTCGGCCTCGGCGAAGATCCGCTTGAGATCCGCCACGCCCGAAAACACCGCGCTGACCGCCGCATAACGCATGCCCACCGCATCGGCCAGCAGCCGCGCGATGCTGGTCTTGCCCGTGCCCGGCGGACCCCACAGGATCATGCTCGACAGCCGTCCGGCACCCACCATCCGCCCGATGGCGCCATCCGGGCCGGTCAGATGTTCCTGCCCGATGACCTCCGCCAGAGATGTCGGGCGCAGGCGCTCGGCCAGAGGCATCGCGGTGGGCGGAGCAACCGCCTCGGCACGCGGCGGGGGATCGGCTTGGAAAAGGTCGGCCATAAGGGGGTATGTAGGGGAGGCGGCGGGAAATTGCATCCGTCTGTTCAAGGGGGAAGGTGGATGATGCGAGGGGGTTACCCCCTCGCGCTCCCATGACGTCTCCCGGCGAAAGGGTATTGGCTCCCGGTCGTGGCGCGAGGCCTCTCCGTTGTGTGTAGAGAGAGTGCCTCCGGTGGCAGGAAAGCATGAATCCGCTTCATGGCTCTGTCGAGATAATATGCTTTGATTGCGGTGGTTCCGCCACGCCATATCGCTGGACATGGTGGAAAAGCAGGACTGATCCCATGCGAAGATTTGTAGCTTGCGTGCTTATGCTTTGCCTCTCCGGTCCCTTGGTGGCTGCACAAGGCGCTCCGTGGCCGCCCTCTTCGGATCATCCGCAAAGACCGATATGGCCCGGCGCCGTGCCCGATGCCATGCCTGATCCAGAACCGGAAACGGTCGGGCCGCCTCCGGGCAATGCGTGGTGGGCCAGAGTTGCCAATGTGAGCCGACCGACCATGACAGTTTACACCCCGAAAGGCCTGAACACCGGCGCTGCGGTGGTCGTGTTCCCGGGCGGCGGCTATCAAATTCTGGCCATGGATCTTGAGGGCACGGAGGTCTGCGATTGGCTGACCTCTCGCGGGATAAGCTGCGTGTTGTTGAAATATCGCGTGCCGGATTCCGGGCCGACAATGAAGGATGGGCATCGCTATTACCCGAAGGTGCAGACAGCCCTTCAGGATGCTCAGCGCACGATCGGCTTGTTGCGCCAACAGGCCGGGCAATATGGGATCGACCCTCACAAGATCGGGGTCATCGGCTTTTCCGCAGGAGGGCATCTGGTCGCTGCCGTGAGCACACATTTTGCTCAGCGGACCTACCGGCCTGTGGATGATGCGGATGGATTGAGCAGTCGCCCTGATTTCGCGATGGCGATCTACCCCGGCCATTTGTGGGTGCATGAGGATGACGATGACGCCACGCGCCACGAAACGGACTTGAGCCTGCGTCCGGACATTCATGTGACGCGGGACACGCCGCCCACTTTTCTGCTGCAGGCCGAAGACGATGACGTGGATGGGGTGGAGCAATCCCTGGCCTATTACGTGGCGCTGCAAAAAGCGGGCGTTCCCACTGAAATGCATCTGTACGCACAAGGTGGACATGCCTTTGGACTGCGACCGACCAATCATCCGATCAGCCACTGGCCAGTTCTGGCCGAGCAATGGCTGCGCACCATTGGTATCCTGAAACCGGAATAGCGGCCCCGCAGGGAAAAACGATGCCCCACAGTAAGCCGTGCCGCGAGGCCAAGGCCCAACGCAACCTCTCGCCGGGAGACGTCACGGGGGTGCAGGGGGTGTAATACCCCCTGCTTCAACCCTTACGCCTTGCGAGCCCTCTGCCGGATCAACCGCAGATAGGTGTCAGCCACGGACTGGTTGATCCGATCCCAACTGAAGTCCCGCGCGCGCGCCTCGCCCGCAGCGCCGTGAGAAGCGCGCAGATCGGCATCGGTCAGATAGACCTTCAAGGCCTCGGCAAAGGCATGCACCGCACCCGGACGGATCAGGCGGCCATTCACGCGATCATCCACGAGGCTCTCGCTGCCGGTGGCCTCGGCGGCCACGACGGGGCGGGCGCAGGCCATGGCTTCCAGAGTCACATTGCCGAAGGTCTCGGTGATCGAGGGGTTGAACAGCACGTCCATCCCCGCCACCGCGCGGCCAAGATCGGTGCCAGCCTGATAACCGGCGAAGACGGCCTTGGGCAGGCGGGCCTCCATCCAGCCCTGCGCCGGGCCTTGGCCGATCACCAGCACGCGATGGGGCACACCGCGCTGTTCGAGTTCCTCGATGGTGTCGGCGAAGACGTCGAGGCCCTTTTCCATCACCAGACGGCCAAGGAAGCCGATGGCCACCTCATCATCGGCAATGCCCAAAGAGCGGCGCCAGGCCAGATCGCGGCGCTCGGCATTGAAGATCTCGCGGTCGACGCCGCGCGACCATAGCGAGATGTCGTAATTCATGCGCTGGTCGCGCAGCACCTGCGCGAAGCTCTCCGAAGGCGCGACAAGCCCGTCGCAGCGGCGGTAGAAGCGGCGCAGCAGGGCGGTGAGCAGCGGTTCGATCCAGGCCATGTTGTAATAGCGCGGATAGGTGTCGAAGCGGGTGTGAACGCTGCCCAGCACGGGCAGCCCGCGGTCCCGCGCCCAGCTGACGGCGCGATGGGCCGTCACATCGGGCGAGGAGACGTGGACGATGTTGGGCTGGAAAGCATCCAGATCGCGCCGCACGGAACGCGGCAGGCCGCTGGCGATGCGATATTCGGCGCGGCCCGGAATGGCGAAGCTGGGCACGCTGACCAGATCGCCGGTGGGCTTGAAGGCGGGATTGGGCACGGTGGGCGAATAGATGCGCACCTGAGCGCCCTTGGCCAGCAGATAGCCGACCAGCCGGTTCAGCGCCTTGTTCGCGCCGTCGGTGACCATGTTGTAATTGCCGCTGAAGAGGGCGACGCGCAGATCCTCGATGCGGGCGGGGAGCGCGGGAAATGTGTCGGACGAAGTCATCGGGAGGCCCATAGACCTGTCGGCCCGGTTTGGCGAGGGGGCTGCCTTGCGCGGAAGCGCTGCAGGAGGAGGGGGCAAGAAAAAGGCGCATGGCCCTCCACAAGGGGAAGAGAGGGCCATGCGCTCAAGTTTGGGGCACCCTGCCGGGAGGGGGAGAAGGGCAGGGCGACCAGAAGTCGGACAATCAGAAAGGCGTGTTACCAGCCGCGGTGGCCGTAGTAACGGTGACCCCAGTGATCCCAGTAGTAACCGTCATGCCAGGCCCAGGGGCGGTAATAGCCACCGTAGTAATAGGGCGGGGGCGGCGGGGGCGGGGCATAGTAGCCATAGCCAGCCGGGTAGTAGTAACGCGGGCGGCTGCTGTCGACGATGGCCGCACCCAGCGCCGCGCCGACGATGCCGCCGGCAATCACCGCGCCGGCGCCGCCACCGCGATGGTAGCCGCCGTGCCAGCCGCCACCCCAGCCGGGGCGGGCTTCAGCGGTGGTGGCCATCATGCCGGTCGCGGCCGTGGCAACCAGTGCGGCGGCCATGGCGGCCTTGCGCATCACTGTTCCGAACTTGACGTTCATCGTAGCTCTCCTGTCGGCGGCCGGGCTGGAACCCCTGTTCGGCCCTGGCGAGTCGCCGTCTGTGAGACCGATATGGGGCTTTCCAACTGAACGAAAACGGGACGGCGCTTGCAGCCGAGGTTCAGCTTCGATGAGCGGTGCATGGGCTGCGATATCCTACATTTGTAGGGGTGAGTCTGGGGGTAGGCCGGGCCTTGCCATGGTCGAAAGGGGTGTTCGATCCGGTGTGGTGTTGCAGGGGCAGCTCTCGGCGCCGGAAGACAGTCAAATCGGATGAATTATTTATACTGGAGGCACTGGCCTTATCGTATCAATACGATAAGCTGGATGCGTGGACTGTAACGCTCCCATGTTGAAGTCGACGTTTTGTGTATCCGGTTCGGAGGCGACCCGATCCGGATACACAATTCGTAACAGACATGCAGTCCATCGCATGTTACGGCTCAGGATAATCGGTGTAACGCCTGCGTTCTTGTCAGCGGGCCGATCGGCTTTTTGAGTTATGGCCATGATCCGCAGTGAAAGGAAGCCCATCCATGGCATCCAATCCTTCAGACGGCACTGGACCGTCTGAGCGAAGCGACCGGCAGACGGTTCAGATGACTCATGCCGATCTGCATGAGGTCAGCTGGAAAGCGCAATTGCTGGCTCAGGCGGCGAAATCCGTGCTGGGTGAAATGGAGACCGGCAAGGCCACCATGGCTGAGGGGCAGGCGATGTTCGATCTGTTGTGGCGGGTGGGTTTTCGGCCATCCGATGGGTGTTGAGCGGATACTTCAAGGGCTGCTGGCAGATATTACGTTGAGCGATGGTTGTGCCGGCATGGGAGGCTTGCTGCGCTCTGCTTGCAGGCCCCGACGATGCCGTTGAGCGCAGCATGGACGCGTCCGGGAGGGCGAGGGCGCAAGCATGCCTCTTGAGACATGCGGCCAACAAAGCCCCCCCTCGCATGATTTCTTTATTCTTTCCGACGCATCAAAACCGATATCCTGCTGTCAGTTGGACGATGGGATAGACCTCATATTTGTCCAACTCGCGCTGCAGTCCGGCGCGCTGGGCCTCCAGGCGGCTTGGCGAGACAGTGGGGCCGGTGTTGGTGAAAGGATAGACCCGCCCGGAGCCCATGAACATCGCCCCGGCCTCGATCCCCACCTTGATCCCGCGGCGCAGCGTGCCCGCGTAGCCGAAGGTGAATGTGGGCGCCACCGCCGGGAAATCGGCATAGCCCAGCAGCGTGCCCGTGCGCGATGAGGTGTAGGTCACGCCGTCGATCACGATCACGCCGTTGAAGGTCGATTTGGCACGCAGCTTGTTCTTGTTCAGCCGCGCGCCGCCCGAGATGAAGAAGCCGCCGCCGAAGGGGCGGAAGTCCAGCATCAGCCCGCCCGAGCCGAGATGTGCCTCGCCGTGATAGGGCAGGCCGCCGGAGTGGAAATCATGCGAGACGTTGAGAAAGGTGATGTTGCCGCGCACGCCGACATAGCGGTTGATGGCATAGGATACCTCAGGCCCGACGCCGAGGCTGCCGCCTGTCACGCCGAAATAGACGGGTGAAATATGCGGCTGGGGTTGTTGATCCTGTTTGGGTGCGTCTTGTGTTTGTGGAGGTGTTTCAGGGGAGGGTGAAGAATTCTGGCCAAAAGCCGGATAGGGGAGCAGGAAGGCGGCAAGATTGCCGGCGACGACGAAGCTTTTCATGGCCATTCAATTCACCCCAGTATTTTTACCATGCCTTTCTTTGCGGAGTGTTTACTGTCCGCAATGCCGTGATTGACAGGGTAAAACATTGGCAGATGTGGCTGGAAAGGATCGCCTTTCGATTCTGTTCCTGCGCTTCGTCGCGAAGCGGCCGTTCAGGGGGCGGTTGCGGCGCCAGACGGGATGAACCGCCTCTGACTCTCCATGAGTCGAGGTGAAAGACGCGCTGTGTGAAGTGCTTAGCGGTCCCGGTGGCCCCATTGCCACTTGGGTGGCTCACCCTTGAGGAAGCCGAGCGCGATCAGTCCCGCTGTCGCGAGGGCGATGCCGGCAAAGGAAAGGGCGGGGCTGGCGTTCCTGGCGGCATGAAGCGCGAGGATGATCAGCAGATAGGCACCGATGCTGAGCCAGCCTTCGACAGAAACCGGCGTCCATCCCCAGCCATAGGTCTTGCGGCGGAACCAGAGTTTGCCTTGGCGGGACATGGCAGGAGCCTTGGTGTCGGTTTTCCGTGCGGAGATTTTATCATGAGGGCAAGGCCGGGGGAAGAAAGGAAAATGCGAGGGTGTTACCCCCTCGCGCTCCCATAACGTCTTCCGGCGACAGGGCGGTGGTTCCTTGTCCTTGCGTTTGGCCTCTCTGTTGCGGGGGAGATGATTACTCCACCGTTACGCCCACGACACGCCAGTGGCCGTCTTCCTGGTCGAGGGAGACCGTTTCCAGTGCGTCGGGCTTGTTGGCGTAGCGGGTGTGGAATTTCACCACCTGATAGCCGTAGGGCGGTGCGGGCAGGTTTTCCTCGCTGGAAAAGCTGCGCGCGATCATTCTGCCCAGCGATTGGCGCATCTTTTGCGATGTCGCTGCCCAGACTTGCCCGGTGTTCAGCTTGCGGAAGGCCTTGCCGGTGGCCTTGTAGCTTTTGTCCCATTTGTCCTGATCGACCAGTGACAGCCATTGGCTCGCCGTCTCGGCGGTTTGGGAATGGGCGCTTTCAGCGTTGGGCGCAGGCGGTGTGGTATCGATCTGCGCCAAGGGGCTGAGGGCCAGAAGGGCGAGAAGAAGGGGCATGAGCAGAACTCCAGCGATGATCCAGATGGAGCGTTTCGAACGCTCCACGCCGTTGACCGGCGCCTTGTTCTCATTCGCTTTGGACTGGCCCGGGTCTTCCCCCATTTCCGTGTCCCCAAGAGAATGGGGGGCTGTCTCGCCTTCCTTTTGCAGCAGCAGCCGGGCGGCCTCGCGGCTGCTGGAGACGGTCATCTTGCGGCGGGCATCGCGCAGCCGCTCGTTGACGGTGTGAACGGAGAGACCAAGGCTGGAGGCAATAGACTTGGCATCATGCCCCCGCACCATGAGGCGCAAGGTCTGCCTTTCCTTCTCCGTAAGCCCCCAGACATCATCTTGTGCCAGCATGGCCATCCTTTCGGGCAGCGAGCATGGCCCCGACAACCCCAAAAAATTTGTACCACCCCCAAAGCGCCGCAGGCAGTGAATTTCATCCCCTCAAACGCCCCAACCCAATCGAACGAAGCGCAACGTGGACAAAACCCGGGAGCGCGAGGGGGTAACCCCCTCGCATCATCTCCTTTCTTGAAACCCAAACAAAAAGGCCGGAGGTTTCCCCCCGGCCTTCCTGCGATCTCTCAACAGTAAAGAACTCTTACGAGTCCTTACGACGGCTGGCCTTCTTGCGCTCGTTGGGATCGAGCTCGGCCTTGCGGATACGGATGTTCTTGGGAGTCACTTCGACCATCTCATCGTCATCGATGTAGGCGATGGCCTGCTCCAGCGTCATCACCTTGGGGGGCGTGAGGCGGACGGCATCGTCCTTGCCGCTGGCGCGGAAGTTGGTCAGCGCCTTCGACTTCATCGGGTTGACTTCGAGGTCTTCGGGCTTGGCGTTCTCGCCGATGATCATGCCTTCATACAGGGCCTCGCCCACGCCGACGAACAGGATGCCGCGCTCTTCGAGCGGGCCCAGCGCGTAGGCATTGGCTTCACCGGCGCCGTTCGAGATCAGCACGCCGTTCTTGCGACCTTCGATCTTGCCCTTGTGGGGGCCGTACTTGTCGAAAAGGCGGTTCATGATACCCGTGCCGCGCGTGTCGGACAGGAATTCACCGTGGTAGCCGATCAGGCCGCGCGAGGGGGCGATGAAGCTGATGCGGGTCTTGCCGCCGCCCGAGGGGCGCATGTCGGTCATTTCGCCCTTACGCAGCGCCATCTTTTCCACGACGGTGCCCGAGAACTCATCGTCCACGTCGATCAGGACGCTTTCGTAAGGCTCGGTCTTGCCACCGTTCTCGTCGGTGCCGAACAGCACGC
The DNA here is from genome assembly GCF_017163935.1 of Novosphingobium terrae. Taxonomy (NCBI): domain Bacteria; kingdom Pseudomonadati; phylum Pseudomonadota; class Alphaproteobacteria; order Sphingomonadales; family Sphingomonadaceae; genus Novosphingobium; species Novosphingobium terrae. The sequence continues at coordinate 3,041,137 of NZ_JABVZR010000001.1, read as the reverse complement.
GGGGACGGCTGATGCCCAGCTCGAAGCCTTCGCGGCGCATGGTCTCGATCAGCACGCCCAGCTGAAGTTCGCCGCGACCGGCGACCTCGAAGCTGTCCTTGTCGGCCGATTCGGTGATCTTGATGGCCACGTTCGATTCGGCTTCGCGCTCCAGGCGGTCGCGGATCATGCGGCTGGTCACCTTGGTGCCCTCGCGGCCCGCCATCGGCGAGTCGTTCACGGCAAAGCGCATCGACAGGGTCGGCGGATCGATCGGCTGGGCCTTGATCGGGGTGCGGACCGAGGTGTCGGCGATGGTGTTGGCCACGGTGGCGACGGTCAGACCGGCCAGCGAGATGATGTCGCCAGCCTTGGCTTCATCGACGGGCACGCGGTCCAGACCGCGGAACGACATGATCTTCGAAGCGCGACCGGTTTCGATCACATTGCCCTCGGCGTCGAGCGCGTGGATCGCCTGGTTGGTCTTGACGACGCCCGAGGTGACGCGGCCGGTCAGCACGCGGCCCAAGAAGTTGTCGCGGTCCAGCAGGGTCACCAGGAAGGTGAAGGGAGCGTCGACTTCCAGCGCCGGCGGGGGCACGTGGTCGACGATCTTCTGGAACAGCGGGGTCAGCGTGCCCTCGCGGCGGTTCATGTCATCGCTGGCGTAGCCGTTGCGGCCCGAAGCGTAGAGCACGGGGAAATCGAGCTGCTCGTCCGAAGCGTCGAGCGACACGAACAGGTCGAACACTTCGTCCAGCACTTCCTGGATGCGCTCGTCGGGGCGGTCGACCTTGTTGACGACGACGATGGGCTTCAGGCCCAGCGCCAGCGCCTTGCCGGTCACGAACTTGGTCTGAGGCATGGCGCCTTCCGACGAGTCCACCAGCAGCACAACGCCGTCGACCATCGAGAGGATGCGCTCCACCTCGCCGCCGAAGTCGGCGTGGCCCGGGGTGTCGACGATGTTGATGCGGGTGCCTTCCCACTCGATCGAGGTGGGCTTGGCCAGAATGGTGATCCCGCGCTCCTTTTCGAGATCGTTGCTGTCCATCGCGCGCTCTTCCACGCGCTGGTTGTCGCGGAAGGTGCCGGACTGGCGGAACAGCTGGTCAACCAGCGTGGTCTTGCCGTGGTCAACGTGAGCGATGATCGCAATGTTGCGAAGCGGAAGCGGGGCGGACATCGAAGGGTCTTTCCGTAAGAGGGGGCGGGCCCGTTGCGGCACGCCTTTCTGGCATCAGTCATGGTGCGGCTTTTGCACCGCACAATTCTGGCGGCCCCCTAGTCGAAAAGCGCGCGCAGGGCAAGGTGGGGTGAGCGGGAGGCAACTCGGCTGGGCGCAGCGAGCGATCCGGGCCGCGCTGCGCGAGTGTCCCAAAACTGCCACAGAGGGCGCGCTTTGCACGGAAAAGCACGGCGAACCGAGGGTTTGGGCCGCTTTGGCCATTGAGATTGCACCGCACGCTCATTAACACCGGCCAAGATGAACAGGACAAAAACAAGCGCCCTGTCGGGCCGGGACGCAGATGATATGAACCGTAACAAGATTGAGGATGGGGTTGAAGCGCGGGGGATGGGCGGTCTCGCCACGTCGCTGACGCGCCTGCGTGGGGCCTGGCTGGCAGGCGGGGCGATGGTGCTGGCGGCGCCGGGCGTGGCCTATGCCGCCCAGCCGCCCGCCGAGGCATCGCCTGCCGAAGCCGCGCCTGCGCCCGCCGCCGAGGCTCCCCCCGCCGAGGCCGAGGAAGCACCTCCCGCACCGCCGCCTGTGGCCGGTGAGGGCAGTGGCAATGAGATCCTCGTCACCGCCACCAAGCATGAGCAGACGCTGCAGAATGTGCCTGTGGCCGTCACCGTCACCACCGCCGAGACGCTGAATCGCGCCAAGATTCGCGATATCGCCGATCTGGCCAGCGTGGTGCCCTCGCTGCGGGTGAATGAGCATCAGACCTCGGCCAACACCTCCTTTCTGATCCGTGGCTTCGGCAATGGCGACAACAATGCCGGGCTGGAGCCCAGCGTCGGTGTGTTCATCGATGGCGTCTATCGCTCGCGCAGCGCGGCGCAGATCGCGGATTTCCCCGATGTGACCCAGGTCGAGGTGTTGCGCGGGCCGCAATCGACGCTGTTCGGCAAGAATGCCAGCGCGGGCGTGGTCTCGATCACCACGCAAGAGCCGCAGTTCAAGACTCAGGGCTCGGCGGAGCTGTCCTATGGCAATTACAATGCCTTCGTGGCCAAGGCGAACCTTACGGGCAAGATCGCCAAGGATCTGGCCGGCTCCATTGCGGGGGGCTACAACCGGCGCGACGGTTATGTCTATGACGCCGGGACCAACAGCAAGACGAACAACCGCAACCGCTGGTATGTGAAGGGCCAGCTGCTCTATGCGCCGGACAATGGCCCGCGCGTGCGGATCATCGGCGATTATGGCAAGATCGACGAATTGTGCTGCGCCACGATGAATGTGCTGCCCAGCGCAACGACGGCGGCGATTCAGGCGATCGGCGGCAAGGTCAATCCGGCCAGCGATCCCTATTCCACGCTCTACAACAATCTGAAATCCACCAACAACATCACCAATTACGGCGTGTCGGCGCAGATTGACGACAATCTGGGCCCGGTGAAGCTGACCAGCATCACGGCGTGGCGCAAAAGCCTGAACTACAACAATCAGGACAGCGATTTCACCAGCGCCGATCTGCTCAGCCGCAATGCCGCTGATGTTCATATCCGCACCTTTACGCAGGAATTCCGTGCCAATCTGGCACTGGGCGATTTCGTCAACCTGCTGGGCGGCGCGTCCTATTTCAACGAGAAGATCGATCAGATCGGCCAGCTGCAATATGGCAGCGATTTCCGCAATTACGCCAATCTGCTGGTGCAGCAGCAGTCGGGCGGGGCCTTCAGCCTGCCGGCGGTGGAAAATCTGCTGGGGGCGCTTTCGGGCAATCCGTCGCTCTACAGCGGCAAGTTCTTCCAGTCGGGCACGGGCTTGAATGAGGCCTATGCGCTGAAGGATGAGAGCTTCTCGATCTTCGGTCAGGCCGATGTCAAATTCGGCAAGCTCACCGTCACCGGCGGCATCAGCTATACCCATGATGCCAAGCGCTTTTCCACCAATGTCGTCAGCAATGACGTGTTCTCCAGCCTGAATCTGGCCAGCTATGTGCCGGGCGCGACGCAGGTGCTGGCCGCGCAGGGCGTGCCCAATGCCGGAGCGGTGGCGCAGCAGCTGATGGCGCTGCACGCACTGCAGGTGATGCCGCCCTTCCTCAACGTGCCCAATGCCGTTGAGCCCGGCCATGTGGCCGATGGCAACGTCAGCTACACCGGGCGTCTGGCCTATCAGCTCAACCCGCATATCAACCTTTATGGTTCCTATGTGACAGGCTGGAAGGCGGCTTCGGTGAATCTGTCGCGTGACAGCCGCCCGGCTTTGGCCGATGCTCCGGCGATTGCCGCGGCTGGTCTGGCGCTCAACAATCTGACCTATGGCAGCCGCTATGCCCTGCCGGAGAACTCACGCTCGATCGAGTTCGGGCTGAAGGCCAATTGGGGCATCGCCACGGCCAACATCGCGGTGTTCCACCAGACGATCAAGAACTTCCAGACCAACCAGTTCGACGGCACCGGCTTTGCGCTGCTCAATGCCGAGAAGGAATCGGTCTATGGTTTCGAGTTCGAGGGCACTGTCCATGTCGGCCCCGAGGTGACCATCGGAGAAAGCCTGACCTATCTGCGGCCCAAGTATGACAGCTTCGTCAACTCCAGCTTCGGCGATATTTCGGGCAGCACACCTGCGGGCATTCCGCCGATCTCCTCGACCGCCGTGCTGACCTGGGATCATCCCTTCGCCAATGGCCATCACCTGATCTTCCGTGGCGACTGGCATTACGAAGCACCGACCCAGATCGAGGACGGTCTGCCCGGCTTCATCACCACCAATCCGCTGACGGGCGCGGTGGTGAATTACCAGACCGGTCTCGATGCCGCCCGCGCCTTCAAGCGCGAGGTGAGCGAGATCGACGCCTCGCTGAGCTGGAAGCTGCCGCGCGGTCTGGAACTGAGCGTGTGGGGCCGCAATCTCACCGATGATCGTTACATCAACATCGTGTTTGACAGCCCGGCGCAGGCCGGATCGGTGTCCGGCTATCCCAATCAGCCGCGAACCTATGGTGTGTCGGCTCTATACAAGTTTTAAATAGGTACTCTTCGCTATTTCCGCAAAAAGCAGGGTGGTGCCACGGCTCACCCTGCTTTTTGTTTGCCTATGCTGCTGCCTTTCGGGCAGCATTCATGAAAGTTTGGAAGAGAGCCCCCCGATGGAATGGATGCTTTTACCCTTTAAGCGCTATGCGGATTTCAGCGGCCGATCGAGCCGCAAGGAATTCTGGATGTTCGTGCTGCTTCAGGCGATCGTGATGCTGGCCATGCTCAGTGCCGCAGTGATCACCAGTTCGGGCGGCATCAACCATCCGGGCAACGGGATCGGCATGGTGTTTCTGGGCCTGTGGTTCCTGTTCGGGCTCGGCTCGATCATTCCCTACATCGCCGTGCATGTGCGGCGCTTCCATGATCAGGACAAGTCGGGCTGGCTCTATCTGCTGGCCTTTCTCCCCTATGTGGGCGGCATTGTGATCCTGGTCTTCATGTGCCGCCCCGGCACGCCGGGTTCGAACCGTTTCGGTGAAGATCCGCTCGACAGGGGCCTGATTACCGTGTTTAGCTGACCGTTCCACGGCCCTCTGCTGCGTTACCGGAGGGGCGATGTCGCATTTCACCAAATTCGCCAAAATCAAGGAGAGTTCGCATGGAATGGATGATCTTGCCCTACAAGCGTTATTTCGACTTTGCCGGTCGTTCGCAGCGCAAGGAATACTGGATGTTTATCCTGCTCAGCGTGATCGTGCAGGTGGTGCTGGATGGCGGGCTGGGCGGCACCTATTCGGTGCTGCTGGGCCTGCGCTCCACACCCAATTTCGCGGCTACGGCGCTGAGCGGGCTGTTCGCTCTGGGGTCGATCATTCCCTCGCTGGCAGTGGCCGTGCGGCGGCTGCATGATACGGACCGTTCGGGCTGGTGGATTCTGATCGGTCTGGTGCCGCTGATCGGCGGGCTGGTGCTGCTCTATTTCCTGGTGATTGACGGCACGCCCGGGCCGAACCGTTTTGGCGAAGATCCCAAGGGCCGTGGTCTGGCAACGGTCTTCAGCTGAAGACAGGGAAGGGGGCTGCAATGGCCCCCTTTTTTTGGCCTGACAGGGGTGTGGTATGAGTTTGATATCCTGGGCGCTGCTGCCCTATCGGCGTTATGCGCAATTCAGCGGGCGGTCGCGGCGGCTGGAGTTCTGGCTGTTCCATCTCTTCACCAGCCTGACCAATCTGGCGCTCGATCTGCTGCTGGGCGGCGATTTCTCCGTGGGGCTGGGTCTGCGTGCCGAGCAGACCATGCTGGGCAATGTTGTTACGGCCATCTTCGGCCTCGGCTCGGTGGTGCCGACCTTCGCAGTGACGGCGCGGCGGCTGCATGACACCAACCGCTCGCAATGGTGGATGGCGCTGTTTTTCGTGCCGATCCTGGGCTGGTTGGCGCTACTGATCTTCGAATGTCAGGATGGCACGCCGGGTCCGAACCGCTTTGGCGATGACCCCAAGGACAGCGGCTTGAAAGCCGTGTTCAGTTGAGCAGGAGGGCAGGATGCGTGATGTTCAACTCGGTCGCGTCCTGTTTTGGGTTCATATGGTCGCGATTGTCGCGGTGATCTGCCTTGCCTGGTGGCAGACCTACCATCACAAATATGTGTGGTGGGAATATATGACGGGGATTGGCGGCCTGACCGTGCTGCGGATGATCCGTAACCACGTCGAAAGGGTTGAAGAGCGCGAGGTGCAGCCGCGGGAGCCTTTCTAAAGCTCCCGCAGGGCCCGCGCCGGTCTGGCGTTCAGCAGTGGCAGAGAGCTGGCAAAGGCAAAGCCCAGCACCACCACCAGACCCGCGCCCAGCACCAGCAGCACATGAGGCCAGTCGGGCAGGAAGTCGAAGCTGAAGAGCTTCACCACCACCAGCCAGCCAAGGCTGCTGCCCAGCGCCAGCGCAACCAGCGCCAGCAGCCCCGCCAGCAAGCCATATTCCGCCATCTGCAACGCCAGCAACTGACCCCGGCTGGCGCCCAGCACGCGCAGGATGGTGTTGTCATAGAGCCGTGAGGCCCGCGCCGCCGCAATCGCCCCGATCAACACCGCGATCCCTGCCAGCACGGCGATGCTGGCCGCCGCGAGGATGGCGGTGGAGACCTGCCCCAACAGATCGCGGGCCGCGCTCAGCAGCGGGCCGACTTCGACCACCGAGGTGCCCGGCAAAGCTTTGGTCAGGCGGGACAGCAAGGCGCCCTTCACCGCGCCAGAGCGATGGGCGGGATCGAGGCTGATCGTTGCCGCCAGCTTGTAGGGTGCCCCGGCCAGCGCGCCGGGCGAGAAGACCAGCACATAGTTGAAGCCGAAACTGTCCCAGTCGATGCGGCGGAAGGAGGTGACTTTCGCGCTGCGCTCCACGCCCAGCAGGCCGATGGTGATGCTGTCGCCCAGATGCAGGCCGATGGTTTTGGCCAGCTTTTCATCCACCGAGACCTGCGGCTGGTCGGCATTGGCGGGCGTCCACCATGTGCCCTCGGTGACAGTGTTGCCCTCGGGCACACTGTCGCTGAAGGTCAGGCCGCGTTCGCCTTTCAGCGCCCAGGCGTCGTCGGGCACCTCTTTCAGATCGGCGACGCGCGTGGGGGCGTTGTCCGGCCCATAGGCCAGAATGGCGCCGCGCAGGGCGGGCACGGTGCGAACATGTGCTCCGGGCGCGGTGGCCTTCACCGCTTGCGTGAAGGTGCCCAGCTGATCGGGCGGCAGATCGACGGCGAAATAGTCCGGCGCCTTGGCGGGGACGCGGCGGGCGATGTTGGCATCCAGACTGGACTGCACCACCGCCAGCAGCACAAAGGCCGAGAGGCCGAAGCCCAGCGCCGTCACCAGCCTTCCGGTCTGAGCGCCGGGGCGGTGCAGATTGGCCAGCGCCATGCGGGCAATGGGATCGCGCGGGCGCGGCAGCCGCGCCGCCAGAGCGCGCAGCCCCCAGCCCAAAGCGCCCAGCAGGGCAAAACTGCCCACAGCGCCCGCGATAAACAGCGCGGTGGTCCGGATGTTGGCGGAGCCCGCGAAGGCCAACGCGACAATCGCCACCAAACCCAGCGCCACGGGCACAAAAGCGCCTCGCCTCCAGCGTTGCCCGGCACCCGCTACCCGCGCGCGCATCAGCGCCATGGCGGGAAAATCGCGCGCGGCGGCCAAAGGCGGCGCGGCGAAGACCAGCGCCACCAGCAGGCCCCAGCCTCCCGCGCGGCTCAGCGCGAGGGGCGAGAGGATCAACCCCTCATCCACCGGCAGCACGCTGGACAGCGCATGGGTGAGCAGCGGCACCACGGCGGTGCCCACCACCAGCCCGGCCAGACTTCCGGCCAGAGCGGCAGCGGCAATCTGCGCCACATAGATCCGCGCGATATCGGCAGAGGTGGCGCCCAGAACCTTCAGCGTGGCAATCGCCTGCCGCCGGGCTTCAAGATAGCTGGCCGTGCCGCCGCCGATGCCGAGGCCCGCGATCATCAGGGCGGCCAGCCCCACCAGATCGAGGAAATCGCCCATGCGGCCGATAAAGTTCTCGGCGCCCGGCGCGGCCTTGTCACGCGTGCGGATATCGATGCCGGAGCTGGGCAGCTGAGCCTTCAGCCGGTCCGCAATCGCCTGAGCATCGCAGCTCTGCGCGCAGGCCATGCGGGTGCGGGTGCGAATCATCGCGCCCGGCGCGTCCAGCCCGGCGCGATGGGGAAAGCCTGCATCGGTGATGATCGTGGGGCCGAGGGCAAAGCCTTCGGAGAGGCGGTCGGGTTCGTCGGCGATGATGCCCAGCGCGGTCAGGCTCTGCCCGGCGATGGTGAAATGCTGGCCCGGCGTGATGCCCAGCCTCTGCGCCGCGCCGTCAGAGAGCCATGCGCCGCCCGCTGAGGGCGCGCCCACCTTGCGGCCATCGGCCAAGGTCAGGCGGCCCACCAGCGGCCAGTTCTGGTCGACGGCTTTCAGCTCGATGGGGGCGGTGGTGTCGCCGAAGCTGGCCATCGCCTGCATCCGGCTGCCTTCCGAGAGCGTGCCATAGCGCCCCAGCGCCGCGCGTTCCTGAGGGTTCAACCCGCGCTGCCAGAGCGTGAACTGCACATCGCCGCCCAAGGTCTGGCGGCCTTTGGTGGCAAGGTTATGGTTGATGGTGGCGGTCAGCGTGCCGGTGGCGGCCAGCGCGCCCACGCCCAGAAACAGGCAGGCCAGCAGCAGCCGCAGGCCCCGGAAGCGCGCCGAAAGATCGCGCCGCGCCAGGCGCCATGCCATGCCCCATGAAAGCGTGGCATCGCTCATGACGTGCGATCGTGGCTGGCGTGGAGGTTTTCGCTGGTGTGGTGCGGATCGTTCAGGCTGTCGCTGGCGATATGGCCGTCGGAAAGGCGGATGATGCGCTGGGCGCGGGCGGCCAGCGCCTCGTCATGGGTGATGATCACCAGCGTGGCGCCGCTTTCGGCGCGACGGGCGAAAAGGAGTTCGATGATCGCCTCGCCTGTGGCATGGTCGAGGTTGCCGGTGGGCTCGTCGGCGAAGATCAGCGTGGGACGGGGGGCCAGAGCGCGGGCGATGGCGACGCGCTGCTGCTCGCCGCCCGAAAGCTGCGTGGGATAATGGGTGAGGCGGTGCGTCAGGCCGACAGCCGCCAGCTCCTCACGGGCACGGGTTTCGGCATCGGGCAGGCCCGCCAGCTCCAGCGGGGTCATCACATTTTCCAGCGCGGTCATGGTGGGCAGCAGATGGAAGGCCTGCAGCACCACGCCGATGCGGCCCCTTCGGGCGCGTGCCAAAGCATCCTCGTCCAGCTGGGAAAAGTCCTGATCGGCCACGATCAACTGGCCGCCGCTGGCGCGTTCCAGTCCCGACAGCAGCGCCATCAGCGATGATTTGCCCGATCCCGAAGGCCCCAGCAGCGCAACCACCTGCCCTTGGGGCACAGTCAGTGAAACGCCATGCAGGATCGCCGTCGCCTCCGCACCTTGCCCCAGCGTGAGGGTGAGATTGTTCGCCGTGATGGCGGGCTTGCTTTCCGGGGCGTTTGTCACAAGATGGATATGGCGCGCGGGTGCCCGCGCGACAAGGTGCTGCGGCGCACAAAAGGTTACAGCGAGGAAAGGGCAGGATTTTGCGTCAGGCTGGGATGATGGCGGCGGTGCTGGCTTGCGCGCTCGCGCTGGGCGGTTGCGGGCAGAAGCCGGAGGACGCCGCGACCGGCAGCGCGGCCTCGGCGCAGAGTGCGCCGCAAGCGCAGGGAGCGAAGATCGTGGCGCTGGGCGACAGCCTGCTGGCCGGTTATGGCATCACGCCCCAGCAGGCCTATCCTGCCCGGCTGGAGGCGGCCCTGCGCGCGCAGGGTGTGGCAGCGAGCGTCACCAATGCCGGCGTTTCGGGCGACACCACTGCCGATGGCCTCGCCCGGCTGGACTTTACGCTGGGCGGGCAAAAGCCTGATCTGGTGCTGATTTCGCTGGGGGGCAACGATATGCTGCGCGGGCTCTCGCCCGAGACGGCGCGGGCCAATCTGGATGCGATCCTCACGAAGCTGGAGGAGAAGCATATCCCTGTCGTGCTGCTGGGCATGCTGGCGGCGCCCAATATGGGCAAGGCCTATGGCAAGAGCTTCGATGCGATCTATCCCGATCTGGCCAAAAAGCACCACACCGCGCTGGTGCCCTTCTTCATGGCGCCGATCATGGGCAAGGAGGGCATGCAGCTGCCCGACCATATCCACCCCACGCCGCAGGGCGTGGAGGCCATGGTGAAGGCCACCATCGGCACGGTGAAGGACGCTCTGCCCAAGGCGTAAGGCGTTTTGCCTCCGGCGGGCAAAGGACCATCGCTTTTTGCAGTCCCGTTATTTGACTGTGTTGCGACGCGGACATTCATGGGAGCGCGAGGGGGTAACCCCCTCGCATATCCTCTTTTCTTCCGGCCTATAAACTCAGCGTGTAACGCTCACTCTTGCGATCCAGATAACGGTGGTGGAGCGGGTCGCGGAATGTATCGGTGCCCCACCGCTCACGCAGCATGGCCAACTCGTCGCCGTGGCGGGCGGGGCGGCGGCTGACGGGCATATCGTGATGCAGCAGCAGGGCTTCGGGCACATAGATGTTGCGCAGGCCCGCCTGCTCCAGCTTCAGGCACAGATCCACGTCATGGAACGCATGGGCGAAGGCGTCCTCGTCCAGGCCGCCTGCCGCCTCGAATTTCTCGCGGTCGATCAGCAGGCAGGCGCTGCTGACGGCGGTGACATGGCGCGTGATATGGGCCTGGGCGAAATAGCCCGGATCGGTATCACGCTGATAGCGGTGGGCGTGGCCCGCGCCTTCGCCCAGCCCGACAACCAGCCCGGCGTGATGGATGGTGCCGTTGCGGTTGAGCAGCCTTGCCCCTGCCGCCCCGGTTTCGGCGCGGATGGCGTGGCGCAGCAGGGCGGTGAGCCAGAGGTCGTCCAGCACTTCGACCTGCGGGCTCATCAGACAGAGGAAGCGCCCCTGCGCGGCGCGTGCCGCCCGGTTCAGCAGGGCGGCGCTGCTGGGCGCGTCGGCCATGCGCAGCACGGTGACGCGCGGGTTTTGCGCGATGCGGCCCAGATAGCGCTCCATATCGGCGCCGGGCATGCCGTGGCTGGCGATCACGACATGGCGCCGGGCATAGCGGGTGGCGCCCAGCAGGCTGAGCACGCAGCGGCGCAGCGGTTCGGCCTTTTGTCCGGCGGGAATCAGGATGCTGACGGGGCCGGGGTCTTCGGGCAGGGGCCAGTCGATGCGATGCGTGCCCCAGGGGCCGGGGGTGATGGTTGCGCCTTCATGCTCCAGCGCGCGGGCAAGGGCGGCGAGGCGCGCGGCATGGCGGCCCACCGGGGCGGGCTGCTCCGGTGCGGTGGAGAGGGGGATCTCGGCCTGCTCCAGCGGCGGCGCGGCGGGGGCGACAGGCAGATCTTCGATCGACCCGGCGGTGGTGCCGTTAAAGACAGCGCCATCAAAGGCAGGCGCCAGATCGGGTTCGGGGTTGTCCTCAGGGGTTTCCGGGCGGTCTTCGGTGTCGCGCTCGTCCTCCTTGCCGATCTGGGCGAGGATATGGGGCACATGCACCACGCTGGCCTCCGCCCGCGCGGTGACGCCTAGCAGCACGGCATAGATCGCCGCCTCGGCCAGAGCGGGGGGCAGCGGCAGGGCAGCGGTCAGATGCTCGGCACGCAGCAGGCAGACGGGGCTGAGGTAATCCTGTGAAAGGAACATCGCCCGGTTCCATTCGGGCTTGAGCCATGGCCGCCGCCGCAGCCCCATCAGCCCGGTATGGTCGTGATCGCCATAGAACACATCGGCCTGGGGGTGGTCCTGAAGCGCCTCGGCAAAGTGATAGAGGGCGGTGGGCGCCAGCCGCGTGCCCACCGCCAGCGGCAGGATATGGCTGCCGCTGGCCGAGTGCATGCCGATGCTCAGCGCGGCGGCGGCATTGCTGGCGCGGCTGGGGGCCAGCACCAGCCGGGGCACGGCGATGGCGAGCGGTGGCTGCACCTCATGCGATTGCACCAGCACCAGCTCCCAATGCGGATAGATCTGGCGGCTGAGTGCGGTGACGCAGCGCTCGAAAGCGCCGGGTGCGGCGCCCTGCTCCTGATAGAGCAGCACGGTGAGGCGGGGCCTGGTTGCCCATTCCTCGATGGCTTTCGGGGCCTGAGCGATGGTTTTTTCGCGCCGCTCGACGGTGTCGATCCAGACCTGATAGGCATGGGGCGATTGCGGAGCGCCAGTCTGTGGCGGTGGGGCAGCGCCGGCGCGCAACAGGCTGCGCGCGCGCAGCGCCTGCCCCTTGGCATGCCAGTAGAGCGCCTGTGTCGCCCGGCGCGGACGCCAGAACAGCGTGCGAAAAAAGGCGCCGTAAAAGCTCATGAGGCTGGCGTTCCGCAAGAAACGGGGTGAGGATCAAGGTTGCATCGCACAAATCTTAACAGGCCACAATTGGCATGAATGGCGCCTGCATGCGGTTTCGCCATGGCGCTGTTTCAGGGCGGGACGTCGAAAGCGTGTGGGTATCCGTCTGATCCGTTCCGGAGGTTGTGGAAGAAGCCCGCCGAATGGCTCTTTCCGCCCCGGCAAGGCAGGCTGCAAGGCTGGGTTGCGGGGACAGCTTGTTGTGCAAATGCGCCCATTTGGAACAAGAAGCGGCTTAATCTCATCCTTCTGGACCTTGCCGGAACAGCGCAGTTTGCTGCATAAGCGAATAGCCCGTGTAAATTGCGTCGGTTGGGGCTAGGAAGGTGCGGATGGGGCGCTTGTGTGCCCGGTCCGGTCTTGCGGAATCCGGCTGTCGCTGAGGAGCTGTTTGAGATGATTACCCCAGTGGTTCTGTGCGGAGGAAGCGGGACGCGGTTGTGGCCGCGCAGTCGGGCGGCCAAGCCCAAGCCTTTCCTGCCGCTGGTGGGGGACCGCACCCTGTTTGAGGCGGCGCTGCACCGCGCCGCCGACCGCGAGATTTTCGCCGCGCCGATCATCGTGACCGGCAAGGCCCATCTGGAGCATGTGGAAAGCCAGCTGGCTCTGGCACCCGATGCCGGCGTGGTGGTGGAACCTGCCGCGCGCAACACAGCCGCCGCGATCGCTCTGGCCGCGTTGCGTGTGCCGGAGGACAGCGTGATGCTGGTCTGCCCCAGCGACCACCATATCGGCAATCCCGAAGCCTTTGTGATCGCCGCGCGCACGGCAGAGGCGCTTGCCACACAGGGCTGGCTGGTGGCCTTCGGCATTGCGGCCACGGCGCCGGAAACCGGCTTTGGCTATGTGAAGCAGGGCGAAGGGATCGTGGGCACGGGCGGCTACAAGGTTGATCGTTTCGTGGAAAAGCCCGATCTGGAACGCGCCATGCAGTTCCTGAGCGAAGGCACCTACAGCTGGAACGGTGGCATCTTCGCCTTCCGCGCCGGTGACTATCTGCGCGAGCTGGAAGCCCATCGGCCCGATATTGCGCAGGCCGTGCGCGCCGCCGTGGCGCAAGGCCATGAGGATGGCCGCCGCTTCCACCCGGATGCGGAGCTTTTCGCGCAGGTGCCCAGCGAATCAATTGATTACGCGGTGATGGAAAAGACCCAGCGCGCCGCCGTCGTCCCCGCCGCCATGGCCTGGAGCGACATCGGCAACTGGCATGCCTTGTGGGAAGCGCGTGATCGTGACGCGGCGGGCAACAGCGTGATCGGCAAGGCGGAACTCGTGGGATGCCGCAACGTTCTGGTTGAGAGTGATGGCGCGCATGTTTCGGTCATCGGGCTGGAGGATGCGATCGTCGTGGTCGATGGGCCCGATGTGATGATCACCTCGGTGGCCGGCGTGCAGAAGGTCGGCAAGCTGTATGGCGCGGCCAATCAGTAAGCAGGCCCCGGACCAGCACATGAAGGAGCGTGCGATGAGCATCGTGGCAATGCAGGGCGAACTGCCCGTCAAGCTGGTGGACAAGCCCTGGGGGCGCACCGATCTGCCCCCGCCTTTCACCGCGCCTGATGGCCGCCAGATCGGTGAGATCTGGTTCGAGCCGCCCCCGGCGCTGCCCGAGCTGCTGGTGAAATACATCTTCACCAGCGACAAGCTTTCCGTGCAGGTCCACCCCAGCGACACGCAGACGCTGGAGCGCGGCCTGGGCAAGCAGGGCAAGGAGGAATGCTGGTTCGTGATCGCCGCCGAGCCCGGTGGCCAGCTCGGCATCGGCTTTCGCGAGCCCATCAGCCATGAGGCTATGCGTGCAGCCGCTCTGGACGGCAGCATCGAGGAAAAGCTGGTCTGGCACGATGTGAAGCCGGGCGATTTCTTCTACATTCCGGCCAACACTGTCCATGCCATCGGCGCGGGGGTGACGGTGGTGGAGGTGCAGCAGAACAGCGACATCACCTATCGCCTCTATGACTATGGCCGCCCGCGCGAGCTGCATCTGGACGATGGCATCGCCGTGTCGCTGGGCGAGGTCTATGACCTGTCACGCTGGCACAAACATGTGGGTGAGCATGGCAATGCCGCGCTGGTCGATGGGCCTTACTTCCGGCTGGACCGGTTGGAGGGCGTGCCCGGCGGCGATCTGGCGGCGCGCTATGGCGATCGCCCTGTGCTGGTGGCGCCGCTGAAGGGCGAGGTGCATATCGCGGGTGAGGTGATCGCTCCGGGTGGTTGTGCTCTCGCCATGGGGCTGGGGCGAGCCAGCTTCGCCGATGACGGGCTGGCGCTGGTGATGCAGCCGGTTTGAGTTCCGTAAAGCTTGAAGAAGGAAGGAGGGGGTTACCCCCTCGCGCTCCCATGACTGTCAGCCTTGCGCTCTGCCTGAATGGCGCGCGCATGATGGCATCGCAGTCTTTACGGGCTTGGCTGTAGGAAGAAGACGTTGCATTCGCTCAGCCTGATGACCCTCGGTGAGGCGGAAACCTGCTTGCCATAAGGCGCCGCATCGACCGTCACATCCACGGATGTGATACGCCCAGCCTGCAAGGCTTCGAACTTGTCAAACAGCTGCTTTTTCGCGGCGATGGCAGGGCCGGTGCCCGGTTGCCTCGGATTGCTCCACGGCATGCGCGCAATGATTGACCCGTGGCACATCGGTGCCTGCACGGGCACGGATGAGGGCCTGAGCAGAATCTCGAATTGCCCGCCATCGACGAAGCCGTTGATGTAATGGCTTCCCGGCTTTTTCGGCACCAGATCCGCTTTTGTGACATGCAACTGCACCAGAAGCTTGCCCGCCGCATAGGCCGGCTGCGCCATCAGGAAAGGCATGGCCGACATCAGAGCCATGCCCCAAAAAGGGGTTTTCCCCCGTGCCAGAGCCTTGCTCATTGGACATACCTCGCCCAATTCGCAACAAATTCCTGCGAGTTTCCGCGACCACCCGCTGTATTGTAATATTGCTTCCAGTAATCGGCCAAAGCCTGAACATTGCCGGCCGGCGGCAGTGGCGCGGGCGCGCGCTTGTATCGCACGCGGGCCATGGCAGCCGCATAATACTCATTGGTCACCAGCGTCTCGGCGGTCGGGCTTTCGCCCGGCTTCAAGGTCTTTTTGACCAGATCGCCCAAGGCATGCCTATATTTCAGATAGTTGGTCCAGATATCATTGTGGGTCGCCACCTCCATCTGGAAATAGCCCCGGGCCGGACCATTGCCGAGCTGCCGATTCCAGCGAAATCCGCCGCTCTCCTGCACCGCCGTGCCGAGCAGCAAATCCGATGCCGCAACGCTGTAGAGACCGATTGTATGCAGGGCGATATCAATAACATTCGTTCGAAATACGCTGGCCTTATACATAAGGTGCCTTTCCAGTTTCATCCCCCGATGTGTTACGCTCTCCCCAATTCGGCGCCATACTATACAGGGCATGTGAACTAATCCAGCCTTATCATTGCCCTGTGAAGAAGGCGCCCCATCGCCAGAAAACTTTCCGGGAGCGCGAGGAGAATGTCTCTTGAGGCAAGCGACCGGCAGACCCCACCCCGCACCTTATTATTCCTCCGCTTGAAGGCCCCCTTCAGCGATCCGCCACACGGAGGCCTCTTTCAGCCCCTCGAACGGCTCCGGCTCGGTGCCCGTCATCCAGACTTGCGCGCCATTGGCGGCCAGGCGCTCGAACAGGGCGCCGCGCCTGACGGGATCGAGATGCGCCGCCACCTCATCCAGCAGCAGCAGGCGCGGCAGGCCGGACACCGCCGCGCCGGACAATTCGCAATGGGCCAAGGTGATGGCGATCAGCATGGCCTTCTGCTCACCCGTGGAGCAGTCGGCGGCGGGCTGGTTCTTGGCGGCCATGGTCACCAGCATGTCGTCACGGTGAGGGCCGGTCAGCGTGCGCCCGGCGGCGCGGTCGCGCGGGCGGGAGGCGGCCAGCGCTGCGGCCAGATCGTCACGCTGCAGGGGGCCGCCCGGGGCGTGCGTCAGGATGGGGCGGGCGAAGGGCGCATCGGGCAGGCGGGCGAGGATGTCGTTGAGGCGCTCGATCAGCCGGGCACGGGCCTGCGCGACGGCGGCGCCCGCCTCGGCCAGCTGCGCCTCAATGGCATCGAGCCACTGGCGGTCGGGCGTCGCAGGCAGGGCGAGCAGGCGGTTGCGCTCGGTCAGCGCGCGCTCAAGGTGCGAGGAGGCGCGGGCATGCGCCGGTTCCACCGCCAGCACCATGCGATCAAGGAAACGGCGGCGGGCCGAGGGGCTGTCGGTGAAGAGGCGGTCCATCGCCGGGGTCAGCCAGAAGATCGAGAGGTGCTCGCCCAGCGCGACGGCGGGCGTATCCGCGCCATTGACGCGCAGGATGCGGCGGCCCGGCTTGTCGGGGCTGGTGCCGGTGCCGATGCGCAGGGGCTCGCCGCCCGGTAGCACCAGATCGGCCGCCACCGCGAAGGAGCCATCCCCGCCTTGCCCTGCCATCTCGGGCAGAGCGGCCCGGCGCAGGCCCCGGCCCGGCGCGAAGAGGCTGATCGCTTCGAGAATGTTGGTCTTGCCCGCGCCATTCTCGCCCAGCAGCAGGTTGAACGCCCGCGCGCCGCTGAGCGCGGTGTTGCGGTGGTTGCGGAACCAGGCGAGGCGGATGCGGTCAAGCATGGGCGGGCTGTAACGGGGTTGGCGAGCGGGCGCCATGGTGGAATTTTCGCCAAACCTTGGGGGAATTTGCACCGGAGCTGAGGGCGAGGGCGCCAATTTGCGCGGTTTTCAGCATTTGGCATGGGTGTTGCGATGCTGGCTGTATCGCCGGGCGGACATGCTTCGCCGGGCTCCAGACAATCTCAAGGGGTATCATCATGGCTCTTCCGCAGCGCAAGTCTTTCGCTCTCAGCCGTTCCAACCGCAAGCTGCTCGGCGTTTGCTCGGGCCTCTCCGAGTATTTCGATCTCGATGTGACGCTGGTGCGGATCGTCTTCGTCCTGGCCACCCTGCTGGGCGTCGGCGCGCCGGTGCTGATCTATCTGGTGGCGGCTTTGATCGCGGATTGAAGGTTTTCAGGGAAAGGGGAAATGCGAGGGGGTTACCCCCTCGCGCTCCCATGACTTGTCGGCGTGGCGCCAAGGGTTCGGCCTTGGCGCAATGTCGCAGCGCCGCAGGCAGTCACTCCCTGCGGGGCGGAGAGGTTGGGCGCCAGGCTTCGGCTTTTCCCATCCTATCGTCGGGAGACGTCATGGGGGTGCAGGGGGTGTAACACCCCCTGCTTATTCCCTTAAACCTTCGCGCTGAACGGCGTGAAATTGGTGTGCGTATCGAACACCTCCACGCCCTCCGCGCGCTTCAGGAAGCCGACGACCATATAGGTGACGGGCGTCAGGATGACCTCCCAGCTCACTTTCAGCGCCCAGTTGGTTACCAGCACCTTCACCACCAGCGCGGGCGTCCAGCCCGAGGCGCCCAGAAACGCCAGCGGGTAGAACACAATGCTGTCCACCGCCTGGCCCACCACTGTCGAGCCGATGGTGCGTGTCCACAGCTTCTCGCCCTTGGTCCACACCTTCATGCGGGCGAGGACGAAGCTGTTGGCAAATTCCCCGAACCAGAAGGCGCAGACGCTGGCGATGACGATGCGCGGCACCTGGCCGAAAACCGCGTCATAGGCGCTTTGGCCGGTCCAGTCGGGGGCGGGGGGCAGGGTGACGACCACCCACGACATAAATGCCATGAACAGCAGCGCCACAAAGCCCACCCACACGCAGCGGCGGGCGCGGGCGTAGCCGTAGACCTCGGTGAGGATATCGCCGATCAGATAGCCCAGCGGGAAGAACAGGATGCCCGCGCCAAAGGGCCAATCGCCGATGACGGGCAGATCGACTTTGGCCACCTTGCCCGCGCCCAGCACGTTGGAGAGCAGCAGGATCGCCACGAAAGCAGCCATGACGAAGTCGAAATAGCGCATGGGTTTCTGGGCCAGATCGCTTGCCTCGACGGTGCGGAGGTGGGTCTGGTCGGTCATGCGGGGCTCCGGTGGGGGGTAAGGAATGTGATGACGGGTGAAAAAGCACAGTAACCACCTTTGCGCGGGGGGCAAGACATGGCTATGGGAGGGCTTGCCGGGCGCTTCGCTTGGCAGCCATGGTGTGCGCCCGTAGCTCAGTTGGATAGAGCACGAGCCTTCTAAGCTTGGGGCCACTGGTTCGAATCCAGTCGGGCGCACCATGTTTTCCAATGCTTATCCGCGATTCGCGCAAGACGTTCCCGGCAGGTTCTCACGACACGCGGAAGAAGCGGATCTTGACGGCCTGCCGCGCCGGTTTCAGGCTGGTCAGCGTGCCCACGAAAACAGCGTGGTTCAGCCAGTCATGCGGGCCCTTGGGAGCGGTGAGTTCCGGGGCGGAGACGGCATAGCGCGCGCCATCGGGCAGCGTTTCGACCATCACCTTGTTCAGCACGGTGATGACCGCGCCATCATCGGTCTCCAGCTCGTAGAGCGCGCTCAACTGGTGCATGCCGTCGCTGCGGATCAGCTGGCGGTCGGCGCCGCCGGGGCGTACCTTGCCGCGCAAGCGGGGGCCGGAAAAGCTGCCACCCAGAATGGGCACGATGCGGCGGTGGCCCAGCGGGCCTTCGCCCATATCCTCGGTCTCGCCGATGTCGACGATGATCTCCATCGCGAGGTCCAGATGGGGTGTGCCATCATCGGTAGAGGCAGGGGCTGCCAGAGCTCTGTCGCTCATGGTCAGGGACAGCAGCGCTCCGCTGGCCAGAAAATCGCGGCGGTTGGTCATGGCGGAACGGCTCTCCCTTTTGTTATGGGGTAGAGCTATTTCAGTCCCGCTCGTCTGCAAAGGGATTTTTGCTGTCGGTTCCGTGTGACTCAGCGGGCAGGGAGAGGCTGCGGCCAGAGCAGCGGCCTCTCCTGAGCTGCGATCAGCGCTGCTTCTTGGCCAGAGGCGCCGTGAAATCCGGGTCCTTGTTGGCCACCCAGTCCACGAATTTGCGCACAGCCGGATTGGCCAGCAGGCCTTCCACATCCATGCCGTGGCGCTGCAGTTCGGAATTGGTGAAATTGGCGATCAGCGTCTGCTGGCAGATCGGGTGCATCGGCACCACGTCGCGCCCGCCCCGGCTCTTCGGGATGGGGTGATGCCAGACGATCGTCTGGCCTGTGGGCCGCCCGCAGAGCCAGCAGGGCACCGGCGGCGGCGCCTGTTCCTCATCCTCGCGGTCGAGGTCGCCATAGGGATCACGTTTGGAATGTTTGCGGGCCATAGGTCTGCCTGAAATGCCGGAATTGCGCTGGCGTCCCTATAGACGGTGTGGGGATGATTGCCACACCGCTAAAAGCTGCCGAACGCAGGCCGGTTATCAGGCAGAGCTTCGCGCGCCAAAGCCGATCGGCCTTGCCGCGCTGGGCCTTATGCTCCGCCTAGAGGATATGCAGCCACCAGAAACACAGCAGCAGCAGCGTAAAGGCGGGCACAGCCATACAGATGGCTGCCCGGTCAGAGCAGGTTTGTGGAGTCGGCATTTTGCGCGTTACAGGTCGCGACGCAGGCACATTATGGTGCATTCTTGTCATAGGTCCCCCCCGGGTCCCATGCTGCCGCCCATTCGACAGCGACTCGGAGCGTATCATGACGCCCGGCTTTGTCCAACGGGTTTGAGAAGGGCAAAAAAAGGGGCCGATCCGAAGACCGGCCCTTTAGAAAGTTTGGGAGAGGATGCCTGAAAGGCAGGGCTTTTATTGCACCGCAGCAGATTTGCCGCAAGTGCGAAAAACCGATCAGGACTTGCGGAAAATGCGATCAATGCTGATCGATTGCATTCCTGCCTTTAACAACAGGCACTTAGTGCCCGTGACCCGCAGCTGGAAAGGCTGGATTTTCTCGCCGAAGAGGCGCATCGCACATCTGGACCATCCGGTTCGTCACCGGAGAACATCAGGGAGAGAGCCATGAGCCGTTCGAGATTCAGCGCCATGCTGGCCATCATGCTGGCGGGTGCGTTAACGAGTCAGGCCATGGCGCAGACCGGCAATCCGGGCGGCCCCATCAACGACAATCTGGGTGAGATGGACTATGGCGTCTGCCGCGGCCTCGATCCCAAATGTTATCACGACTGGCCCCGCGCCCCGACCACCAAATACCGCATCCTGATCTATTCGCGCACCGGTGCTTCGCGCCATGCCAATCTGGGCCATGTTCTGCCCGCCGGGCTCAACCCGCCGCTGGGGCCTGACAATGTGGCGCAGGCGGGCATGATCCGCATGGCGCATGAGCAGGGCTGGGATGTCGACTGGACCGAGGATGTGACGCAGATGGCCAGCCTCAATGGCTACAATGCGGTGATCTTCCTCTCGACCTCGCGCGAGATCCTCGATGACACCGCCAAGACGGCGCTGCGGCAATATATGCGCGCGGGCGGCGGGTTCGTGGCGATCCACAACGCCTTCGGCACCAATTACACCTGGCCCTATTATGAGGGCATGCTGGGCGGCGCCAATTTCTACGATCATCTGCCCGCGCGCGAGGGCGATGTGGTGATTGTGGACGACAAGGACGCCTCGACCAAGGGGCTGCCCAAGCGGTTCCATTATCGCGATGAGTGGTACAATCTGGTGCCCTTCCCCACCCATGTGCGCTTTCTGGCGACGACAGACGAAAAGTCATGGGCCACGCCGCCCAAGGTGGGGGGCGACGCCAAAAGCATCGCCGCGACAATGGGCGAGCCCGGGGCGATCCTGCCGGACTATCTGGTCCACCCGCGCTATCCTTCCGTGGTGGGGCATCATCCCGGGCATGGTGATTTCCACCCGGTGGCGTGGTGCCAGTATTACGATGGCGGCAAGGTCTGGGCGACCACACTGGGCCATGACACGCGCACCTACCAGCCCCATGGCATGCCCGGCGCCGACGAATTCCAGGCCATGCTGATCGGCGGCATCAAATCGGTGATGGGGGCGGCGCCCTTTTGCCAATAGGCCTGCGACCCGCCCCGGCGCACAAGCCGGGGCGGGTCTTCAGGGATAGTTTTCAGCCACATGTTGCGGTAGGACACCTTGCGATCCCCGCTGCCCTCAAGCTGGATGGCGAGGCGGCCATGGGCGATGAAGCGGGCGGGATCGTCATCCTGCACGGTCGACATCAGCACGCCGTTCATCAGATAAAACAGCGTGTGGCCGCGCGCGATCACATGCAACTGGTTCCAGCCGCCGGTATGGATGCTGGCCTTCAGCGGGGCAGGATCGCCAATCCGCCCGATCAGCGATGGCGTGCCTGAAGCTTCGGGCGCGGTGCGCAGCGCCATGCCCATGCTGGCGCGGAAAGGCCGGGGCGAGGGGCCGCGATGTGGTCCGGCGCAGCATTCGATCAGTGCGCCGGTCTGGACATTGGCAAAGTCCATATCGGCCTGATAGCCGAAGGACTCCCATTCGGAATTGGGCTTGTCGGTCTTGCCCAGCAGTTGGGCGCGGAATTGCACGCCGCTGTTGGCCTTGTCGCCCTCCAGCCTGATCTCGGTCTTGAACTCGAAATCTTTGAGGTCGCCGCCGTCGTTGCCTTTCCAGAAGAGGTAGATGGAGGGGCTGTTGCCATGGTCCGTGGCGGTGATGGCGCCGCCTTCCACCTTCCATGCGTCCATCTGGCCCTCCCAGCCCTGGAGGGTCTTGCCGTTGAACATCGATTGCCAGCCTTGATGGTCATCGAAAGTGTAGGGCGTGGGTTCGATGTAGCGCGGGGGGCGTTGCGCCAGAGTGGGGGCGGCGCAGGCCAGCAGGCAGGTGGCAAGAGCGATCCGTTTCAAGGCATTCCTCCCTCTATCGGGTGGGCATTCAGGGCCAGGGATAGACGCCCGGTGTGGTCGGCGGGATCGGCGGCGCGGGCGGGCCCGGCGGCATCACCGAAAAGGGCGTGACACCGGCGGGGACCGGGTCCTTGCTCATCAGTTCGGTGCGGGTGCCGTCGGGATCGAAGAGATGCAGCAGCCAGTGATGGTTGTTGCCCGAGGCGACGCGCAGGCGAACATCGTCATAATGGCCCCGCCGTTTCAACGCTTCGCGCGCGGCATGCATATCGGTGATCTCCAGCGAAAAGTGGTTCACCGCGCCGGAGACCTCGCGCAGATATTGGGCGCGGGTGGCTGGATTGCCGGGATCGAGGGGAGGGTTCTTGGTCTCCAGATTTTTGTCGGATGCGGGCGTTTCGATATAGTCGCCGCGCGGCCCGGGCAGCACCTTGCCCCAGCCAAGCCTTGCGAAGAAGGCCTTGGTGGCATCATCCGTCACCATGGTTCCGGCATGCAGCAGATGGGTCGAGATACGCTGATCCGTCAGCAGTTTGCCGCGCAGCAAGTCCTGGCGCGAGCCCGGTGCATACTGCAGAAAATCGAGCGGCAAGCCATTGGGCGCCACGATCCGGAACAAAGGATTGCCATCCGGGCCCGGCGTGATCGGGCCGGGATGGAGGCTGCGCCCGGTGTAGATTGCATGCAGCTTTTCAAGATCGGAAGCCTGCACCACCAGCCTTGCCTGCCGGTTGTTGTCACCCGCGCGCAGGCCGGGGATCAGTTCGAGATATTGCTCGTCATTGATCTTGAAGTAAGCCGAACGGACATGCCCGGCCTTGTCCTTCAAATCGAAGGCTTCAGGCAGGCCCAGCACATCGTGGTAGTAATGCCGTGATGTCGCCAAATCGCTCACCCGAAAGGACACCTGCGCCAGCCCGAGGATCGGCAGATCGGCCATCGGTGCCTCAGTCTGGGCAGAGGCCGATGTGGTCAGCATCAACCCCGCCGACACCCACAGCAGGCGCAACGATACAGCCATGCGTTTCTCTCCCCTCGGCCCTGTTCAGCCCGAGGGTTTAGCCCGCCCTGTCACCCCCGCCCATGGCTGGGAGCGTACAAGATCCTGTGGTCACCGCGCCCCGAGAAGGAGCGCGGTCACTCAGCGATCCGGACGCCAGCCGATGGCGG
The DNA here is from genome assembly GCF_017163935.1 of Novosphingobium terrae. Taxonomy (NCBI): domain Bacteria; kingdom Pseudomonadati; phylum Pseudomonadota; class Alphaproteobacteria; order Sphingomonadales; family Sphingomonadaceae; genus Novosphingobium; species Novosphingobium terrae. Next base: position 3,018,127 of record NZ_JABVZR010000001.1, on the reverse strand, counting down.
CGCTGACTTCTTGCGCGCAGTGGCGCACGCCTTCGGCCAGATCGCCGGCGATATCGTCGGTGAGATAGGTCGCCGCGCTGGCGATGCTGATCGCCACCACGATGGCCCCGCGCGCATTGCGCACCGGCGCCGCGATGGACCGCACGCCATCGCCCAGCTCGCTGTCATGGCGGACCAGACCCTCGGCCTTGTAGCCGCGCATGCGCTCCAGAAAAGCGGCGATCTCTTCATCGCTGGCGGCATCGGCATGGGCCTGTTTCCACAGCTTCTTCCAGCTCGCCTCGGTGTCATCGAGCAACAGCGCCTTGCCCAGACCCGTCTCGGCGATGGGGCGGCGGTCGCCCGGAGCGGTGGCGACACGCAGCCGCTGGCGTCCGGTGATCCGGTCGAGATGGCGCGACCAATTGCCCTCACGGTTGCCGATGAACACACAGAAACCGGTCTGGTTCGACAGCGCTTCCATCTTGGGCCGCGCGATGCGGACATAATCAGTCTGTTCGCTGGCCGAAGCGCCCAGCTGCAGCAGCTTGGGGCCCAGCGCAAATCCCTCGGGCGTGACCGAGAGATAATCGCGCAGGCGCAAGGCGTGGGCCAGGCGATGCGCGGTGGTGCGGTTCATGTTCAGCTTGCGGGCCAGATCGGCGGCGCGGATTGGGCGGTCGATCACCTCGTCGAGAATGTCGAGCGCGCGCATCAGCGTCTGGGCGCCCTTGATCGTGGTTTCGCCGTTGCTCTCACCGGCGTCGTCGGCAGTGTCTTTGTCGCTCATAGGCACGGATATAGGGCGTTTCCATGCGGACGGCAATTGGTCTGAAGAGCAATGCGATGTGCGCTATGTGAAATGCGGTTGCACCAAATATGCAAAAAATAAGTCCTTCATCGTCAATAAGTTCAACTTAACTGATCACAATGTGAAACATTGTTGCGATATATGCTTTGACATTGCCGCCATCTCATACCTATTCATGAAGCAACACAGGCTCGGTGCAGCGACTCGACAGGGGGGTACGCGGCCGGGACGAAGACAAAAATGGAGGATGTTTTGGGGCAATCGATGCATTCGACCGGGGGGCGCCTGCGTCCATCTCCTTCCCGACTGGCCATGGTGATCGCCGGTCTGACGGCAAGCGCGCTGCTGGCCACGCCGGCCTTGGCGCAAGACAAGGATCAGTCGGACCAAAGCGCGGCACCCGCCGCCAGGCCTGCGGAGCCTGACCGTGAGATCGTCGTCACGGGCTTTCGTTCATCGCTGAATGCCGCGCTTCAGGAAAAGCGCACATCGGCGGCCGCCATCGATGCCATCAAGGCCGAGGATGTCGGCAAATTCCCCGATTCCAATCTGGCGGAATCGATGCAGCGCGTGCCCGGCATCGCGCTGGCCCGCGGCGACGGCGGCGAGGGCAAGAACATCGCCGTGCGCGGCCTTGGCGCGGCCTTCACGCGCGTGCGCCTCAACGGCATGGAAGGCACGGCGCAGACCGGCTCCTCCGACATTTACGGCGCGGGCAACACCGGGCGCAGCTTCGATTTCAACGTCTTCCCCACCGAAATCTTCTCCGAACTGGCGGTGCGCAAGACGCCCTCGGCTGACGTGGAGGAAGGCTCGCTGGGCGCCACCGTCGATCTGAAGGCGCCGCATCCGCTCGACTTCCACAAGAGCTTCGTTGCCACCATTTCCGCCAAGGGCGTGTGGAATGAGGTCAGCCGCAAGGTCGATCCGCGCGTCTCGCTGCTGATCTCCAAGCAGAACAACGACGGCACGCTCGGCATTCTGGGCACCTTCAGCTACAGCCATCGCAACATCCGCGAGGTGGGCTATTCGGCGGTGAACATTCTGCCGACCTATGTGAATGGCGGCTTCTGCTCACCTGTTGGCGTTACCCCGCAGAACCCCGCGACCAGCGCGCTGAAAGGCACCGATGCCGCTAATTGCTCCACCGGCAATCCGCGCACCGGCAGCACGGCGGCCTACAATCTGATCCAGTCGCTGACGGGGCCTTCGGGTCAGCCGGGCGGCGGCGTCTTTCTGCCGCGCATCCCGCGCTATCTCAACTCGGTGCAGGATGCCACGCGCATGGGCGGATCGCTGTCCATCCAGTGGAAGCCCGATGACCGCACCGAGATCGTGGTGGATGGCCTGTTCAGCCGCTATCATGTGGTGCGGCATGACAATTACATCGATGCGCTCTCTTTCGCGCGCAATGCCAGCAACAATGGCCAGCCGATGACCTCGGTCACCGATATTCAGCTGAAGTCCAACGGCTCGCTGCTCTATGGCGCTTTCAATGGCGTGGATCTGCGCTCTGAAAGTCTGGTGGACCGTTTCACCACCACTTTCGCTCAGGGCAACATCACGCTGCATCACGATCTGACCGATAAGCTGACCGTCGATGTGATGGGCGGCTGGTCCAAATCGATCTTCGACAATCCCGAGCGCCTGACGGTCAATCTTGACGCCATCGATGCGCCCTTTTCGATCGACTTCCGGGGCGGTGGTTCCATCCCGGTGCTGAAATATGGCATCGATGTCTCGAACCCGGCCAATTTCTCCTACGCACCGGGCAAGGCTGATGGCACGGTGCTGGGCAATTACAACACCCGCAACTGGTATGTCACCACGCGCAACCTCACCTATGACACCAGCTTTACCTGGGCGTGGAGCGATCATTTCAAGCTGAAGTTCGGCGGCCAGTTCCGCGAAAGCGCCTTCAAGAACCGCCAGCTCAACATCGCCCCGGCCAATCAGGCGACCACCGCTCTGCCCGCAGGCGTGACGACCTCAAGCTTCACCTATCAGATCACCGGGCTCAACACGCTGCTCAACCCCGGCGCGCTCTCCAGCTTCACCGCCACCGATATCGAGAAGTGGAAGCAGGCGGTGGGCTACAACAGCTTCACCTTCTGCGGCATCGAATGCGGCAATGGCTCGCCCGAAGTGCGCGAGCAGGAGCTGGGCGCCTTCGTGATGCAGCAGTTCGATCTGCCCGATACCTTCCCGATCCCGGTGCGCGGCGATGTGGGCGTGCGCTTCGTCAACACCATGCAGCATACGGTGGGCTATATCCCCACGGCCACCACCACCGGCCCCTATCCCACCGTGGCGATCCCCGCCATCGTCGACCGGCAATATTCCGACTGGCTGCCCTCGGCCAACATCGTGCTGGAGCTGAAGCCCAGCCTGCTGATGCGCCTCTCCGCCGCCAAGGTGATGAGCCGGCCCGAACTGGCGGTGCTGCCCTCGGGCGGGGCGGTCAATGCGGTGACGCGCACGGCCACCATCGGCAATCCCTATCTCAACCCGATCCGCGCCACCACATTTGACGCCGCGCTGGAGTGGTATTTCCGCCCCGGTTCGCTCTTCTCGGTGGCCTATTTCCACAAGCAGATCAGCACTTACATCCAGTCGGTCAACACGCTGGTGCCCTACAGCCAGCTGGGCCTGCCCAACACGCTGCTGGCCAATTCGAACACATTGCCGAGCGATCTTTTCACCGTGACGCGTTCGGTCAACACGCCGGGCGGGCCGTTGAACGGTGTCGAGGTCAATCTGCAACTGCCCTTCACCTTCCTGCCGGGCTTTGCGAAAGATTTCGGCCTGCTGGCGAACTACACCCATGTGGCGTCCCGCGTGAATTACGTGCTGCAGAGCAGTGCCACCTCCACGCTTTCCACCACCGCCAATCTGGTGAACATGTCGCCCGATACGGCCAGCGGCACCTTGTTCTATGAGAACAAGCTGTTCAGCATTCGCGGTACGGTCAGCTATCGCGGGCCCTATATCCGCCAGATCCCCTCGGGCGCCAATGACAGCGACATTCTGGGCAATCACGGCACCACCTATATCGACGCCTCGGCCAGCTACAATCTGACCAAGCAGGTGAAGCTGACCGTGGATGTGCAGAACATCACCGACACTCACAATGTGCTCTACATCGACAGCGGCCGTCAGGACCCGCTTTTCGATACGCGCACTGGCAGGACCATCACTTTTGGCGTGAACGCCAAATTCTGACCACGCTCCCTGCGTGTCACTGGCCGCCGGGAGGCAACTCCCGGCGGCTCTTTTGTGAGTCAGTTGCCGAGTGGGCGCTGGCTGGAATGAGCGGCACTAACGGCAATCTCGGCCTTCTCGGGCCTGGCCGGATCGAAGGGCGCCGAGGTGATATGCGATGCCAGCGCGGGCAGGGCGATGCGCAATTGATCGGCCACGATGCGCGCGGCCATCCATGCGCCCCAATTGTCGTAATGGGTCTTGTCGCGGCCTTCGTCGTTGAACATGGCGGGGGCGCGTTCCGGCCCCAGCGCTTCATACAGCGCGATGCTGGCGCGGTTGAGATCGACCAGCGGCACGTTTTGCTCCTGCGAGATGTCGCGCATCACCTTGGGATAATCGCCCAGCGAGGGAACGATATGGCCTGCCGCATCGAAATTGCGCCGCTCCGGGCTGGTGACCAGCACGGGGGTGGCGCCACGCCGCCGCGCCTCGGCGATATAGGCGGCAAGGTAAGCGCGATAGGTGGTGTTCGCCTCGGCATAGGTCTGGGGCCAGTTGGCCTTCTGATCGTTGTGGCCGAACTGGATCATCAGCACATCGCCCGGCTTCATCAGCGAAAGCGCCTTGTCCAGCCGCAGATCGGCGAGGAAGGATTTGAGCGTCGCCCCGCTCTCGGCATAATTGGCGACGGCGATCCCATCATCCAGCATGGCGGGCAGGAACTGCGCCCAGCTTCCGGTGGGCTCGGTGGGATGGTCGGCCACCATGGAATCGCCCACCGTGAAGATGGTGGGCACCTGCGTCGGTTCCACCTTGACCCAGCGCACCGTTGCACCGGGCCCCAACACCTCCAGCGTCAGCCTGTCATCCCAATTGCGCTGGGCGGCCTGCGCCGGGGTCAGCCGCACATGATCCCCGCCCGGCGCATTGAGCGGCACCGCGCCCAGCGACGCATTATGCACATGCACCACAAAGCGCCTCACCACATGCTGGCCCTTGGCGCTGGCAATGCGGTCGAGCATCAGGCGGCGGTTCTCGGCCTTGATGGTGGTGGTTCCGGCATGCGCATCGCTGCCGATATCGAGCGTGACCAGCCAGTTGCCCTCCGCCACCGGCAGGGAGAGTGCGCCATCGCTTTCATAACCGCCCGTCGCCGGATTCCATGGCGCGGTGGGGGCAATCGCCTGTTCTCCCGCCTTGGCGGGGCCATCCAGCCGCCAGAGGCGCGGTGCCGTTTCAGCATGCAGCGAGGTGGCGGCGATCGACAGCATGGCCGTCATCATTCCTGTGGTCAGCGTGCGGGTCAAGGTCATGCCATGACTATGCAAGACTTATACTTGATTTTCAATATACGTGACATCATACCGATATATGAAAATAATCCTGGAGAGGGGAACCCCATGATTCGTCCTGCCTCACGCTGGATGGCGCGCTGTGCCATGGCTTTGCTGCTGGGCGGCAGCGCTCTGGCATCCTCGGCACAAGCCCAGACGGATACGGCTGCCACGCTCCACGCCGATGCGCCGGGCGCGACCGTGGACCGCCATATCTTCAGCCAGTTTGCCGAGCATCTGGGCTATGGCATCTATGGCGGCATCTGGGTCGGTCCCAACTCGAAAATCCCCAACATCAAGGGCTATCGCAAGGATGTGGTGGAAGCTCTACGCGCCTTGCATGTGCCGCTGGTGCGCTGGCCGGGCGGCTGCTTTGCCGATGAATATCACTGGCGAGACGGCATCGGCCCGCGCGCCAACCGCCCCACCCGCATCAACACCCATTGGGGCGGCGTGACCGAGCCCAACAGCTTTGGCACCCACGAATTCATGGACTTCGCCGAGCTGATCGGGGCGGACGCCTATGTCTCGGGCAATGTCGGCAGCGATGCGCCCTCCGCCATGGAGGAGTGGGTGCAATACATCACCGCTCCCGAAGGCGCTCTGGCGCAGGAGCGGGCGAAGAATGGCCGCAAGGAGCCATGGAAGCTGCCCTATTTTGGCATTGGCAATGAGCTGTGGGGCTGCGGCGGCAACATGCGGCCCGACGATGCCGCCGGGATCACCCGTCGCTACGCCACCTTTGTGAAAGCGCCCTATGGTGTGAAGATCCAGAAGGTCGCCAGCGGCGCCAACGGCCCCGATACCAACTGGACCGAAGTGATGATGCGCGAGGCCGGCAAGCAGATCGACGGCATCGGCCTGCATTACTACACCACGCCGGGCGAAACGGCAGGCGCTCCGAAGGGCAGGGGATCGGCCACCGATTTCACCGAGACCGATTATGCCCGCACCATGGCCAAGACATGGCGTATGGAGGAACTGCTCACCAAGCACTCCGCCATCATGGACAAGTATGACCCCGCGCGCCGCGTCAATCTGGCGGTGGACGAATGGGGTATCTGGACCGATGTGGAGCCCGGCACCAACACCGGATTCCTCTATCAGCAGAATAGCCTGCGCGATGCCTTGCTGGCGGCGGTGAACATCAACATCTTCGTCCACCATGCCGAGCGCGTGCGGATGACCAACATCGCCCAGATGGTGAATGTGCTGCAGGCGATGATCCTGACCGATGGGCCCAAGATGGTGCTGACCCCCACCTATCATACCTTCGACCTCTACCGCCCATGGCAGGATGGCACGGCCCTGCCGCTCGACCTGCCAAAAACCTGGTACAATCGCGAGGAATGGACCGCGCCTGCCGTGACGGGCTCTGCTGTGCGCGGGAAGGATGGCGCGGTGCATGTGGCGCTGGTCAACATCGATCCGAACCAGCCGCATCATCTGGAGATCGCGCTGACGGGTGTGAATGCCGCGCAGGTTTCGGGGCGCATTCTGACCGCCGGGCGGGTGCAGGATGTGAATGATTTTGCGACCCCCGCGCGCGTAGCGCCTGCCGCCTTTACCGGAGCGGTGATCCGCGACGGCAAGCTCTCGCTGGATGTTCCGGCCAAGGCGCTGGTGGTGCTGGATCTGCGCTGATGAAGCGCTTCGATGTCACCGCTTACGGCGCCGCCAACCATGGGCGCGTTCTGGCGCATCAGGGCATCAACGCAGCGATCCGCGCCGCGCATGAGGCGGGCGGGGGCGTGGTGATGGTGCCTGCGGGGCGCTACCTTTGCTTCTCGATCCGGCTGGCCAGCGGGGTGACGCTGCATCTGGACGCAGGCGCGGTGATTGAGGCTGCCGATCCCGCGCTTCACGGCGGCGCCTATGATCAGCCCGAGGACAATGGGGAGCAACTCTATCAGGACTTCGGCCATAGTCACTGGCACAACAGCCTGATCTGGGGCGAAAACCTCACCCAGATCGCAATCACAGGCCCCGGCCTTATCGAGGGCAAGGGCCTCACCCGCAACGGCCCCGGCTCACGCTGGCGGGCGCAATCGGGGGAACGCCCGCTCTCGATGCAGGGCATGAGCGGCGCGCAAGTCACCGCGTTGGAAACGGGTCATGCCGAGATGATCGGGCTGGGCAACAAGGCGATTGCCCTGCGCGAATGCCGACAGGTGACGCTTTCGGATTTCACCATCGACCGGGGCGGTCATTTCGCCATTCTGGCCACGGGATGCAGCGATATGGTGCTGCGCGACCTCACCATCGATACCCAGCGCGACGGCATCGATCTGGACTGCGTGCAGCGCTGCGTGGTGGAGCATTGCCGCGTCAACAGCCCCAATGATGATGCCATCGTCATCAAGACCAGCCTTGCTCTGGGGCGGATCATGCCCAGCGAGGACATTGCGGTGCGCCATTGCACGGTCTCCGGCTTCGATCTGGGCACGATACTGGATGGGACGCATGGCCGTACGCAGGAACTGGCCCCCGATCAGGACCATGTGACGGGCCGCATCAAGATCGGCACCGAAACCAATGGCGATATCCGCCGGATCACCATCGAGGATTGTCACTTCCAGCGCAGCCGGGGCCTCGCCATCGAAAGCGTCGACGGCGCCGTGGTGGAGGACATCACCGCCCGCCACCTGACCATGGAAGAGGTCACCACCGCGCCCATCTTCCTGCGGCTGGGCGCAAGGCTGCGCGGGCCTGCGGGCACCAGAGTGGGCGCGATGCGGCGCATCCTGCTGGAAGGCATCACGGCCAGCGGCATCAATCACCATTTCCCCGCCGCCATCGCCGGTCTGCCAAGCCATCCGGTTGAAGATGTGACAATGCGCGGCATCACGCTGGCTTATCAGGGCGGCGGCACCGCCGAAGACGCCGGGCGGCAGCCTCCGTTAGTGCCGGATGCCTATCCCGAACCCAGCATGTTCGGCACGCTGCCCGCTTGGGCACTGTGGCTGCGGCATGTGCGGAGCCTGACCATCGAGCGCTTCCACGCCCGCCACACCGCGCCCGATGCCCGCCCGGCTTTCATCCACAGCGATGCCGAGGGCCTGACGATCACCGCTTCCCCTCTTCTGTCCTCATAGGAGGCTCTTTTGCGCAAGATTCTGATGACGACAGCCGCCGCTCTGGCCCTGATCGCCTCGCCCGCCGCCGCTCAGCAGGCGCGGCCCACCGTGAATGACAAGGCTCCGGTGAAGAGCTTCGGTCGCGTCTCCTTCGACGGCCATTCGCTGATGATCGATGGGCAGCGCAAGCTGATCTGGGCCTCCGAATTCCACCCCTTCCGCCTGCCGAGCCCTGATCTGTGGCGCGACATCCTGCAAAAGATGAAGGCCAGCGGCTTCAACACCGTCACCTTCTATTTCGACTGGAGCTACCACAGCCCCAAACAGGGCGTGGAGGATTTCAGCGGCATCCGCGACCTCGACCGACTGCTGACTATGGCCGATGAGGAAGGCCTCTATGTCATCACCCGTGTTGGGCCCTATGTGAATGCGGAGTTGGCGCGCGGGGGCTTCCCCGGCTGGCTGCAGAACCAGCGCGCCCAGGCCCGCACCGATGATCCCGAATACATGGCCGCCGCCGATGAGTGGCTCACCGCCGTGGATGCCATTGTCGCCCGCCATCAGATCAATGGTGACGGGAAGGGCCACAAGGGTAATGTGATCCTGCATCAGATCGAGAATGAGCTGTCACAGACCTCGGCGGTGCATCGGCGCTATATGGACCACCTTTACGCCAAGACCCGCTCCGATGGCATCAATGTGCCGATCTTCCACAACGATCCGGGCCGTCAGGGCCGTTGGGTGCCGGACGCCTCTCCGGTGCCGGGCGTGGTGCATGGGCCGAACGATATGTACGCTTTCGATGCCTATCCGGGCGGCGCCTGCACGGCGGATGGGCATGTGGTGCGCTCCACCCCCGCGCCCGACTGGGGCTTTTACGGCGAGGGCGGGGCAAAAGGCGGCGCCTCGGCCTCTCCCGATACGCCGGGCTTTCTGGCCGAGATCGGCGGGGGCTGGTTCGATTACTGGGGCTCGAACGGGAATTATGGCTGCAACTCCGTGCAGCGCGGGTTGGGCTATCAGAAGCTGTTCTACGGCACCAATCTGGCCAATGGTATCGCCTTGCAGAGCATCTATATGGGCTATGGCGGCACCAGTTGGGGCTGGCTGCCCGCGCCGGTGGTCTTCACCAGCTATGACTATGGCGCGGCCATTGCCGAGGATCGGTCCTTGCGCGACAAGGCCGCCGAGTTGAAGGTGATCGGCGGCACGATTGCCGCCGTGCCCGATCTGGCCGGGATGATTCCGGCCGCGCCGATCAAGACGTCTTCCGAAGCGATCCGCCTCTATCACAACCGCAATCCCAAGAGCGACGCGCGCTTCCTGCTGTTGGCGCATTCGGATGGCCATCTCACCGAGGATACGCCTTTCACCTTCAGCGCCGATCTGCCGGATGGGCACTATCAGTTCCCGCAGATGCGGCTGAACGGTTACGATGCGAAATGGCTGGTGGCTGGGGTGAATCTTGGCGGCCAGCGGCTGGTCTATGCCACCAGCGAAATCCAGAGCCATATCCACCAAGGTCCTCGTGATCTGCTGCTGATGGTGGGCCGCAAGGGGGAAGCAGGTCGCACCGTGCTGCGCTATGCCAGCGCCCCTCAGGTAAAGGTGAGCAGCGGCAGCGTGGAGAGCCATTTCGATGCCGCACGCGGCGATCTGGTGCTGGATTACACCCATGGCGCTCTGGCCAGCGTGGAGATCAGCGGAGGCGGTCGCCCGCCGCTGACCTTGCTGCTGGGCGATGATGCGGCGGGTGCTTCGTGCTGGACTGCCGATGGCGTGCTGGCCTGCGGGCCGAACCTTGTGCGCCATGCGGTGGCGAAGGGCGGCGCTCTGGCGCTGACGGGCGATACCATTGCTGCTGGGCCCTTGCGGGTCTGGGGCGAGGCTTCGCGCGTGACATGGAATGGTGCCCCGGTGGCGGTGCGGGCGCAGGATGGCGCGCTGGTCGGCACTCTGCCCGGCCCGGCGCCGGTGACCTTGCCGCAGCTGGCATGGCGCAGCATGGCGGGTTCTCCCGAAGCCTCGCCCGGCTTCGATGACAGCCACTGGCAGGCCATCGACCATCGTCGCGACGCCACCCAGTCGCAAAAGCCTGATGGTCAGCCCACCATGACCATGGACCCCTATGGCTTCCATGAGGGCGATGTCTGGTATCGCGGGCGTTTCGCGGGCGATGCCAAAGCGCAGAAGATCACGCTGGCCTATGGCGCGGGCGGGGCGGGGATGGCGCAGGTGTTCCTCGATGGCGCGCTGATCGGGCAGGGTGAATTGCCCGCCGGTATGCCACGCCCGATCACCACGGGAAGCCTGACGCTCAATCTGCCCGACAACGCCCATACGCAGGGCGAGCATGTGCTGGCGGTGATGGTGCGCAACAATGGCCACAATTGGGATCTGACCGCCTCGGACGAGCATAAGGAGGCGCGCGGGCTGATCGCCGCTTCCATCGAGCCGCTGACCGGGCCGTCCTTCTCCGTGCCGGTGACATGGCGCGTTCAGGGGCGCGCTGGCGGCGAGAATTTCGCCGATCATGCACGCGGCACGCCCAACAATGGCGGGCAGTATGGCGAGCGGATGGGCTGGCATCTGCCTGCCTTCAACGATGCCGCATGGAAAAGCGTGCAGGGTCTGGCTCAGGGCCCGGCGGGCACCAACTGGTATCGCAGCAGCTTCACCCTGAACGTGCCCAAGGGGCAGGATGCCACCATCGGGGTGCAGATGGGCGATCCCTCAACGCCGCGTTCCGCGCAGCATTATCGCGCGCTGATTTTCGTCAATGGCTGGAATATGGGGCAGTTTATCGCCCATGTCGGCCCGCAGCGGACTTTCCCCATCCCCGAGGGCATCCTCAACCACCATGGCGGCAATGTGATCGCTCTGGCGGTGACCAGCGATGGCGCGCCGGAGAATGCGCCGCAGCAGGTCAAGCTGGTGACGATGCAGAACAGGCTGGGCGGCCTGCCGGTGCGGATGGTGGAGGCCCCGGCCAGTCTTCCTCCAGCGCCCTGATCCGAAAAGGGGCGGCCTGTTCAAGCCGCCCCTTCAAACCTTACTGTGCCTTGGCCACCTCCACGGCATAGACATGCGTGCCGTGTTCATCCGGGTCATTCTCGAAATGGCCGCGGAAGATGATCCATTTGCCATCGGGCGTGAAAGTCATGTTCGGCTCGGTCTTGTAATTGTGATTGCGCATATCGACCAGCTTCTCTTGCGCAAAGGTGCCCGGCACGATCAGCTTCTCCGCATCCGCCGTGGGGATTTCGGCATCGTCCGGTATGGGCTTGGGCGTGAAGAGGTAGAGATATTTGCCGTCCGGCGCATGGGCAACCATCTCGCTGTCGCCGCCATCGCCGGTGAACAGCTTGAAATCGGGCGACTGGTTGTAATGCACCGACCACTGGTTGCGCTCCACATTGTACCATGTGCGCTTGCCGGTGGTGACATCATAGCCGGCCAGCCAGAAGACCTGCCCGCGCGGCGTCTGCAGATCGTACCAGATGGTGTGGCCATCGGGTGAGAAGAACTCATGCCCCGCGATCTCATTGTTCATGGTGCGGGTGTGGACCAGCTTCTGCCCCGTGCCATCGGTGCGGATGGTCCAGATGCGGTCCACCTCATGCCATGGCCCTTCGTGGCAATACATGATCAGCCCCGGATCGGTGGGCGAGAACTGCACATGGTTGAGCCAGTCCTTCGAGGCCACGATCACCTTGCGCTCTCCGGTGACCAGATTGTGCGTGAAGATCTCCATCGGGATGCCCGCGATCAGGCGGCGGTGGAGCGCGCGGGTCTTGGCGTCGGCATAGGTGTAGGGTGTGCCGTCGGGGCGGTTTTCGGCATAGGTGTAGCCGCCGGGAGTCTCGTTTCCGCCCTTTTGCGCGGGGTGCTTCAGCGTACCATCGGGGTTCACATTGGCGGGGGGCAGCGTGTATTGGCCCAGCAGCATGGTCTCATCGGCGTTGATCGAGCCGATCGAGCCGCCCGCAACATCGGCCACCTTCTTCACCTTGCCGGTGTCGACATCGGCGGCATAGACTTGGAACGTCTGCCCGGCATCATCGCGCGCGCGGCTGGCATAATAGACGTTGCGGCTTTTGTGCCCCGTAAACAGAAGGTTGAGTTGCGGGCCGGGCACCAGCAGCTTGACGCTCCAGTCCTTCAGCGTGACGACCGCGATGCCCTGAGGGGTCTTCATCACCATCTTGTCGCCCTGCGGGGTGAAGGCGCTCTGGGTGAAATAGAGGCTGGAGGTGCCCGGCATGTCGCTGATGCGCAACACGCGGTGATGCGTCAGCGGATCGACCCATTCGCGCTGGGGCTTGGCGAGGGCAGGTGTGGTCAGCAGGACCGTGCCCGCCAGAAAGGCCTTACCCAAGGAACTGAAACGCATTCGGTCATCTCCCTCAAAAGCGGTTCGCACGTCATTTGCCGCTTGTCGGTTTTGTTTTACATAGTATGTATTGATCCCTCAATGTGAAAAAATGTCACAAGGTTGCGACGCAATGGCTACGCAGACCGAACCATGGGTAAGAGGATCGATCAGCATGGGTATCCCTTCGGGAGCCACCCCCAGACAGGTGAAGACCGTCAACTATCTGGCCTATGGCGCGAACGATGTGCTGGGCGCGGGATCGATGGCGGTGATCTCCGCCTGGGTGCTGATCTTCTACACCAAATTCTGCGGCTTGAGCGCGGGCGAGGCGGCGCTGATCTTCGCCGTGGCGCGCGTGCTGGATGCCTTTGCCTCACCCACCATCGGCCATCTGTCGGACAGTTTCGACCGCTTCTGGCTGGGGCAGACATTCGGGCGGCGGCGCTTCTTCATTCTGGCGGCGATTCCCTTGCTGCCATCCTTCGCGCTGATGTGGTGGCCGGGGCAGAATTTCTGGTTCTACCTCGTCTCCTACGTGCTGTTCGAGCTGACCTATGCGTTGGAGGTGATCCCTTACGAAACGCTGGCCGCCGAAATGTCCTCCGACTTTGCCACCAAGGCGAAATTCGCAGGCATCCGCATCCTGTTTGCGCAGGGATCGGCCATTCTGGCGGGCTTTTTGCCGCTGTGGCTGATCAATTGGCTGGGGCGTGACAGTCCGATGACCTTCTTTGCCATGGGGGGCCTGTTTTCGCTGCTGTTTATGGCGGCGGCGGGCTTCCTCTATGCCTTCAGCTGGGAGCGGCATCGCCCCGAAAACGCCCGTGTGGTGACGGCCCGGCCCAGCTTGTGGAAGAACCTCAGCTCCACCCTGCGCATCCGCGCGTTTCGCCTGCATCTGGGCATGTATCTGGGCGGCTATATCAGTCAGGATATCTTCAACGCGGCCTTCACCTTCTTTGTGATCTTTGCTCTGGCGGGCAGCACGCAGACGGCCTCGGCGCTGCTGGGCACGATGTATATCGTGCAACTGGTGGCGGTGCTGATGGCGATCCGCATGGCTTTGCGCGCTACGCCTGCCGGAGCTTACCGGATTGCCGCATTCAGCTTTGCCGCTGGCGTGGCGGCGCTGGTGCTGCTGTGGCGCGCGGGGTTGCCCGCGACGTCGGGCTGGATCTGGATCGGCATGGGGCTGGTGGGGCTGGGGCGCGGGGCGCTCAACTATATCCCATGGGCCACCTACAACTATATGGCGGACGTGGATGAAATCGTCACCGGCCGCCGCCGGGAGGGCGCCTTTGCCGGCGTTATGACCTTTATCCGCAAGGCCACGCAAGCAGCCGCCGTCGCCTTCGTGGGCCTGCTGATGGACTGGGGCGGCTTCGTGCCCAAGGCCGATGTGCAGACGTCGGGCGCCGTGCTGACGGTGGTGCTGGTGATGGCGCTGGGCACATGGGCGATGCTGGTGATGGGGGTAGCGATCTCGCGCCGCTTCCGCCTCAGCCGCGCGACCCACGCCGTGCTGATGGCGGAAATCGAGCATCTGCGGGCGGGCCATCGCGAACCGATCAGCCCGGAAAGCCGGGATGTTGTCGAGGATCTCTCCGGCTGGTCCTACGACCGGCTCTGGGGCAAGAATGAGGTGAAGGCATGAGGATCTGGCTTGGCGCTCTGGCGCTGATGGCAAGCACCGCGCACGCTCAGGAGGCAGCGCCTCCGCGCATTCTGGTGGCGGGCGATTCCACGGTGCAGACCTATGATGTTGTGCATTATCCGCAAGCGGGCTGGGGCCAGTTCCTCGCCTGCGGGATGAAGCCCGGCGCTGTGGTGCTGAACCGTGCCATCGGCGGCCGCTCGACCAAGAGCTTTATCGCCGAGGGCCGCTGGGACCGCCTGATGGCCGAGATCAAGCCCGGCGACACGGTGCTGATCCAGTTCGGCCACAATGACGCCACCAAGGCCAAGCCCGAGCGTTTCGCCGATCCCGCCCTCTTTCGCGACAATCTGCTGCGTATGATCTGGCAATCGCGTGGGGCGGGCGCAAATCCGGTGCTGGTCACGCCCGTCGCCCGTCGCAATTTTGACGAACAGGGCAAGTCCAAGGCGGATTTCGCGGAATATTCCGCCGTGATGCGCGAGCTGGCTGCCAGCACCAACACGCCGCTGATCGATCTGGAAGGTGCATCGCGCAACATGATCGACCGCATGGGGGCCGAGGGGGCGCGCAAGTTCTATATGAACCTTGCCGCCGGGGCCTATCCCGCTTTCCCGCAGGGCCAGCATGATGACACCCATTTCAACGAGTTGGGTGCCCGCGCCATGGCCAATCTGGTGGCTGAGCAGCTGGCGGGTCTCAGTGTTCCGGCTGCGTCTCTGGTGATGACGCAACGGCCCGATCTGGAAAGAAAGACGGCTTTGGGGAACTATGCCTGTCATTAAAAAGGAAGTGCGAGGGGGTTACCCCTCGCGCTCTCATGACGTCTCCCGGCGATAGCTCTGCTTTTCGTCGAGCACCGTGTTCGATCTTCGACGTCAGTTCAGTTCGATGATCGCGCCGTTTTCGTAGAAGATGTAGGCGTGGGTCTTGTCGACAAAGGCGAAGGGTTCCACATTGGCGCCGTCGCAGCGCACCCAGCCGTACCAGACATTGCCGGGCAGCTTCGGAAACTTCCAGCTCGCGCCGAAATGCTGCTTCAGCCCGCTTGAAGGGCGCAGTTTGATATCCGCATAGCTCAGCGACTGTTTGCAATCGCTGGATAGCGGATCGGTGTAGGTCTTGTCGCCAAGCGTGATCTTCTTGTTGAGGATCTCATGCGTGGTCTCGGCGCCCAGATCGCCGCGCACGTTTTTGACGGTCCAGCTTTTCAGCCAGAAGGGCGATGCTGCACCGGCCGCCATGGCGGGGGTGGTGATCAGGAGCAGGGCCAGCGCCCCGGCTGCGCGCAGACGGGCGGCCATCAGTATTTCAACCTCAGGAAAAAGTGCGGTTTCTTGCTCCAATAGGGATTGGAGAAGGTCACCGGGGCCACGCCGGTCGAGGATTGCGAGCCGATCCAGTGATCCGTGTCATAGACGATGCCGACATGGTCATGGCTGATGCCCGGCCCCTTGCGAAAGCCGATCAGATCGCCCGGCTGCGGATCGGTCACCTCGGTAAAGCGATTGTCATTGAACAGCTGGGCCGCCGTGATGAAATGAACGCCCACGCTGGGGTTGGCCTGCCAAAGCGTGTAATTGACGAAGCCGGAGCAGTCGAAACCCTTGGTGCTGTGCCCGCCCCATGTGTATTTTTTGCCTTTGGCAGCTTCATAGGTGGCCTTGGCGGCAGCCACGATCTCCGGTCTGCCAAGACCTGATGCTTTTTCAACCGCACCCATGCGAATCATCCTTTGAACTGGCTGTTACGCCGAAAATGCAGCGTAACATCAGGTTTCCATCAAATGTCGTGGAGGGTGAAATAGCATCTTGAGATTACAGGGCAATAGCACATTGCCGACAGCGCTGTTGTTACGCCGAAGCTGCCTTTTCGTTCCGAATAGCCAGAGCGGTCAGGCCTTAAGGTTAATAAAAAAAGAAAAAGCGCCACAGGCTTTCAAAGCCAGCAGCGCCCTGAACACATGCCCAACCTTGAGGGTCAGGCACGCCCTGGACAGTCATGGGAGCGCGAGGGGGTAACCCCCTCGCACCTATCCTTCCTGCTTCAAACCCGATGCAACGCCTCGGCCAGAGCGCAAATCGCCAAAGACTGCCCGTAAGGCATCGAGGTCAGGGCGATATCCTTATAGAACTGCAAGCTGTCGCCCATCGCCGTGCCGAAGCTGACCTGAGTCAGTTCGCCAGCCTCGTTGATATGGTCGATCACGCCCTGCACGGCCTTCAGACCGACAGCCTCATACGCGGCAGGCAGCAGGCCCAGGCGCACGGCCTTCAGGATGCCATAGGCAAAGCCCGCCGTGGCTGAGGCCTCCAGATAGGAGGTCGGGTCATCGACCAGCGTGTGCCACAGCCCGCTTTCCGCGTCCTGCGTGGCGGCCAAAGTACGCACCTGCGCGGCCAGCGTATCGACCAGAAATGTGCGGAAAGCATCACCCTCGGGCAGGGCCAGCATCTCGATGATCTCGGGAATGGCCACCGTGATCCAGCAATTTCCGCGTGCCCACAGCGCCCGCGCGAAATTGTGCCGTCCGCCAAAGTCCCAACCGTGGAACCACAGGCCCGTCTTCGTGTCGAAGAGATATTTGATATGGACAAGGAACTGGCGGCGCGCTTCTTCCACATATTCCGGCTTGCCGAGCAGCAGGCCGATGCGCGCCAGCGGCAACACGCTCATCATCAGCGTGTCATCCCAGAGTTCGCCGGGGTTTTCGTCATTGTAGACGATGTGCTGGAAACCGCCGTCCTCGGTCTTGGGCAGGCCGTCGGGCGCCATCAGCCAGGCGGCCCATTCCTCCAGATGCGCGCGCCATTCCGGGCGGGGATCACGCTCATACAGATAGGCCAGCGTCAGGAAGGGCGAGACGGTGTTGATGTTCTTGGTGGTGCCGCGCGGCAGCTGATCGGCGAACCACTGGTGGATGATGCCCAGCGCTTTCTCATCGCCGGTCTGTTCCACATAGCGCCACATGCCGAACAGGCCGATACCATGGGTCCATTCCCAGCCGTTCCAGCCCTTGGTGTCGATGACGCGGCCATCTTCCAGGCGCAGCAGGAACTCGCCCGTCGTATCCTCGATCGACACCAGATTGTCCATCAACCGGTCGATCAGACCGATCAGATGGGGTCGGTTCAAACTCTCTTGCGTCACGATGAGGGAAGCTCCTGGCCTGGTATGATAGAAGCGCGATCCGCCGGTGGGGTGGGATCGTTATTGTTCTATGTGATACGTTGTTGCGATATATGATACATGAAGCCGCGTCAACCTCGACGGGGATATGCTTTGCCGCTAAGGCCCCAATGCGGCACAAGGGGCAGCAGACGTGCCCCCGCACAGGAGAGATGAAGACCCATGCGCAGCATCACCACTTTGACAACAATGGTCCTTTTGGCCGTGGCGAACCCCGCTCTGGCCGGCACCGCGCGCAGTTGGGGCGCGGCGATGCAGGCGGTGCCCGGCGTGAACGGCGCTTCGTCCCTGCCGCCGCTGGGGGACACCACCATCCGCCAGATCATGCGCCTGTCCGTGGGAGGCGACAGTCTGCGCCTGACCTTCGACAACAGCGATTCGCCCAATCCGCTGCTGATCGACCATATCGAGGTCGCTCAGCTCGATGCCGCCGGGCGCATCCTGCCCGCCACCAGCAAACGCGTGACCGTGGGGGACCGCCCGGCGGTGGTGATCCCAGCCCATGCGCCGATGGTCAGCGATCCCGTCAAGATGGCGCTGCCGCCGCTGGCGCGCGTGGCGATCTCGATCCATCTGGCCGCCGGGCAGCAGCCCTGGTCCTTCCATGGCTATGCCGCCGCCAACACGCTGCTCGCCCCCGGCGACCAGACCACCGCGCCGGAGATGACCAGTGTGAACGCCATGCAGCGGCGCTTTCTGGTCTCGGGCATCGATGTCACCTCGGCCCGGCCTTTGCGCAGCGTGGTGGCGCTGGGCGATTCCATCACCGATGGCGTGAAGGCCACGGTGGATTCGGACCGTCGCTGGCCCGATCAGCTTGCCGGGCGGTTGCAACAGGCGGGGATGACTCAGGTCGGCGTGACCAATCAGGGCATCTCGGCCAACAAGGTGCTTCAGGATGGCGTGGGGATCAGCGCTCTGGCGCGCTTCGACCGCGATGTGCTGGGCGTGCCGGGCGTCAGCCATGTGATTGTGCTGGAGGGCGTGAACGACATCGGCGGCGCCTCGCGCGACAATCAGCAGGCCAGCTTCGACACGGTGGGGCTGATCAACGCCTATCGCCAGATGGTGCTGCGCGCCCATGACCACGGGATCAAGGTGCTGCTGGCCACCATCCTGCCCTATAAGGGCGCGGGATACTGGTCGGCCTGGGGCGAGGAGCAGCGCGCCAAGGTCAATGCCTGGATTCGCAGCCAGCGTGAGGCCGATGGTGTGGTCGATTTCGACGCGGCGGTGCGCAATCCGGCGGACCCGCAGGCCTTTGCCCCGGCCTATGACTCGGGCGATCATCTGCATCCCAATGATGTGGGCTTTACCGCCATGGCCAAGGCTGTGCCGCTCAACCTTTTGCGTTAAAGCCAAGGCCCTGCCGGCCAGAGTGAGGCCGGCAGGGCACCTCATCAGTGGCGCGGTTCCTGAGCGCTGGAGTGATGCGGCGGGATCGCCACCGCCTCCAGCTCTTGCGGGGCCAGAGCCAGCATCTGGATCGCCGCCAGCCCCCATTGCGCCGAGGCATTGGTGGAAACCTGAGGCCATTCCAGCACGCCCTCCACCGTGTGGCGCGGATCGTGATCCCATGTGCCGAGGCCCTGATCGCCGGAGTAGAATTCTTCCACCGCGCGCTTCATCAGCGCCTTGCTGCCGCTGGCACGGGCGGCATAGGCGCTCATGCGGGAATAGGCCTCGCGCAGGTTGCGGGCGCCGAAGGGCGGGCCGAAATGGGCGAGGAACTCCTCCTTGGGCGCGTTGAACCACTGGCAGAAATCGACCCAGACCTTCTTGTAGGCGGGCAGGTCGATCAGCTGGATCAGCTCGGCATTGACCTCCACCGCGCCAAAGACGGCGGAGAGGTGGCTGATGTCGATATGGTCGCCGGGCCCCGAGAAGCGGTGCGTTTTGGGATCATAGGGCGCGCCGCCCGCCATCCAGCCGAATTTCAGCGCGGCGATGCTGCTCATGCCCGCCACCAGACGGTCGCGCCATTGCCTGTCGCCGGTGCGCTCCCACATGGTGAGCCAGCTTCCGGCCACCGCCGTCCAGCTGGGGCCGAAGCCCATCTCGAAGGTGCCCGGAGGCCCGGCATAGGCCTTGCCGCCCGGCACCTTGCGGCCGATGTCCACATGATCGAGCGTGCGGTCGGACTCCGCCATATCGGCGATCAGATCGCCCACGCGTTCGTCGGCGGTGAGGTAGTAATAGATCCGGCGGTAGATGGCGTTGGAGACGCGAGGCTGCTTCGAACTGTCGCCCCAATGCTGCACGCCATGCCGCGTGCCGAGGCCCACGAAGCGGCCCATATGATAGGTGTCGACCTCGCTGGTGTGGCGGGTCATCGCTTCGGCCAGACGCCATGGTTGGGAGGCGCCGGTACGCAGGGCCTGGGTCCACAGCCAGAGATCGGGCGAGAGTTCGGAATTGTCCCATGCGAAGCCGCCGATGTCATAGCGCCAGACGTGCCGGTCGCTGTCATAGGTGTGCATCACATCGCCGAAGTTCCAGAACCCATACCACGACCGGCGATCGACCTCTCCACTGTAGAAATCGACCAGATTGGCGAGCTGGTTTTCAATCGCCGTGCGGTTGGGGCCGGAGCGATCCGGCAGCGACCAGTCACCGAAAACCTGCGCTTCATGCAGAGCGGCGGGATCGGCCATCAGGCGCGGTGCGGCGGCATTGGCCTGAGCCATGGCCACGATGGCCTCATTGGCGGGGGTGGCAGCGCAGGCCCAGAGCGTCAGCTCGGCGGTGCGGGCGATGCCGGTAGCGCTGTCCCAACCGGGCTCGTAATCCTCATAGGTGATGTCGAGACCGGCGTTTTGCGCATCATAGCCCTCCATGCCGTTGACGCCGCGCCATGGGCGCATGTCCATGGGGGCAGCCTGAGGGCTCCACAGCCATGCGGTGAGGGTGGCGGTGTCGCTGGCGGCATGATCCACGGCGAGAGCGGAAGGATAGGTTTCCCAGAACCAGCGCCGGGCGATGGCAGCGCCTCCGCTGGCGCCCCCGACATAGGCGAGGCCCGGCGCGCGGCCACCCTCCTGAGAACCGACCCATGCATGGCCCGCCTCGGTGCGCTTTTCGATGGTGTAGCCATGGGCGCTGGACTGTTCGAGGCGGAAGTCAGACCATGTCGGGATGTATTGCAGCTTGTCGCGCACGGCGGCGCTCATTTGCGCGAGCGGTGGGACCGGCTGGCCATGGGTCTGGGCATGGCGAAAGGCGACGCCGGGGTCGCGGCGCAGGCCGGTCAGCGGGCGGACGGCTTCGGCGAACAGCGCACCGTCTGTTGCGAGGCGGATATGGCGGTCATGCGGGGCATCATGCATCGGCACGGCGGCGGAGAGGCCAAGGCCCGCGATGGCGTCGTGTTCGGGCAGGCCGTCATAGATGAAGCTATGGACGATGCGCAGATGCTGCGCTCCGGCATAGGCGTAGAAGCGCAAGGTAAAGGGCAAGGTGGCCTTGGCGTCGGGACGATGCAGGCCCTCCACTTTGATGACCGCGCGGATCGGGCCGCTTTGTTCGACGGTGAGGCGGGTGACGGTGCCGGTAAACGGCGTGCGGGGGCCATCCGGGCCTTCCGCCATCGCGCCGACCAAGGTCAGCGGCCCCAGCACCGGCTTGCCGCCGATGCTGGCCGAGCGGATCAGCGCCTGCCCGCTGTTGGCGAAATCCCAGACTACGCCGCCGCAGGCGACGCGCGCGCCAGTGTTGGTTTGCTCCACCGTGACGCGCTCAACTGGTGCTGCCGGGCGGGCGGCGGGGATCACCTGCAGGCCATCGGGCGCGGGGCCTTGCGGGATCGGCAGGGCATGGGCGGTCCATTTGATTGAGCCATCGGGCCATGTCGCCGTCACCCAGCTTTGCGCGGGGATGGCGCCGCCGTTGGCCTGCACGGCAAAGCCTGCGTTGCGGGGCAGCGTGCCGCGCGGCCATGCCACGCCCAGGGTCTGGCCCAGATCGAGATGTGGCGCGCCTTCCAGCCAGTGCAGGGCAACCGGGGCGGGGGCTTTGGCGGGGGCGCTCCATGCTGCGGTTGGCATGGTGGCGGCAGCGGGCAGCAGGCTGGAGAGTTTCAGCGTATCGCGACGGGAAAAAATCATGGGCGAGGGGTCCCGGTTGAGATGGTGAGCCTGCGGATGCGCAGATGGCTGTAGGTGGTGCGCAGGCCGAACCAGCCGCTGGTGTAAGGTGCCGGATCGTCGAGCGTGAAGAGCATCTGCCCGTCGCGCTGCACGGTGATGTGCTGGCCGTTCGCGGTCAGGGTGATGCTGGTCCAGATGTTGGGGCGCAGCATGGCTTGGGCGTCGCTGCGGTCATGCTGGGGGAGGAGCGGGCGCACGCCGACCTGCCCGACATAGCGGCGCAGGCGCGTGGTGGTGTTGCGGTTGCCGCCGATGCCGACATAATACATCGCCAGCGTGTCATAATCCTCGAACTTGCCGGAGCGGCGGGTGAGGGATGTGCCGTCCTTCTCATGCGCCATCCAGAAGGCGTTGAGATCGCTGACCTTGTCATTCGGCCCGCCTGCCGCCACCGCCATCGCCTGAAAGCTTATGGTGGTGGGGCCGGAGAGCTTTTGCGGTGACCACAGGGTGATCCCCTTGGCGCTGTCGATATCGATCACGCCATGGGTTTCGTTGACCTTGGCGGCGGGGTCTTCCGCTTCAACCACCCAACCCTTGGGCAGGGTGGCGTTGGCGGCAACCGGCATCAGCAGGACAGGGGCCATCAGCAGTATCTGCCAGCGTGACATGCCCCGTCCTCCCGTCCTCGCGATCACATCTTGCCGCGCACGCCGAAGTAGATGCGGCGGCCATAGGTTTCCACCGTGCTGACGCGATAGAGGCTTTCCTCATCCTCCTTGCGCTGGGCGTTGAACAGGTTCACGCCTTCAAGGAACACGCTGACATGATCGTTGAACTTGTAGCTGAACGATCCGTCCCACTGGCCGAAGGCTTCGCCAAAAGCGTTGAGATTGTCGCGATCCGGGCCGATGTTGTAGCGCGAGCGCCAGTTGTACGAGATGCGCGCCGACAGCTTGCTGTCCTCATAATAGATCGAGCCGTTGACGGTGTGGTGAGACAGGCCCGGGAAGCCCAGCTTGGCGCCCGAATAATAGCCGGTCACCGAATAGCCGCTGTCCTTGGCGTAAGTGTAATTGGCCAGCATGCCCATGTTCTTCAGCTTGCCCGGCAGGAAGCTGAAGGCGAATTGCGAACCGGCCTCAAAGCCCGTGATATGCACCGGGGCGGGGCTGTTGACGTAGGTCGTCATCACATAGTCCTGCCCGAAGTAGCTTTGCGTCGTCGCGATCTTCTGCGGGAAGCCGGTGATGTCCTTGCGCCACAGCGTGGCCGAGAGATAGTTCAGCTTGGAGAGGTACCATTCCGCGCCAAGGTCATACTGCTGGCCGGTGTAGGGTTTCAGGTTGGGATTGCCCACCGAGCCCGTCAGCGAGGTGGTGTTCAGCGACATTGATGGCGCCACCTTCGACAGATCCGGCTGCGCGGCAACCTTGGTGGCGGTGGCGCGCAGGATCAGCTTGTTGTGGATCAGATCGTAACGCAGATTGCCGCTGGGCAGGGCATAGGTGTTGCTGCCGTAATAGGTCACCGGGGCGAAGGTGCCCGCCACCGTGTTGATGTTGTAGCCCGAGGAGACGGTCTTCATATTGACCACGCGCACGCCGGCCACAATATCCAGATCATGGCCGAAGGGACGCAATTGCCACTTGCTGGAGAGGTATCCGGCCCAGTTCTTAAGCTTCACATCATAGGTGCTGCCCGGCACCCAGCTCGACGCGACGGTGGCATCGGGAATACCCGCCGCATTGGCCACGGCCATGCCCATGTTCATCCAGCGCGCGTAAGGCGAAAAGCCCAGATTGCCGGTGCTGAAGAAGTTGTGATCGCCCAGATCGTAATGGCTGACGAAAGACTGGATCTGCGAGAGGATCGCCGCATTGCTGGCGGTGGAGGTGATGTTGTCGACGCCCGATCCGGTCACATAGCTGCGGGTCTTGATATCGCCCGTGCCGGCTGTGGTGCCATAGCCGTCATAGGTGATGGTGGCGTCGTGATAGATCGCGTTCTGCCCCAGCAGGCGGCGCTGCACGCCGAATTTGATGTTTTGCAGAATGCCGCCGACATCGTATTGGCCGTCGAACTGGAAGTTCTTTTCGGTCTGGCGGTTGATCAGCGGCTTGTGCTGGATCTGGAAGTTGTTGATGCCCGATGGATTGGTGGGATCGCCCGAAATGGTGATGTTGGGCGCGCCCGAGGGATTGTTGTAATTCACGCCTACCGAAGTGAGGCCGAACTGGCTGCCGACCACGTCGATTTCATCGTTGAAGGCGCGGGCCCAGGAATAGCCGCCGCGCGCTTTCAGGGTCAGGCGCGGGGTGGGGTGCCATTCGGTGCCCAGCACGCCGGTGAAGGTCTGGCGGTCGATGGTGCCCAGCACGTTGCGATAGGTCACGCCAAGGCCGCTGGCGCTGTTGGGATTGCTGGTGGCCGGCTGTAGAAAGGTGACGTTGCTGGCCGCATTGCCGGCATTGATAGCGGTGTCACTGCCGAGCGAAGAGGTTGCGCTCAGGGCAGATGAGGTGGTGATCTGCATGAACTGGTCGTTCTCGGTCTGGCGGCCGCGGGTGTAGGTCGTGTCCAGATAGAGCTTGAAATTGTCGACCGGGCGCCATTCGATGATGCTGTTGAAAGCATAGCGTTCGGTGCTTTCGCGATACATCGCATAGCGCGGAATATCGGGGTAGAAATCGCCCGTGCCGTCGCCGTTGAGATCGACGCAGCCGCTCTGCACGGCGGCGGTGCAGGTGGCGGTGGTGGAGGTTTTCATCTGGCGCCAGCCGGTGGTCTTGGCCTGATCGTACCACATGCTGCGCTTTTCATAGGTGCCCGAGACCAGCACGCCCAGCGTATCATGCGCGAAAAGATGGCTGGCAATGATCGAGGCCTTGGGGTCCACCTTGCCGGCGGTGGTGCCGTAAACGCCCTGCACGGAACCGGCCAGATAGTCCTTTTTGGAATCGAAGGGGCGGCGGGTGATGATCCGCACCGTGCCGCCCAGACCGCCCTCGGTCATATCGGCGGTGGCGGATTTGACGACTTCGAGGCGGCTGATGAATTCGGCGGGAATGTCGCGGAATTCGACGGCGGGATTGGTCGCCGCGCCGCTGGCGGGGGCGGCGAAGGTCGAGAGCATCGACTGGCCGTTGACCTCAACGCGCACCAGACCCGGATCGACGCCGCGGATCGAGACCGAGGAGCCTTCGCCGCCCGCGCGGCCGATCTGCACGCCGGTCACGCGTTGCAGGGCTTCACCCACATTCTTGTCGGGGAATTTGCCCACGTCCTCGGCGGAGATGGCGTCGATCACCTGATCGGAGCTGCGCTTGGCGTTGAGCGCATTGGCCAGGCTCTGGCGGATGCCGGTGACCATGATGTCCTTGTCGGAGACGGTCGTCTGGTCCTGAGGGGCGGGCGGCGGGGCGGATTGCGCGAAAGCGGGGGCGTGGCACAGCAGCGCGATCCCCATGGCCATCGACGATGCGCCTGTGCTGCGGACAAGTGTTCCCAGTCTCATTCTTTCAGTCCCATCCCCTAATATGCCTCATCTTGATGTATCAATATATGAGACTAACATTCTATTTGTGAACTTCTATCAAGCCGGATGGAGGTTGGCAAGAGCACAGGGCATCGCGAGAGGCAGGCGGTGGCGATGGAAAGATGACGCGCAAAAAGACGCGCTCAAACATGATGTCTGGCGCGATTTAATGACTTATTTTCAGATTTTTATGGGAATTCTGGCGGCGCAGCATGGCGCCAGGCAAAGGCGTGAAACGGCCTTCGCCTGGCGCTTATAACAAGATCTCATGGTGAAATATATGTTCATCATGTGAGCCTTTGGCGCATCGAGTCGCCATGGCCGTCACACAGGCGCGATCACACGGCGCCAAAGAGACATGGGGGCGAGAGGATCTGTGCCTCCCGCCCCCCATGACAGTCTTAAAGGGAATTGTTGCGCGCGATGGTGCCCAGCACGGCGGCGCTCGGCTTGGGGGTGCGCTTGAAGCTGGTGCGATCGACACTGGCCAGACCGAAATTGGCCTCGCCAACGCCGGTGCCCCACTCGTAATTGTCCATCAGCGTCCAGTGGATATAGCCCTGCACCGGCAGCCCCTCGGCCATGGCCTGACGCAGATCGCGCAACCCATCGCGGATCAGATTGGCGCGGATGGTGTCATCATTGGTGCCCACGCCATGCTCGGTGATCAGCACCGGCTTGCCGGTGGCCTGATGGGCATAGCGCGCCGCGCCCGCCAGCGAGGGGGCATAGACCTCCGCGCCCCGGAAATTGCGCACCGAGCCCTCGGGCGCGGGCAGGCGCCCGTCCTTGCCCCACAGGATGCGCTCATAGTTCTGGATCGCCACGAAATCGTCGCTGCGCGCCACTTCCAGCCATGCGCCGTAGAGTTCGCCGCGCATCTTGTCGCGGATGGAGCCTTCGCCCACCGCCTGATCGTCGGCAATGGACAGGCTGAAGCCCACCGGCAGATCGGGGCGCACCGCCTTGATGGCATCGCGGGCTGCATGGTGGCCCTTGATCATCGCGGCGGTCAGCGCGGGCACATCCTCGGGCAGCACGGTGTTGGCCACCACATAGCGCGGCACGCCCGCCGCCTTGGCCGCTGCCGCCAGATTGGCGCGCAGCCCGCCGATGAACTGCGGCGGCAGCACAAAGGGCAGCAGACGCGGCAGATTGG
Organism: Novosphingobium terrae; assembly: GCF_017163935.1. Taxonomy (NCBI): domain Bacteria; kingdom Pseudomonadati; phylum Pseudomonadota; class Alphaproteobacteria; order Sphingomonadales; family Sphingomonadaceae; genus Novosphingobium; species Novosphingobium terrae. Next base: position 2,991,722 of record NZ_JABVZR010000001.1, on the reverse strand, counting down.
GCTCGTTGAGCGTCAGCGCAACCGCCATGCCGCCTGCCAGATGCTTGGCCGCATGGTCGCAGAAGCGGGTGAAGAGATCGGCGGCCTGCGGATGCAGCCAGCCACCCTGCGCCGCGAACCAGCGCGGCGTGGTGTAATGGTTGAAGGTCACCACCGGCGCGATGCCGCGCGCATGGCAGCCATCGATGATCGCCTTGTAATGGTCCAGCATGGCGCGGGAGAACATGCCGGGCTCGGGTTCGATGCGCGCCCATTCCAGACTGAAGCGGAAGGCGTTGAGGCCGATGCTCTTCACCAGATCGAGATCGTCGCGCCACAGATCGAAGCTGTTCACCGCATCGCCCGAGGGCGCGCCGGTGATGGTGGGCTGGACGTTTTCCAGCAGCCATTGGTCGGAATTGGTGTTGTTGCCCTCGATCTGGTGACCCGCCGTGGCGGCGCCCCACAGGAAGCCCTTGGGGAACGCCTTGCCGGTGGTGACTTTGGCGGTGGCCGCAAAGGCGGGCGTGGCGGCCAGAGCAGCGGCACCGGCGATCAGGGTGCGCCTGGAAATCTGGGGGTCGATCATGTGATATCCTCAACAAAACCGGCGATCTCATCGGCCAGACGGCGGTCCGCCGTGCCCAGATGCATCGCCATGGTGTAGTGATTGTGGCCCGAAAGCGTGACCGAGCGCGGCATGGCGGCATGGCGCTCCAGCCGCTCGGTCATCAGCCCCAGGAATTCGGCCTGAAAGCGCGGCGGGTCGAACTGGGCGCAGGCCAGCAGCAGCGGCAGGGTGGTGGCGGCCACCGCCTCACGCGGCATCTTCCCGGCATAGGTTTCGGGCGCGCCATAGTAACGCTCATCCTTGGGATCGAGCGGGGTGTAGCCATAAAGCCCGGAGAGCAGCACCGCCCCCCGAACCAGATCGGCATGATCGCCGCGCAGCCGCAAAAAGCCCGCGACATGCACCGCCCCCGCCGAGGTGCCCAGCAGCACGATCCGCTCCGGATCGCCGCCATGCTGCGCAGCATGGGCGCGCAGCCAGTCGACGGCAGCACCCACATCCTCGCTGCCCGCAGGCCAGAGATGATCGGGGGCAAGGCGATAATTCATCACCGCCCCCACCATGCCCAGCTTTGCGGCCATCATGCCGACAGCGGCATTGGGCCAGTCGCCGGGCTCCTTCTCGCCCTTGTCACCCAGCACGAAGCCGCCGCCATGGACGAAGAGCAGCACGGGCTTCAAAACCTCGTCTCGCGCCCCATAGAAGTCCAGCCTGTGCCTTTCATGCGGCCCATAGGCGATATCGCGGGCGCTGGGGGGAACCTCTCCGGCGCGCTGTTCCGCATCGAACAGGGCGCGGCAGGCGGTCAGCACATCCGGGCCAAGCCCGGTGCCCATCGCGGTGATGGCTTTGGCAATGTCACGCTGGCTCATGGCTCGGCATCCTGTCGTTCAGCAAAAGGGGCGGAGCGCTTCAAGCCCTCCGCCCCCGTTTCATCAGAATTTGCCGTCGAGCGACAGGCCCACCGTGCGGAAGGACTGCGGCCCATACAGCGCGCCGACATTGGCCGAACCGCTGTCGGGATAGCCGCTCTGCATCAGCACCGGCTCATGCACGTTGAACAGGTTGCGCACGAAGATGGCGGCGGTCAGGCGATCGTTGGCGGTGCGCACACCCACGCGGCCACCCACGGTCCAGTGCGGGCGGAAGGTCGAATCCGAAATCGCATTGGCCTCATAGCGCACCCGCGATTTCCACACGGTGTCCGCCGCGAAGAAGCCGTTGACGCTGTCGGTCAGACGGTGGGTGTATTCGCCCGAAAGGGTGAACTTGTATTCGGGCGCATAGGCCAGCTGCGTGTCGCCGATGTTGACGCCATCGGTGCCGATATAGCCCTTGGGATAGGTCGCCTTGGCCCAGATAAAGCCGGTGTTCAGCGACAGGTTCTTCGTCACCTTGCCATAGAGGTCGATTTCGGCGCCGCGCGACTTCACGCCATTGATGTTGCTGGTGGTGCAGGAGATCGCCGAATTGACGGTGATGCAGCTCTGCGCCTGGAAGTTCTTGATCTTTTCATAGAACAGGTCGGCATCCAGCACCCAGCCGCCCAGGATCGTGCTCTTCAGGCCCAGTTCGTAGGAGGTGGGGATTTCAGGCTGCACCACATAGGGCGATGCGGCGACCGGCGTGGTGATCTGCCCGCCCTTGAAGCCGCGTGCCACCGTGGCATAGACCATCGTCTTGCGCGCCAGATCATACTGGCCGCCCAGCTTCCACGAGAAGTTGTTCACATCCAGCCCGGCATGGCTGTTGGCGGTGCCGGTGATCGGCCCGGCGAAAGTGTCGAGCTTCAACCCGTCCCAGGTGTAGCGCCCGCCCGCGATCAGCCGCAGCTTTTCGGCGGCATGGATCGTGGTCTGGGCGAAAAGTGCCATCGAGGTGTCGGATACATGGAAGGCCCCGGTCCCGGAGTTGACGACCGGGAAGTAGAAATTGGGCGCCACTTCGGCATTGACCGTCAGCGCTTCGGAATCGCGGCTCTGGACCTGGCTCGAATAGAACAGGCCGGCGGTGTAGTCGATCAGATGGCTGCCGGAGTTGGCGACGCGCAGCTCCTGCGTGAACAGGTTGAGCGGACGATGCACGCCCTGATTGATCACATGCAGGCTGAGCGGATCGATGCGGAACACGTCATGCGCGGCGCCTTCGCCCGATTCCAGGCTCTTGCGGTAAGAGGTGACCGAGGTCACCGTGAAGGGATCGGCCTGATAATCCAGCTGCAAAGAGCCGCCGCCGGTGTACTGGTGGTCGACATAGTGATTGGTGGTGCAGAAGTTGCGGTTGCCCTCGGCAGCGGTCACGCCGCAGCTCGCCAGATTGGCGACATAGCCGCTGGCGGCCTTGACGAAGGTGATGAAATTGCCGCCATCGGCGACGCGCGTGTCGCTGTAATCACCCGCGATGTTGACCGAGAGGCGATCGGTGGGCTCCCAGCGCAGGCGGCCGCGCAGGCCCCATGTGTCGGTGCGGGCATATTTGCTGGTGGCGGTGTTGTAATCGGGGCCCTGCAGCAGGTTGGTGAAGGCCGAGACGCGCACGGCCATGTTGCTGGCCAGCGGCACGTTGATCACGCCCTGCACCACCTGATTGCCCGAGCCGGAGCCAGCCGTGCCGGCATTCGACAGTTCGGTGCGCACACGGCCGCTGATCTTGTCGAATTCGGGCTTGTTGGTGGTGATGTTGATGACGCCGGCCGAGGTGGTCAGGCCGAACAGCGTGCCCTGCGGACCCTTGAGCACTTCCACGCGCGCCACGTCGAACAGGTTGGAGATGTTGGCATTGCCCTGGCTGACCTGATCGACCACCACGCCGACCGACGCCACCGCGCCCGCCGAGAAGGTCTGGGTGCCGATGCCGCGGATCGCGCCGCCGCCGCCGGTGTTCTGGCCCGGAGCGGCCTGAATTTCCAGCGAGGGGGCGATGCGGTTGAGATCGTTGATGGTGTTGACCTGCTGGCGCTCCAGCTGGGCGCCATCGGCCACGGTGATCGAGATGGGAACCTTGGTCACGCTTTCGGCGCGGCGCTGGGCGGTCACGACGATCTCGTTCGGGCTGGGGGCGTCTGCGGCCTGCGGGGCGGCGGTCTGGGCCATGGCGGGCAGGCTCAGCGCGCTCAGCGCGACGCCCGACAGCATGGCGGCATGCTTGATGGTGATCATTGGGTCTCTCCCTTTGGGTTCTTGTTGTTGATCGGCGTCGGGGCGCCACCCGGCGGCGCCCCCGTGCCGGGTCAGATTTCGTCGATGATGCGGTTGGTGATCGTGCCGATGGTGCCGCAGGAGACTTCCACCGTGTCGCCGGCCTTCATGTAGAGGGCGGGGGTGCGCTTGTCGCCCACGCCGCCCGGCGTGCCGGTGGCGATCACATCGCCGGGGTTGAGCTGGGTGAAGGTGGAGCAATAGGCGATGACGGTCGGGATATCCCAGATCATGTCGGAGACCGGCTGATCCTGCACCAGCTCGCCGTTGAGGCGGGTCTGCACGCGAATGGCGCCCAGATCCTCGATCTCGTCGGGGGTGACCAGCGCGGGGCCGAAAGCGCCGGTGGCGGGCCAGTTCTTGCCCGGCGTGAACTGGATGTTGTGGCGCTGCCAATCGCGCACGCTGCCGTCGTTAAAGGCGGCATAGCCCGCGATATGGTCCCAGGCGTTTTCCGGCGCGATGCGACGGCCCGGCTTGCCGATGATGATGGCCAGCTCGCCCTCATAGTCGAAGCGGATGCTTTCGGGCGGGCGGACCATCGGCTGGCCATCGGCGATCAGCGTATCGTTCCAGCGCTGGAAGATGGCGGGATGCTCCTTCTGCTCGCGCCCGGTTTCCTTGACGTGGCTGGCATAGTTCAGGCCCACGCAGAGGATTTTCTCGGGGTTGGGGATGAGCGGCAGCAGCACGACATCCTGCAGCGCATAGCTGGCGCCATCGGTCAGCGCGCCCAGCGCATCCTGAGCGATGGCGGCCTTCAGATCGGGCGTGGCGGCGCTGGCCAGATCGATCACGGTCTCGCCTTCAAGACGGCCATAGGAGGGAGTGCCATCGGGGCGGCGGAAGCTGATGTAACGCATGGGTTCGGGTCTTTCTGTGATGGTGCGATCAGGCGGAGAGGATCGGGGCCGGCTCCCATTCGCGGCGGAAGCGGAAGGCCTCCTCGGCGCTGCGCAGGCCGGCAAAATCCTTGTCGGAGATGCCCCACTGGTCGATGCGGTTTTCCGGCCAAGTCCAGTCATCGGGCGCGCCGGTGGGATAGGTCTCGTCCACCTTGTTGACCGGGGTGGAGTATTCGATCACCGGGCCAAACGGCGCGATGTAATAGGCATAGACATTGTCGCCCGGACCATGGCGGCCCGGACCCCATGCCGGGGCGAACTTGTGGTCGCGCATGCGGCCGATGCCGCGCATCACCGCGTCCAGATCCTCCATCTCGAAGGCGATATGGTTGAGGCTGGAGAAACCGGCGCGGGCAAAGGCGGTGGAGTGATGCGCATCGTTGCAGCGCACGAAGACCATGCCCTTGGTGCGGTCCGAAACGCGGAAGCCCAGCACCTCTTCCACCAGATCCCCGCTGGCCTCTGCATCGGCGGCGTTGAAGACCACATGGGTCAGCTTCACTGGCACATCGCGCAGGGCATAGGCGGGGTGGCTGGCCAGAGGCTCGACCTCTGTGGCGCCGACGAGGAAGCGCAGCAACTCGCCCTCGGCCAGTTCGACCACCAGACCCGCCCCGCCGCCCGGATCGCGGCTGATGGTGGGGGCTGCGTTGAGGCCCTTTTCGGCGGCGACCTGCGCGATCTGCTCAAGCCGGTCCTGCGAGCAGATGAAGGTGGTGGAGCGCACGAAACGCTCGGGGCTTTCGGTGAAGGCCACCAGATAGGGGAAGGTGCCGCTGCCGCGCAGATAGAAGGTGCCATCCTGCTGGCCGCCATCGGCGCAGCCCCAGATGTCGATCATCCACTGATGGGCCTGAGCCGCGCCGGGCAGGGCCAGTTCGATGCTGCGAAGTTTCATCATGGGCTTGGTCCTTAAAATCCGGCGGCGGCAATGCCCGCCTTGGCCGCCACTTCGTCATTTTCACCCGTGTCGCCGCTGATCCCCACGGCACCCACGATCTGCCCTTCGCTCTTCACCAGCACGCCGCCGGGCGAGAAGGCGATACGCCCATCCAGCACAACGCTAACGCTCTGGAAGAATACGGGATTGCCCTTGGCGCGTTCGGCCAGCACCGAAGTGTCGGCATCCATGGCCAGAGCGCCTGCGGCCTTGGCGCGGGCGATATCGAGCCGGGCAAAGCTGGCGCCATCCTCACGCGCGAAGGCGATGGGGTGACCGCCCGCATCCAGCACGATGACGGCCAGCGGCTTGAGGCTTTGCGCGCGGGCATCGGCCAGCGCCCCGGCGATCATCGCCTGAGCTGTGGCAAGGGTGAGGGCGCTCATGCGGCTTTCTCCATGGTGAGGCCCAGCAGGGCGGCGCGCCGGGCAATCAGGCTTTCGGCGGTGCCGGTGCCGAAGACATAGTGATCGGGGCGCACCAGCACGGCAGGGGTGCTGCGGGCAGCCAGCCAGTTGGTGATGGCGCCCTTGTCATTCAGCGTGGCGAGATCCACCACATTGATGCCCGCCACCGGCGCGGCACCCTGAGCAAAGAGACGCCAGCCATCGCCGGTCACATCGTCCAGCTTGCTGCCATCGGCCAGCACGGGCTGGATAAAGCGCTCGCCCGCGCTGGGGGTGCCTTCGGCGATGAGGCCGGTCGAGATCGCGGGGATCAGATCGGCGGCGGTTTCCTTGGTGGCCGAAGCGGCGCGCTGGGCCATCTCCGTATCGCGCTGCGCTGCCAGCACCGGATCGAGCTGGCAGATATAGCGCCCGGCATTCACCGCCGCGCCGATCACGCCGCGCACATGCGGATCGCGCTCGGGCTGATAGGTGTCGAGGATGGCGGCGTCGGCGCCATCCCTGGCGATGGCCACCATCTTCCATGCCAGATTGGCGACATCGCGCAGACCATGGCACATGCCCTGCCCGAAGAAGGGCGGGGTCTGATGCGCGGCATCGCCCGCCAGAAACACATTCCCGACCTGCCATTTGTGCGCGACCAGCCCGTGGAAGCGATAGGTGGCGGCGCGCACGACCTTATGCGGCACACCCTGCATCCATGGCTCGACCAGCGCCGAGACGGCCTCGGGCTGCATCATGGCGGTGTCGTCCTCGCCGGGCAGCAGCATGAACTCCCAGCGGCGGTGGTTGCCGCGACCGGGCACCACCGTGGCGGGGCGCTTGGGATCGCACATCATCACCGAGAGGCGCTGCAGATCGGCCTGAGCAGGCACGCCGCTGATCGCGGGGAAGCTGACGGGCCCTTCCACCTCGGCATCGACCACCAGCCATGGTTCCTCGAAATCCAGATCGTCCAGCGCCACGCCCAAGGCCTTGCGCACCGGGCTGCGCGAACCGTCACAGGCGATCACCCAGCGGGCCGACAGGGTCTGGTCCTTGCCATCCTGCGTATAGGCGATGTGGACCGCGCCATCCTCCTGAGTCAGGCCGGTGAACGCTGCGCCCAACTTCAGCGCAACATTGCGCATCCCCGCAAAACCCTCGCGCAGATGGGCTTCCAGCTCGGGCTGATAGAAGAAGTAATCGTTGGACCAGCCGAAGGGCCGCGCCATGCCCACCGTGCCCATATAGCGGATCACCTGAGCCGCAGCGCCGACATGCAGATGCCCGTCCGTATCGGCCATATCACCCAGCACCCGGTCGATCACGCCTGCCGACTGGAACAGCCGCATCATCTCGTGATCCAGATGCACCGCGCGCGGCAGCGGGTAATGCGCCAGCTCCTTTTCCAGCGCCACCACGCTCAGCCCCTCGCGGCCAAGCAGGTTCGCCGCCAGCGCGCCGACAGGCCCGCAGCCAATGATTGCCACGTCAAACATGTTCATATCCCTGTTGGCGGGCGCCTGCTCCCGGCGCCCGGCCCTGGTGCTTGGTGTTTTAGGCCACGGCGGCCTCGGCAGGGGCCTTGTGGAACTGGCCATCCTTCATGATGGCGATGAGGCGGTTGCTGTCCTGAAGGATGGCGACATCCTGTGTGGGATCGCCATCGACCAGCAGCAGGTCGGCCAGATAGCCTTCCTTCACCTGACCGACCTTCAGGCCCATCAACTCGCCGCCCAGCGCGGTGGCGGCGTTGAGCGCCTCCACCGGAGAGAAGCCGAAATACTGCACGAAATGCGCAAGATCGCGGGCGTTGCGGCCATTGGGGTTGAAGGGGAAGCCATAATCACCGCCGATCAGGATGCGCAGACCGGCAGCCTTCATCTTGGGGACCAGCACGCCTTCCAGCTCCATGCGCTCGGCAGCGGAGTTCTTCATCGAACTCATGTCGATATGCGGCGGCGGGCTGGCTTCCAGCGCGGCGACAGAGACGCCGCAGCCGGGGCCATAGAAAATCTCGTCCTTATGGGCGGCCAGCTTTTCCACCATCGCGTCGCTGATGTAGCTGCCGTGGTAGATGATGCGGGCTCCGGCGCGCAGGGCCAATTCGACCGCAGCATCGGTGTAGGCGTGGCAGGCGATCCACAGGCCGTGTTCGCGGGTGGCTTCGCGCGCGGCGTCCATTTCCTCTTCGGTGTAGAGGACTTCGCCATGGCTGCCGGGCTTGAGGGCGCTTTCGCCCGAAATCACCAGCTTGATCGAGCCCAGACCCTGATCGGCGCAATATTTCACAAAGGCGCGCATCGCCTCGGGCCCGCGACCGTTGAAGACATCGCCGGTGTCGTCGCCATCGGGGCTGCGCTCCAGCGTGGAGGGGATCAGGCGGGGGCCGGGTGTTTCACCGGCCAGAATCTTCGGGTTGAGGCGGGCCTCGATGCCATCGCCCAGAGCGCCGGCGGAATAGGCGCTGGTGAAGCCGTGATCGAGCAGCACGCGGGCATTGCGCGTGGCGGCGACCTCCAGCTCCTCGGGCGGCAGGATGAACTGGTGGTAGATCTTCTCGACGCTGGAGGCCCAGGTGAGATGGGTATGCGCCTCGACCATGCCGGGCATCAGCGTGCCGCCCTGACCGTCGATCAGGGTGTCGGCCTCGCTGGCGTCGATGGTTTCGGGGGTATAAACGACCTTGGCGATGCTGTTGCCCTGCACCAGCACGCTGCCTTCGCGGGCCGGATTGGGGGTGCCGTCAAAGACGCGGATGTTGTGAAAAAGGGTGCTCACAAAGCCTCTCCCAAGGACTGGTCTGCTGCGGCGCCTTTGGGTGAGGGCGCCTTATCTTGATGCCGGTTCTGCCGCGAATTTCGCATCAGGTAAAATATGCGTTTTTAGGGTATGCATAGTTTATAACTATGGATGGGCCTGTGGATCAGGCCGAAAGCTGCGCGATCAGCATGGCTGCCAGCGGTGGCAGCGGGCGCTCTTTCAGCCAGCGCGCGCCGATCGAGCGCTCGAACCCGGCCTCTTCCACCGCAATGGCGCGCAGCACGCCGATCGAAAGCTCTGCCGCCGCCACTTGCCTTGGCAGAATGGTGACACGTGTGCCGCCGCGCACAATGGCCTTGGTGGTCAGCAGGGAATCGCAGCGGATGGCATCGGAGGGCACCGGCGCGCCCGCCGCCAGAAACAGCGCGTCAACCTGACGGCGAAAGGCCCCCTGTGCTTCGGGCAGCACCCAGCGCAGGCGGGTGGCGTCTTTCAGCGAAAAGCGGTCGGGCAGGCTGTTGTTGGCCTTGCCCACGATCAGGGCGAAGGGATCGCGGTCCAGCGTGCGTTCCTCGATATCCGGGGGCGGGGCCTCTATGGCGGTGGTGACGAAGGCCAGATCGATCTCGCCATCGCGCAGCATGGCCAGCAGGTCGCGGTCGGGGCGTTCCAGCACATTGAGCGTGAGGCGCGGCTGATGCACCTCCATCAGCGCCAGAGCGCGCGGCAGCAGGCTGACCAGCGCGCCCGGCGTGCCGCCCACCCGCAAGGGCGCGCCAAGGCCCTTTTGCGCGGCGGTGACATCGCTTTGCGCATCGCGCAGCAGATGGTCCAGCATGCGGGCGCGGGCGGCCAGCGCCTCGCCTTCCGGCGTCAGCACGATGCCGGCACGGGTGCGCTCGAACAGCCGGGCTCCCAGCTTCGTTTCCAGCTGCGCGATGGCGGCGGAAACCGAAGGCTGGGAGATGTTGAGGCTGCGCGCCGCTCCGCTGATCGACCCGGTCTGGCAGACCTGATGGAAGGTACGGAGGGCGCGCGGATCGATCATCGTCAGTGCTTTAGCCTTATTGGCCCGCTCCTTCCAGCACCACCGGACCGATCAGGCCCGAGGGGCGCAAGGGCGCATCGGCGCGATAGGTGGGCAAAGCGGTGAAGGTGATCTTCTGGGCATTGGGCTGCGCATCGCCGATCAGGCGGTTGATCCACAGATTGGCCACCTTGATCTCCACCCGATTGGCCCCGGCATGCACGGCGTCTGACACATCCACCCGATAGGGCGCATGCCATGCCGTGCCGACAAGCTTGCCGTTGACACTGACTTGCGCCACCTCATTCACCTGCCCCAGATTGAGCCACAGCTTCTCCCCGGCGTGCCATGTCTTGGGCACGGCGATGTCCTTGCTGTAGGTCGCCACGCCCGAGAAATAGCGGATGCCGGGGTTGGCGTTCTCGTTCAGAGGTTGCAGGGCGGGCAGGGTCGCGCTGGCCGGGGCGCCGCGCCCGCTCTGGAAGGCCACCTGCCATGCGCCCTCGATGGTGGCGATGGGGGTGGGAACGGCTTTCTTGAGCATCATGGCGACCGGCACCGTCACGATCACCCCCGGCTTGCTGGACGGCGGAGGCTTGCGGAACACCACATGCACGGCATCCTCGGCGTCCATCGTCATCTGGATGACGGTTTCCTTGCCCTCGGTGCGATAGCTTATGGCTTCCATGGTGCCGGTTTCTGCATGCCACAGCATCGGATGCTGATCGGTGACGCGGAAATGCGCCTCGAAGCGTTCGGGGCGGGTCTTGCGGTTGACGAGGAAGTAATCCTCTCCTTCGGCCCAACGGCGATGGATAAAGGGCACATCGGCATCCGCAGCAGCGTCAGCCATGCGGAAATCCGAAGCCAGACCCAGCGTGGCCAGCGCGCTCTCGATCTTGTCCGAAGCGATTACGCGGCCTTTGCCAACGCGCGCATCCCCGCTGCCCGGCCACAACTTGGCGACCAGCGCGCGATACTCGCCCGCATCATTGCCAAGGCCGGGATTGTCCAGCGGCGGCAGGCCGACCACATTCGCGCCGCCCTCCACCAACGCCGCCAGCTTGCGCAAGGTGGGCAGGGTCATATGCTGGCTCGATCCGCCCAGATAGAGCGCCTGATAACGCGCGCCGCCGGGTGTCACCACCTCGCTGCCATCGTTGCTCAGGGCGCCGGTCAGCGCGGCATTGTTCACGAAATCGAAGGCATGCGTAACCGGCGCATCGGCCACCGGCTTGTCGCCATAAAGGCCCGTCAGCGGGGCTTCCTCGCCATAGACATAGCCCACATCGGCCACATTGCGGCCCTGCTGCAGCATCAGCGCATTGCGCGCCATATAATCGACCCACGGTCGGGCCAGCGGCGCCCATGCCTCATGCCGGTTGAAGAACTGGCCGAAGATCAGCAGCGAAAGGCCCGGCACCTTGTCGTCCACCGGCTGATGCACGCTGGTGTGAACGACCGGACGGTTCACGCCCGTCACGAATTCCAGATCGATCACATGCTTGAGGGTGCGCGGCGAATCCCCCCAATAGTTCAGCGCCGAGGTCATGCTCTCGGCCGCCACAAGGTTCTGACCGTAGATGTGGGCCACGGAAGCTGCCCCCTTGATATCCGCCAGATAGGAGGGATTGGGGCCGACCTTCTGCCCAAACGTCCACATCGCCGACATCGGAATATCGGTATGGCTGCGCATCGCCATATCGTCGCCCAGCGAGGGGCGGTGATCCTCCAGCGCCTCGCCATAAACGATTAGCCCGCGCTCATGGGCGGCCTTGGCGACGGTGCCGTAATGCTCCGAGGCCATCAGATCGCCCAAGGTGCGGCGCCAGTCGAAAAGGAACTTGTCGGCGTCCGCGCGGCTGCCCACCAGCACGCCCGCCAGCGTGGGCAGGTAAGGTGTGGGATCGTAACCGCGCAGGCGCTTGAACTGCTCGATCAGCTTGGGCGTCCAGTTGGCGGCGCCCACCTCGATGGAATCGGTGAGCAGTGCGCGCACGCCCCGCTTGCCGATCAGATCGCGCCCGGCGGCATCGTCATACATCGCCAGATAATGGTCGAGATAGCGGCGCACCGCATCGCCATCGAACTTGTCGACCTCCAGCCCGGTCGCCTCGGCGGGGGCGGGGTGGTTGGTGGTGCCCAGCAGCGAATAGCCCAGACGGATCACCCGCCAATTGCCCTTCGGCGGCGTCCAGTCCAGCGAGCCATCGGGGCGCAGCTTGTCGGTCAGGTTGATGACCTGCGTGGGCGTCGGGCCCTTGGCGCCATCCTCTGGCCCGCCCAGCTTGAAATAGTCCAGCGCCAGATTGAACCCGGCCTTGGTCTCGAACTTGTCGACCAGCGCCTCGCCGGAGAGACGGAAGCTGTTGACCTGCCACGGCTTGTTGGGATCGGCCTCCATCTTGCCGAACAGATCGGGCAGCACCGCGCCTGCGGCAGGTTCGCCCATATTGCTGGCCGTGGGCGGCAGCGGATGCAGCACCACGCGGAAATAGCGCGCCGTCACCGGCGCAAAGCTGACGGTGGAGAGCGTGTCGGAGGCCGGAATATCGGCCACGCGCTGCCAGCTTGTGCCGTCTGTGCTGGATTCCAGCACCGGGGCCACGCTGGGGCCGCGGAACATCACCTTGGCGCCGGGCAGGAACAGGCTGGCGCTGCGGATCGTCTGCGGCTGGTCATAGCTGTAGACCAGCGCGCCGGGCGCCTCCGCCGAGCCGCGCGGCACGGCGCCGCCGCTCATCAGATCCTCGTCGAGGAAGGGGGCGGCATCCACTGCAGCGCCGCCGTTGACAGAGGCCTTGGGCAAGGCATCGGCAGGCGCCGTATCGGGCACGGCCAGCACGGCGATATCGCCATAGAGATGCGGGCCTTCCTCGGCCTTCTTGCCGGTGGTCACCACATCGTCCAGCCCCATGGGCTTGGCCAGCGACTGGAACGGCCCGGTGATCGAAGGCGGCGCGGAAAGCTTGCCGGTGAAGGGTTTGCCGCCGGTGACGCGGGTTTCGCTCCACACCACCTTCTTGAGGCCATCCTCGGGCTTGACCCATGGCCCGCCGGTCTCCGACCAGCCCGGAGAGGACGCGATCGCCAGTTCCAGCCCCTGCCGGTCAGCCTCGCTGGCGGCGAAGCGGAAGGCGTCCTTCCACTCCGGCGTCATATAGGCGAGGCGCTTTGGCACGATGGTCGGCGTCATCAGATTGACATCGAAATTGGTCAGCCCCCCGATGCCGACCGCCTTCATCCAGGCCAGATCCTTGGCGATGCCATCCTTGGTGATGTTGCCGTTCATCCAGTGCCACCACACACGCGGGCGCGCCGATTGCGGCGGATCGCGGAACTGGTCTTCAAGGCTGGCGGTGGGAGCCGGGGCAGCAGTCTGGGCGAGGGCAGGCAGGGCAGTGAGCGCACTGGCGCCGCACAGGGCCCAGCGCAGCAGGCGGGCCGGGGAACGCAGGGGCATGAATCGGGTCTCCCAGAGATCAAACGTCAAAGCAGGCATACATGGATTGATGCGGCTGTAGGCATCTGTTTTTCAGATATTATTGTATCGTCCCAGCATATGGCAAGTTCGGGGTGGTCAGCCGCGCAGGGCCGCGCGCAAGGCGATGGGCGTGATGATGCCCGCCAGCGCCGCGCCATAGACCAGCTTGGCGATCAGCGCGGGCCACCAGGGCAGTTCGGGCAGATCCAGCACCAGCAGCACAACGCTGTTGAACAAGCCCCCCAGCACCGCCGAGAAAAGGGCCAGTACGGCAGCCCTCAGCCAGAGATTATGCGGCAGGATCGGCTGAGAGGTGCGGAGCGGTGCCTGCACGCGAAGCGCTCCGCTGCGGCGTTTTTTCAGGGCGATGGCGCCGGGGACCAGTGTGCTCATGGCGGCGATGGCGATGCTTTGCGGCAGGGCATCGAAGGCATAGGCGCCGATGCCCCAGACCGGCACTGCTGCGCCATGGCCGAACACCGCCAGAAAGAACGCCAGCGAGAAAGCGGCGTTGATGATCATGCTGATGATCGTCTCGCGAAGAATATAGGCCTGCATGGGCACCTCTCGACCGAATGCCGCTGTTGGTTGCGGCTTGGCGGGCAGGATAGGCGGGGTTTCCATAAGGTCAAATCGCTATATTTGGACTATCCATAGTACAGGCCTATGGATGGGGTGAGGGGATCACCCCGCCTGACCACGAATGAATGATAGCATGGTCTGCCCGCGCACAGCCTTGCAAGTCGCTGAAGGATCGCGAAACTGGCCATCAGAAGACGGCTCGGGCCGGTGGAGATGGCGATGAAGATGATCCCGCGATGGCTGCTGCTCTGCGCTGCTCTGGGGCTGGCCTCGGGCGGTGTACAGGCGCAGCAGGCGCCTTCCGCGCCGGGCGGCCCCGGCGGGCTCTGCAATGCGCCTTGCGATCCCTATCCGGGCAAGAAGAAGCTGCTGGTCATCGCCGATGTGCAGAGCGGTTTTCACCACACATCGATCAACCACACCATGGCCGTGATCGAGGAGATGGGGCGCAAAAGCGGCGATTATGTCGCCTTTCTGCGCACCGACAGTCAGCTGATCACCAAGCAGCCGATCAAGGTGACTAGCGCCCGCTATGCCAAGGGCAACACCAACATTCGCAACCTCGATTATTTCGATGCGGTGGTGTTTCTCGGCAGCGGGGAGGGCACCATGTCGGATCAGCAGAAGGCCGATCTGATCGCCGCCATCCATGATGATGGCAAGGGGTTGGTGCTGGGCCATGCGCAGGGGGTGAATTTCTACAACTGGCCCGAGTGGGGCCAGATGATCGGCGGCTTTATGGCCAATGAGTATCCTGTGAGCGGCATGAAGGCGAAGGTGGTCGACCCCTCGTGGAAGGGCGCGGCGGCCTTCGGCAAGGGCAGCTTTCTGTGGGCCGATCAATGGCCGGTGCTGAAGCCCGAGTTCACGCGCGGCAGCGTGCATACCATCATGGCGCTGGACCCTGCGGCGATGACGCCGGAGCAAAAGGCGCGCTCCGGGCGGAGCGACGATTATTACCCGATCGTCTGGGCCAAAAACTACGGCAAGGGGCGGGTCTTCAACTTCACCGGCGGCCATCGCGACGAGTTTCTCGACGAGCCCAAAAATCAGGCGCTGCTGCTGGAAGGCATCGACTGGGCGCTGGGCCTGCGCAGCGAAAATGTGACGCCGGACAAGCCATAACAACAAAGATCAGGGCGAGGGATACAATGCTGAACAAAAACAAGAAACTGGCCCTTAGGGCCGCGCTGCTGGGCGTGCCGTTCAGCGTGCTGGCGCTGGGCGCGGTGCAGGCCCAGCCTCCCGCGCCGCAATCGGCAGAGGCCACGCTGGCGCTGCTCCCCCCGGGTCCGGGGCGTGAGGTTGTCGCCCAGCATTGCGCCTTGTGCCATGCCATCGGTCTCACCATCGGCAAGCGGCACACGCCCGAGGAATGGGCCGCCACCATTCAGGCGATGATGGCGCGCGGCGCTCAGCTTGACGAAAGCGAGGCGCAAACCATCCACACCTATCTCAGCACCCATTTCGCGCCGAAGGAAGGCGCCGCCCCGGCCAGCCTGCCAGCGGAACCGGCCTCCACCGCCACCTATCCGCGCCCCACGGGCCCAAGCCAGTGGCCCGCCTATGGCGGCGGCAATGCCAATATGAATTTCTCGCCGCTCAGCCAGATCACGCCTGCCAATGTGCGCAAACTGCAACCGGCATGGACCTATCACTATGGCGCGGGCATCACCCCTCAGGGCGATCAGGGGCTGGATTTCCGCTTCGAGGTGACGCCGCTGCTGATCGGCGGGGTGATGTATATCTCGACGCCCGCCTCGCCCGCCAAGCCCGATCTGAAGGCCAGCGTCACCGCGCTCAACCCCGAAACCGGGCAGGTGATCTGGAAGTATGAGAGCCCGCTCAACATCCATGGCCGAGGCATCGCCTATTGGCCGGGCGACGACAAAACCGCCCCCCGCCTGGTCTTCGCTACCGATTCCGGCATGATCACCGCTGTGGATGTCACCACTGGCCGCCCCGCCAAGGGCTTCGGCCGCAACGGACAGATCGACGCCTACATCGGCGTCGCCAGCGAGATCGTCGGGGAATCGCGCCGCAGTTCCTTCACCGTGCCCAATCCGGTGCTGGTGGTGGGCGACCTGTTCATCACCGGCTCGCGCCCCGGCGAGGATGGCCCTCCCGGACCGCGCGGCGATATCCGCGCCTTCGATGTGCATACCGGGCGGCAGGTCTGGGCCTTCCACACCATCCCGCAAACAGGCGAGCCCGGCAACGAGGACTACACTGGCGATCAGTGGCGGAACCTCTCCGGCGCCAACGTCTGGTCCACCATGAGCGCGGATGATGCCGCTGGCGTGGTCTATGCGGTGACGGGCGATGCCAATGCTCCGCCCGGTGTGGCCGGATCGCAGCTCTATTCCAGCTCGATTCTGGCGCTGGATGCCAAGACGGGCAAGCTCAAATGGTATCACCAGATCACCCATCATGACGTGTGGGACTGGGATTCGCCCACGCCGGTGGTGCTGATGGATGTAAAGCAGAATGGCCGGACCGTGCCCGCCGTGGCCATGACCGGCAAGCACAGCCTGTTCTTCATGTTCGACCGGCGCGACGGCACGCCTCTGAACGGCTTTACCGAGAGGCCGACGCCTCAACCGGTGAAGCCCGACCCCAATGTCTGGCCCACTCAGCCTTTCCCTGATGCGCCGGGCCCGCTGGCGCGCACGCAGATGACGCGCGAGGAAATCCCCGATCTCGCCCCCGGCATGCGCGCCGCCTGCCAGAAGGTTTGGGACGACAACCATACCACCAGCGATCCGCTCTATGCCCCGCGCCGCGCGCCCGATCATGCGGTGATCACCTATCCCAGCTCTGTGGGCGGGCCGAATTGGGGCGGGGGATCGTACAACCCCGATCTGCACCTGTACTTCGTCAATCTGCAGAATCGTGTGACCTTCACCCTGCCGGGCAATCAGCCGCAAGGGATGGGGCATGCCTCGCCCGATGATGCCAGCATGGGGGCGGGGGCTCCGCCGATGCGGCGCGGCGGGCGACCGGCCCAGCCTTTCAGCTTCACCACGAAGGAAGGGGTGAACCTCTCCTGCGGCGCTACGCCGTGGAGCGAGGTGGTGGCCGTCGACACCGAAAGCCACAAGATCGTCTGGCGCGTGCCGATTGGCATCACCGAGGGGATCGGCCCCAAGGGCGCGTTGGCAGGCACCAGCAGCATCGGCGGCAATATGACGACCAAATCGGGGCTGATCTTTATCGGCGCCACCAATGACCGGCGTTTCCGCGCGCTCGATGCCCGCAACGGCAAGCAACTGTGGGAGACCACGCTGGAGGCCAGCGCCGCCTCCACCCCCGTCAGCTATATGGGCAAGGACGGCAAGCAGTATGTCGTGGTGGCGGCGGGCGGCGGCACGGCTGTCGGCCAGAAGCAGATGGCCGATACGCTGGTGGCCTTCCGCCTGCCGTAAGCCCCAATGAAAACGCCCCGGCGTGCAGGCGCCGGGGCGTTATGCTTCAGATCATGGGCGCTTTAGTGAGCGCAGTAATCATAATCCCCGGCGCGGCAGGCGGCGACGGCATGGCGCCATTCGGCCAGTTCGCGCTCATATTGCGCGCGGCTGCGGGCGTAGCTGTTGTCGCCACCCTCATAGCGCGGGGCGCTGTAGCTCTGGCTGTTGTTCCAGCCCTCCGCATAGCGTGCATCACGCTCACGCACGCGTGCGGCCTCGCGCAGGTTGAGCTGCCGGATGGCCTCCCGGTCACGCGCGCGCGCGGCGCTGCTGCGCATCGTCGGATCGTTGGGATCGTCGGCCAGCGCGATGGAGGGCAGGCTCACCGTGGCCAGAGCCATGCCCAGCAGAAGTGCGATTTTCACGATTGAAGTCCCCCGTCCAGATAGTCTGTTGCGCCTATCAAAGGGGTGGGGGCTGGTGCAAATCGATTGCGACAAACAGGTTACGGTTGGTCTTGTTGTTCGGGCATTCCGTCGATGGGCAGGGAACTTTGGTGAAGGAAGGGTAAATGCGAGGGGCCGGAGCCTTTTTCTTGAAAAAGGCGACCAGCTAAAGACTCCCCCCTCGCATCTATCTTCCATACTCCTGCATCATCCCGGCGATGCTGAACTGACATGACTTGAAACCGGAACGGACTTGGACCGGGCGCGGCCCACCGGTTAGTCACAGGATCAGGATTACAAGCACAGGAATGGGATGAAGCGATGACTTCGGCAGGTAAGATGGGTCCGGGCGAGATTGCGGCAAAAATCGGTTCGGGGCTGTTGTCTTTCCCCGTCACGCATTTCGATGCCGAACTGCAGTTTCAGGAAGCTCCCTATCGCGAGCATTGCGCCTATATGCTCGAACATGAAGTTGTGGCGCTGTTCGCGGCGGGCGGCACGGGCGAAATCTTTGCTCTGAGCCCTCAGGAAATCCTCGATGTGACGCGCGCCGCAGCTGAGGAAACCGCTGGCCGAGTGCCGGTGATCGCCGGTTGCGGCTATGGCTCGGCCATCGCTCTGGAGATCGCGCGCGGCGCCGAAAAGGCCGGCGCCGATGGTCTGCTGCTGCTGCCGCCCTATCTGGTGGGCGGCAAGCAGGAAGGTCTGGCCGCGCATATCGAATCCATCTGCAAGGCCACCAATCTTGGCGTGATCGTCTACAACCGTGGCACCGCCATTGTGAATGAGGATACGCTGGCGGGTCTTTGCGATCGCAATCCCAACCTCATCGGCTACAAGGATGGCGTCGGTGATGTGGAATTGATGATGCGGATCTACAACAAGCTGGGCGACCGCCTGACCTATGTGGGCGGGTTGCCCACGGCGGAAACCTTCGCTCTGCCCTATCTTGAGATGGGCGTGACGACCTATTCCTCGGCCATCTACAACTTCATGCCGGAATGGGCGGTGAAGTTCTACAAGGCGGTGCGCGCCCGTGATCACGCTCTGGTGCATGATATGCTGCGCAACTTTGTGCTGCCCTACATCGCCCTGCGCGACAAGGGCCGTGGCTATGCCGTTTCCATCGTGAAGGCGGGCATGGATGTGGTGGGCCGCCCCGCAGGGCCCCTGCGTCCGCCCCTGACGCCGCTGCTGCCCGAGGAAATGGACCAGCTGGCCGAGCTGGTCTCCAAGGCGCGGGCTTCGGTCTGATGGGTATGGCGCCTGTTGTTGCCGCCATGCGTGTCGTGCCCGTGGCGGGGCAGGATTCGATGTTGCTCAATTTGTCGGGGGCTCACGGGCCTTTCTTCACGCGCAACATCGTGATCCTGACCGACAGCGACGGGCGCACCGGCCTTGGCGAGGTCCCCGGCGGCGAGGCGATCCGCCAGACGCTGGAAGACGCGCGCCCGCTGGTGGTGGGCAAGCCTCTGGGCAACCATGCCAGCGTGGTGGCGAAGGTGGGCAAGGCCTTCGCCAGCCGCGATGCGGGCGGGCGGGGCCTGCAGACCTTCGACCTGCGCACCACGATCCACGCGCAAACGGCGATTGAAGCCGCGATGCTCGACCTGCTGGGCCAGCATGTGGGCGTGGCGGTGGCTGATCTGCTGGGCACCGGGCGCCATCGCGACCGCGTCGAGATGCTGGGCTATCTGTTCTACATCGCGGACCCCAAGAAGACCGATCTGGCCTATCGCGATGAAAGCGACAGCGCCGATGCGTGGGACCGCCTGCGCAACCGCGAGGCCGTGACGCCGGAGGGCGTGGTGGCTTTGGCCAGGGCGGCTCAGGCGCGTTATGGCTTCCGCGATTTCAAGCTGAAGGGCGGCGCTCTGCCCGGCGACGAGGAAGTGCTGGCGGTCCGCGCCCTGAAGGAGGCCTTCCCCGAGGCACGCATCACGCTTGACCCCAATGGCGCATGGTCGCTGGCCGAGGCCGTGCGGCTGATGAAGCCGCTGGGCGATGTGCTGGCCTATGCCGAAGACCCCTGCGGTGCGGAGAACGGCTTCTCGGGCCGCGAGGTGATGGCCGAGTTCCGCCGCGCCACCGGTCTGCCCACGGCGACCAACATGATCGCCACCGACTGGCGGCAGATGGCGCATTCGCTGTCCCTCCAGTCGGTGGACATCCCGCTGGCTGACCCGCATTTCTGGACGATGGAAGGCGCGGTGCGCGTCGCCCATCTCTGCGATGCCTTCGGCCTGACATGGGGCAGCCATTCGAACAATCACTTCGACATTTCGCTGGCGATGTTCACCCATTGCGCGGCGGCAGCACCCAGCAAGGTGACGGCCATCGATACGCACTGGATCTGGCAGGACGGCGCGGCTTTGACCAAGGAGCCGCCCTGCATCATCGACGGCCATGTCGATCTGTCTGCGAAGCCGGGTCTCGGCCTGACGATCGATGAGGACAAGCTGGAAGCCGCGCATGAGCTGTATCAGCGCCACGGTCTTGGGGCGCGCGACGATGCTGCGGCGATGCAATATCTGATCCCGGGGTGGACCTTCGATAACAAGAAGCCCGCTTTGGTGCGTTGAAGGTTTTAAGAAGAGGAAATGCGAGGGTCATAACCCTCGCGCTCCCTTTAATGTCTACGTTGCGTACAGGGTTCGGCCTTGGAGCAATGTTGCAGCGCCGCAGGCAGTATTCCCTGCTCAATGCTGACGGATTGAGAGCCTGCGGCGCTTTTAGTGGCGCAGGTGGAGAGGCAAGGCGCAAGGATCGGGCGCCACCACCCTCTCGTCGGGAGACGTCATGGGAGCGCGAGGGGGTAACCCCCTCGCATCTTCCTTTTCTCCCTTAACCAGACCCTGCCTTCGGGCTGGAAGCCTCCCCGGCCTCCAGCCCGTCTTTTTACGCGTGCTGCGCTGCCTGCATCAGCCCGCGAATATGGCCATAGGCGAAGGCGAAGCTTTGCAGAGCGGCCTCGGGGTGGCCGGGGACTTCGGGCACGTGGTCGGGCATCAGCATCCCGTCGTAGCCGACCTCGGCGTAGGTCAGCAGGACCTTGTACATGTCGATGTCGCCCTCGTCCGGGAAGGCCTCACGGAAGTGGCCCCGACCGCCCACGATGTTGCGGAAGTGGACGTTGAAGATCTTCTTGCGGCTGCCGAAATAGCGGATGACATCGAAGATCTGCTCGGCGGGGCGGGGCAGGTTTTCGCTGACGGTGCCCTGGCAGAAGTTCAGGCCGTGGTAGGCGCTCTCGCGGATGGTGATGAAGCGCTTCAGGCCGTCGACTGTACCCAGCACGCGGTGGATGCCCTGATAGCCCTCGGGCGGGGTGCCGGGGTCTTGCGGGTGGCAGGCGATGCGCACCTTGTACTCATTGGCGACGGGCACGACATGGTCGAGGAACCAGGTGATCCGTTCCCAGAAGGCGTCCTCGCTGACGGGCCCGGCGCGGGTGAGGGGCGTGGGCGGCTGGGCGCTGGCGGCGTCCCAATGGCCGAACATGGCGTCGCCGCGGCCATGCTCGAAGCCGGTGCGCAGCACGCCCAGCAGGCTCATGTTGTATTTGATGCAGGGCACGCCCGCCGCCGCGCAGGCGCGGATCTGGTTCTGGAAGGCTTCGACTTCGCGCTCGCGCTCGGGGCTGCTGGCCAGCATGATGCCGCCGTGCGCTTCCTTGTCGATATGGCTGGAGGGCAGAAGCAGCGGGTGGAAAATGGCCAGCGTCAGCTTGTGCTTTTCGGCCATCTCGCGCACCGCTTTCACCTCATCGGCGGTGGAGTAGAGGCGCCCTTGCGAGCGTTCTCCCTCCGCCGCGATATGGGTGACGCCATAGCGGGCGAGGAAGGCGAAATGCTCGTCGGTGGAGGGGCTGCTCTGGCAACCGAGCTTCATCAGCAGCTTGGGGCGGGCGCCCCCATTCTTGCCCGCCGCAGTATGCTTGGCGGCGGTGGCGGCATAGGCGGGCAGGCCCGCACTCACCGCGCTGCCGGCGGCTGCTCCCGCGCCGATACCGGCCAGAAAGTCGCGTCGATCCATCAGTCCTCTCCTGTTTTGATTGGGGAGACCTTAGGTCGGCGCGGCGCGTGTCAACAATCGCGACTGGGCATGAAGCGATGCGGCTGCGCTATCGATCCGGGTTCAATCCAGCGCGCAAAGCTCCTCCAGCTTGGGCGCCAGCGCCAGCAGGGCGGGATTGTCGGCATCGCGGGTCCATGCGGCGTGGAGTTCCACCACCGGCTCGGACTCCTCCATTTCGGAGAAGACCACGCCGTCGGGATGCAACCGGCGCGAACTTTCGGGCACCAGCGCATAGCCATGCCCCGCGCCCACCAGCATCAGGATCGTGTGGATCTGCGCCAGATATTGCACATGGCGCGGCTCGGCCCTTGCGCCGGTGAACAGGCCGACCAGCAGATCATGGAAATAGCGCGCCTTGTCCGGCGCATACATGATGAAGGGCAGATTATCGAAATCGGACAGGCGGCGGGGGCGATCGGCCTCGGGCACGCTGGCGGGGGAGCAGACGATGAAGCGCTCACGCAACACCGGCAGCGATTGCAGATCGGGGTGGCGCACGGGCGGGCGCAGGAAACCCAGATCGATGCGCCCGGCCAGCAAGCTGTCGAGCTGCTCGCCCGAGACCATTTCCTTCAGAACGAAGCGCACATCGGGCGCGGCCTGCTGCGCATTGGCGATAAAGCGCGGCAGAAAGCTGTAGCCCGAGGCAGCGGTGAAGCCCAGGCTGACCAGCCCCTGCTTGCCCTCTGCGGCGGCGCGGGCGGTGGCGATGGCGCTGTCGGCCAGATGAACCACGCGGCGCGCTTCGGGCAGGAAGGCCATGCCCGCCGCCGTCAGCTTGACCGAGCGGCTGGAGCGGTGGAACAGCTCCACCTTCATGATGCGTTCGAGCACCTGAATATGGCGCGAGAGCGGCGGCTGGGTCATGTTGAGCCGCTGCGAGGCGCGCCCGAAATGCAATTCTTCCGCCACTGCCACAAAGCAGCGCAGCTGGATCAGTTCAAACACGGCGGCCCCTTCCTCACCCTTATGCGGTTACCATCGTTCAGGTGAGGGCAGGATACAAGTCTTCTGGCGGCATTTCGGGTATGGGGAAGGGGCATAGGTCTCAATATCTGGGCTGTTGGCCGGAAAAGTTGGGGTCATATTTGCGCATCTGGCCCAGATCGTCGCGGGTGCGGATGGAGATACGGTTGAAGGTGGCATGGGCGCGGGCGAGGCGCTCGCGGTCGAGCGTGACGCCAAGGCCGGGCTCATCGCCCAGACGGACGCAGCCGCCGCTGATCGGCACCTTGCCGCCCGTCACGACCTCATCGGCATCCTCCACCCACGGGTAATGCGTGTCGCAGGCGTAGGAGAGGTTCGGCGTGGTGGCGGCCAGATGAGCCATCGCCATCAGGCTGATCCCTAGATGCGAGTTGGAGTGCATCGACAGGCCCAGATTGAAGGTGTTGCACATCGTCGCCAGATGCTGCGTGGCGCGCAACCCGCCCCAATAGTGATGGTCCGACAGGACGATCTGCACCGAATTGCGCTTGATGCTCTCCCGGAAGCCGTCGAAGCTGATGACCACCATATTTGTCGCCAGCGGCAGGCCAGTGTCGCGATGCAGCTGCGCCATGCCGTCCAGACCCGCCACGGGGTCTTCGTAATATTCGATGAGCGGGCCCAGCTTTTCGGCGGCATCCAGCGCGGTCTGCATCGACCAGGCGCCATTGGGGTCGATGCGCAGCGGTACGCCGGGGAAGGCCTGCGACAGGGCCTCGATGCTGGCGATTTCGACCTCGGGCGGCAATGTGCCCGCCTTCAGCTTGATCGAGCCGAAGCCATATAGGTCGATCATGCGCTTGGCCTGCGCGACGATCTGGTCGGGGGTGATGGCCTCGCCCCATTCGTCCGGGGCTTCCTCGGGCTCGATGTGGCGTTCGTATTTGAAGAAGAGATAGGCGCTGAAGGGCACCTCGCGCCGCACCGCGCCGCCCAGCAGGGCGTGCAAAGGCAGGCCCGCCGCCTTGGCCTGCAGGTCCAGCAGGGCGACCTCGAAAGCCGAAAAGCAATTGGCCAGTAGGCGCGAGGGTTGCGATCCCGGCGCCAGTTCGGCGCCAGCCTTGGCGGCGGGCAGCTTGGCCAGCTCTTCCTTGATGACGCGCTCCAGCCCGTTGAGATCATGGATCTCCAGCCCCACCAGCGCCGGGGCGATGGCGGTCAGCGCGGCCAGCACCGGGGCATCGCCATAGCTCTCGCCTAGGCCCAGCAGATCGCCCACCTCCACCTCGATGATCGAGCGCAGGGCATAGGGTTCATGGATCCCCGCCGCATTGAGCAGCGGCGGATCGCGAAAGGCGATGGGCGTTACGCGCACGCCGGTGATGGTGGTCACAAACTCTCTCCCACAACTTTTCTCATGACGTCTTTGAAACAGGACATGGCGCGCACCGCGCATCAAGACCAATGCCCATCCACTATCGAGCGATGCCGCCTTGAGCGTTGATCCTTCGCGCTACCCCCGCGATGGTGCAGGCAACAGACAGAGAGGACCCCATGCCCAACGACCGTATCGCCGCCATCACGCTGAGCCTTGCGTGGGTGCCGCTGGCCACGCCGATTTCCGATGCCAAGGTCTTCACCGGGCGCCAGAAGCCGCTGACCCGCGTGGCCATGCTCTTCGCCGAGATCGAGACGGAAGAAGGGCATACCGGCCTTGGCTTCTCCTATTCCAAGCGCGCGGGCGGCCCCGGCATGTATGCCCATGCGCGCGAAGTGGCTGACAGCATCATCGGCGAGAACCCCGCCGACATTGGCCGCATCTGGAACAAGCTGGTCTGGGCAGGGGCCTCGGTGGGCCGCTCGGGGCTTTCGACGCAGGCGATTGCCGCCATCGATATCGCCCTGTGGGATCTGAAGGCCAAGCGCGCCGGTCTGCCTTTGGGCCGCCTGCTCGGCGCATGGCGCGATGGTGTGCCCAGCTACAACACCTCCGGCGGGTTCCTGTCCTCGCCGCTGGAAGAGGTGCTGGAGAATGTCGAAAAGAGCATCGAGAGCGGCATCGGCGGCATCAAGATCAAGGTCGGCCATCCTGACTCGAAGGTCGATCTGACGCGTCTGGATGCGGTGGCCAAGCAGATCAATGGCCGCGTGGCGCTGATGGTCGACGCGAACCAGCAGTGGGACCGCCCCACCGCCCTGCGCATGAGCCGCGCCATGGAGCAATACGGTCTCGTCTGGATCGAGGAGCCGCTCGACGCCTATGATATCGAGGGCCATGCCGCGCTGGCCGCCGCCATCGACACGCCCATCGCCTCGGGCGAGATGCTGGTCTCCGCACCCGAGCATTTCGCGATGATCGATGCCCGCGCGGTGGACTTTATCCAGCCCGACGCCGCGCGCGTGGGCGGCATCACCCAGTTCCAGCGCGTCACTGCCCGCGCGGAGCAGGCCGGGCTGATGATGGCGCCGCATTTCGCCATGGAAATCCATGTGCATGTCTCCGCTGCCTACCCGCACAACGCATGGGTCGAGCATTTCGATTGGCTGGACCCGCTGTTCAACGAGCGCCAGATTCTGGAGAACGGGTTGATGATGCTGTCGCAGCGTCCGGGTCTGGGCGTGACGCTGTCGGAGCAGGCTCGCGCCTGGACCGAAGCCTCCTGCCGGATCGACGCGAAGGGCTGCACCGATCACGCCCATTGACCCCAACTGTTACAGGGGCGGCGCGCCCGCCGCCCCTGTCGCCATGGCAGGCGTTAAAGAGCCCATAAAATAGAAACTGACACCGGTGGCATCAATACCGCCTGCGAATAGGTCAATCGCGGCTGGGCATTGGACGAGGGGGGCGGGATGCCCGACACCGGTGAGGAAGAAACGCCGAAGAACACCGCAGAGCGGGAACGGCCTTGGGAGGGATGAGAGATGGTTTCGACATGGAAGCGACTGCGTTTTTGCGCGCTGGCCAGCACGGGCATGACCATGCTGGCGCTGACGACTTCAGTTGCTCAGGCGCAGGACCAGACCGCGCCGGCTGCGGCAACGCCCGCGCCGGAAACCCCGTCTGCCGATGCACCGCATGCCGTCAGCGACAAGGACATCATCGTCACCGGCTCCCGCGTGAAGCGTGACGGCTATGATGCCCCCACGCCGCTGACCGTGGTGAGCGCGGATGCCATCAACAAGGCCGCGCCCGCCAATCTGGCCGATTACGTCAACCAGATGCCTCAGCTCTCGCCCAGCCAGACCTCGCGCGTGGGCAATGGCAACACCTCGACCGGCGTCAACGGCCTCAACCTGCTCGATCTGCGCGGGCTTGGCCCCAACCGCACGCTGGTGCTGGTGGACAACCAGCGCGTGGCCCCGTCCACCCAGACCGGCGCGGTGGACGTCAACAACATCCCCACCGCACTGATCAAGCGCGTGGACATCGTGACGGGCGGCGCTTCGGCGGCCTATGGTTCGGACGCGGTGGCGGGCGTGGTCAACTTCATCATCGACCGCACCTTCACCGGCATCAAGGGCAACATCAACGGCGGCATTACCCAGAGCGGCGACAACAAGAGCTATGATGCCAGCATCGCGGCGGGCAAGAGCTTTGCCGGCGGCAAGGGCCATATCCTTTTCAGCTATGAGCATGAGCATCAGGACGGTGTCGATGCGCTGAACCGCAAATGGTACACCGCCACCTATCTGGTGCCCAATCCGGCCTATGTGGCGGGCAATGGCCAGCCGCGCCAGATCGTGGCCTCCAATGTGAACTACAACAATGTCTCGCAGGGCGGCGTGATCACCAACACGGCGCTCAAGGGCACCAATTTCCTTGCGGGCGGGGCGGTGTCGCCGTTCCAGTATGGCACCATCGCGGGCAATTTCATGCTGGGCGGCAACACCTGGAACGAGGGCAACACCATCGCCCTGTCGCCGCGCATCGACCGCGACAACGCCTGGGGCCGCCTGACCTATGAGGTGGCCGACAACATCACCGCCTCGCTGGAAGGCTCCTATGGCTCCAGCGGCGCGCGCAACAGCGCGGCCTATCAGCGCTATGCGGGCAATCTGACCATGTCGGCCAGCAATGCCTTCCTGCCGCAGAGCGTGCGCAATCAGGCTGCCGCCGCCGGGGTCACCTCCTTCGGCTATGGCTATTCGACCTATGATCTGGGCCGCCCGGTCAGCGATATCAGCCGCACCAACTACCGCATCGTCGGCTCGCTGGAAGGCAAGATCGGCAGCAACTGGACGTGGAATGCCTATTATCAGTACGGCCACACCGATCTCAACATCCGCCTGCTCAACACCACCAATGTCGCCAATTTCGCCAATGCCATCGATGCGGTGACCAACAGCAGCGGCCAGATCGTCTGCCGCTCGACGCTGACCAATCCTTCCAATGGTTGCGTGCCGCTCAACATCTTTGGCTATGGCGTGGCCAGCCAGGCTGCCATCAACTATGTGAAGGGCACCGCCTGGCAGTCGCAGGGCATCACCGAGCAGGTGGGCGCGGCCTCGGTCAGCGGTACGCTGCTCAACAACTGGGCCGGGCCGGTCTCGCTGGCGGCAGGTGTGGAGCATCGCAGTGAAAGCGCCACGGCGGTGGGCGATCCGCTCTCGCAGACCAATGGCTGGTACACCGGCAATTACAAGACCAATGCTGGCGGCTACAACGTCACCGAAGGCTTTGCCGAAACGGTGGTGCCGCTGCTGAAGAACAGCAAGCTGGGCAAATCGGCCGATTTCAATGGCGCGGTGCGTGTCACCAGCTACTCCACCTCGGGCATGGTCACGACGTGGAAGGCGGGCCTGACCTATGAGCCGATCAGCGACATCAAGCTGCGCGCCGTGCTGAGCCGCGACATTCGCGCGCCCTCCATCAGCGAAATGTACATCGCGGGCGCGACGCAGGCCACCGACGTTGCCGATCCGGTCAAGGGCGTGACCGTCCGCACCACCGCCATCAGCAACGGCAACACCAATCTGCGCCCGGAAAAGGCCGATACGCTCAGCCTTGGCGGCGTGTTCCGCCCGCGCTTCATCCCGGGCTTCTCGGCCTCGGTCGACTATTACAACATCCGCCTGAAGGATGCGATCACCACACTGGCGGTGGCCGATATCGTCAACCGCTGCGCGGCGGGCGAGACGGCGATCTGCAATTACGTGACGCGTGACAGCGGCGGCAACATCACCTCGATCCTGCGCATTCCGGTCAATCTGGCCACGGTGCGGGTGCGCGGCATCGACTTCGATGCCTCCTATCGTGTGGAAGCCAGCAAGATCATCCCGGGCATGAGCGGCGCCTTCTCGCTGCATTTCCTGGCGACGCGCGCGCTCAATTACGCCTACACCAATGCGGGCAACACCATCGAATATGTGGGTGAGAACGGCGGCCCCAACGCCACCTATCCCATCCCCAAGTGGCGCACCTACACCACGCTGGGCTACGACAATGATCGCGGTTCGCTGCAGGCCACGATGCGCAGCGTTTCCTCGGGCGTGTACGACAACACCTGGAAATCGGGTGTGGACATCGACAACAATTACATCGCCGGGGCGACCTATTTCGATCTGGCGGGTAATCTGACCGTCTGGGGCGACCGCCAGCGAAAGGCCGAACTCTATTTCAAGATCGAGAACCTGCTGGACAAGGACCCGCCGATCGCCGCCGGTATCGCCTCCTCCACGCTGCAGACCAACCCGGTGCTTTACGACACGCTGGGCCGCAATTTCCGCGTGGGCGTGCGCTTCCGTTACTGATTGCCAGCGAGGCAGGGAATGGCTCTTTCCCTGCCTCGCCCGTTTTTGCATGATGGGCCAAAGACATAAGAGGTGTTTGGGTGGCTTTGACGAAACAGCAGATAGGCATGCAGCAGATCGGAAAGGTGCGCTGGACGGTTCTGGCGATGCTGTTTGCCGTCACGGTCATCAATTACGCGGTGAGGGCGGCGCTGTCTCTGGCGGCGCCCTCTCTGTCCAAGGAGCTGGGGATCGATGCCCTGCAGCTCGGCTGGATCTTTTCGGCCTTTGGCTGGGCCTATGTGGTGGCGCAGCTGCCCGGCGGCTGGCTGCTGGACCGCTTCGGGGCGCCCAAGGTCTATTTCTGGGCCATCGTTATCTGGTCGCTGATCACCGCCGCGCATGGCGCGGTGGTCTGGATGAGCGGCGCCACGGCGGTGACGGTGCTGTTCGTGCTGCGCTTTCTGGTGGGCTTTGCCGAAGGGCCGTCCTTTCCCGGCAATGCCCGCATCGTGGCCAGCTGGTTCCCCGCGCGCGAACGCGGCACCGCCAGCGCCATCTTCAACGCCGCGCAATATTTCGCCACGGTGCTCTTCGCGCCGCTGATGGGCTGGATCGTCGCCGATTTCGGCTGGCCATGGGTCTTTGTGGTGATGGGGGCTTTCGGGCTGCTGGCCGCCGGGATCTGGCCCAGCGTGGTGCGCGCCCCGCGTGACCATCCCCGCCTTGGCGAGGCCGAGATGGAGCTGATCGTGGAGGGCGGCGCGCTGGTCGATCCCCCCGCCGCCGCGCCTCAGGCCGACCAGAGCGAGAACCGCCGCAAGATGCGCGTGCTGCTCTGCACGCCCACGCTATGGGGCATGTATCTGGGCCAGTTCTTTGTGAACGCGCTGACCTTCTTTTTCATCACCTGGTTCCCGGTCTACCTCGTGCAGGAGCGGGGCCTTTCGGTGGTGAAGGCCGGCATGTTCGCCACCATGCCCGCGATCTGCGGCTTTGCCGGCGGCGTGCTGGGCGGCATCTGGTCGGACTGGCTGCTGCGCCGGGGCGCCTCTTTGACGGTGGCGCGCAAGGTGCCCATCGTCTCGGGCATGCTGATGGCGCTGGTGATCGTGGCCTGCAACTATGCCAGCAGCGATACGATGGTGCTGCTGTTCATGAGCCTCGCCTTCTTCGGCAAGGGCGTGGGGGCCATGGGCTGGGCGGTGATGGCCGATGTGGCCCCGCGAGACAGCGCAGGCCTCTCGGCGGGCATCTTCAACATGTTCGGCAACATCTCCTCCATCCTGACGCCCATCGTCATCGGCTATATCCTGAAGGAGACGCATTCCTTCAATCTGGTGCTGCTGGTGGTGGCCGGTTGCGCGCTTGCCGCTGCCCTGTGCTTCCTGCTGCTCGTCGGCAAAATCGAACGGATCGGCGAGGAAAAAGCGGCTCACCGCATCTGAGGCTTAAATGGGGGAGGGCCGTGTCGTCCTCCCGCTGAGTGAACGGACTTGCGAACGCATTCTCACAGAGCGGAGATCAGTGATGAGCATTCAGATCGGCACAGTCGCAGCTTCCAGCGGCGTTGCCAGCGCCGTATGGCCCCCTCAGCAGCCCGCCTCGCAGCTGGCCGCCCCCGCCGTGGCCGCATCGGCCAGCGCTGATGCGCAGATCGCGACGGCTTCAGCCGCGATGGCGACCGGGAGCACCTTTTCCATCATGGCGTGATCCCGCCGGTTCAACGCGAAACGAGAAGGGCGCCGCTGGGGCGCCCTTTTTGCTTTGGAGAGAAGGGGGCCATGCGCGGGGGCTAGCGCCTCGCGCTCCCATGTGTCTCTGCCTTGCGTGTGATCCGGGGTCTGGCCGCCATCCCTTGCTCAGGATAACAGCGGCCATCCCGGGGCGGCTGATGAAACAGACCCCGGGCGACCCCTGTTATCAGCAGCCGTTGCGGGCCATGTTGCGGTCACGCGTGTTCTTCTTGTCGAGGGTCCGGCCGACCAGCGCACCGGCGACACCGCCCACGATCGTTCCGGCCGTGCCACCGCCCAGCGCGTTGCCGAGCAAAGCACCGCCAGCACCGCCGGCGACGGTCCCGACGGCACCATTGCCGCTGCCGCAATGGCGCGAAGCATAGCGACCACGGGCCCGATCCGAATAGTGCTGACGATGCGAGTCACGATAGCGCTGGTCATACCCGGACCCTTGAGCCGAGGCTGTCGAGGGGATCACACCCAGCCCAAGCGTTGCAAGCCCGGCGGCGGCGAGAGCTGCCTTTGCATTAAATTTGATCGTCATAGAAAATCCCTCCTACAGGTCATGCCCGACCTTGCCACCGTCAAACTGCAGGGACCATGAACACTCAAGCAGGCTGGTATTCAAATTTCATATAAATTGTTAATTCTGGCATTTGAAATGCCGGGCAGCGCTTGCTGGCCAGAGCATGCTGTCACGGACCGGTGGTGGCTTCCCGCTGACTTATCCGTGTTTCTACCGCAGCGAAGCGGCCTTCGACATCCGCCGCCCTGCGCTCCAAAACCCGGCGAGCCCTTTGCCCGCCGGGGATGGGTCCCTTACAGCATCGCATCACGCTCTTCGGCGGTCATGGTGCGCAGGCCTTCGGTGCTGTCCATAATCGGCGCGGCCCATGGGAAGTCCAAACGCGGCGCGTTGGCGAAGCGCTGCATCTTCAGCACCAGCTTGGCGCCTGCACCCGGAGCCAGCTGCACCTCCACGACGCGGCCATTGACTGGCACCGCCTTGCCATCCAGCGTCACGCTCAGGATCTGATGCTCGCCATAGGCGCCGCCTTGCAGAGTGACAGTGCGGTTGGCGCTCTGGTTGGTGTTGACCAGCGTCACCACGGTCTCATCCGCCGTGATGCCTTCCACCAGAGCGCTTACGCCCTCGGGCAGGCCGGGGCGGCGGTTCAGAGGATCGAAGTAGCGCAGGCGCACGAACTGGAACGCCCCGCCGACATTGGGCGAATAGCGCGACCAACCCGGCCGCCCGACATAGATCCCGCCCTGCATCAGCTCGACAAGCGCGGCGATGTTGGCCGGGTTCTGATCCATCACCGTATCGGCAAAGCGCGTGTCGGGCGTGGATTGGTCCGACAGCAGCGCGGCATGGGCGTTGCGGATGCGCTCCAGCGCAAGGCGCAGGGCCTGCACGGGGTAGGTGGGGTTCTTGCCCTCAAGATAGCTGATCCACGGATGGTCGGGCATGCGCGCGCGGTCGGCGGGCTTCATGGTGAGGTAATAGATGTCCTGCGCGCCCAGCAGCCATTTGCCCGGCTGGAAGGAGTACCAACCATTGTCGCCATACATGCGCGGGGCGGAGAGCTTGCCGTTCACGGTCTTGGCTTGGGCATTGATGCGGTCGGTCATCTTGCGCCAGACGTCGAGATACTTGTCGTTCCCGCCGCTGATGACATAGGCGTTCATGAAGGCCGACAGGGTGAAGCCGATGCGGTTGCGGTCTTGCCGCTGGCCGGTCTGAGGCACCACCGGGCTGAAGGCCCAGCCATAGACGCCGCCATACCATTTGCCGCCCGCCTCGCCGCCGATCTTGCCGTCATAGCCGATGTTGGTGGGGATGATGTCATTGTTGGCCCGCGCCCGCTCGACCCATGCATCGACATATTCCAGCATCCACGCGCGGTATTTCTCCTCGCCCGCCAGCATATAGGCGTTGAAGGCAAGGCCCGTCGATTCAAGGTTGAGCGGCGTGTCCCCGGTGGTGTCGGTGTAGTCCTTGAAGTGGGCCAGCATCTGGTCGTAATCATGCTCGCCATGGAGCAGGGCGTTCTGGTCGACGCCGGCCAGCTCCACCGGATCGCCCGCCCAGTCCAGAGCGGTGGCCTTGCGCATCAAGGGCCCACGGCTGCCGTTGAACATCGATTTGATGATCTTGTGCTGCTTGTCGTAATTGGGGGCGCTGGGGTCTTCCCCGGTGTAGAAACCTGCAAAGCGGCGCACGCGGTTGCGATAGGCCTGCGAATAGGGATTGCCGAGACCCATGTTGTTGAAGACGGTCAGCCCCTCGCCATTGTGCTGCCAGTCCATCATCACGGGGAATTCGCGGAAATACATGCCTTCGCGGGCGAAGGGCACCTGCGTGGTCTTGGCCAGCGTGTATTGGCGGACATGCCCTTCATAGGCGTGTTCATACAGGGTGCGGATGCGCTCATCGGCGCCGAGGGCGTAGAGCTGGGGCCAGTCGTTGACGTTTTCGATGGCATCGTCCGGGCCATCGTCGCCGCCCCAGCGCTCACGGGCGAGGAGGAAGCCGTTGGCGTCGTAATAGCGGCGGAAGAAGGCCTCGCAGGCATCGGTATGGGCCGCCAGCACGGCGCGCTGCAGCAGGGCCCATTCGGGCGGAGCCATCGGGGTGGTGATGGTGAGCTTTTGCGCAGCGGTGGGCGCTGCCGGGGCAGCCATGGCACGGGGCGCGGCCATCAGGCTGGCGGACAGGGCCGTGGCCAGCGAGGTGGATTGCGTCAGGAATTGCCTGCGTGGCATCGGCATCATGTCTCTCCCCAAAAGGCTCCGCTTGGGCGGCTTTGGGCAGAGACTAGCGTGGAAACCGGTGTCATTCCAAGACGTATGGAGACGTCATCCATGCCAAAGCGGCATGGATGACGCGCAAGATTTGGATCAGTCGCCGGTTTCGCCCAGTCTGGCGAGTTGCACGCGTGAGCAGGCACTCATCACGCCCATATAGCGTTGATATTTATCGACACCGTAGATGAAGGGGTTCGGCCCGGGCGCGCCATAGCGGATCAGCGCCTCCTTCTCAGTGGCGGCCATATGCACCGGATGGTTGGTGACCAGCACATCGACGCCCGCCGCCTTGGTGATCTGCTGCCAGCGCGCCAGCGACACGATCTGCTTATGCGCGGAAACCGAGTCCTGCCCGCCGCCCGTGCCGCCCATCAGCCCGGCGAGATGCCGCTGCCCATGATCGAACACCGGAAAAATCATCGAGAGCGCGCCCGGCGTATGCCCCGGCGTGACATAGATCTTCACGCTGGTCTTGCCGAGTGTCACCACGTCGCCATCCTTCAGCACCATATCGCGGCGCGGCGGCACCAGATTGGCGAAAGGCCCGCCGCCATGGTTGGGGCTTTCGATCATGCCCCAGTCGGTTTCCGAGGTGGCGACTTTCGCGCCGAACGTATCCTGCAGATATTTGGCGCCGCCCCAATGGTCGCCATGACCGTGGGTCAGCAGCACATATTTGATGCGGGCCGGGTCAAGACCCAAGGCGCGCATGTTGGGCACCAGAATATCGCGCGCCTCATCGCCATTGTTTAGCGCATCGATGACGATGATCCCGTCGCTGGTGTCGAGCGCCCAGGCGGAAACGGCATTCTGGCCGATGGAATAGAGATTGTCGAAAACCTTCGTGGCTGGGACCAGCCCGTCATGCTGCACGCCCGCGACGATCTTCTTGTCGAGCGGGCTGATCAGGCAGCGCCAGTTGAAATCGGCCTCCAGATCGGAACCGGCGATCTTGCGTCCCTCGGCCAGATGGCGGGCGACGGCCTCGCGGTTTTCATGGGGGAAGCTGGCTTGCGAGGGATAGGCGATGGGGGCCTGCGCGGCGGCTAGCCCGGCCATGCCCAGACAGACCGCGCCCAGCAGGGCGTAACGCATAGAGTGCAATGCCATGGCTCTCTCCTGACGATTGTGATTGTTATGGCGCAGATCATCGGCGCGGTGGCGCTCAAGTCCAAGTCCATTTCGCTTTCGATCCTTGCGCAATCAGCATGGACCGCAAGCGAGGAACGGCTTGAAGACAAACCCGCCGCGCCGATAGCAAGGCAAGACCAAAAGGGGGGAGGGCCATGAAGACTCTGTTGCACTGCGCGGCTTTGGCCTGCCTGCTTCTCGCCGCGTCCGTGGCCGCGCGCCCGGTGGACGATAGCTACACCATCGCCAGCCGGTTCGAGCGCTACCGCAGCCTCTATCCCGGCATTGCATGGCCGGCGGTGGCGCCCGCACCCGGTGAAACCATGCTGTTCGACCGCGCCTACAAGACCCTGCCCGATCGCGACCTGCACCTCGATATCTTCCGCCCCGCGCCCGATCATACGCGCCATCAAGGGCTGGTGCTGGTGCATGGCGGGGCGTGGCGCTCTGGCAGCAAGGCGCATTTCTATGTGCTGGCCGACCGGCTGGCGCAGCGCGGCTATACGGTGTTCCTGCCCGAAATCCGCCTCTCGCCCGAGGCGCCTTTTCCCGCTGGTCTGGTGGATGTGAGTGACACCATGGTCTGGGTCAAAACCCATGCCGCCGAGTTTGGACTATCCCCTCAAAAGATCGCGCTGGGCGGGGCGTCATCCGGCGGGCAGATGGCGGCGCTGGTGGCCTATTCCGATGCTGCGGGGCTGTTCCGCTCGACGCCGCAGGATGACCGCAGCGCCAACGCCCTGATCGATATCGACGGCGTGCTGGATTTTACCACGCCGCTGGCTCTGCAGTTCGAGAATGCCAATGGCACGCAGTCCTCGGCAGCGAAATGGCTGGGCGGCAGTTGGGATCAGGTGCCCCAGCGCTGGAAGGAGGCCTCCGCCGCCACCTATGTTGGCGCCAAATCACCACCCACGCTGATCATCAGCAGCGGCAATGCCCATTTCACGGAGGGCAAGGATCAGGTGATGGCCAGTTTGCAGGCCAACCATATCCCCGCCCGCTGGTACGCCTTCGAGAAGGCCCCGCACGATATCTGGCTGTTCGAACCATGGCTGCCGACCGTGGTCGACACAATCGACAACTTCCTGAAAAGCCTGCATGAATAGGTATGAATTTCAGGCGCTTGCCGGAGCTGCTCTCCCTCGATAGGATCGCTATCAAACATACCGTATTGGGGGAGAGTATCGATGCGCCTGAGCCTTTGCCTGACCAGCCTTGCCGCCGCCATGATCCCTTGTTCCGCCATGGCCGCCGATACGCCGGTCAGCGTTACGGTCGAGACCGGCGCGCTGAAAGGCGCCATCGCGGATGGCGTGGCCAGCTGGAAGGGCATCCCCTTTGCCGCACCGCCGGTCGGCGCGCTGCGCTGGCGAGCGCCTCAACCCGCCGCGCCGTGGCAGGGCGAGCGCGACGCCACAGCCTATGGCCATGACTGCATGCAGGTGCCTTTCCCCAGCGACGCCGCCCCCTTGGGTACACCGCCCGCCGAGGACTGCCTCTACGCCAATGTCTGGCGCCCGGCCAAAGCTGGCGGCAAGCTGCCGGTGATGGTGTGGATCTATGGCGGCGGCTTTGTGAATGGCGGCGCCTCGCCGCCGACCTATTCGGGTGCCGAACTGGCGAAAAAGGGCGTGCTGTTCTTCAGCTTCAACTACCGTGTCGGGCGCTTCGGCACCTTTGCCCATCCCGCGCTGACCAAGGCGCATGAGGATGGCGGCCTGCTGGGCAATTACGGCACGCTGGACCAGATCGCCGCGCTCAAATGGGTGAAGCGCAACATTGCCCGCTTCGGCGGCGACCCGGAGAATGTCACGTTGATCGGCGAAAGCGCGGGCGGCATGTCGGTGAACATGCTGCTGACCTCGCC
The DNA here is from genome assembly GCF_017163935.1 of Novosphingobium terrae. Classification (NCBI taxonomy): domain Bacteria; kingdom Pseudomonadati; phylum Pseudomonadota; class Alphaproteobacteria; order Sphingomonadales; family Sphingomonadaceae; genus Novosphingobium; species Novosphingobium terrae. Next base: position 2,955,747 of record NZ_JABVZR010000001.1, on the reverse strand, counting down.
TCTGGCGCAGGGGCTGTTCCAGCGTGCGGTGGTGATGTCGGGCGGCAATGGGCAGAATCTGACCGGGGCCACCCTGCAGAGCGTGGAGAAGATCGGGGCGGATTTTGGCCAGTCCAAGGGTGTCTCGCCCGATGACCCGCAGGCGTTGGACAAGCTGCGCGCTCTGCCCGCCGAAACCGTGACCGATGGGCTGAACATGATGGCGCTGTTCGGGCCGGGCCCGCGCACCTTTGCCAGCCCCTTTGCCGATGGCACGATCTCTGTGGAGCCCGCGAAGGCCTTTGCCGAGGGGCATTTCGCGAAAGTCCCGGTGCTGATCGGCGCCACCAGCGCCGACATCGGCGGCCCGACCGGCTATATGGCCAGCGGCGCGCGGCAGATCGCGGGCACGCTGGCGGGGCAGGGCGTGCCCTTGTGGGAATACCGTTTCTCCTATGTGGCGAATTCGGTCGGCAAGCCGGGGGCAGGCCATGCCACCGACATTCCCTTTTTCTTCGACACGCAGGCCATCAAATATGGCGCCGCGACCACCCCGCGTGACAATGGGATGGGCAAGGCGATCAGCGCCTATCTGGTGAATTTCGCCAGGACGGGCACCCCCGCCGCGCCGGGCCTGCCCGCATGGCCGCGCTATGCCAAATCTGCTGATGTGCTGATGGATTTCGCTGAGGACGGTAAGCCTAGGGCCCAGCGCGATCCCCTGGGAAGCCAGCTTGAGGCCGCTGCCTCAAAACCCTGAGGTCAGCACCGGGTAACCGGCAAGAACGGGGCGGTCGTTGGAAAACGAGCCGCCCCGTTCTTGCATCCGGCGCCCGCCGAAATGCGGTGGCGCCCGGTAGGTCGTTCTTTTTTCGAAAGCTTTTGACGGCGTGCCATCGCGCTGACCGCATCGCCTCTTTGCGCAAAAATCCATAAATGCGATTGACTCGCAAGTGCAATAGATAGATGGGGCGGCCATGGCCGGACTGCGGGGGGCGTCGTCCGGCCCGGAAACGCCGTCAACCGTGGCGTCTGCCGAAGCTCTCGGCGGGCGCTGCCTTCGAAAGGATCGCTCATGTCATCCCGCCAGCCCATCCGGACTGCCCTGTCGCCTGCGCTCAGAGCCAGCAGCAGCCCCCTGTCGATTGTGGCAACGCTTTTCGCGGCTATGGCCTTGTCGCAGCCCGCCTTCGCGCAGGGCACGGATCAGAACGCCACCAATCTGGGCTCGGTCACGGTCACCAGCACCGCTCTGGGCGACGAGGCCGACCGCAGCGAACAGGGCAAGCCCCGCGTGCTGACCACCACCATCGATGCCGGCACCCTGCGCCATCTGATGATCGACGATCTGAAGGATGTGTCGCGCCGCCTCGATGCCTCGGTCAATGTGCGGGCCAGCAATGACAGCATCGCCATGCGCGGGCTCGATTCCAACCGCCTGCTCACCACCGTCGACGGCATCCGCCAGCCCTGGCTGACCGATGGCGTGTGGAATGCACAGGGCGGTGTGTCCTCCTATGATTTCAACGGTCTGTCTGCCATCGATATCGTCAAGTCGGGCGATTCCAGCTTCTTTGGCACCGGCGCCATGGGCGGGGTGGTGGCCTTGCGCACGCTCGATCCCGCCGATCTGCTGAAGGAGGGCAAGAATTTCGGCGGCCTGTCGAAAGCCACCTATGACAGCACCAGCCACAGCCTCTACCTCAATCAGGCGCTGGCCTTCCGCCACAAGGACACCGAACTGCTGGTGCAGGGCGGCCTGCGCGTCGGCCATGAGAAGCGAAACCGGGGCGAGATCCTCGGCACCGGCACCACGCGCACCGCCAAGAACCCCGCCGATTACGACCAGAACAGCCTGCTGGTGAAGCTCTACCAGAACCTCGGCAATGGCCATCGCATCGGCATCGCGGCGGAGACCTTCAACCGCGATTACACCGAAAACACGCTGACCAGCCTGTCCTCCACCTATCGCAGCTATGCCACCGAAACCGAGAACCGCCGCCGCCGCGTCTCGGCCAGCTATGACTATACGGGGCAGGGGGATACGGGCGTCACGCAGGCGCATCTGATCGGCTACTGGCAGCGCACCATGCTGACGCTGGGCACCTATGCCAACCGCGCCACCACGCCTGCGGGCACGTATAACCGCGTCAGCGATCTTACCTCGGATCAGTTCGGGGGCACGGGCAACATCAGCTTTGGCGCGAAGGCGGCGGGTGTGCTCAACACCTTCACCCTCTCGGGCGAACTCTATGGCACGCGGACCAAGGAATACACCGCAGGCATTGACAGCTGCACGCCCGCCATCTTCGCCTGCGCCTATTTCCATACCAATCAGGCGGATATGCCCAATGTGCATGGCACGGACCTTGGCGTGACGCTGCAAGACCGCATCGCCTTTGCCGACAACCGCATCCGCATCACCCCGGCCATCCGCTACGACTATTTCCGCCGCACGCCGATCAACACCGCAGCGTTTCAGGCCAATGACGCCTACACCGGGCCTTTGAACGGCACCCATGGCGATCGCTGGTCGCCCAAGGTGCTGGGCGAGGTCGATGTGGTGCCCGGCATCACGCTTTACGGCCAATATGCTCAGGCCTTCCGCGCGCCTTCGGCCACCGAGCTTTACCTGCTCTATGGCGGCGCGGGCAGCTATGCCAACATCGGCAATCCCAACCTCAAGCCCGAAACCAGCAAAGGTTACGAAGTGGGCGTGAAGGGGGGCACCGCCAAGCGCGGCTTCAAGCTGAGCTATTACGACAACATCTATCACAACTTCATCGACACCATCACCACCACGGCGGCGGCGGCGGGGATCAGCGGCAACTATCCGCTGGGCGTGTTCCAATATGTCAACCGCACCCGCGTGCGGATCTATGGGCTTGAGGCCAGCGCGCAATATGCGCTGGACGATCACTGGCGGGCCTGGGGCTCGCTGGCCTATGTCCATGGGCGTGACACCTCGACACCGGCCTATCTGAACTCGATCCCGCCCTTCAAGGCGATCCTTGGCGTGGGCTACACCGGCAGCGGCTATGGCGTGGACCTGACGGGAACCTTCGCGGGCCCGCGTCGTCAGGTGGAAACGCCGACCTCCGATCTCAACAAGGCGCCGCCCTATGGGCTGGTGGACCTCTCCGGCTGGTGGGAGCCAAGCTTCCTGCATGGGGTGAAGGTGCAGGCGGGCGTGTTCAACCTGCTGAACAAGACCTATTACGATGCGCTGGATATCCCCGACAGCTCATCCATGGCCAAGGCCTATTATTCGCAGCCCGGGCGCAATGCCAAAGTCACCGCGACCTTCCAGTTCTGATCTCTCAAGGACGATAGATCCATGAAACACAAGCTGATCCGGCCTTTTCTGGCCTCCGCCATGCTGCTTTGCGCGGCGCCTGTTCTGGCCGATGCCCCCATCGCCCAGCGCAGTGCCGCCGAGCAGGACGCCTCCTTCAAGGCCGACCGGGCTGATATCCTCAACATGGCAGGCGACTTCAAGGTCACCTTTGACATGCGCGAAACCACCAGCTGGCGCGCCGATTACACGCCGATCCCCGCTGCCGTGACAGGCGGCCATGAAAGCGTACGCGTGGTGGAGGACACTGGCCGCCACATCGTGCTGCAGCATCTGCTGGTCGTCACCATGCCCAAGGACAAGGGTGGCAAAACGCTGGTGATCAAGCACTGGCGTCAGGACTGGACCTATGAGCCCGAATCCATCCTCACCTACGCCGGCAAGGGCGCGTGGAAGCTGGAGCCGGTGCCCGAGAAATTCCGCGCCGGTCGCTGGTCGCAGACGGTGTGGCAGACCGACGATTCCCCGCGCTATGGCGGCTCGGGCCAGTGGACCGACGAGGGCGGTGTGCGCCGCTGGCGCAGCAGCTGGACATGGCGCCCGCTCGCCCGCCGTGACGCCACGCGCCATCCGCCCTATGACCGCTATCTGGGCATCAACCGCCACTCGCCCACCCCGACGGGCTGGATTCACTGGCAGGACAACATCAAGATGGGGCCCGATGCCAGCGGCAAGGAAGTGCCCTATGTGCAGGAATCCGTGCTGAACACCTATCAGCGTGACAGCAACTACGCCGTTTCCGCCGCCGATGCCTATTGGAACGCCACCAAGAATTACTGGGCCGCGATCCGCACGGCATGGGATGAGACCATCGCCCGCAACAAGGGCGTGACCGTCGCCGAGGTGGCCGATACCGGCTCGGCAGGGGCGGAAAGGCTGATGGATCTCGCCGAGGATATCCAGAACGGCAAGGTCAAGACGGATGAGGCCATCCGCCGTGGTAAGGCGGTGATCGCCGAGGTCGCACACTAAGCAACAGGGCTTGGGCAGGCGGGAAAATCAGCCTGCCCAAGCATTTGTTTACGCCCTTGCCGCTATGGTCCTTTGCGAAGCCGCGCGGCATAAGGCGCGGCATGACGCTGGACCGCTTGCCACCGATGATCTGCCCCCAATCCAACGGACATCGCGCGTGAGCGACACCGCCAACACGCCCGAAACGGAAGGAGGTCGCGAACCCGCCGCCATGAGCGTGCGCGGCGCCGCCGTCTGGGCAATGGCGGGGCAGTATATTTCCTTCGCGATCCAGTTCTGCAGCTCGGTGGTGATCTCGCGGTTTTTCCTCTCGCCGGCCGAGGTGGGGCTGTTTTCCATCGGTCTGGCGGCGGCCTTGCTGGTCTCGATCCTGCAGGACTTTGGCCTGTCGCGCTATCTGGCGGCGCAGCCTACCCTCAGCCGCGAGGAAATCGCTCGCTGTTCCAGCGTGGCCTTTCTGTTTTCCTTTGTGATCGCCAGCCTGATTGCGGCGGCGGCCTACCCGATGGCGCAGGCCTATCACCAACCGGCGCTGATGAAGATTTTGCTCATCATTTCCGCCAGCTATCTCTTCCTGCCGCTGGCGGTGGTGCCCATGGCGCTGATGGCGCGATCGATGCAGTTCCATCGCCATTTCGCGGTCAATGTCGGCGGGGCTTTGGTGCAGGCCACGGTGGCGGTGTCGCTGGCGTGGGCAGGCTCATCCTCCTTCGCGCTGGCCTGGGCGACGGTGGGCTCCGCCGTGGCGCGGGGCCTGATCGCGCAAGCCATGCGCCGTGCGCCGCCATGGCCCTTGCGGCTCGATGGGGTGAAGCCGGTGCTGGCTTTCGGCTCACGCTCCAGCCTGCTGTACTTCACCGGAGCCCTGGGTACGCGCTCGCCCGATCTGATCGTGGGCAAGATGCTGACGATGGCGGCGGTGGGGCTTTACAGCCGCGCCGTCAGCCTGTCGGACCAGTTCCGCATGTTGATTGCAGGCGCCATCGGCAGCGTGTTCTTCCCCGCCTTCGCCCGCATCCGTGATCGGGGCGAGCCGCTTGGCCCGGCTTACTTGCGCGTCTGTTCCGGCTACACCGCCATCGTCTGGCCGGGGATGGCGGGGCTGGCTTTCGCCGCGCAGCCGCTGGTGCATCTGCTTTATGGTCCGGCGTGGAGCGGCGTTGCGCCGCTGCTGCAATGGATCGCGCTCAGCGAGTTGCTGTTCATCGCCATGCCGCTCAACACCGATCTGCCGATCCTGATGGGGCGGATGGATAAACTCATGGTCTTCTGCGTGATCGATACGGTGATGTCGCTGGCCCTGCTGGCGGGCGGCGCGCATTGGGGCGTGCAGGGCGCGGCGATCTCGCGCATGGCCTATGCGGTGGGTTATGTCGCGCTTTACGCCCGTTTCATGCATGAGATCACGCAGTTTGATGTGAAGATCATGGCCGGCATCTATGCCCGCAGCTTCGTGGCGATGCTGGCCGCTCTGGCGCCTTTGGCCGCGACCTATCTCTTCTGGCAGAGCCCCGATCAGATCGCTCTGCCGGTGCTGCTGGGCGCGGTGGCGGTGGGCGTGGCGCTGTGGCTGGTGGCGCTGGTTCTGCTGCGCCATCCGGTGGTCAATGAGTTGGAGGGGCTGGCCGAGAAAGTGCCGTTGCTGCGCCGCGTGGTGCGTGCATGATCCAGACCTATGCCATCATGGCGCACAACCTGCCCGATCAGCTCGCCCTGCTGATCGACCGTCTGCTGCCCCAAGGCACGCAAGACCGGGTGGTGCTTCATCTCGATTCCGGTTGCGATCTGTGGAAGCATCAGCGTGCGCGCTTCGCCTCGCATGCCAGCGGTCGTCTGACCCTGGTGAGCAACCCCACCCGCGTGCGCTGGGGCCATTACACCCAGATCAGCGCCCAGCAGCGCCTGCTGCGCGAGGCCCTGAAACAGCCCTTCGATTACTTTCACCTGACCAGCGGTTCCGACTGGCCGGTGCGCTCGCCCGGGCAGATCGCGGAAGAGATCGCCAGCCACGGCCCCCGCCGCCCGATCTTCACCGACATCTGGGGCGAAATCCAGACCGAGCGCATGGACGACTGGTGGTTCGAGCGCCGCAAGCTGCGTTTCCGGGGCACGCCGCGCCTCAATGAAAACATCGAACGCGCCCAGATCCGCGCCAGCTGGATCTTCTCGCGCTGGTTTCGTCAGGCGGGGCTGAAGCGCTCGCGCTATGCCGGGCAGACATGGATGAAGGGCAGCGAGTGGTTCTCCGCCCCGCATGACGTGGCGCAGCGCCTGCTCGCCGATTACGAGCGCCTGCTGCGCAGCGGTCGGCTGGCCTGCACCCAATGCGCCGATGAGCATGTCGCGCCCTCGGTGTTTAGCCGAAACTTTGCCGATCGCATCGAACCGGCCCGCCGCTACATCGACTGGAGCGCTCTGGGCTGGCACCCCAAGCTGCTGCGCGCCGAGGATGCCGAGGCGATCCTGCACAGCGGGGCATGGTTCGCGCGCAAATGCGATGCCGGGGTGGATGATTTCTTCCTGCGCCTGTCGTCATGACGGGCAGCAGCAACAGGGGGCAGGGGTTGGCGCGTTCTATCGCATGGCTGGGAAGCGCCCGAGGCGCGCTGGTGTTGCTGTGGCTGCTCTGGCTGGCGCCGCGCGCGCTGCTGCTGCTGGCCCATGTCACGCCCTCCTCGGATGCGGCATGGTATGTCGACCGCGCCACCGAGATGGCACATGGTCTGGGTTACCGCGAGCATGGTGCGCCCACCGCCTATTGGCCCCCGGGCTGGCCGCTGACGCTGACCCTGCTGTTCCGCGCTTTCGGCGTCTCCACGCTGGTGGTGAGCCTTTTCAACCTGCTGTGCAGCGCGATTTCGGCGCTGGTGATGCAGGATCTGGCGCGGCGCATCGGGAAGAGCCAGCTGGCCGGGCGCATCGCCCTGCTGCTGATCGCGCTCTATCCCAACAATGCCTTCTACGGCCCGCTGGCCATGACCGAATGCTTCTACACCGCCCTGCTGCTGGGTGGCTGCTGGCTGCTGGTGTGCCGCACGGGCTGGGTGGGGCTGGTGCTTGCCGGGCTGGTCTTCGGCGTGGCGATGCTGGTGAAGGCGCAGACTCTGGTGGTCGTCCCGCTGATCTTCGCCATCCGCCTGTGGCGCGAGCCCGATGCCCTGCGTCGCCTGCCGTTGCTGGTGGCGCAAGGGGCGCTGGTGGTGGCGGTGGCGCTGCTCACCGTCTCGCCCTGGACCCTGCGCAACCAGCGCGAGATGGGCGCCTTTGTGCTGGTCTCCACCAATGGCGGCATCACCCTGCTGACGGGCAACAATGATTCCGCGCGCGGCGATTTCACCCCCGACGATCCGCTGGTGCACCAACTCAACGCCCGTAAGGGCCTCAACGAAATGCAGTTCGATGCCGAGGCCAAGCGGCTGGGCGTCGATTGGATCAAGAGCCACCCTGTCGGTTTCGCGAAACTGGTGCCGTTGAAGCTGATGCGCCTCTGGGCCCCCGATGGCGAGGCGCAATGGCATTACGAGCGCGGCTGGGCGCCATGGAGCCGGTTCGCCAAGCTGGGTCTGGCGCTGCGTCTGGCCAATCAGGCGATCTATGTGCTGATGCTGCTGGGCATGGCCGGTTTTGCCGTGGTGGAGCTGCGCCGCCGCCATCGCGAGGGTGTGCGTCTGATCGACTGGTGGCTGCTGCCTTATGGCATTGCAGCTTACGTTAGCGCGATTGCGGTGGTGTTTTCCGGCCAGTCGCGGTTTCATTTCCCGGTGATGCCGTTTGCGGCAATGACCTGCGGGTGGCTGGTGGCGTTGTGGGTGGATCGGAAGGTTAAGTTGAAGGGATAAAGCAGGGGGCGTTACGCCCCCTGCACCCCCGTTACGTCTCCCGACACGGATGGAGCGCGAAGTCTGATCGCAGCGCAAGCTTCCTGCCGCCGGAGGCAATTGTTCCCTGCGGGGCGGAGAGGTTGGGCGCTGGGTTGCGGCCTTACCTGAGATTTCGCCGGGAGACGTTATGGGAGCGCGAGGGGGTAACCCCCTCGCATTTTCACTTTAGACTTTGAAAAGCCCCGGTAATCACCTCACGAATCCACGCATGCCCCGCCTCGCGTTTCCACAGCAGCGAGACGCTGTAATCGCCCATCTCCACCGGCACGGGGCCATAGTCCAGACCATGCTCATAAGCCAAAGCCCGCGCGGCATGCGTCGGGATAGTCGAGATCGCGCGGGTGCCGCGCAGGAAGCCGGGCAGGGCGGAGAAATGCGTCAGCGCCGTCACCGCGCGGCGCTGCTGGCCGATGCGGCGCAGGGCCTGATCCACCGCGCCCTGATGCGCGCTGAAAGAGACCAGCACATGGGGCAGGGCCAGAAAATCCTCCAGCGTCAGCGGACCCTCGACCATTCGCGGATCATAGAGGCAGGCATAGGCGGAGCGGCCCAACTCCTGCGCGGCCAGCCATGAACGTGCGGGGGGATCGGCCACCACGGCAAGGTTGATTTCTCCGGCGGTGAAGGCCTGCTCGACCAGCGCGCGGTTGGTCTGGCGAAAGGCGATGGTGACGCCGGGGGCCTCTGCCATCACGCGGCGCATGATGGCGGGGCCCATGGCCAGCTCGAAATCGTCGGACATGCCGATGGTGAAGCGGGCGCTGCTGGTGGCGGGGTCGAAGGCAGGCTGGGGGCGCAGGGCCTGCGCAATCAGGCCGACGCCCTGCTCCAGATCGCCGGCCATGGCGATGGCGCGGGGGGTGGGCTCCATGCCGCCGTTGCGGCGGATGAACAGTGGGTCTTGGGTGATGGTGCGCAGGCGGCCCAGCGATCCGCTCAGCGCCGACTGGCTAAGCGACAGCCGCCGCGCCGCGCGCGAGACGCTGCCCTCCTGAAAAATGGCAAGGAACACCACAGCCAAGGATAAATCCAGCCTTGTAATATCGTTCAGGGCAATAGTGTGCATCGTGAAATGCGGTTTGCCCGATGATGAGTTGAGGATCAAGCTGCTGGCTATCCTTGCAGGAGAGACCGATGCCCCAGTTCCGTATCGCCGCCATTCAGGCCGGCTCGATCCTTTTCGACACGCCCGCCACGCTGGACCGCATGGAGGGTTTGTGCCAGCGCGCAGCGGGGCAAGGGCTCGATCTGGTGGTCTTTCCCGAGGCCTTTGTCGGCGGCTATCCCAAGGGGCTGGATTTCGGGGCGCGGCTTGGCTCGCGCACGGCCGAGGGGCGTGAGGATTATCTGCGCTACTGGCGCTCGGCCATCGAGGTACCGGGCGCCGAGACCGCGCGCATCGGCGCCATGGCGGCCGCTCTGGGCGCATGGCTGGTGACCGGGGTGATCGAGCGGGTTGGCGCGACGCTCTATTGCGCCTCGCTGACGTTCAACCCGCAGGGCGAGCTGGTGAACCATCACCGCAAGCTGATGCCCACAGCCACCGAAAGGCTGGTCTGGGCGCAGGGCGATGGCTCGGGGCTGGGCGTGGTGCAGACACCGATGGGCGTGCTGGGCGGCGCGATCTGTTGGGAGAATTACATGCCCGCGCTCCGTCAGGCGATGTATGCCAAGGGCGTGGAAATTTGGTGCGCCCCCACCGTGGATGAGCGCGAGATCTGGCAGTCCTCGCTGCGCCATATCGCCTATGAGGGACGGATGTTCGTCGTCGGCGCCTGCCAGTATCTGACGCCTGCCGATCTGCCCGAAAGCTATGCCGCCACGTTCTGCGATCAGCCACTGATCCGGGGCGGCAGCGTGATCATCGGCCCGATGGGCGATGTGCTGGCCGGGCCGGTCTATGGCGAGGAAGCGATCGTTTCAGCGGTGATCGACACCGACGATATTGTGCGCGCGCGTTACGATCTGGACGTTTCGGGCCATTACGCGCGACCCGATCTGTTCACATTGCTGGTGGATGAAAGTCCGCGCCAGACAGTACGTTGCCAGAACACGACAGAAAGTGTCGAGCCCGCTTGAGGGCCGCGCGGGGCACGGGCATGGTGCGCCGCATCATCTGGGGCATGGTGATGTGGTCCAAATGTAACAGTTATGTTACATTTTCTTTGTGATGCCAGAGGCGCTGTTGCGCGGTGAGGGGCGTCTGCCTAACCGGCGCCTCCCCCCTTTCTGGAGATTTACCTATGCGTCATTCCCTGATCCTGGCCGGTGCCGTGCTGGGCGCCTCGCTGCTGGCTGCCGCGCCCGCACAGGCCGAGACCGGCCCCCGCGCCGAAGCGCTGGTCGGCTGGGACCGCGTCTCGCTCGACGAGGGCGACAATGGCCTGGGCACCTACCACAAGAGCGGTTTCTCGTATGGTGGCGCCGTGGGTTACGACTATCAGATCGCCCCGCTGGTGAGCATCGGCGCCGACGCCGAACTGACCGGTTCGACCGCCCGTTATCGCGGCGGCAACTCGAGCCTGAGCGCCGGTCGTGACTTCTACTTCGGTGGCCGCGCCACCCTGTCGGTGTCGCCGCTGACGCATGTTTACGCCAAGGTGGGCTATGCCAATGGCCGCATCAATTACAACGTGCCGGGTTACAGCGTGAGCACCAACGGCGATGGCGTGCGCTTCGGCGTGGGCGTGCAGCAGACCATTGCCCCGCGCATCTACGTTCTGGCTGAGTATCGCTACACCAGCTATCAGGACAATTTCTCGCGCAATCAGCTGATGACGGGCGTGGGCGTCCACTTCTGATCTGTTGATCTGCCTCCGTGTGGAGGGTGGGCTTGCCTGCCCTCCGCCGGTTTTTGATACCCTGAGCGTGTGACAGCGCTGCTGGCGAGGATCGCCGGCACAAAGCGCATGCGTCTTGCCGCATTGCTGCTTAAACGATCCTGATTGTTTGATTTTATGGAGCGGGTGAAGGGAATCGAACCCTCGTATTCAGCTTGGGAAGCTGCTGCTCTACCATTGAGCTACACCCGCCCGCCAAAGGCCTGATTAAGACCGTTACGCCAAGCGTGGCTGGGCGATTGGCACAGGAGGCGGGGATCGGTCAACCACTTTCCATCACCTTATCGACAGGCTGTGCGCTTTCCGATCCGCTTCAGTGCAGCGTTTTCAGATAGCCGATGATGGCTTCCCGCTCGGCGGGATCAGGCGAGTTCACATCCATATCGGCGCCCGGCGCAAAGGCCTGCGGATCGGCGATATAGGTGTTGAGCGTGAGGTCGGACCAGATGCCGCTCTTGGCTTTCAGCGCATCGGAATAGACGTAATCGCTGCGGCTGGCGATGTTGCGGCCCACCACGCCGATCAGCGGTGGGGCCAGCCCGTCTCCACCATCGCCTCCCAGACCATGACAGCGGGCGCAGCGGTTTTCAAACAGCACCTCGCCTCTGCCGTGGGCGGCCTCCGCGCCGTGCAGGGAGGAGCCGGCATTGCCGAAAGTCAGGATCGCGCCAGCCGCAGCCAGCGACGCCAGAAATGCTCGCACCGAAGAACTCCGTCAGATTTGCGGGAAAGACGGGGCAGGGGTGGAGGCCCGCCCCGTCCCGGCTCTTAGCGGTTCAGCGCCAGAGCCTTACCAGAGGGCTGGTTATCGGCGGCTGCCACCACCGGCTTTTCGGCCAGCAATTGCTCGATGCGGCTGGTGAAATCGGCCTTGAGCTGCTCGTGGAAGGCACCGCTGGCGGGCGAGGCGAAGCCCGAATGCACCGCTTTCACCTTGCCGTCACGACCGATGAACACGGTGGCGGGCCAAGTGTCGAGATGGTTGAGCTGGGGCACCTTCTCCCACATCTGGGCAGGCGAACCGGCCTCCAGATAGGTGTACTTCACGCCATATTGCTTCACGAAGGCCTTCTGACGCTTGAATGTGTCCTGCTGCTCGGGCTCTTCGAAGTTGAGGGCGACGATGGCCAGACCCTTGTCGCGATACTTCTTGTCCAGCTCGACCAGATACTGCGCCTCGTCATGGCAATTGGGGCACCAGGTGCCGGTGACAACCGCCAGAACCACCTTGCCCTTGAAGCGCGGATCGTCCTGCGAGATCAGCTTGCCGCTGTTGTCAGGGAAGTTGAACTTGAAGATCGCGTTAGGATCGGCGGCGGTGGTGTGAGTCAGGAAGTCGTCGGGCTTGGCGAAGCCCTTCGCGGTGGCGACATCCTCGCGATAGGCGATCAGCGCGGGGGCATAGCGGCCATCGGGGGCATCGCTGCCGTAATCGCTGGTGGCGGCTTTGGCGGGGCGGCTGGCTTCCTGCTGGATTTCCAGCGTGCCGTCGCCCTTGGGGGTGACCACGATCACGCCGGGGCGCCCGCCGTCGAAGTGGCTGAGCACCCATTTGCCGTCCTTGAAGGCGCCAGTGTAGCTGCCGGTGTCGCCATCGATGCGCAGGATCGAGCCGGCCACGTCGCCGCCTTTCTGCTCCACGATGAAGCGGAAGGCCTTCTCGCCCTTGGAGGACGGGGAGGAGAGCGGAATGATCCATGTGCCCGCGATGGCCGGGCCGGAAACGCCTGCCGGAGCCTCGACATGGCGCACGGCGTGGAAGCTGTAATCGGCCGAGGATTCGCGGTTCTGGGCCACCACCTTGCCGTCGAGCTGGCCATTCTCCAGCCTTGCGTTGATGGTGGTGAGATAGTGATCGACATTCAGCACCAGATTGCCGTTCTGGAAGCTGGCGCTGGTGGTGCCGTCATAGGGTTTGAACCCATCGTAGAACACGCCTTGCAGCGAGGGGCCGTCGCCCTTGATGTCGAGGCGGAAGGGGATCTGCGTGCCGTTGCGCGTCAGCACCGCATCCCAGCGCCCGGCGACCGGGCTTTCGGTGGCGGCGAGGGTGGGGGCGGCGCTGCCCAGCAGCAGGGCGGTGGCGAGAGAGGCCTTCAGACTTGTTTTCATGAGTTTCACTCCGGTCAGGCTGGCGGTTTATGGGTCAGGATGCGGTGGTCCGCTGCCTGGGGAAGGTTGCGCTGCGCAGGTGATGCGCGGCGGCATAGGCGTGCCATTCGGCGGGCAGGCCCGGTTTGGTTTCCAGCAGGATCTGCAGGATCGCCTGCCGCGTCCCGGGCGAGAGATGCGCGAAATCGGCGGACTGGTCCTGCCCGCTCAGCACCTCCAGCAGGCGATGGTAGACGTAACCCTTGGCCGGTTCCGGGATGGCATCGAAAGCGCCGGAATAGATCAGATAGCTGCAGGGATAGCGGAAGGTGCGGGTGGAGAGATCGAAGTCCCGCAGCGAACGCTTTTGGGAATCGCGCAAGCCCTGCGCCGCAAAGCTGCGCGCGAAGGGCGAAGCGGCGATCACCTTGCGCGCATCGCCTCCACCCAATGGGGCCTCTCCGGAAAAGAGCAGATAGCGCAACAGTTGCTCGGCGGGCTTGGTGATCTTGTCGCGCGCCTCCTCGGGCAGGCTGGCCAGCGTGGCCTGCGCGTAGGCCGGGGTGCCTTCATCCTTGCCCAGCGCATGCAGGGCGAGGCGCGTCTGGTAATTGGTCAGCGTGATAAGGTTATGCGCCTGCGTCTGATGCGCCAGCACCAGCAGCGCGACGGCATCGCTGCCCGGGGCGACATAGGCGGCCGGATCGAAGGGCTTGGCGATCGCGCCCAACATAGGCAGAATCTTCCCCCCTGCGGTGGTTTCAGGCTGGACGCCTGCTGCTGCCGGAACCGCCGCCGCATTGGCCATGGTGGCCCCCGCCAGCGGCCCGTTGACATACCAGCCGCCCCAGCGGTCCTTCAGCGGGCTTTTCTGATCGGTGATGTATTGCGGGCTGCGCGGGGTGAGCGCGCCGCTCTGTGCGGGATAGACGGAGCGCAGCAGCACCCCCGGCACGCCGCGTGTGCCCGCCGCGATATGGCATTGGGTGCAATCCAGTTCGGCGCGCTGGAAGGTGGGTTTCTCCGCCTTCTGGTCGTCGAGCAGATAGAAGATCGCGCCCTGCATCGGATCGAAGGAGACGATCTCCACCGTCTTGCCGTCATGCACAGAGCCGACATAGACGTCGTCATTGTAGTAAAGCGCACGGGGGTGATCGGGCGAGATTTTGGTGAACTGGAAGCTGGTCTTGGAGAAGACCAGCGTTTGCGAATCCGCCGGAACATCCAGCAGCTTGAGCACCGAGGTCAGATAGCCGCGCTTGTCATCCCATGTCAGATGCGCTTGCCCCGCATCCAGCCGCTTTTGCAGCAAGGCAACAGGGTCGGTGAGCGGGCGCGTGCGATAGTTGATCGGCGCATCGCTGAAAGGCACATAGCCCTGATTCTGCACCGCGATCTGGGCTTTTGCCGGATCGCCCGCGTCGCGCAGCGCCACAGCGCCCACCACCGCCAGACCGGCCAGCAGCGGCAGGCGTTTGGCGAGGCTGGCCAGATGGGGGTGGATCGGGGCGCGCCGCTCAGCCACGGGGCGCCACATCCACCGCTGCCGTCAGATGCAGCGTCTTGGGCGGTTCGCAGGTGGCGCCATTGCAGGTCTGGAAGCGCACGGAGACGGGCAGTTGCTGGCGGCCCGCCGCAGCATGGGGTTTGAGCCGCACGGGTACCGAGATGGCGAAAGTGCGGGTGTAATAGGGCGTGTCGAGATTGAAGGCCGGATCATGCGCCAGGATCGGCGCGCTGCCCGAAGGGGCGCCATCGGCCAGCGCCACATCGCCCGCCTCCAGCGAGACCTTCAGCGGGGTGGGGCCGTTCTCCTTCTGCTTGAAGGCGTAGACGTGCCAGCCCTCACGCACCGTGCCCTGCAGCACCAGCCTGACCCTGTCGCCGGGGTGGAGTGGCGCCCTGGTGGCTGGAGCCAGAGTCCAGGACACGGTCGGATTGGCGCCGGGCTGGGCCGAGGCGGGGCCGGGCAGCAGCAGGGCCGCAAGCGCTGCGAGGGGCAGGGAGGGCAGAACAGTCCTGGCGGAGAAGGAGGCGGGTGGGGCAGTCATGGGTGAGGCAGCGCTTTCAACAGGAAGGTGCCGCGCTTTTAAATCCCATTAAAGCTATGGGAAATGAAATTTTCCTATAAGGGCTGGAAGCTGGAGGCACAGCTTCTTGCCGGGACACCGTGATCCGGCCCCGGCGGTCCTTCGATGTGAGTGGCAGGGGGAGGGGGATGGTGCTGCGAATCGGGGTGGAACGCGATGTTCAAAGATTGCGTGGAAATTTCAGGTTGGAGAAATATTCTTGCAAAATGGCCCTGCGAAGCGGACGTCAGCCCGCTCCAACCCTGTGATTTCAAATTTTTTCAGAAAAAATTTCAGCACCCGGGAACGATTTTTGCCGTTCTGCGTTTAAGGGTGTTTTGCAATACCATCTGCTTTGGCCAACCTTGCGGGCAAATCATCTCTTGGCTTGACGGATCATCGGTCAAACCTTGGGTGGATGCAAAGGGTTTTATCGATCTAACCATCAAGAAAGCGCTGCTGGCGATTGAGTGCAGGTTTCACCGATTTCTGATATGGAGAAAAAAGTGGTCGCCAAAATCATTCAGCAGCTGCAAGATATTCTCGATTTACTTGATAAAAGAAAAATCGATATTCCTGCTCTTCATATTGCGACGGCAATAGAATTACTCCAAAATGATTTTAATAATTCCCGAGAAGGCGGCAAGGGCGCCGAGTAATACAAGTTCCAACTATTCTTATCCCCGGCGTGATGTTAAACAGGGCTTGCGATTCGGGATGGGGGTCTCGGATCGCAAAAGAGGCGATGCTTAGGCACTGCTTCCCGTGTTAGCGATGCGAAGGGGATTGCGTTGAGCTATCATCAGGCCAGTCTGGCTGCGGAGGACAATCGTTTCCAAAACGATCGTTTTCCTGAAGCGAAGTCGCAAGACCTGCTGGAGGAAGAGAATTTCTTTGCCGGTGCTGCTGCCCGGTCGGAACTGACGATGGCGGCCTATCGGGCCTGTATCGCAGGCTCTTCTTTCGGTCGGCACTGGTCGTGGGAAATTCTGCTGACGGTTTTCGCGGCCGGTTGCGCCGGCGAAAACATGTCGCTGGCAGGGGCCATCGGGCGTTTGGGGGCGCCTTATGAGTTCGCGCGGCGGCTGGTGGGTGTGATGGTCAGTGAGGGTTCGATCCGCATGAGCGGCGAACAGCTGGAAGACAGCACTTCGCTGAGCGTGACGGAGCATGTGTTCGGTGCGTTGCGCTCCTATCTGCGCGATCCGGCGCGTCAGGCTTTCGCGGCCTGACAGGGGCGTTTTGAGTTACTCTGAGGGCTGAGCCACTGCTCGCCCGAAGACAGGGCCGTTCATCGTCGGGGGGCGATGAACGGCCCGCATTTTTTAAGGCCTGCCTCTTATGGCTTCAGGCGCCAGCCGGTCTTGAAGATCCACCACAGCACGGCCAGGCACAGCGCCATAAAGCCCGCCGTGAAACCAAGGCTGGCCGCCACGCCCACATCGCCCAGGCCATAGAAGCTCCAGCGGAAGCCGCTCACCAGATAGACCACCGGGTTGAACAGGCTGACCGTGCGCCAGGGCTGGGGCAGCATGTCGATCGAGTAGAAGGCGCCGCCCAGGAAGGTCAGCGGGGTGACGATCAGCGAGGGGATGATCGCCAGCTGCTCGAAGCTTTTCGCCCAGATGCCGATGATGAAGCCGAACAGCGAAAAGGCGATCGAGGTCATCAGCAGAAAGCCCACCATCCACACCGGATGCAGGATGCGCACATCGGTGAAGAAGGTGGAGGTGGCCAGAATGATCAGGCCGATCACCACCGATTTGGTGGCCGCCGCGCCGACATAGGCGATCACCGCCTCGATGGCGTTCAAGGGCGCCGAGAGGATCTCGAACATCGTCCCGGTGAATTTGGGGAAATAGATGCCGACCGAGGCATTCGAAATGCTCTGAGTCAGCAGCGAGAGCATGATCAGCCCGGGCACGATGAAGGCGCCGTAACCTACGCCCCCCACATGCTGCATGCGCGACCCGATCGCCCCGCCGAACACGATGAAATAGAGCGCCGTGGTGATCACCGGCGTGGCGATGCTCTGCCACACGGTGCGCACGGTACGCGCCATTTCGCTGCGATAGATGGCCCAGATGCCGTGGATGTTGATGCCGCTCATGCCGGTTTCTCCACCAGCTCGACAAAGATGTCTTCAAGCGAGGAGCGGCTGGTGTCCAGATCCTTGAAGGCGATATGCAATTCATCGAGACGGCGCAGCAGGGCGGGCATGCCGGTATCGTCCTCCTCGGCATCGAAGCTGTAGACCAGCTTTTGGCCATCCTCTTCGAGGCTGAGCGACCAGTCGGACAGCGCTGCGGGCACCTGCGCCATGGCTTCGGCCAGAGTCAGGGTCAGGCGGCGCTTGCCCAGCTTGCGCATCAGCGCGGCTTTTTCTTCCACCAGCAGCACCTTGCCGCCGTCGATCACGCCCACACGGTCGGCCATTTCCTCGGCCTCCTCGATGTAATGGGTGGTCAGGATGATGGTGACACCCTTTTCGCGCAGTTTGCGCACCAGCGCCCACATGTCGCGGCGCAAGTTCACATCGACGCCCGCCGTGGGCTCATCGAGGAACAGTAGATCGGGCTCATGGCTCAGCGCCTTGGCGATCATCACGCGGCGCTTCATGCCGCCTGACAGCTCGATCATCTTGGCATCGCGCTTTTCCCACAGCGAGAGGTCGCGCAGCAGCTGTTCGATATAGGCCGGGTCTGCCGGCTTGCCGAACAGGCCCCGGCTGAAGGACACGGTGTTCCACACGGTGGTGAAAATATCGACCGCGATCTCCTGAGGCACCAGCCCGATGCGCTGGCGCGCGAGGCGGAAGTTCTCGGCGATGTCGACGCCATCCATGGCGATGGTGCCGCCGGTCTTGTTGACGGTGCCGCAGACGATGGAGATCAGCGTGGTCTTGCCCGCGCCATTGGGGCCGAGCAGGGCGAAGATTTCCCCGCGCTCGATCTCCAGATCGACGCCGCCAAGCGCCGTATGGCCGGATTTATATTGTTTGCTTAAGCCCGAAATGGACAGAATGGGGGATGAGACGGGGGGCATGCAGGCTCCTCAGGACCGGAAGCGCGACGGGAAAATGGCGTGGAAACGCCTTCGCGGCCCCCCACCGGACCGGAAGATAGGATTGTCTGCGCAGGGTTACCAGAGGGGCTGGTCTCTTTTTGTACTCTCCGGTTAATCCTATAGATCACCCGGATGATAGGGTTTTTCTGCGTGGCCCTGCAACTCGTCGGGGTAGAAATAGACCTTGCGCAGATCGCCATCAGCATAGCGCTGGATCTGGTCGGCGAAATGGGGGGAGGCCGGATCGCCGCTCTGCCCGCCGGCCATCACCGCCTTGGCCGAGACGCGCGGGCCAAACTCCACCACGGCGACGAAGCTGTTGCCGCTGGTGCCGTAATAGCGCTTCGTCCCCGGCCATGGCTTGGCGCCGAAGGAGGCCAGACTGCCCCATTGCGCCGAGGTGAAGGGCACGGGCGCCGAGGGCTGCGCATCATCGAAATGCGGCTTGATGGCATCGTCCAGCCGCTGGAAACGGTTGATCTGCTGCCATGGCACCTGCCACCCGCCGAAATCCTGTGTCAGGCGATCGACGGCGGCGCTGAGCGCCTTCAGCTTCTCCTCCGGGCTGACCTTGGAGGCGATATAGTCGGGCACATTCATCCGCTCGGCTTGAGCGAAGCTGCCCACCTCATGCCACAGCTGATCGCCCCAGAAGACGGCGAGGCTGGTTGCGGTGGAGTTGGCATGCCAGCGGCAGTCCCAACCTTTCAGCAGGGCGATGGGCGCGGCCAACCCGGCGCGGCGCGGATCGCTGTCGGGCAGAGCCTCCCATGCTTTCACCAGACCGGGAAGCAAATCCCCGAAAGCGGGCAGATAGGAATCGAAAGCGGCATCGCGCAGTCTGTCAGCCGTCCAGCCGGTCTTGCCCGTCAGCACCAGATCGGCATGGGCGCCGCGTGGATTGTGCCCTACCTGATCCATATAGCGCGGGTAGTCGGCGGCCTTGGGGCTGTCCGGACCGGCGGCGTCCCATGGCCAGTCATTGGTGTTGTGAGTCCAGCCAACCTTCGGATTGATCACATTGGGCAGGCTGGCGATGCTGTGCAGCCCGTGCCAGTCGGTGGCCGGGTCGCTGCCATCCACCGGCTTGCGGTAATCGAAGCGATTGTCACGCAGGGGCATGAATTGCGGCATCAGGAAGGCGGTCTCGCCCTTGCTGTCGGCGAAAAGCGTATCGTTGGAGGAATTGGCCTTCAATTCGGCCACTTTCATAAAGCTCGCCAGATCGCTGGTCTTGGTGCGCAAATAGGATTGCTCCAGCGCGGGGACGGGTTTCCACATCAGCGCGGTGGCGATCCACTTGCCATCCTTGATCGCCACGATCGGGCCGTGATGCGTGCGCCATGTGGTAAAGCTGCGCTCCCCCAGCGCGCCATCCGGCTTGCGGAAGCGCAGGGTGACCACTGTGCTGGCAACGGGTTTCAGCGCCGCGCCGTAACGATAGGCGTAACCCTTGCCCTGAGGGACGATCCTTTCGGCAAACTCATCGATGTTGTCGACGGTGGAGGAGGTATGCATCCATCCCGCCTTCGCGTTAAAGCCCTGATAGATAAAGAACTGACCCCAGGTGCTGGCACCATAGGCGTTGAGCCCCTCATCGCTGCTCATCTGCGCTTCGGAGCGGAAGTAGAAGCTGGTATGCGGATTGATCAGCAGCAGCGCATGGCCATTGGCGCTGATCTGCGGCGCAATGGTGATGCCGTTCGACCCCGAAGGTTCACGCGGCACCTTGCCCAGTTCCTCGGGCGTTGGTGGGGTGGGCTGGTTGTAGAAGGTCTTGAGCTGGCTGATCGAGATACGCTCCACATCGCCGCCGATGCTGCCCTCGGTGAAGCTCAGCGCCATCCATGGCTCGAAGTGATGCAACACTTTGGGATGCACCTGAGGATGGGTGGCAAGGTAATAGTTCAGCCCATCGGCCCAACTGTCCATCAGCCTGCGCAGCCATAGCGGGCTGGCGGCATATTGTGCCTTGAGTTCTGTGGGGTCGACGAAAAGCCTCTCCCGCAGATCGCCCCAGATCGCATCCTCACCCTCGGCTTCGGCGGTGCGGCCCAGTGCTGTGAGGTAATTGGCCTCGACGCGCGAGAAATCATCCTCGGCCTGCGCATAGATCATGCCGAAGACGGCATCGGCATCACTTCTCCCATGCACATGGGGGATGCCCCAATCATCGCGGGTGATGGTGACGCGGGCGGCCTGCGCTTTCTGCCGGGCCAGATCGGCAGGCGCCGCCGAGGCGCCAGTCGATGCCAATGCCGATGTCAGCAGGGCCAGAAGAAACAGCGAGGGGCGTGCGCGGCGAGAAAACGTATCCATGGCAGCCAGCCTAGAGGCTTAAGTCGCGCAGGCCTATGCGTCGGCTGGCTTATGGGACAATTTCATCGATTGCCTCACTTCACCTCGACATGCATCACGCCCTGTGCCTTTTGCCATCGGGCGAAACCGTCGCGTGCACGCCATTCATGGTCATGGGCTGATGGTCGGCCATGCCGGGTATGGCGGTCATCACCAGCACCAGCCCCGGAGGTCGTGGCACTGAACGGCGTGTCGCATTGCAGCGCGCTTCTTTTCGGATGCGCGGCCATGGCGCCTTCGGCAGGCTCGGGCTGAACCCGTTGCGGCACCCCATCGAAGGGCGCAAATGATGGTGTTACGCGCCCCGCTGCCCTATCCCTCGCCGCGATGAGGGATAAGGCCGCGCCCTGCGTATTCCGCATCGAACCACAAGGAGCTTCGCCATGCGCGACATCGATGATCTGCTGGCCCGTCTGGGCGACCTCCCGCCCGATCCGCGCGTGGAGAGCATCGATGCCGATCGGCTGAGCAGCATGGCCCGCGCCGCGCCGGTCTGGGGCGGGGCGGGACTGGGCGTGGTAGCGGGGCTGGCGCTGCTGCTGGGCGTGGCCTCTTCGCTGCCCGGTCATGCGAAAGCCGCAAGTCCCACCATGCTGGGCCTGAGCCCCGATCTTATCCCCTCCGCTTTGCTGGAGGATCGTCCGTGAACCGCATGCTGCTGGGGGCTGCGCTGGCCTTTGTCGCGGCATTGGGGGGCGTGCTGGCGGGGCATCACCTGCTGGCGCCCGCCCCGCCGCCCGAATCCGCGCTGCACAGCCTGCTTCATGAGCAGCTTGATCTCGATACCGGGCAAAAGGCGCGACTCTCCGCCATCGAGCAGGATTTTGCCCTGCGCAAACAGGCGCTTGAGAGCCGGTTGCGCGCCGCCAACACCGATCTGGCCGCCGCGATCCAGGCCGAGCATGGCTATGGCCCGCGCGTTGCTGCCGCCGTCGATGCCACGCATCATGCGATGGGCGATCTGCAGAAGGCCACGCTGGAGCATGTCTTCGCTATGCGCGGTGTGCTGCGCCCCGACCAGACCGCGCGCTATGACGCCGCCGTGGTCAAGGCCCTGACTGACGGCAAAAAATGACCCGCGCTCTGGCGGATCTGGCGGATGGCGATCTGGCCGCTCTGGCTTTGGCCGGGCGGCAGGAGGCCTATCGCCTACTGCTGGAGCGCCACCGCGCGCAGGTCTTCCGCATCGCCCGCCACCAATGCGGCGATGAGGATGCCGCGCTGGAGGTGACCCAGCAGGCCTTTGTCGCCGCGTTTGCCGCTCTGGCGCGCTATGACCGGGCACGGCCCTTCGCCCATTGGCTGGCCCGCATCGCGATCAACAAGAGCCATGACTGGAGCCGCCGCCGCAAGGTCAGGCAATGGCTGGGCCTGCCTCTGCCTGCCCATGCCGCGGATCACTGGGCCGATGATGCGCCGCTGGCCGATGATGATCTGGCGGATAAGCAGGAACTGTCCCGCGCGATGGCCGCCATCGCCGACCTGCCCGAGCGGTTGAAGGATGTGCTGGTGCTGCGCGCCATCGAGGGCCTGTCTCAGGCCGAGGTGGCCGCTTTGCTGGGCATCAGCGCCAAGGCGGTGGAGACGCGCCTTTACCGCGCCCGCGAAAAACTGCGCGAGGCTTTGAGGGATTGACCGCGCCAACGCGTATCACGCTGGTATGACACTCTCCGATCTCGATCGCCGCACTCTGCTTCGCGCCACAGGTGCCGCCATGCTGCTGGGCGCTGGCTGGCCTGCCGGGGCCAGCCAGCCCCTGTTCGCGCAGGGCGGTGCGGCGCTGTCAGGCGAAGAGATCACCCTGACCCTCAGCAAGGGCCATCTGCCCATCGACGGCAAGCCCGCCGCCGCCATCGCCATCAATGGCAGCGTGCCCGGCCCCACCTTGCGCCTGAAGCAAGGCCAGCAGCTGCGCCTGACGGTCATCAATGAACTGGATGAGGATGCCTCGCTGCATTGGCACGGGCTGTTGCTGCCGTTCCAGATGGATGGCGTGCCGGGCGTGTCTTTCCCCGGTATCCCGCCGCGCGGGCGTTTCACCTATGAGTTCCCGGTCACCCAGAGCGGCACCTATTGGTATCACTCTCACTCCGGCTTTCAGGAGCTGATGGGGGCCTATGGCGCCATCGTGATCGAGCCTGCCGAAGGGATGCCCGCTGCCGAACAGGTGCTGGTGCTTTCCGACCACGCCTTCGTCCATCCGGCGCATATATTGCACAATCTCAAGCAGGATTCCGACTATTACAACCGCCAGCCCTCGACATTGCAAGGGCTGCTGCAGGGGCAGGGCAAGCCTCTGGCCGAAAGGCTGGGCTGGGCGAAGATGCGCATGGACCCGGGCGATATTTCGGACGTCAGCGGGGCGGTGCTGCGCTATCTGGTCAACGGCCATGGCCCGCAGGAGGGCTGGAACGCGCTGTTCACCCCGGGCCAGCCCCTGCGCCTGCGGGTGATCAACGCGGCGGGGATGAGCTTCTTCAACCTGCGCATCCCCGGTCTGCCGCTGGAGGTGATCGCCGCCGATGGGCAGGATGTCCGCCCGGTCAGCGTGGATGAGTTGCAGATCGGTCCCGGTGAAACCTATGATCTGCGCGTTACGCCTCCTGACAGTCGCGCCTATGCCTTTGTGGCGGAGTCGGCGGATCGCTCCGGCATGGCGCGCGCCACTCTGGCCCCGGCAGCGGGCATGAAGGCCGAGTTTCCGCCCCTGCGTCCACGCCCGCTGCTGACGATGAAGGATATGGGCATGGATATGCCCAAGGGCTCATCGATGAAGATGACCATGCGCGATGGTTCTCTGGCGCCTCAGGTGGCGATGGGGCCGGGGGTGGATATGATCTCGGCCATGCCGATGGACCGCACTGGTGACCCGGGCGTGGGGCTGGATGGGTTGGGTCACCGCGTGCTGACCTATCATGATCTGCTTGCCCTCAACCCCATGCCCGACACGCGCGCTCCGGAGCGCGAGGTGGAGGTGCATCTCACCGGATCGATGGAGCGCTATATGTGGTCGATGGACGGCAAGACGATGCGCAGCGCCCATGATCCGCTGCCTTTCCGCACCGGGGAGCGGGTGCGCGTCACGCTGGTGAACGATACGATGATGGCCCATCCGATCCATCTGCATGGCCATCTCTTCGATCTGGTGACGGGACAGGGGCTGCATGCGCCGCGCAAGCATACGGTGACGGTGCAGCCGGGCGGCAAGGCCAGTTTCGATGTGACGCCGGAGCCCGGGGACTGGGCGTTCCACTGCCATCTCTTCCTGCATATGGCGATGGGGATGATGCGCGTGGCGCAGGTGCGCCCGGCCAAGGACATGCAGGTGCACCCGGCATGAGGCGGCTTGCATTCATAGCGCTGACACTGGCCTGCGCCTCGCCCGCTTTCGCGCAGGATCATGCCCATGATGCGCCTCCCGCTGCGGATGCTGCCGATCCTGTCGGCACCGACCAGCCTGCGGGAAGCGCTTCAGCGCCATCGATGGCGCATAACCGCGCGGCGGATCGCTATTACGACCCTGTCGCCATGGCCCGGGCCGAGGCGGCGATGATGCGTGAAGGCGGCGGGCCTTACGGCGCGGCGGTGCTCGATCTGGCGGAATATCGCCTCAACCGGGGGCGGGACAGCTATGAATGGGAAGGCGAGGGCTGGGTGGGCGATCTCAACCGCTTCGTGCTGCGCAGCCGGGGCGAGGGAGAGGTCGGCCAGAAGCTCGACCATGGCGAGGTGGAGGCGGCCTATTCGCGCGCGCTGACGCCATGGTGGAATGTGCAGGCCGGGGTGCGTCAGGACTTCGGTCAGGGCCCGGCGCGCACGCATGCGATGGTCGCGCTGGAGGGGCTGGCGCCCTATCGTTTCGATGTGCTGGCGCAGGCCTATCTGTCGGACCGGGGCGAGGTCAGCGCAAGGCTGGAGGTCAGCGCGGATCAGCGCATCACCCGCAAGCTGGTGCTGCAACCACGCGGCGAAGTGCTGCTGGCGGCGCAGGATCTGCCGGGGCAGCGGCTGGGCGCGGGGCTATCGAGCGCCGAGGCTGGGCTACGTCTGCGCTATGAGTTCACGCGCAAATTCGCGCCTTATGTCGGCGTGAACTGGGAATGGCTGCCGGGGCGGAGCGGCGATCTGGCCCGCTTGCGCGGTGACAGTGCGAACAGCCGGGGTTTGGTGCTGGGGCTGCATGGGTGGTTCTGAGCGGGTGAGTATGGGCGACATGGCGGCCCTTGCCTGATCGCGCTATGATGGCCCGCATGAATGACATGTCGCGCGCTTTGCAGCTCTATCTTGGGCGGGGCAGGTCCTCGTTTCCATGCGCCAGGGCGGATCGGGTGCGGGAGGTCTTCGATGATGCTATGGTCGAAGAGATCTCTCGGCTTGTGAAGGAGATGGACGGGTTGCCTGTCGATTGGCAAACTCACTCGCTGATTTCAGCCACGACATGGGCTGAGGCGGAAATACGCCGGCGCCACCCCGAGCTTGACGATGAAGCCATTGCCGATCTGGGATGGGCCTTCAGCTACTGGCACAAATAACGGGATACAGACATGAAAGGGATTGCAAAGGGCGCCCTAGCTTGTCGCGCGTGACAAGCACACGCTTGGGACCCTTTGCCCGCCGGAGGCCTACTTCCCCTAACCCTTAAACGATCCCCGCCACCCCATCACGCCGCACGACCAGCTCATCGGCCTCACTGGGCACCTTGGGCTCGGCCAAAGTGATCTTCACCGGGATCGACTTGTAGGCCGGCGTCATGCTCTGCGGATCGTGATGCTCCAGAGCGATCAGCGGCTGAGTCTCGGGGTAATAGGCGCCGCAGCAGCCATCGGGCAGCGATTGCGCCACCAGGGTCAGCCCGCGCACCACGCGCCCCGGCGCGGCATGCGCCAGAGCGGTGGCAACATCGACCACATCGCCCTCATGGAAGCCCAGACGCGCCAGCTCCTTCGGGCTGACAAACAGAATATCGCGCCGCCCGAACACACCGCGATAGCGGTCGTCCAGCCCATAGACCGTGGTGTTGTACTGGTCATGCGAGCGCAGGGTGGTCAGCTTGAGGACGGTGTCATCATCGGTGACCTCATCCTCGTCGAGGCTGGCATGCGTCAGGAACTGCGCCTTGCCGTCGGGCGTGTTCCACTGGCGCAGCGAGGCCGAGTTGGTGAGGTGGAAGCCACCCGGCTTGCGAATGCCCTGATTGTAATTGGCAAAGGCGGGGAACACCTGCTCGATCAGATCGCGGATCAGATCGTAATCGCCGACCAGCCCCTCCCAGTCGACGCCGCCCGCATCGGGCTTGCCCATGGCTTCCAGCGTGGCCTTGGCCATATGCGCGACAATCCACGGCTCGGAGCGTACCATATCGCTGGGCGGCTTCAAAAACCCGCGCGAGGCGTGGACCATCGACATGGAATCCTCCACCGTCACCGCCTGCGATCCCGTTGCCTGCACATCCAGATCGGTGCGGCCAAGGCAGGGCAGGATGAAGCTGTCCTTCGCCATCAACAGGTGCGTGCGGTTGAGCTTGGTGGTGATATGCACCGCCAGATCCTGCTTGCGAAAACCCTCGGCGCAGGCGACGGGATCGGAGCAGGCGATGGCCAGATTGCCGCCCAGACAGATCACGGCCTTGGCAAAACCCTCGCGCATGGCGGCGATGCTTTCCACCACCGAATTGCCATGCTTGCGCGGCGGATCGAAGTTGAAGACCTCCTGCATCTTGTCGAGGAAGGCCTCGGTCGGGCGCTCCCAGATGCCCACGGTGCGGTCGCCTTGCACGTTGGAGTGGCCGCGCAGGGGGCAGATGCCCGCACCCTTGCGGCCGATGTTGCCCTTCATCAGCAGCAGATTGGCCAGCTGCTGCACATTCTGCGTGCCGGTGCGATGCTGGGTGATGCCCATGCCATAGCACAGGATCGTCGCCTTGGCCTTGGCATAGACCGCCGCCACGCCTTCCAGATCGGCGCGGGCAAGGCCGCTGTCCCGCACGATCACATCCCAGTCGGTGGCCTCGATATCGGCCACGAAGGCGTCGAAGCCATTGGTGTGTTCGGCAATAAAGGCCCGGTCCAGCACGCTGGGCTTGCCCGCCGCCAGAGCCTGCGTATCCAGCGCCAGCAGCCCCTTGGCGATGCCCTTGAGCGCCGCCATATCGCCGCCCACCTTCACCTGCAGATAGGTGTCGGCAATCGGCGTGGCCGAGAAGGTGGCCATCTCCACCGGCGATTGCGGCGAGGCGAAACGTTCCAGCGCGCGCTCGCGTAGCGGGTTGAACACGATGATCCGCGCCCCGCGCCGGGCGGCGCTGCGCAGATTGGCCATCATGCGCGGATGGTTGGTGCCCGGATTGTGCCCGAAGGACAGGATCAGATCGGCATGGTCGAAATCATCGAGGCTGACCGTGCCCTTGCCGATGCCGATGGATTTGGGCAGCCCCACCGAGGTCGCCTCATGGCACATGTTCGAGCAGTCTGGGAAATTGTTGGTGCCATACAGCCGCACGAACAGCTGATACAGAAACGCCGCCTCATTCGAACAGCGGCCAGAGGTGTAGAACTCGGCCCGATCGGGATTGTCCAGCGCGGCCAGCCCCTTGCCGATGGCCGCCATGGCCTCGCCCCAGCTGACCGGCTCGTAATGATCGGTGGCGGGGTTGTAGCGCATGGGCTCGGTGATGCGGCCCTGATCCTCCAGCCAGTGATCTGACTGCTGCCACAGATCGGCGACGCTGTGCTGGGCGAAAAACTCGGCCCCCACTCGGCGCGAGGTCGATTCCCACGCCACCGCCTTGGCGCCATTCTCGCAGAATTCGAAAGCGGAGCTGTGATCGGGATCGGGCCAGGCGCAGCTGGGGCAATCAAAACCCTCAGGCTTGTTCTGCTTCCACAGGGCCTGCGTGCCGCGCTCCACCGCCTGCTGCTGCTTGAGCGCGCTGGCCACCGCGCGCAAAGCGCCCCAGCCGCCAGCGGGATCGTCATAGCGTTCAATGCCTTCGGGCCGTTGTTCATCCATGACTGCCGCTCCGTTCCAATGGCCAAGCATTATGAAGCACATGCGCGAGTCATGACAGCCCCAAATTTTGCGCATCGCGGCGGCTGGGCCTATGGAGAGACCATGCAAAGCCCCCCTGACCCCCGTTCCATCACGCTGCCGGTCCACCGCCTGGGTCTGGCCGAAGCGGGCGACGCCGACCTGCCGCGCACCGTCCCCATCGAGGCGCCCATCGCCATCGAAGTCGGCGGCTTCGGCTATGCCGTGATGATGGCCACCCCCGCCGACCTTGAGGATTACGCGCTGGGTTTCGCGCTGGCGGAAGGCCTGATCGAACGGGCCGACCAGATGGAAGCCGTCGATGCCGTCCCGCTGGAATTTCCCGATCGGGCGGGGGAAGGCCGGGTGCTGCGCCTCTGGCTCAGCCCGGACCGCGCCGGGCTGGCGCTGGACCGCGCCCGCACCCGCCTTGGCGAGAGCAGCTGCGGCCTCTGCGGCATGGACTCCATCGAGGCCGTGCTGGCGCCTTTGCCGCGTCTGAAAGCCGATCTTGCCGTCACCCGCGAGGCCATCGCCGGGGCTCTGAATGCTCTCTCGGAGCACCAGCCGCTGGGTCGTGCGACAGGCGCGGTTCATGCAGCGGCCTTTTGCGCCCCGGATGGGACCATCGTGCTGGCCCGAGAGGATGTCGGGCGCCACAATGCCTTGGACAAGCTGATCGGCGCCTTATTGCGCGAGGGCCTGGACCCGGCGGGCGGCTTTATCCTGCTCTCCGCGCGCTGCAGCTATGAGCTGGTGGAAAAGACCGTCCGCGCGGGCTGCCCGCTGCTGGTGACGATCTCCGCGCCGACAAGTCTGGCCGCTCAGCGTGCCGAGGTGGCGGGACTGGCGCTGGTGTCTCTGGCCCGGCGGGATAGCGCCCTGGTGATCTGCGATCCGCAGGATGTGATTAAGAAGTAAAAGGAAAAAGCGAGGGGGTTACCCCCTCGCGCTCCCATAACGTCTCCCGACGATAGGGAGGTGGCTCCGATATAAAGGGCTTCACCGCTCCACCCGCGCAACGAAAAGGCGCCGCAGGCAGAAAGCCCCGGCGCCCTTCGATCATGAAAGCCCGCGGCGCAGCGACATTGCTCCAGGCCGAACCCGAAGCGCCAAGGCTGACAAAACCCGGGAGCGCGAGGGTGTAACACCCTCGCATGTCCCCTTTCTGAAAACCCTTACTGCCCCTGAGCCTGCCGCATCTGGGCAACCGCAGCCTCGGCTTCCTCACGCGTGATGGCGCCGTCATGGTTGGTGTCGAAACGGTCGAACATGCGGCTGGCATTGGCGGCCAGCTCTTCCTTGGTCACCTTGCCATCGCCATTGGCGTCGGCGCGCATGACGCGTTCCTTCTGGCGGTCGGCCATTTCGGCGGGGAGGTCGGCGAAGTCCTTGGCGTCGATCACGCCATCCTGGTTGCGGTCCATGCGCTTGAACTGCGCGTCGACGAACTCTTCCTTGGTGACCTTGCCGTCACCGTTGGCGTCGGCATGCATGATCATCTCGACAGGGTTGCCGCGACCACCGGGGCCTCCGGGACCGCCACCGGGGCCACCTTCGGGCGGCTGGGCCAGCGCGGCAACGCCGGTGGCGGCAGCGGCGGCGGCCAGCGTCAGCAGGCCGAGGCGGGCGGGGTTGAGGGCGGCGAGCAGTGGGCGCATGGGATCTCTCCATTGGCCGCCGTGTCGGCGGCGGGCCTTGACCGCCTCATGTGGCGGATGGGCGCTGTATAGCGTCTGAATAACGCGCCATCTGTCACATCGTGTCGTCAATTGTCACGGCGGTGGCCGCGTGGGGGGACCGGTTCGCCTTATCCGCTCTGCTGAACGCGGAAGCGGGCGAGGCGTTCGACCGCTTCGGTCAGCGTTTCGGCGGTCTTGCAGAAGCAGAGGCGCAGGTAGCTCGTCTGGGGGTTTTGCGCATAGAAGGCCGAGACCGGGATGGAGCCCACGCCGCCCTCGCTCACCAGCCTTTCGGCCACCACCGCATCCTCTTGCGTGAAGCCGGAGGCGGCCAGATCCACGGTGACGAACCATGTGGCCGAGGCGGGCAGCAGGCTGTAACCGGCCTCGGTCAACCCCTTGATCAGCGCGCGGCGGCCAAGGAAATAGCGGGCGGCATGGGCGGCAAGCCAGTCGCGGCCCAGCGAGAGGCCATCGGCCACGGCCCATTGCAGCGGTGTGGGGGTGGTGAAGGTGAGGAACTGGTGGCGCGCGGCGATGCGTTCGGCCAGTTCGGGGGCGGCGACGGCCCAGCCGATTTTCCACCCGGTGAGCGAAAAGATCTTGCCTGCCGAACTCACCTTCACCGAGCGCTGCCGCAGCGAGGGGATCGCCAGCGGCGAGATATGCGGCGTGCCGTCAAAGACCATGCCTTCCCAGACCTCGTCGCACAGCACGATCAGGTCATAGGCTTCGGCGAGCTGGCCGATGGCCTCCAGCGTGGCGCGGGGCAGCATGGTGCCGGTGGGGTTGTTGGGCGTGTTGAGCAGGATCATCGCCGTGCGCGGCGTGATCGCCTCGGCCAGAGCGCCGATGTCCAGATCCCATGCCGGGGGTTTGAGGTCCACGAAGACGGGGATGCCGCCGGCGCGCTCGATCAGCGGCACATAGGCATCGTAGAGCGGCTGGACGCAGATCACCTCATCACCCGGCTCGACCAGCGCGAGGATGCTGGCGGCCAGCGCCTCGGTGGCGCCTGATGTGACGATCACCTCTGAAGGATCGAGCGCAAGGCCTTGAGTCTGGCCGTAATAGGTGCAGACCGCCGCGCGCAGTTCAGCAAGGCCGCGCATCGGGGGATATTGGTTGGATCGGTCGACCAGCGCGCGGCGCGCGGCCTCGATCAGTTCGGGCGGATCGGGCAGATCGGGGAAGCCCTGACCCAGATTGACGGCGTCGCTGTTGCGGCAAAGCGCTGACATTCGTTCGAAAATCGTGGTGCCCTGGGTCATGGCGGCCAATCTAGAACATGGTTCGGGAAAGTGGGAACCGGTTTTTCGCAAAAATGATCAGCCTGCCAACAGGGCTTGTGTCAGGCGCGAAGCCGGGGCAGGGAGGGGGCGTAATGATTGCGCTACCATTGATCCACTGCCGCAGGCGATTGATTCACATTCCGCGCATGGATTGATGGCAAGGACGCATTGGTAATCGCCCGGTTTAACCCCCATATCGCCTTCAAACAGCACCTCTTTCGCAGCATCCTTCAAGGAACATCACATGATCGACGGCAGCATTCTGATCGGCGCCACGGCGCGCAAGCATGAGGGCGGGTTCCAGTCCGTCAATCCGGCGACCGGCGAGAACTTTGGCCCGCAGGTTTCCGAAGCCACCACCGCTGATGTGGCAGAGGCCGCCGCTCTGGCCGCCGCCGCCTATCCGGTCTTCGCCAATCTGGCCCCCAACACCCGCGCCGACTTCCTCGACGCCGTGGCTGAGGAAATCCTCGCCATCGGCGACGTGCTGATCGAGACCGCCATGGCCGAATCGGGCCTGCCTCGCCCCCGCCTCGAAGGCGAACGTGGCCGCACCGTGGGCCAGCTCAAGCTGTTTGCCGCCGAACTGCGCAAGGGTGAGTTCCTCGATGTCACCATCGATCCCGCCATGCCTGATCGTGCGCCCCTGCCGCGCCCCGATCTGCGCCGCATGAATGTCGCGCTGGGCCCGGTGGTGGTGTTCGGTGCCTCGAACTTCCCGCTGGCCTTCTCGGTCGCCGGTGGCGACACTGCCTCGGCTTTCGCCGCCGGTTGCCCGGTGCTGGTCAAGGGCCATCCCGCGCACCCCGGCACCGGTGAGCTGGTGGCGCGCGCCATCGCCGCCGCCGTCGCCAAGGCCGGTCTGCCCGAGGGCACCTTCAGCTACCTGCCGGGCCGCTCGAACGAGCTGGGCGGCGCGCTGGTCACCGATCCCCGCGTCAAGGCTGTGGGCTTCACCGGTTCGCGCTTCGGCGGTCTGGCGCTGGTCAAGCTGGCGCAGGCCCGCAAGGAACCGATCCCCGTGTACGCCGAGCTGTCGGCCATCAACCCGGTCGTGCTGCTGCCGGGCGCTCTGGCTGAAAAGGCCGAGGCGCTGGGCAAGGCTTTTGCCGGTTCGCTGACGATGGGCGCGGGCCAGTTCTGCACCAACCCGGGCCTGATTCTGGCGTTGGAAAGCGAGCATCTGGATACGTTCATCGATGCCGCCTCGGCCACGCTGGCGGGCGTTGACCCCGCCGTCATGCTGACGCCGGGCATTGCGGGTGCCTATGCCAAGGGTGTGGCCGCTCTGGACGCCAACAGCCATGCCGAGCGTGTCGCCACCGGCAAGGAAGCGGGCCTCAACCGCTGCAGCCCGGCGCTGTTCAAGGCCAAGGCCGCTGACTTCATCGCCGATGAATCGCTGGGCCATGAGGTCTTCGGGTCCTCCTCGGTGGTGGTTGTCGCCAAGGATGTGGCCGAGCTGAACGCCGTGATCGCCGCGCTGGAAGGTCAGCTGACCGCCACGATCCACGCTGTGGACAGCGACAATGCGGTCGCCGCGCAGATCCTGCCCGGTCTGGTCGACCGCGTGGGCCGCGTGCTGGCCAATGGCTGGCCCACGGGCGTGGAAGTGTGCCACGCCATGGTTCATGGCGGGCCTTTCCCCGCCACCAGCGACGCGCGCACCACCTCGGTCGGCACGCTGGCGCTGACGCGTTTCCAGCGCCCGGTCTGCTATCAGGATATCGCCGATGCCCTGCTGCCTGCCGCGCTTCAGGATGCCAACCCCTGGGGTCTGCCGCGCAAGGTCAATGGCGTGTGGGAGCGCTGATCGAGCTTCCAAAACACGCATGAAGGAAGCGGCGGTTCCGGAAGGAGCCGCCGCTTTTTCGTGAGGCTGTTTGAAAATCCGGGGAAGCGGGCTGGTGCCGCGCTTTCAAACCGCTTTTACAGCTTCACGTTCAAATTCAGATTGGCGTGAAAGCGGTTGAGCCCGGGATCGCTTTCCTGCCGCATACGGAAGGAATAGCCCGTCTCCGCCGAGACCGAGGTGCCATTGCCGAACAGCTTGAAACGCGCCACCGGCCCGGCCACCTGATCCTGCGCCGGGGTCAGCGCGCCCAGCGTGCCCAGACTGCCGCTGGCGGTCATGCCTACCTTCACATTCTTGTTCAGATCGACCAGCGCGATGCTGTTGTAGCTCAGACTCATCGCCTGAGCCATGCTCAGCCCCTGCCAGCCCGAAACCTTCACCTCCACATCCACCGGCCCGGTGGTGTGCTGCAGCTGGACATTGGTGGCCATGCTGGAAAAGCCGTTGAACTTGTTCGTCACGGCCACGGCCAGATAACGCGCCGAGCCGAAATTATGGTTGTTCAGCCGGTCCCACGTCATATCCGGATCGTCGCCGGGCAGGGCGCGCGGGGCCTTGGCATGGAAGGGGTCGCTGTCCCCGTTCACCTTATGGGTGAGCAGCGCCATCCGGCCCCGATAGACGCGGCCAATGCTGGCCAGCAGCTCATCGGCCATGCCCGCGTCCATCTGCCGCCCGGCCTCGGCCAGCAGCGCATCGGCGAACTCGGGAAAGCCCGCGTCCAGCGCGGTGACGCCCACCATGGGCGGCAGCAGATCGGGCGGGGCCAGACCCGTGGCGGCGGCATCGGCAATGCCGGCCCCGGCACTGTCCGGCGTGCCTTCTTCAGGCGCCGGATTGTCGCTCATCACCACCGGGCCGCGGTTGGTCAGCACGCGGTGGTCGGGCGTCAGAATGCGTTGGGCCATGATCTGGGCCGTTTCATGCGGCGTATGCGCCTGCACCGGCAGAGACCAGGCACAGCCGATCGCCGCCAAGGCATGGATGGCACGCACCGGCAAGAAACCCGGCGGGGGAGAAGCGGGTAACCGACAGAACACGGATTGCTCCGTAGCAAAACTCAGGTGAACCAAAGGTGTAACACACCATGCGGGGTCTGTGCAGGGGGCATCTGGGGGCTCAAACTGTGGTTTAGCGCTCCAGCATACCTTTCCATTCTTGTTGCGACTTCCTATTTCGGCCGCGAGAACGACGAATCCGATTGCTTCGAATCCATCGCTCCAGATTTTGTTTGCCGCGTTTTCCGAGCCGCCGGGTGGTTTGCCCGGTTTGAAAACGCTCAAGGAGACGTCTTTCATGACGATGCATAAGACTCGCATGCTGATTATCGGTTCCGGCCCGGCGGGGCTGACGGCGGCCATCTATGGCGCGCGCGCAGGATTGAACCCCATCGTGGTGCAGGGCCTGCAGCCCGGCGGCCAGCTGACCATCACCACCGATGTCGAGAATTACCCCGGCTTCCGCGAGGCTGTGCAGGGCCCCTGGCTGGTGCAGGAAATGCAGGCCCAGGCCGAGCATGTCGGCACGCGCATGATGTGGGACACGATCACCTCGGTCGATCTCTCGGGCCCGCCGTTCCGCGGCTATGGCGATTCGGGCGATGTCTATGAGGGCGATACGCTGGTGATCTGCACCGGCGCTCAGGCCAAGTGGCTGGGTGTGGAAGGCGAGCAGACCTTCTCGGGCAAGGGCGTTTCAGCCTGCGCCACCTGCGACGGGTTCTTCTATCGCGGCAAGAAGGTGGTGGTGATCGGCGGCGGCAACACCGCTGTCGAGGAAGCCCTCTACCTCACCAACCATTCCGATGACGTCACCCTGATCCACCGCCGCGACAGCCTGCGCGCCGAGCGCATCCTGCAGGAGCGCCTTTTCGCGCATCCCAAGATCAAGGTGCTGTGGAACAAGGCCGTCGACCGCTTCGTCGGCACCGAGGGTGGTGCTCTGACCGGCGTGGAGATGACCGACACTGTGACGGGCGAAAAGTCGGTCGAGCCCGCGCAGGGCGCTTTCGTCGCCATCGGCCATGCGCCTGCCACCGAGCTGTTCAAGGACAAGCTGGCCGTGGATGACGGCGGTTACCTGATCGTTGAGCCCGGCACGCCCAAGACGGCGATCCCCGGCGTCTTCGCTGCCGGCGACGTGATGGATCACACCTATCGTCAGGCCGTGACGGCTGCGGGTACCGGTTGCATGGCCGCGCTGGATGCCGAGCGTTTTGTCGCCGCGCTGGATTTCGCTGCGCGTGAGAAGGTGGACGGGTAAGAAAAGGGATAAGGGCGAGGGGGTTATCCCCTCGCGCTCCCATTTTGTCTGCGTCGTGCCGCAGCCTCTGCGGCGGGCGCGCGTTCAAAGCGTCGCGGGGTTGATGCCTGCGGCGCTTTTTGCGTCAGGCCGATGGGGCGGCGGCTGTCATCGCGCTGGAGGTGGTGTTGAAGGTGGCCTTCAGCTGATTGCCCAGACCGCGCATCGCCACAATCGCGGCCACCGCGATCAGGGCCGCAATCAGGCCATATTCGATCGCCGTCGCGCCCTTGCGGTCGCCCGTCAGGCTTTTCAGAAGCGATCTCAACCAGGATGTCTTGCGTCGCATAACCCATCCAAAAGATGACAAAGGTCTTTGTTCCATGCTGCGCCAGGCGAAGGCCAATAACAAGGGTTTTTACGTAGTTTCCAGTATGCGCAAAACCTGAGCGCGCCACCAGTCCCGGGCATGCGCCTCGACAAAGGAATGGCTGGCCCCGTCGCACCGCGTGATACGTTGATCCTTGCCATCCCACGCCGAGGCAAAGGCCAGTGCCGTCCGGTCCTGTCCCGCGATCAGGATCGAGACCGGCCCCGAAAAGCGCGCCAGCCCCGCCGCCATGCGTGCGGCCAGATTGTCTGGAGCGGGCGCCGCGCGTGGCTTGGCCAGAGCGACCAGACTGCCCACCAGACTGCGCAGCGAGACCTTGCCCGTCAGCAGCCGCAGCAGCGCTGCCGGATTGGCCAGCCTCGCGCGGTAATGCGCCCTCAGGCTGGACACCTTGGCATCGGCCTGCGCTTCGGCGCTGGCGCCTTCATCTTCGCCCTCGAAGGTCCATGGGTTGGAGAGGATCAGGCCGTCGGCGCCGCAGCCATCGCCCAGCATCAGTGCGCTGGCCGCATCGCAATTGCCCAGCGCCACGATCCGCGCCTGAGGTGCCTGAGCCCGCAACCAGCCCAAGGCTTCGGCAATATCCGGCCCGGCGCCGCGATAGCTGAGGTTGGCGCCTTCGCTGTCACCCACGCCGCGCCGGTCGAAGCGCAGCACCGGAAAGCCCGCAAGCGCCACCTCCGCGGCGAGCCAGGCCTGCCCCTCCCATGTGCCGCTGCGGATTTCATTGCCGCCTGAAACGATCAGCAGAGCCGCTTTGGCGCCCTCCAGCTGGCCATCCAGCGTGGCACCCATCGCGCTGCCCTCACAGGGGATGGTGAAGCGCTGGCGGCTCATGCGGGCACTCCATCACGCAGTCCGATGGCGAGAATGGCGGCCAAAGCATCGGCCTGCTGGCGGTTTTCCCCCGGCTCGGCGCGCAGCCAGAGGGGCGCGCCGGTGACCATTTCCTGATCGATCAGGGTGGTGCCTTCTGAAACTGGTTGAGCCTCTTCAAGCTGGGCAATCATGGCCGCCCCCAGCCGATATCCGGCCAGTTCGAGGCCTTGCGCTCGGCCCTGCTCCATCAGCGCGTCCTGCCGTTCTTCCACACCGGCCTCGCGTGAGGCGATGATGCGGGCGCGGATCAGTTGCCGCAGAATGCTGGCCCCTTTGATGGGCGCATAATGCCAGCTCTTCAGCCCCTCAGGCGCCGCCAGAGCCCCGCCACGCAGCGCAAACACGGCCTGCGCCCCGACCTCTTGCGCCAGTTCGCCCATCGCCTTGCGCCACAGGCGCACATCCGTCTGCCCAAGGGGAAAGACCGAATCGCCCGTGCCCGGCAGATCGGGCAGGATGCAGGTGATGCCGCTGGCCGCCAGCCGCCGCATCACTTCGACCGTCAGGCGGCGCAGGCGATGGCCTTCATCCAGCAGGGCAGGGACGATCAGCAGGCGCGGGCCGCTTTCGCCCAGCCATAGCGCGCTGTCGGCATGGTGGCTGCCATCAGGCGCCGTAAAGCTCCAGTCCGCATAACGCATGCCGGTGATCTGCCCCTTTGTTTCGTTCTAAAGTGCTTTCAAGCCGGGTGGATCACCCGGCCTTCTGAAAAACGGTGTGAAAGCGCGGTAAAACAAAAAGCTGAAGGAGTTGATACGATGCCACCAGATCGACGGACTCAGGCGGCGACCTTACCCTTCACAAAGCGCAGCAGCGCGCCGTAATCGGCCAGCAGGTCGCCATCGACCTCATCATCCTCGATCACGATGTCCAGCCGGTCCTCGATCTCGGTCAGCAGGCCGGCAACGGCCATGGAATCGAGTTCGGGCAGATGGCCGAACAGGCCGCTGTCCTCGTTCAGCGCCTCCACCTGCGCGGGCTTGAGGCCCAGAACATCGCCGAGAATCCGGCGCAATGTAAGGTCGATATCCTTGCTCATGATGTCCCTTTGGGGGTTTTGGTTCTGTTGTTCCGGTTCTGA
The DNA here is from genome assembly GCF_017163935.1 of Novosphingobium terrae. Classification (NCBI taxonomy): domain Bacteria; kingdom Pseudomonadati; phylum Pseudomonadota; class Alphaproteobacteria; order Sphingomonadales; family Sphingomonadaceae; genus Novosphingobium; species Novosphingobium terrae. The sequence continues at coordinate 2,918,689 of NZ_JABVZR010000001.1, read as the reverse complement.
ACGTGGTTACCCGTTCAGAAGGTTTTGCGTGGCTTTAATGGAGCGCTTAACTGCTCACAAGCCCCTGCCGCCATAGGCGGTGTAGTCTAAAAACGCCGCTTCACTCTTGCGACCAAGGTCGAGGCCCACATGCGCCCCAGAGCGGGCCATTGGCTGACCGCGCGCGGATCGATGGCCTGCAATTGCCAGCGGTTGCGCTGTTGCTCCATCCAGTCGCGCTTGTAGGGATCGTCGCCCGTGCCGAAATCGACGAAGCTGACGCGATCCTCATCGATCACCGTCTGGAACAGCGCAGCCGACAGGCTGGTGCCGGGGGAGAGCGGCTTGGCCTCCTCGATATAGGCCAGCTTGTGGATAAAGGCGGTGCCCGCCTCCACGGTCCAGAGCTGAGCGGCGACAGGCTTGCCCTCCGCGCGGGCGAGGCCAAGGCGCAGGCGGCCGGCTGCAGCTTCCTCCTGCGCGAAACGCTTGAGGAACGCCATGGAGCCTTCCTCGCCCTTCCAGCTGGCGGCGTAGATCGCCTCGTAATCGGCCCAGATGTCTTCGGAAAAGTCACGATGGATCTCGCAGGAGACCTTTTTCGCCTTGCGTTTCAGCGTGGTGCGCAAGGGGCCGGGGCGAGCGGCGAGATAATCGACATAGGAGCGCCCTGCCACATCCAGCCAGTGGTTGATATCGCAAGGGGCCACCTGCACCATCCATCCGGCGGCGCGAAACGCATCGGCCAGCAGATGGATCTGCTCTTCGGGGATGTGCGAAAGCGTCAGACGGCTGCCGCGATGCTTCACCTCGCGCGCCAGAGCCTTCAGCAGGGCAGGGCTATCGGCGCCCGGTGTCAAAAGCGCGCGCAGGCGGAAGGTGTACCAGTTGGCGAGCCCCTTCAGTCCCTGATCGCCATGGGCCAGCGGCAGCGCGGCCAGCGCATCTCCCTGTCGCGCCACCGCCAGAATCGGCGCGACGGCGCATTCCTCTTGCAGCGCCAGCCACCAGCCAAGACGATCGAAAGGCCCGGCCACGCCCGGCTCAGCCCCCGCAGCCAGCGCCAAAGCATCCGCCAGCGCGCAATCGCGTTGAACTTCCTTAAGATCGGCGTGATAAGCCAGCGAGATCACGACAAAAGGCCTCGTTTCATTCCATCATGCCTTATTCCAGCGACGTTACCGGTCAAAGTGCCGAAATCACGGCTCTTCCGCTCGATCACCTCGCGCTGCGCGGGGCAGATGACGCTCCCGCGCTGGTGCTGCGCAGCGGTGTGCTTAGCTGGCAGGACTTAAGAACGCGTGTCGCTCGTCTTGCCGGTTGGTTAAAGGATCGGCTGGGGGAACAGGCCTTTACCGGTGAGCATGGCCCCCGCGTGGCCAGCTGGGCGGCCAAGGGAGAACTGACCTGCCTGCTGCCTCTGGCCGCCGCGCGGGCCGGTTGCATCCATGTGCCGATCAATCCGCTGCTGAAACGGGCGCAGGTGGCGCATATTCTGGCCGACAGTGGGGCGGTGCTGGTGATCGCCACGCCCTCGCGCCTTACCACGCTGGAGCCGGGCGATGTGCCTGAAACTTGCTCCACGCTGGAGGAGGCCGAGGCGCTGGCTTTGGCCGAAAGTGCCGTCCCTTTGCCGCCTTCGCAGGCCAATCCGAACGCCCTGACGGCCATCCTCTACACCAGCGGTTCGACGGGGCGGCCCAAGGGGGTGATGCTCTCTCACGCCAATCTGTGGCTGGGGGCGGAAAGCGTCGCGAATTATCTGGGGCTGCAGAGCGATGATCGCGCTCTGGCGGTGATGCCGCTAAGTTTCGATTATGGGCAGAACCAGTTGCTGTCGCACTGGTATGTCGGGGGCAGCGCCGCCCCGCTCGATTACCTCACCCCGCGCGATGTGGTGAAGGCCGTCGAGCGTCACAACATCACCACGCTGGGCTGCGTGCCGCCGCTCTGGGTGCAACTGATCGAAGCCGAATGGCCGAGCGAAACCGCCACCAGACTGCGCCGCCTGACCAACACCGGCGGCGCGCTGACGGTCGATCTGGTGCGCCGCATGCGCGCGCTTTTCCCTGATGCGCGGCTCTTCGCCATGTATGGCCTGACCGAGGCCTTCCGCTCGACCTATCTCGATCCCGCGCTGATTGACACGCACCCCACCAGCATGGGCAAGGCCATCCCCCATGCCGAAATTCTGGTGGTGAACGATGCGGGCCAGATCGCGGCGGACAATGAGGAAGGCGAACTCGTCCACACCGGCCCGCTGGTGGCGCAAGGCTATTGGCAAGACGCGCAGCGCACCGCCGAACGCTATCGTCCCGCGCCGGAGGGCAGTGTTTATGGCGGCATGGCAGTATGGTCGGGCGACCGGGTGAGGCGCGATGAGGATGGCCTGCTCTATTTCGTGGGCCGCCGCGATGCGATGATCAAATCCTCGGGCAACCGTATTTCGCCTCAAGAGGTGGAGGATGCGGCTTTGGCCACCGGCCTCGTGGCCGAGGTGGTGGCGCTGGGCCTGCCCGACCCACGGCTGGGTCAGGCCGTGCATCTGGTGGTGCGCGCCGTGCCGGGCGCAGAGGATGCGGCAACGCTGCTGCCCAAGCGCCTTGCCGCCGATCTGCCCAATTTCATGCAACCCAAAGTGATCCACTGGAAAGACACCATGCCCATCGGCCCTAATGGCAAGCTCGACCGCACCGGTCTATTCGAAGAGATCCGCGCCGGTCTGGAGGCAGGCGCATGAAACCCCTCGGCCCCATTCCCGCAGGCTTTGCCGCGCGTGACGGCGTGCTGGCGGTGGACGGCATCAAGATCACCGAACTGATCGCTCAGGCCGGGGCGACGCCTGCTTTCGTCTATTCCTCCGGCATGATCCGGGCGCGGGTGGCGGCATTGCGCGCGGCCATGCCCGAAGCCCTGGCGCTGCATTACGCGGTGAAAGCCAACCCCTTCGCCCCCCTGCTGCGCCTGATGGGCACGCTGGTCGACGGCTTCGACATCGCCAGCGGCGGCGAACTGGGCATGGCGCGCGAGGCAGGGCTCGATCCTTCGCTCATCAGCTTCGCCGGGCCGGGCAAGCGCGATATCGAGCTGCAGGCGGCAATCATGCAGGGCGTCACCCTCAACCTCGAATCCGCCGCCGAAGCCCGCCGCGCGCTCACCATCGCCGAAAAGCTGGGCAAGACCCCGCGCCTCGCCATCCGCGTGAACCCCGATTTCGACCTGCGCGGCAGCGGCATGAAGATGGGCGGTGGCGCCAAACCCTTCGGCATCGACACCGACAAGGTGCCCGCTCTGGCCCGCGAGATCGTGGCGGCAGGGGCGGAATGGCGCGGTTTCCATATCTTTGCCGGATCGCAGTCGCTCGATGGCGCGGCGATTGCCGAAACGCAGGGGCAGGTGCTCGATCTGGCGGTGCAATTGGCCCAGCAGGCCGATGTGCCCCTGCCGCATCTCAACATCGGCGGCGGGCTTGGCATTCCCTATTTCAACGGCGATTCGCCGCTGGACCTCACCCCCATCGGCGCCGCGCTGGGCGAACGCCTGAGCAACCGCCCCGATGTGCTGAAAGATACGCAACTGGCCATGGAAATGGGCCGCTTCCTCACCGGAGAAGCGGGTGTCTACCTGACCACCATCCTCGACCGCAAGGAAAGCCACGGCGATATCTTCCTCGTCACCGATGGCGGCCTGCATCACCAGCTGGCGGCCAGCGGCAATTTCGGCACGGTGGTGCGGCGCAACTATCCCGTCGCCATCGCCACCCGCTTTGGCGCTGAGCCCGAGGAAGAGGCCAGCGTCGTCGGCTGCCTCTGCACCCCGCTCGACCGGCTGGCCGACAAGGGCCATTTCCCCAAGGCCGATGTGGGCGATGTGGTCGCGGTGTTCTGCGCCGGGGCCTATGGCGCCAGTGCCAGCCCCTCGGCCTTCCTCGGGCAGGGACCCGCGCGCGAAATCCTGATCTGACACCTGACTGACTCCGGCGAATCCCTTAGGACACTCTTGCGCGAATCGTCCCACGGCGAGACGCTGGGCCTTGCGCGCCTGTCTCCCACCGGGACAGACCCGCGCAAAATGGCGGAAAACCGGCGTCTTGCGGGTGGATGACTAACCCAATGTTTACCCTTCGGGCGCATAGCCGACCATGAACTGCCGTATCCATCCCTGCGCCCTCGCAGCGCGCAGGCCGACGGATACCGCCCAGTCCGGGAAGACATGATGCCGAGCAAGACAGCCGTTCACACCATTGCCGGCGCGGCTCTCGCCAGCCTGACCCTGAGCGGTTGCGCGGGCGATGGCACGGCGGCGCGGCTGCCTCCGGCCAATTTTGTGGCGCATCAGGAAGGCCCGGGCGAGGACTATATCATCGGCCCGATGGATGAGCTGACCGTCTTCGTCTGGCGCAACCCGGAGCTGGGCTCGAAGGTGCAGGTGCGGCCTGACGGGCGCATCACCACGCCCTTGATCACCGATATGCCTGCTGTCGGCAAGACACCCAGCATGCTGGCGCAGGACATCCAGCTTCAGCTGTCCCAGTATATTCAGGACCCGCTGGTCTCGGTGATCGTCACGCGTTTTGCGGGCACCTTCTCTGAACAGATCCGCATCGTGGGCGCCACCGGCAAGCCCGCAAGCTTGCCCTATCGCGCCAATATGACCATTCTGGACGCGATGATTGCAGTGGGCGGCCTCTCCGAATATGCTTCGGGCAACCGGGCCAAGCTGATCCGTTATGACAAGGCCACCGGCCATCAGCAGGAATTTGCCCTGCGGCTGGGCGATCTGCTCAAGAAGGGTGACAGCAAGGCCAATGTGATGCTGATGCCGGGCGATGTCATCATCATCCCCGAAAGCATGTTCTAAGCAGCGAGGCCGGACCCAACCCTATGAACTCGCTCTTCGACGATATCAAAGCCACGCTGTTCTCGATCTGGCGCCGCCGCTGGATCGCGCTGGGCGTGGCGTGGCTGGTGTGTCTGGCCGGTTGGGGCATGGTCAGCACCATTCCCAACACCTATGAATCGCATGCGCGCATCATGGTCCAGCTCTATGATCCGCTCGCGGCGCAGGTCGGCATCGATGCCTCGGACCGCAAGCGCGATGTGGACCGCGTGCGCGATACGCTCACCAGCTCGGCCAATCTGGAAAAGGTGATCCGCGGCACGCGTCTGGGTGACAACATCACCGATCGCAAGCAGATGGAAGGCATGATCGCGGGCCTGTCCAAATCGATCAAGATCGTCGCCACGCAGGACAACATCTTCGAGATCAGCGCCCAGTCGCGCTCGGGCGGCGGGATGAGCGATGCTGATGGCGCTCATCTGGCGCAGGACATCGTGCGCAAGGTGATCGACATTTTTGGCGACGAAAACAACGACACCAAGCAGGGCGAGATGAAGCAGACGCTGGATTTCCTCGACCAGCAGCTGGTGAACCGTCAGGGTGAGTTGCAGGCCGCCGAACAGCGCCGCCTGACCTTCGAGACCCAGCATCCCGAACTGGCGCAGGGCGGCGTTTCCACGATCCAGCAGATGGAGCAGAACCGCGCCGAAATGCGCGGCCTCGATGGCGATATTGCCGCGGCGCAGAGCGCTCTGGCGGCGGTCAATGGCCAGATGGCGGGCGTTGCGCCCACGGTGGCCGGGGCTGCGGCGCCCGGTCAGCTTGGCGGCACGCGGGCGCAACTGGCGCAGCTGCAATCCGATCTGGTGGGCATGCGTGCGCGCGGCATGACCGACAATCACCCCGATGTGATTGCCGCGCGCAACCAGATCGTGGCGCTGAAGGCCCAGATCCGCGCCGAGGGGCCGACGCCCGTGGCCGGGCCGGGGGCTCAGCCCAATCCGGCCTACACCACGCTGGAATCGATCCGTGTGGAGCGGCAGGCCAATCTTCAGGCGCTTCAGGCGCGGCGCACCACCATCGAGCAGGCCATCGCCACGCAGACGGCGCGCCAGCTCAGCAATCCCGAATTGGCACAGGAAGCGCAGAACATCAGCCGCGACTATGACATATTGAAAGCCCAATATGACAAGCTGCTGCAGGACCGCGAGGAATTGCGCCTGCGCGGACAAGTGGTTGCAGCCCATGGCGCAACCAAGTTCCAGGTGCTCGATCCGCCGGTGCTACCGCATGGTGCCTCCGCGCCCAACCGTCCGCTGCTGCTGATGGTGGTGCTGGTGGCGGGGATCGGCGCGGGGCTGGGTGTGGCCTTTGCGCTGGGTGAATTGCAGTCCAGCTTTGCCACCACGGCCAAGCTGGAGCGTGTGACCGGCCTGCCGGTGCTGGGGGCGATCTCGCAGTCGCTGTCGGAAACGGCGCGGGCCGAACGGGCGCGTGGTCTGCGCGGCTTTATTGCCGCCAGCGGCGCGCTGGGCGGGCTGTTCATGCTGTTGGTGATGATGGAACGCTTCAACATCGGCGGCGGGGCCTGAGGAGATGGCGATGTTCGAACCCAGGAAACTGACGCCTCAGGGCAGTGCCGGCCAAGGCTCCGACGGCGAGGGTCCGCAGGGTCAGGATGGCCGGGGCCAGGTCGTGCCGCTGGGCCAGCCGCATGCGGCCCAACCCGCTGCTGCCTCACCTGAACAGGCGCCGATCCGGCCTCAGCCGCTGCCTCAGGGCAATCCGGTGCCGCAAGCCGGCCCTGTCGATCCGCAGACGGGCATGCCTTATCCGGCGCAACCTCAGCCGTTTCCGCCTTATGGCCAGCCGGTTTTCGGTCAGGGCGCTCAGCCGCCTTACGGGCATCCGGCCTATGGCCAGCAGTCTTATGGTCAGCCGCCTTATGGGCAGGGGGCACCTGCGCCTTACGGACAGGCTGGCCATCCCGCCTACCCCTATCCGCCGCAGGGTTTTCCGCCGCAGCAGGCCTATGGCCAGCCTCCGGCCTATCCGCCTCAGGGACTGCCACCTCAGGGCTATGCCCAGCAGCCCGGTTATCCGCAGCAGGGCTACCCCCAGCAGGGCTATCCTCAGCAGGCCGCGCCAGCCGCGCCGCAGCAGCCCGTCACGCCGCCGCCGCCCGCGCGGCCGCGCCATGCCGTCAACCGGAACGCTCTGGCCGAGGCCGGGTTGATCGTGCCAGAAAGCGGCGCCACCGCGCAGCTGGAAGAGTTCCGCATCGTCAAGCGCCAGCTGCTGGCTCAGGCCGAGGAACTGCGCCGCATGCGTTCCGGTCCGGCCAGCCAGCGCATCATGATCACCAGCCCCCATCCGGGCGAGGGCAAGACCTTCTGCGCGCTCAATTTCGCCATGTCGATCGCGGCGGAAAAGGAAGCCGAGGTGGTGCTGATCGACCTCGATCTAGCGCGCTCCTCGGCGCTGGGCATTCTGGGCATTCCGGCGGGACCGGGCCTGATGGACGCACTGGCCGATCCGCGCATCGATGTGCGGTCTCTGGTGATCCCCACCGATATCGTCGGCCTCTCGGTGCTGCCGGGCGGGCGCCCCACCAATTCGGATGCGGAATATCTCGCAAGCTCGCGCGCGCCCCGCGTGCTCGATCTGCTGACCGAGGGCTATCCGCGCCGCATCGTCGTCATCGACACGCCGCCCACGCTGGCCGCCATGTATCCTGCCGAGGTTGCCAAGCTGGTGGGCCAGGTGGTGATGGTGGTGCGTGCCGACAAGACCAGCACCAATGCGGTGCAGGATGCCGCCTCGCTGTTGGCGGGCTGCCCTAATGTGCAGCTGCTGCTCAATGCGGTGCAGTTCAGCCCCAGCGGGCGCCGCTTCGGCTCCTATCACGGATATCGCGGATGAAGCTGGCGGGGGGCTTTTTCGTCACGGTCAGCCTGATGGCGCTTGCCGCACCGGGTCTGGCCGTGGCCAAGGGCGCGGCGGGCTCGGCGGTATCGAGTCAAGCCGCGCCGGGCGCGGCGATGGCTTATGACACCGGCGGGCTGCTTCAGGCCGATGCGGATCAGGGCGCGGCACCTGCGTCCGCGCCGCAGACACCCGCGCAGTCTGCGGCACAGGGCACGCTGACGGCCACGCCGAATTCGGCCTATGGCGGCAACCCCTATAACACTGTGGTTTCCTATAATGGTGAACCGCAGGACAATGATCCTTCCTCCACCGACATCACCGGCAAGCAGGCGCCGCAGATCCGTGGCGCGCGCGCCGGAACGAATGGCGGCGTCACCATGCAGGAGGTCAACGGGGCGGGCGGCGGCGATGATGCCGTGTTGGCCCCTTCCGCGCTGATTCCCGGCCAGATCAACACCTTCGGCAGCGCCGATCTGCATGGCCGCCCCTTGCTGATCCGCCCCTATATTGAGGCGCAGCAGGTGGCCTATGCGCCCATACAGCCTTCCGGCGATGTGCTGACCTATTCCGTGCTGGCTGCGGGCGTGGACGGGCTGGTCAATGGCCGCAACACGCAGGGCGCGATCTCGCTGCGCTATCAGCGCAACATCGGCTGGGGCAAGGCGCAGGACAGCGACAACCTGAGCGGCATCGCCAATTTCTCGACGCGCCTGACGGGTGAGGGCAAGAGCGGCCTGTATATGGACTACGGCGGCTATGCGAACCGGGTGAACACCTATGCCGGGGGCGCGACCTTCGCCGGGGTGAACAGCCAGGGCGATACGCTCAGCCAGGTCTATTCGGTCTATGCCGGGCCGCGCTATGCCACGCAGCTTGGCGATGTGGCGGTCAATGCGGCCTATCATGTCGGTTACACCGATGTGGATGGCGGCAGTGGCGCCGTGGTGGCGGGTGGCGGCATTCTGGGCCATTCGCTCTCGCAGGATGCGCGCCTTGCCGCCGCGACCAAGCCGGGCGATCTGGGCCTGCCTGTCGGCCTGACGGGCGAGGCGGGCTATTACCGGCAGGATATCTCCAATCTCGATCAGAAGGTGGAGGATGTGCATGCCCGCGCGGGCGTGATCGTGCCGGTGACCCAGAACCTGAACGCCATCGCCACGGCGGGCTATGAAAAGGTGCAGGTTAGCAGCCGCGATGCGGTGCGCGATGCCAATGGCAACCCGATCGTGGACTCCCATGGCCGCTATGTGACCGACTATTCCAGCCCGCGCATCATGGCCTTCGACACCAGCGGGCTGATCTGGGATGTGGGCGTGCAATGGCGCCCCAACCCCCGCACCAGCGCCGAGGCGCATATCGGGCGCCGTTATGGCCGTCTGGGCGGCTATGGCTTCTTCAACTGGCAGCCCAATGGCCGCACCACCTTCAATGTGGTGGCCTATGAGAACCTGACCGGCTTTGGTGGCGCGCTGACCACGGCGCTCACCTCGGCGCCGACCAGCTTTACCGCCATTCGCGATCCGATTTCGGGCGGGCTGACCAGCTGCGTCGGTTCGGCCACGGGCGGGGGCTGCGTCAGCGGCGGGTTGGGCTCGCTCAACGGGCAGATCTATCGCGGGCGCGGGGTTACCGCCAGCGCGATGTATGATTTCGGCCATTGGCAGGCAGGCCTCGCCGCCGGTTGGGAGCGGCGCCAGTATATCGGTGCCCCCGATACGGTGCTGGCCGCGCTGGACGGCAAGGCTGACCAGTATTACTGGGGGGCCGCGAGCCTGAGCGGCAAGCTCTCGCAGCGTTCCACCATCCAGACCACGCTGGAGCTTTACCGCTTCGAAAGCGGTCTGGCAGCGGCAGGCGATACCACGGGCGTGAGTGCAACAGCTCTGTATAATTACTATTTCACACGGCACCTTAGCGGCAACGCCTCTGCGGTTATCACAGGGGCCAGGACCGATCAGAGCGAGGACATCTGGATTGCATCCGGTGCCCTTGGCATGCGCTACAGCTTCTGACCGGCGGAGGACTGACGATGTTCGATGATTTCTATGGCTTCACCGCTCGCCCGTTCCAGCTGACGCCCGATCCGGCGTTCTATTTCGAAAGCGCGACTCATCGCAAGGCGCTCTCCTATCTGGGCTATGGCCTGGCGCAGGGTGAGGGCTTCGTGGTGATCACGGGTGACGTCGGCACCGGCAAATCCACGCTGGTCGCCCATCTGATGGCCACCATCGACCGCCAGCGCCTGACCGCCGCGCAGGTCGTCACCAGCCGTCTGGATGACAAGGATCTGGTGCAGCTTGTGGCGCAGGCATTCGCCATCCGTGCCGAGGGTGAGGCCGCGCTGGGCCGTGACCCCGGCACCGGCAAGGCCAAGGCCCTCTCGCAGATCGAGGCGTTCCTGCACAGTGAGGCGCGCGCCGGTCGCCGCTGCCTGCTGGTGGTGGATGAGAGCCAGAACCTCTCGGATGAGGCGCTGGAAGAGCTGCGCATGCTCTCCAATTTCCAGCTGGGCAATCACCCGCTGCTGCAGATTCTGCTGCTGGGCCAGCCCGAATTCCGCGATCACCTGTCGGGTCAGGCCGGGCTGGAGCAATTGCGCCAGCGTGTGATCGCCGCCCATCATCTGGAGCCCATGGGCGCCGAAGAGGTGGAGGCCTATCTGGGCCATCGCCTGCGTCTGGTCGGCTGGCAGGGCCGCCCGACCTTCGCGCCCTCGCTCTTTGCCGAGATCCATCAGGCCAGCGGCGGCGTGCCGCGCCGGATCAACCAGATCACCAGCCGCCTGCTGATGGCAGGCGCCGCCGAGCAGCGCGAGCATCTCGATGGCGTGCTGCTGGCCCGCGTGCTGAGCGAGATGGTGGCTGATGGCGGCCTGTCGCTGGGCCGCGTGATCGCGCAGGCTGCGCATGAGGCCCCCGCTGTGGTGGCCGCGCGTGCAGCGGGCGGGGACAAGCCGCTGGATCATGCGGTGGAGCATCATGCCTCGCTGTCGGACGAGCTGTCCGCCCGTCTGGCCGAGCAGGCCGCGCAGATCGCCGAATTGCAGCATGCCGTGATCGAACTGGCCGGTGGTCAGGGGGCGGAGCGCCCTGAGGATGCGGCTCAGGCCGCCGCTTCGGCTGCTCAGGCCGCTGCCATCGAGACGCTGACCGCGCGCCTCGGCGAGCTGGAGGCCCGTCTGGCCGAGCAGGACCGCACGTTGCGCCACACGCTGACCATGCTGATCGAATGGATCGAGCGCGACGGGACGCCCCGCGTCGCCGCCTGAGGGTTAACGCCCGAAGGTCTTGAGGAGATTGTACCGTGTCGAAGTCCAGCATCGTCAATGGTTTGTCCGTCGATGTTGAGGACTGGTTTCAGGTCGGCGCCTTCGAAAAGGTGATCGACCGCGCGGATTGGGATGCGCTGGAACACCGCGTGGAGGCCAACACCAGCGCTGTGCTGGACCTGTTCGCAGCCGCAGATGTGAAGGCGACCTTCTTCACTTTGGGCTGGGTGGCCAAACGGCATCCCGCCTTGATGCAGCGCATCGTGGCCGAAGGGCATGAGCTGGCCAGCCACGGGCTGGACCATGCCCGCGTCTTCACGCTGGGCGCTCGGCGTTTTGCCGAGGATCTGACCGAATCGCGCAAGATTCTGGAGGATGCCGGGGGCGTGGCGATCAAAGGCTATCGCGCGCCCAGCTTTTCCATCGACACGCGCACGCCATGGGCTCACCTCATTCTGGCCGAGCAGGGCTATGACTATTCCTCCAGCGTCGCCCCCATCGCGCATGACCATTATGGCTGGCGCGAGGCGCCGCGTTTCGCCTTCCGCCCCTTGGTGGACAGCAGCTTGATCGAAATTCCTGTCACCACGGTTGAGGTGGCGGGCCGGCGTCAGGCGGCGGGCGGCGGCGGTTTCTTCCGCCTGTTCCCCTACTGGTTCAGCCAATGGGCGCTGCGGCGGGTGAACAGCCACGACCAGCGCCCCGGCGTCACCTATTTCCACCCATGGGAGATCGACCCCGGCCAGCCGCGCGTGGCGCAGGCTTCGGCGAAGTCGCGCCTGCGGCATTATACGAATCTTGACGTTATGGCCCCTAAGCTCGAACGGTTGGTGCGAGATTTTCAATGGGGTCGTATGGATATGCTGGCCAAGGCCGAGGCGCCCAGGGCGCTGCCTTTCATCATGCCGGGGGCAGAGTTGAAGACGGAAACGGGGGCCGGGCAAGCGGCATGAACGCGCCGCTTCGGATGGCTGTGGGGGCGGTGCGCCTCGCCGATCTGCGTGACCCTCAGGATGAGCGGCGGATCGAGGGCTTTCTGGCCGATCATCCGGACGCCACACCGTTCCATCGCCCCGCATGGCTGCTGGCTGTGGCGCAGGGCACGGGCAACAAGCCGCTGGCGCTGGTGCTGGAGCAGGGCGGTGCGCTGATCGGTTATCTGCCGCTGACTTTGGTGACCTCTCCGATCTTCGGGCGCGTGCTGGCTTCCACAGGCTTTGCCGTGGGCGGTGGCGTGCTGGTGGCAGAGGACACCGACCCCGCGCCGCTGTTCGCCGCGCTGGAGGATCTGGCCCAAAAGCATAAAGCGCCCTCGGCGGAATTGCGCGGCGGTCTGCTGCCGGAAGACCGCGAAGGTTGGGCGGTGAAGAACCAGTCACATGCCGGTTTTGTGCGCCCGCTGGCCGCCAGTGACGAGGCCGAACTCACCGCGATCCCCCGCAAGCAGCGCGCCGAGGTCCGCAAGGGTCTGGCCAATGACTTCGAGGTGGTGACGGGCGGCAAAGACCTTTCCGCCGAGCATTACCACATCTACGCCACCAGCGTGCGCAATCTGGGCACGCCGGTTTTCCCGCGCGCCCTGTTCCGCGCTGTGCTGGAGCGTTTTGGGCAGGATGCCGATATCCTGACCGTGCGCCATCAGGGCAAGGCGGTCGCCAGCGTGCTGTCGCTCTATCATCGCGGCGCGGTAATGCCCTATTGGGGCGGTGGCACGTGGGAAGCGCGGAGCCTGCGCGCCAACGATCGCATGTATTACGAGCTGATGCGCCATGCGCGCCAGCGCGGCTGCACCCATTTTGATTTCGGGCGCTCCAAGACGGGCAGCGGCGCCTTTGATTTCAAGCGCAACTGGGGGTTTGAGCCCGCGCCGCTCTCCTATGGCGTCTATACCGCGCCGGGGGCCAAGGCACGCGATGCCGATCCCACCAGCGCCACCCATTCGCGCCGGATCGAGCTGTGGAAGAAGCTGCCTCTGCCCGTGGCCAATCTGATCGGCCCGTGGATTGCCCGGGGGCTGGGGTGAGCGCATCCGCTTCCGGCAAAGAGATCCTGTTTCTGGCCCATCGCCTGCCGTTCCCGCCCGACCGGGGCGACAAGATCCATTCGCATCATGTGCTGAAGGCTCTGACGGCGCTGGCGCCAGTGCATGTCGCCTGTTTCGCCGATGATGCGGGAGACTGGGCGCATGAGGGCGAACTGGCGGCTTGTGCTGCCACCTATTGCCTGCGTGCCCGCAAGAAGCCGCTGCCGCTGGCCGGGCTGGAGGCGCTGGCCAAGGGGCAACCGATCAGCCTCACCGCCTTTCATGACAGGCATCTGGCGGATTATGTGCGTTCCACGCTGGCGAGCGGGCGGATCGGCACGATTTTCGTCTTTTCCGGTCAGATGGGGCAGTATGTGCCTGCTGACTTCACAGGCAGGGTTATCCTCGATCTGGTGGATGTCGATTCGGCCAAATTCGATGCCTATGGGCGAGAGGGCAAAGGCCCGATGCGCTGGGTCCATGCCCGCGAAGGCCGCCTTCTGGCGGTGGAAGAGGGCCGCCTGGCCGCCCGTGCCGACCACACACTGCTGATCAGCAAGGCCGAGGCTGCTCTGCTGAAAAGGCGCCTGCCCGCCAACAGCCCCGCACATGTGGGGGTGCTGAGCAATGGTATCGACTGCAGCTTTTTCTCGCCCGAAGTGGCGCCCGATGCCGCTCTGGCCGCACAACCCGGCCCGAAGCTGATCTTCACCGGCCAGATGGATTACGCCCCCAACATCGCTGCTGTCACCCGCGCAGCACAGCAGTTGATGCCCGCGATCCTCAAGCATCACCCGCAAGCCAGCTTCCATATCGTGGGCCGCGCCCCCACGCCTGCCGTGCAGGCGCTGCATGGGGTGAACGGCACGCAGGTCCATGGTGCGGTGCCGGATATGCGGCCCTACCTCGCCGCTGCGGATATGGCTCTGGTGCCGCTGGAGATCGCGCGGGGGGTGCAGAACAAGGTGCTGGAGGCCATGGCCATGGCACTGCCCTGCGTCCTCTCCCCCGGCGCCGCGACAGGGATCGAGGCGCGCGATGGCACGGATTACGCCATTGCCGACAGCGATCAGGCCCTGATCGCAACCACGCTGGCCTTGCTGGACAATCCTGACCACGCCAAAGCCATGGGCCAAGCTGCCCGCGTCCATGTGCTGGCCCATGCCAGCTGGCAGGCTGCTCTGGCACCGCTCGCCGGTCTGATCGGAGCCACCCTCCATGGCGCGTGAGCAATTCTCGCCGGACTGGGGCAAGGGGCTGACCTTGTTGGCCCTGATCTGGGGCATCATGATCGGCGCGGCCAGTCAGGAATGGCGGGCCATGGCCGATCAGTGGTGGAACATCTCCACCTACACCCATGTGCTGCTGATCCCGCTGATCCTTGGCTGGCAGGTCTGGCATCGCTGGGCCGAGGCCAAACAGTTGCGCCCCGCCTGCTGGTGGCCGGGGCTGTTCCTGTTGCTGCTGGCCGCGCTGATCTGGGTCATGGGGCGCCTCGCCAATCTGGCCGAGCTGGCGCAGTTCGGCGCCGTCGGCATGTTGATGGCCGCCGTGCCGCTGATGCTGGGCACGCGGGTGACGGCGGCTTTCCTCTTCCCGCTGGCCTATATGGTCTTTCTGGTGCCCTTCGGCGACGAGATCATTCCGCCCCTGCAGACCATCACCGCCCGCCTGACGATCTGGCTGGTGGTGATGACCCATATCCCCGCCCATGTCGACGGCGTGATGATCGCCACCCCCGCAGGCCTCTTCGAAATTGCCGAGGCCTGTTCGGGCGTGAAATTCCTCGTGGCGATGCTGGCCTTCGGGGTGCTGGCGGCTAATGTCTGCTTTCGCTCGTGGACGCGGCGCGTCGCTTTTATGGCGCTCTGCGTGGTGGTGCCGGTGCTGGCCAACGGCGTTCGGGCCTGGGGCACGGTCTATGTGGCGCAGATCAAGGGCGCGGCCTATGCGGGCGGGGTCGACCATATCATCTATGGCTGGTTCTTCTTCGCCGCCGTGATCGCCGCCATCCTTGCGATCAGCTGGCCCTTTTTCGACCGCAAGGTGCACGATCCCATGATCGACGGCGCCGCCCTCGCGCAAAACCGGGTGCTGGCGAAGCTGGATCGCTGGCGTTGCCCGCGTGCCCTGGCCGGCGGCGGGGCTTTTGCCATCGTGCTGGCGTGTCTGGTGTGGTCCACGGCGGCGGCCCGGCTGGAGGCGCCGATGCCCACCCGTATCGCTGTGCCTCAGGTGCCCGGCTGGCACCGCGTCGGCACGCCGTTGATGGTGGACTGGACACCGCGTGCTGCCGGGGCCGATCACCGCATCCAGCTGCGCTATGCCGATGACAAGGGCCGCATCGTCGACATGTTCTTCGCGCTGTATGCCGCGCAAGGGCCGGGCCGCAAGGCGACCGGCTTTGGCGAGGGCGCTTTGCCGCCCGGCTCGGCATGGCAATGGCAGGGACCGGGGGCAGGGGCTCTGGCCGCCCGGGGCGACCGGCTGCTGGCTCAGGGGCGCATCGCCCGTCTGGCCCAGACGACATGGCACACCGGCGACACCAGCACCGCCTCCACGGTGAAGCTGCGCCTCGCCAATCTGGAAGACCGGCTGATGCTGCGCCGGGTGCCCACGATGATGCTGATCCTCTCGGTGGAGGAGGAGGCGACGCAGGCTCAGGCGCCGATGGGCGATCCGGCGGTGGATACGCTGCATGATTTCCGCCGCGCCATCGGGCCGGTGGGCAGCTTTATGGATCATATTGCGCTGGGCACGCCCGATGGCAATGATGATGCCGATTAGGGTGATGGCAAGGACTGAGCCCCTAGGCTATGCCGCGAAAAGAGGTTTCTTATGTGCGGTATAGCAGGCATTTTTCACAAGGAAGCGCGGGGCAGGGCCGATGCCGATGTGCTGCGCGCCATGTGCGATGCCATCGCCCATCGCGGGCCAGACGGCTATGGCGTGTGGGAGGGCGGCGCGGTGGCGCTGGGCCATCGGCGGCTCTCGATCATCGATATTGCCGGTTCGCCCCAGCCCATGGCGTCCACCGATGGCCGGGCCATGCTGGTCTTCAACGGCGAGATCTACAATTACCGTGAGCTGCGCGCCGAATTGGCCGAGCAGGGCGCGCACTTTCACACCGACGGCGACAGTGAGGTCATTCTGGCCGCGTATCAGCGCTGGGGTGTGGATTGCGTCAGCCGCTTTTCGGGCATGTTCGCCTTTGCGCTCTATGATCTGGACCGGCGGCAGCTGCTGCTGGCGCGCGACCGGCTGGGGGTGAAGCCGCTCTATCTGGCTGAGCTGGCCGATGGCAGCACGATTTTTGCCTCGGAACTGAAGGCGCTGATCGCCCACCCCGCGCTGGAGCGGCGGATCGATCCGCTGGCCGTCGAGGATTATCTGGCTTGGGGCTATGTGCCCGATCATCGCTGCATTCTGGCCGGGGTGCGCAAGCTGCCCGCCGCCCATGTGCTGCTGCTCAGCCATGACGCTCCGGTGCCCGCGCCCCAAGCCTATTGGGATGTGAGTTTTGCCGAGCGCCACAAGGGCAGCGAAGCCGATCTGACCGCCGAACTGGCCGATCTGCTGCGCTCTGCGGTGAAAAGCCGGATGGTTGCGGATGTGCCTCTGGGGGCGTTCCTCTCGGGCGGGGTGGACAGCTCCAGCGTGGTTGCGCTGATGGCCGAGGAAAGCGGCCATCCGGTGCGGACCTGCTCGATCGGCTTCGATGTGAAGGCGCTGGATGAAACCGGCTATGCCGAGCAGGTGGCGAAGCGTTACAACACCGACCACGTCAGCCGCATCGTCAGCCCCGATGATTTCGAGGCAGTGGATCATCTGGCGGCCATGTTCGACGAACCCTTCGCCGATGCCAGCGCCCTGCCGACATGGCGCGTCTGCCAGCTCGCACGCGAAAGCGTGACGGTGGCCCTGTCGGGCGATGGTGCGGATGAGGCCTTCGCCGGTTACCGGCGCCACCGCTTCCAGCATGGTGAGGATAGGGTGAGGGGGCTGGTGCCTTCTGCCCTACGCGCGCCGCTGTTTGGGTTGGCCGGGCGGCTTTACCCCAAGGCCGACTGGGCCCCGCGCCCGCTGCGCGCCAAGACGACGCTGCTGTCGCTGGCGGGCTCTTCGGCGGAGGCTTACGCCAGCGCCATCTCGGTGACGGGACCGGGACTGCGGAACAGGCTCTACAGCGATGATTATCGCCGCCAGCGGGGGGATTACCGCGCCGAGCAACCCTTTATCGACTTGATGGAACAGGGCCCGGCGCGCTCCGGGCTGGATGCCGCGCAATATGCCGATCTCAAATTCTGGTTGCCGGGCGATATTCTGACCAAGGTGGACCGAGCTTCCATGGCGGTTTCGCTGGAAGCGCGCGAGCCTCTGCTGGACCACCGCCTGATCGAATTTGCCGCAGGTCTGCCCGAGGGTATGCGCATTTGCGGCACGCAGGGCAAATGGCTGATGAAGCAGGCGATGAAGCCCCAACTGCCCGAGGACATCCTCTTCCGCCCCAAGCAGGGCTTCGTCACGCCCATCGCGCAATGGTTCCGGGGGCCTCTGGCGGGCGCGGCGAGGGGTATCGCCCAAGGCGGCGCCCTGTCCCGTACAGGCTGGTTCGACAGTGCGGCCATCGATCGTGCGGCTCAGGCCCATATCGCGGGCACCAGTGACCACTCGCGCCTGCTTTGGCAGTTGCTGCAACTGGATCGCTCGCTGACCCACCTCGGGCTGGTTTAGCCGGGCCGATAGTCGCGCTGGCCGGTGCCGGGGTGATACCAGACCTGCATGACCTGCCCGGTGTCCTCATCAAGGAATTTCTCGGAGGTCGGTTCCCAACCGGTCTCCGGCAGCTCTGGCCGCCGCCGATAGCGCCGCTCCACCAGCACCGAGAGCGCCAGCAAAGTGCCCATCACCCCCAGCGGCCAGACCTGCCAGCAGCCCAGCGCCGCCGCGATCAGCAATCCCGCCAGAGACAGCGCCAGAAGGCCCGCGACCGGGCGCATTACACCAGCCTCATCACAGGGGCTCGATCTTCACCGCCGTGCCATAAGCGACGACCTCATTCATCGCCTGCCCGATCTGCCCGGAATCGAAGCG
This sequence comes from Novosphingobium terrae, assembly GCF_017163935.1. NCBI lineage: Bacteria > Pseudomonadati > Pseudomonadota > Alphaproteobacteria > Sphingomonadales > Sphingomonadaceae > Novosphingobium > Novosphingobium terrae. The sequence continues at coordinate 2,900,558 of NZ_JABVZR010000001.1, read as the reverse complement.
CATCATCACCACCGCATCCGCACCCATCGCCCGCGCATTGTTGACCAGCCGGTCCAGAGCATGGCGGCGGGTGTCCTCCACCAGAGCGGAATATTCCTTGATCTCACCGCCGATGATCGTGCGCAAAGCCGCCACGAAATTACCCGCGAGACCCCGGCTGCGAACGACCACGCCGAAAACCTGTCCCAGCGATTGCGTGGTGCGATATCCGGCAATGTTTTCGGTGGTGGTGACGATCATGTGTTCGCGTCCTTTCCCTGTTTCGCCGGAAGGTAGCAGAAGGGAAGAAAAAGAGAAATGCGAGGGTGTTACACCCTCGCGCTCCCATGATGTGTCAGCGTGGGCGCATCGGGTTCGGCCAAGGCGCAAGTTTGCTGCGCCGCAGGCAGGAATTCCGGGCACAGCCTATGGGTTAAAGGCCTGCGGCGCTTTATGTCGTGCAGGTGGAGAGGTCGGGCGCAAGGATCGGGTGCCACTGCCGTTTCGTCGGAAGACGTAACGGGGGTGCAGGGGGCGTAACGCCCCCTGTTTCAATCCCTTTCAGTCCTGCAACTCGTGATCCACACCATGCCCGGCCGCCAGATAATCGCGGCTCTGCATTTCCATCAGACGGCTGATGGTGCGGTCGAATTCGAAGCGGCCATCGCCTGCCTCATAAAGATCTTCCGGCGAGGTCTCCGCCGTGACGAACAGTTTCACCTTATGCTCGTAAAGCGAGTCGATCAGCGTCACGAAACGCGCAGCCTCGTTGCGGTTTTCCGGCCCCATGCGCTTTACGCCGACGAGGATCACCGTGTGGTAATGCCGCGCAATGGCGAGATAATCCGAGGCCCCGCGCGCCTCGCCGCACAGCTTCTTGAAGCTGAAAACGGCCACGCCCTTCAGGCTCTTGGGCACATGCAGCAGGCGCCCGCCGCCCACATCCAGATCGACCGAGGGCACATTGGCGGCATCCTCGGGCGGATAGTCGGTGAGGCGGAAGAAGGCCTCGCGCACGCGGTGGGTGGCGGCTTCGCCCAGCGGCATGTGCCAGGTGGCGATGCCGGTGAGGCGTTCGAGGCGGTAATCGACCGGGCCGTTGAGCGTCAGCACATCCAGATCGCTCTCGATCAGGGCGATGAAGGGCAGGAAATGCTCACGGTTGAGGCCATCTTTGTAGAGGTCTTTCGGCGCGCGGTTGCTGGTGGTCACGATCACCAGCCCATGGTCGCGGATCAGGGCCGTGAACAGGCGGCTCATGATCATGGCATCGGCGGAGTTGTTGACGACCATCTCGTCGAAGGCCAGCACGCGCAGGCCCTTGGCGATGCGCGCCGCGACCTGCGGGATGGGATCGCCGGTCTCGCCCTTGCGGACATCGCGCATCACCTCGTGGACCTCCAGCATAAAAGCGTGGAAGTGGACGCGGCGCTTTTCGGGGATGGCGAGCGTGTCGTGGAACAGGTCCATCAGCATGGACTTGCCGCGCCCCACGCCGCCCCACATGTAGAGCCCGCGCGGCGGCGCCGCCTTGCGGCCCAGCAGGCGCCCGAAAAAGCCGCCGGAGGGGGCGGCCTCCAGCTCGTCCTGCAGATGGGCGAGGCGCTGGGCGGCAGCGGCCTGCTCGGCATCGGGGCGCAGCTCTTCTGCGGAAATCAGCGATTGATATTGTGCGATCAGGCCAGCCATGGCGCTCGTTAGACTCGCTGCGAGGGTTTGCGCAAGCCGGCGTTGAAGGCGGCGATGGTGGCGCCCTCCTGCTCGATCAGCCCGCGCATGAAGACAATCCGCCCGGTTTCGCGCAGCACCTCGCCCACGGCATCGAGCGGCGCGCCAAGGCGCCCGGCGCCGATAAACTGGCAGGAGAGGTCCAGCGTGACGCCGCCCGCCAGATGCTCGCCCAGCAGGGTGCGCGCGGTGGCGAAAAGGCTGACATCGGCCAGCCCCAGCAGCACGCCGCCATGAATGCTGTCGAGCAGATTGGTGTGGCGATGGGCAGGGGTGAGGCGCAGGCGGACCTTGTCGCCTTCCTGCCTCAGGATCAGATCGCCCAGCGTGACGCCATTATAGCGGGTGGGATCTGAAAGATTCCAGCGAACCCAGCCCGGATTGTCCGGATCGGGTTCGCTGACAAAGGTTGGCCGTGTGGAAATCGTCCGGGCCGTGATCAGATCTGGCGCTCGGCCTGCATCTTCTTGATTTCCGCGATGGCGCGTGCGGGCGAAAGGCCCTTGGGGCACACGTTGGCGCAGTTCATGATGGTGTGGCAGCGGTACAGGCGGAAGGGGTCTTCCAGCGCGTCCAGACGCTCACCGGTCATCTCGTCGCGGCTGTCGGCCAGCCAGCGATAGGCCTGAAGCAGGATTGCCGGGCCCAGGAACTTGTCAGAGTTCCACCAGTAGGAGGGGCAGCTGGTCGAGCAGCAGGCGCACAGGATGCACTCATACAGGCCATCCAGCTTCTCGCGCTGTTCGGGGCTCTGCAGGCGCTCCTTGCCCGAGGGCGTGGTCGAGACGGTCTGCAGCCAGGGGCGGATGCTGGCGTATTGCGCATAGAAATGCGTGAAATCGGGGACGAGGTCCTTGATCACTTCCATATGCGGCAGCGGGGTGATGCGGACATCGCCCTTCAGATCCTCGATGGCGGTGGTGCAGGCCAGACCGTTGCGACCGTTGATGTTCATCGCGCAGGAGCCGCAGATGCCTTCACGGCACGAACGGCGCAGCGTCAGGGTCGAGTCCACCTCGTTCTTGATCTTGAGCAGCGCGTCCAGCACCATGGGGCCGCAGCTGTCGAGATCGATCTCGAAGGTGTCATAGCGGGGGTTTTCGCCGCTGTCGGGGTCATAGCGATAGACGGTGAATTTCTTCACATGGGTCGCGCCCTCCGCCTTGTGCACATGGCCTTTGCCATTGATCTTGCTGTTGGCGGGGAGGGTAAAGGTAGCCATAGGTCGCTTCCACTGTCCATCGAACACGAGTCAGGTGCCGCATAGGCCCCTGATGCACATTTTGTCTACCGTCTTATGGGGCGGGGGCAAGCGCCTTTGTTGCGCTGCCGCGAAAGCTTCCACGAAAGTCGGGGGCATTTGCCCGAGGCATCGGGAAGGCCGGACGTGAAAAGGGCCGGGCAACCTTGCGGCGGCCCGGCCCCTTCCTGTCAGTTACGCCTCGGCTCAGCCGAAGGTGCGCTGCCACCAGCCGCGACGCGGGGTGTCGGCGCCCTCGGCGCTGCCATCCTCGGCCGGGGTCACGGCGGCATCGACTTCCACGACCGCTTCAGCGGCAGGAGCCTCCTCGGCGACCTTCTTCTTGCGCGGGGCGCGCTTGGGCTTGGGCTTCGCTTCCTTTGCAGCGGGGGCTTCAGCAGTCGCTTCGGGAGCGGCTTCCACGGCGGGAGCCTCCTCGGTGACCTTCTTCTTGCGCGGGGCACGCTTGGGCTTGGGCTTCACCTCGGCTTCGGCCTCGACCGCAGCGGGCTCGGCTTCGACCGGCGCCGGGGCCTCTTCCACCACCGGAGCGGCTTCCACGACCGGAGCGGCTTCCACGACCTTCTTCTTGCGCGGCGCGCGCTTGGGCTTGGGCTTCTCAGCCTCGACCGGAGCGGGCTCGGCCTCAACCGGGGCGGGCTCAGCGGCGACCGGCGCTTCCACCGGAGCCTCTTCGCTCACATCGGCTTCGCCTTCACCGGTGTCCTCGCCAGCCTGCACGTCGGCGCCTTCCTCACGGCCACGGCCACCACGACGGCGGCGACCGCGACGGCGGCGCTTGCGCTGGCCACCCTGGTCATCACCGGCTTCGACGGCAGTGGTTTCCTCGCCCTCGTCTCCACCGGCGTCTTCAGCCTCTTCACCGGCCTCGGCGCTTTCGTCCTCGGTCTCCTCGGCGGCGGCTTCGGTGCCATCCTCGCGGCGGTCACGGCCACGGCCACGGCGGCGCTTGCGACGCTTGCGGTTGCGGCCGTTCTGGCCTTCACCCTCGTCCTCGGCGGCCTCGATGGCCTCTTCTTCCTCGTCGAACTCCTCCTCGGGCAGATCCTCAAGATCTTCCTCGAAGGTGATCGGGCTGAAGGTGGGCACGTAATCGTTGCGCGGGCCGCTGGAGATGACGCGCATCTTGGCGCCTTCGTTCTCGCCCTCGGGGATCACTTCCACCTCGACGCGGTAGCGGGCCTCGATCTCGTGCAGATCGGCGCGCTTGCCGTTCAGCACATAGATCGCCGCTTCCTGGCTGGCGAACAGGGTGATCGTGGTGCCCTTGCCCTTGGCGGCCTCTTCCTCGATCAGACGCAGCGCCGACAGGCCCGCCGAACCGGCGGTACGCACCAGACCGGTGCCATCGCAATGCGGGCAGGCGCGGGTGGTGGCTTCGAGCACGCCGGTGCGCAGGCGCTGGCGGCTCATTTCCATCAGGCCGAAGGAGCTGATGCGGCCGACCTGGATGCGGGCGCGATCGTTCTTGAGCGCTTCCTTCATGGCCTTCTCGACCTTGCGGACGTTCGAGCCATATTCCATGTCGATGAAGTCGATCACGACCAGACCGGCCATGTCGCGCAGGCGCAACTGGCGGGCGATTTCGCGCGCGGCTTCGAGGTTGGTGGCGACCGCCGTCTGCTCGATGCCATGCTCCTTGGTGGAGCGGCCCGAGTTGATGTCGATCGAGACCAGCGCCTCGGTCGGGTTGATCACGATGTAACCGCCCGACTTGAGCTGCACCACCGGATCGTACATCGCGGTCAGCTGATCCTCGGCGCCATAGCGCTGGAACAGCGGCACGGGGTCGGCATAGTGCTTCACCCGGCGCGCATGGCTGGGCATCAGCAGCTTCATGAAGTCGCGCGCGTCATGGAAGCCATGATCGCCCTCGACCACCACTTCCTCGATCTCGCGGTTGTAGATGTCGCGGATGGCGCGCTTGATGAGGTCGCTGTCCGAATGGATCAGTGCCGGGGCCGAGGCCTTCATCGTGCCTTCGCGAATCTCGTCCCACAGGCGGGCGAGATAGTCGAAGTCGCGCTTGATCTCGGTCTTGGTGCGCTGCAGGCCGGCGGTGCGCACGATGCAGCCCATGGTCTTGGGCAGATCCATCTCGGCGATGATCGACTTCAGACGCTTACGGTCAGCCACGCTGGAAATCTTGCGCGAGATGCCGCCGCCATGGCTGCTGTTGGGCATCAGCACGCAGTAGCGGCCAGCCAGCGAGAGATATGTGGTGAGGGCGGCGCCCTTGTTGCCGCGCTCTTCCTTCACGACCTGCACCAGCAGCACCTGACGGCGGTGGATCACGTCCTGAATCTTGTAGCGGCGGCGCAGCGCCATGCGCTTGGCGCGCAGTTCGTCGGCCTGCTTGGCGCGGTGGCCCTGCTGGCCGCCCTGACGGCGACGGCGGCCACGCGGGTTGCCGTCGGTCTCGGCATCTTCCTCGGCGGCGTGATCGTCGTCGAAGCCATCTTCAACGTGACCGGCCTCGATGGTGGCGACGGCGTCCTTCTCGGAGGTGTCGACCTCGATCACCGAACCGGCGTCATCGGCGCCTTCGTCCGCGTAATCCTCGCCTTCGTCCTCATCGCCTTCGGAATTGGCGCGCAGGGCAGCCTCTTCCTCGGCATGGGCGGCTTCTTCCGCCAGCAGGGCCTCGCGGTCCTCCTTGGGGATCTGGTAATAGTCGGGGTGGATTTCGGAAAAGGCGAGGAAACCGTGACGGTTGCCGCCGAAATCGACGAAAGCGGCCTGCAACGAGGGTTCAACCCGCGTTACCTTGGCCAGATAGATGTTGCCCTTGATCTGCTTGTGATCGGCAGAATCAAAGTCGAATTCCTCAATACGGTTGCCCTTGAGGACCGCCACCCGGGTCTCTTCCGCGTGGCGCGCATCGATCAGCATGCGCGTTGTCATTATAAACTCTCCAGCCGCGCGGGCCAAGTCGGGCTCCGGCGCGGCGATTGATGGACATGCCGCTTGTGGCGGAGCGCGGCGCGCTCCTGTTTCCTGCGGCGAAGTGGGAAAGCCCGAGGCGCTGAATGGGTTCATGGTGAACCTGGTCATGGCCAAGGGCGGTGAGGCCGTGACGCGACCCGGAAAGCCCGGGCACAACGGCATTTTTCGTGTCTGCAAGGCAGAAAAGGCGCGGCTTCATGGCCTGCGCAAAGGCACCCAGAAGAAATTCTGGCAGGACCATCCCGTGGACGCTGTCTTGAAAGACGATAACGTTCCGGAATGTGTTGATATGCGACCCTGTTGCTGCCGATCCATCAGACGCCCACGCCATCACCGCCCCAAGGGGCAGTGAGGAACGGGACATCGAACGGCTCATCATACCTGCATCAACCTGTCGGGCCCGGGGAAAACAGGATTCCGGGCCATGCGAAACGGCAAGCGGGCTTTCAACGCAGCTACCCCGGACCTGTTGGGCGTGGGTAAAAGGGATCGGCCTCAGGCAAGCCTGTTTCGACTTTTTGATGCCTAGCATTGGTTTTCTTTCCGGGCAAGCGCGATACGTCGCCGATTCGCAAGCGCCCGGCGCGGAGCGGAGCGGGGGAGGGCAAGCGGTTGCACGGGCCATTGCGCTGATGCTCGCACTTGCCTAATCTGTGTTCAGGAAAAAGGGGTTGCGACCCGAAACGGGTTGTGGTGCGGAACGCTTCAGGTGACATCCAGCGAGGAAGAACAGGCGGTTCCCGCCCCAGAGGTTGCGGAGGCGCCGCCGGAGCCCGCAGCCGAGCCGATCGGGGAGCAGGCCGGCGATCCGGTTGAAGCGCCCTTGCCGCCGTCATCGCGGCAGCGCGTGCTGTTTGTGGTGGCCGCCGTGCTGCTGGCGCCTGTCGCCCTGTTGCTTGGTGCTTTTGGCGCGGCGCGTTTTCTCGCGCCCCCGCCCGATGCCGGCCATGCCTATGTGCTGCATATCGCGCTGCCGCCTGCCGGGGGCACGCTGGGCTTGCCGCCGGTGCAGGGGCCGCTTGATGCCAGCCGTCCGCTGGTGGTGATCGATCCCGGACATGGCGGGCACGATCCCGGCGCGCCGGGCGTCGATGACAAGGGCCATCCCCTGCGTGAAAAGGACATCACGCTGGCCCTCGCTCTGGCCCTGCGCGACAAATTGCTGGCCGGTGGCGGCGTGCGCGTGGCACTGACCCGCGACACCGACCGCTATCTGATGCTGGAGGAACGCTCCGGCATCGCGCGGCAGTTGAAGGCGGATCTTTTCGTCTCGATCCATGCCGACAGCTCCGAAGCCGCTGACGCCAGCGGGGCGACGCTCTACACCCTGTCGGACCGGGGCAGCAGTCAGGAAGCCAGCCGCATCGCCGCGCGGGAAAACCGCGCCGATACGGTCAGCGGCGTGCCTCTGGCGGGGACCAGCACGGCGGTCAGCGCCATTCTGGTGGACCTGTCGCAGCGCCATGCCGGGGCCCAGTCCACGCGCTTTGCCGAACTGGCCCTGCGCGAGGGGAAGGGCCGATTCGACTTCCGCGCCAGACCTTTGCAGTCAGCGGCCTTCGTGGTGCTGAAATCGCCCGATGTCCCCTCCGTGCTGTTCGAGGCGGGCTATATTTCCAACGACAAGGACAGCGCCCGCCTTGCCTCGCCCGAGGGGCGGGAGGCCTTTGCCGATGCCACCGCTCAGGCGATCCGCGTCTATTTCGCGCGGGAGAGCGGCGTTGCGGCAGTTCAATAAGGCCGGGCTGGCGTTGGGCTCGCTGCCCATGCTAGGGGGCAGCGGTAAGCCTGCTTGTGGTAAGAGGCCAGTTTCTGGCCAGAGTTTCGAAAGCCATCATGCCTGACCTGCCCAACACGCCCGATCCAGAGCGCGACGAAGACCACCACCTGCGTATCCGCCGCAAGGCCGGGGGCTTTATGGGCCGTCTGCGCGGCGCTCTGAGCGGCACAGGGCGTGCCCTTGGGCATCTGCCGGGCATGGGCGGATTGCGCAGCGCATGGGGTCGCAGCCGGCTGGTGCGCCTTGGCGGCTATGGTCTGGGCGTTCTGGTGCTGCTCTATGCGCTGGTCTGGGTGACGGTGATCCGCAACCTGCCCTCCGCCGACAGCCTGCTGACCTATCAGCCTCCGCTGCCCACCATGGTGCGCGGTGCCGATGGCGGCATCATCTATTCCTATGCCCGCGAACGCCGCGTGCAGCTGCGTTTCGTCGATTTCCCCAAGCCGATGATCAACGCCTTCCTGTCGGCCGAGGACAAGAACTTCTTCAGCCATGGCGGCGTCGATTTTATCGGCCTCGGGCAGGCGGTGGTGGATTACGCCTCCAAATTCGGCTCGGGCGAGCGTGCGCGCGGTGGTTCGACCATCACCCAGCAGGTCGCCAAGAACATCCTGATCGGCAATGAATATTCCGTCAGCCGCAAGCTGAAGGAAATGCTGCTGGCCCGCCGCATCGAAAGCGTGCTGAGCAAGGAGCAGATCCTCGAACTCTATCTCAACGAGATCCCGCTGGGCCGTCAGGCTTTCGGCGTGCAGGCCGCCTCGCGCGCCTATTTCGGCAAGGATGTCGGCGATCTGCAGCTGCATGAGGCCGCTTTCCTCGCCATCCTGCCCAAGGCGCCCGAAACCTATGGCCGCGCCAAATTCGCCGACAAGGCCATCGCCCGCCGCAACTGGGTGCTGGACCAGATGGTCAAGAACGGCTTCGTGCCCGCCGCCGAGGCCGAGGCCGCCAAGGCCCAGCCTCTGGGCATCATCGCCCAGCCCAAGCGCGACACCTATGACCCCTCGGTCGGCTATTTCGTGGAAGAAGTCCGCCGCCGCCTGATGGACCAGTATGGCGAAAGCGCCGAGGACAGCCCCAACAGCGTCTATGCCGGTGGCCTCTGGGTCCGCACCTCGCTCGACAGTGAGCTGCAGAAGTCGGCGCAGGATGCTTTGCGTGGCGGTCTTCTGCGCTATTGGTCGGGCAAGGGCTGGCACGGCCCCATCGCCCATATCGAGATCGATCCCGAGCATTGGCAGGGCCAGCTGATCGGCCTCAACAAAAGCATCGCCTATCAGGACTGGCGCGTCGGCCTGGTGCTGAAGCGCGGTGGCGGCAATGGCCAGATCGGCTTCACCGATGGCAGCACTGCAGCGCTGATCGGTGAGCTTTCGCAGGTGCATGTCGGCGATGTGGTCGCCAGTGCCCCTTCGGGCAACGGCACCTATGCGCTGCGTATCATCCCCGGCGTTTCGGGCGGCATGATGGTCGAGCAGCCCGGCACCGGCCGCGTGATGGCCATAGCTGGCGGCTTCGACTTCGGTCTCGACAGCTTCAACCGCGCCACGCAGGCCGAGCGTCAGGTGGGCTCCACCATCAAGCCCTTCGTTTACGCCGCCGCGCTGGACAATGGCATGACCCCGGCCACCATGGTTCCCGACCAGAGCTTCTGCGTCGATCAGGGCGCCGGCCTTGGCACCAAATGCTTCAAGAACTTCGGCAATGAAGGCGGCGGCGGCATCCATACCATGCGCTGGGGCCTTGAGCAGTCGCGCAATCTGATGACCGTCCACATCGCCAATGACACCGGCATGAGCAAGGTGGTCAGCACCATCAAGCGCGTCGGTATCGGCAACTATCAGCCCTATCTCTCCTTCTCGCTGGGCGCGGGGGAGACCACGGTGGCACAGATGGTCAACGCCTATTCGGCGCTTGCCGACAATGGCCTGCAGCACGACCAGTCGCTGATCGACTTCATTCAGGACCGCAACGGCAAGGTCATCTGGCGTGCCGACGAACGCGCCTGCAACGGCTGCTCGATGGCGGAATGGGATGGCAAGCCCATGCCCCGCCTGAGCCAGCGCGGCCGTCAGGTGCTGGACGCCCGCACCGCCTATCAGGTGGTCCATATGCTGGAGGGCGTGATCACCCGCGGCACCGGCGTGGCGCTGCGTGACCTTGGTCTGCCGCTCTTCGGCAAGACCGGCACCACCAGCGGCCCGACCAACGTGTGGTTCATGGGCGGATCGCCCAGCATCGTGGGCGGCGTCTACCTCGGCTATGACCAGCCCAAGTCGCTGGGCGGCTACGCGCAGGGCGGCACCTTCGCGGCGCCGATCTTCCGCCAGTTCGTGATGGCCACGCGCGATCGCTGGGATCACACGCCCTTCCTGATGCCGCCCGGCGTGCGCATGGTGAAAATCGACCGCGTCTCGGGCCAGCGCGTCTTCGGTGGCGATCCCAGTGACGAAGCCAAGGCCGCGACCATCTGGGAAGCCTTCAAGCCCGAAACCGAGCCGACGCGCGTAACGCGTCAGGAGCAGATCGCCGCCAAGCGGGCCGAGCTGCTGGATGCGATCCGGCGTGGGTTCAATGCGAATGCCGGGAAGAAGGATGATGATTCCTCCGGCAATTTTGCAGGTGAGCAGGGCGGGGTTTATTAAAGGGGTTTGGAAGGGAAGATGCGAGGGTCATAACCCTCGCGCTCCCTTTAATGTCTGCGTGGCGCTTCGGGTTCGGCGTTGGAGCTAACGTCGCTGCGCCGCAGGCAGGAGCGATGGCACAGCGTCAGCGATTTTTGAGCCTGCGGCGCCTTAGGTCGGGCAGGTGGAGAGGCGGGGCACATCCTTCGGGAACCACTGCCATCTCGTCGGGAGACGTTATGGGAGCGCGAGGGGGTAACCCCCTCGCTTTACCCCCTTCCTGCCTCCCACCCCTTTACTTTGCGGCCAATAAGTCTAACGCGCCACAGCTTGAACTCTGGTGGAGTGAGTGACGATGCGTGCCGAGGGCCAGGCCCATATTGACCGGATTGAGGCTGCTTTGGCGCTCGTCCGCAAGTTCCTGGACTGGGACCGTGCGCTGCGCCGCTTTGACGAGCTGAACGCGCGCGTGGAAGATCCCAAGCTCTGGGACAATCCCAAGGAAGCCGAGGCGGTGATGCGTGAGCGTCGCCGTTTGGAGGCCAGCATCGGCGCCGTCAATCACATCGGTCAGGAAATGGCCGACGCTGTCGAGTTCATCGAGCTGGGCGAGATGGAGGGCGACGAAGCCACCATCGGCGAGGGGCTTTCCACGCTGGCCGCGCTGGCCGAGCGTGCCGATAACGACAAGGTGCAGGCGCTGCTGGCTGGTGAGGCCGATGCCAGCGACACCTACATCGAAGTCCACGCGGGCGCGGGCGGCACCGAGAGCCAGGACTGGGCCGAGATGCTGCAGCGCATGTACACCCGCTGGGCCGAGCGCCATGGCTACAAGGTCGAGCTGGTGGATTACCACGCGGGCGAACAGGCCGGGATCAAGAGCGCCACGCTGCTGATCAAGGGCGAGAACGCCTACGGCTATGCCAAGACCGAGAGCGGTGTGCACCGTCTGGTCCGCATCAGCCCTTATGATAGCTCGGCGCGTCGCCACACCTCGTTTTCGTCGATCTGGGTCTATCCCGTGGTCGATGACAACATCGAGATCGACATCAATCCGGCGGATCTGAAGATCGACACCTATCGCGCTTCGGGCGCGGGTGGTCAGCACGTGAACACCACCGATTCGGCGGTGCGTATCACTCACGTTCCCTCGGGCATCATCGTCGCCTCGCAGAATGACCGCAGCCAGCACAAGAACCGCGCCACTGCGATGAACATGCTGAAGGCGCGTCTGTACGAGACCGAGCTGGCCAAGCGTGAAGCGGCCACCAACAGCGAATACAACGCCAAGACCGAGATCGGTTGGGGTCACCAGATCCGTTCCTATGTTCTCCAGCCCTATCAGCTGGTGAAGGATCTGCGCACCGGCGTCACCAGCACCTCGCCTGACGATGTGCTGGATGGCGCGCTCGATCCCTTCATGGCCGCGGCCCTGTCGCAGCGCGTGACGGGCGACAAGGTCGACGTCGAGGACGTGGATTGATGATGCACCGCCGGCAGTTCGGCGCCGGAGTTGTCGCGGCGCTGGGCGCCGGGGCGGCTTTCCCGCGCCTTGCGCTGGCGGATGCCGAAGCCCTTGCCGATGTGGGCACGCTGGGTTTCTATCTGCTCGATACGGCCACGGGGCAGGGCTTTGGAGAGCGCATGGATGAGCGTTTCGCCATGTGCTCCTCCTTCAAGCTGAGCCTTGCCGCCCATGTGCTGCATCTGGCGCAGCAGGGCCGGATCGATCTCACGCAGATGGTGACCTATGGCGAGGCTTTCGTGGCCGCTCTGGGCCATACGCCGGACACAAAGGCGCATCTCTCCACCGGCATGAGCGTGCTGGATCTGGCCCGCGCCAGCGTGGTCAACAGCGACAATGCCGCCGCCAACCTGCTGCTTGAGCGCACGGGCGGGCCTGAGGCGCTGACCGCCTTCTGGCGCGCGCAGGGCGACAAGGTTACCCGCCTCGACGCCAATGAGCCTAGCCTCAACCGCGTGCCTCTGGGCGAGGAGCGCAACACCAGCACCCCGCGCGCCATGGCTCACACCGTCGCCGCGCTGCTGACGGGCCCTTTGCTGACCGCGCCCCACCGCACCCTGCTGCTCGACTGGATGCATGAGAGCGCCACCGGCCTCAAGCGCATCCGCGCGGGCGTGCCGCAGGGCTGGTGGGCGGGCGACAAGACCGGCACCGCCTCCTATGACGATGCCCCGGCCTATTGCGTCGATCTGGCCTATCTGCGCCCGCCGGGCCATGCGCCGCTGATCGCCACGGCCTTTCTGCGCGTCGATGGCCCTCATGCCGAGATCACGCCTGCGGCGGAGGCGCGCATCGCTCAGGCTGCCCGCGCGGCGCTGCAACGCTGGATGGGGCAGGGCCACCGCTGATGCGCCTGCGCACCGCTGCCTTGCTGCCGCTGGCGCTGCTGCCAGCGGCTCTGCTGACAGCCTGCCATCAGGCACCGGCTGACCCCGATGCCGGGCGCCCGCCCGAGGCGCGCGGCTTCCCCCGCGCCGAGCATCAGACCGCACAGCTCTCCACCGAAAACGCCCCCGAAGCCGATCGTGATCGCCGGGACGAAGCCCATTCGGTGATGGATCTGGCGCGGATCACGCCGGGCATGACCGTGGCCGATATCGGCGCGGGTGAGGGCTATTACACCGTGCGCCTCGCCGCGCGTGTCGGCAAGAAGGGGCGCGTGCTGGCCGAGGACATCGATCCGGCCAGCCTCTCCGCGCTGGGCGATCGCGTGGCGCGCGAAAATCTCGACAATGTCTCGATTCAGCACGGGGCCGAGGCTGATCCGCATTTGCCCCGTGACAGTTTTGACCGCATTTTCATGGTCCATATGTACCACGAAGTGTCCGAGCCCTATGCCTTCCTCTGGTATCTGCGGCCTGCGCTGCGCGCCGGGGGGCGGATTGTGGTGGTGGACAGCGATGTCGTCACCAGCGGTCCCCACGCTGGGCATGGTATCGCCCCGGGTCGCCTGTTCTGCGAATTTTCCGCCGTCGGATATCGATTGACGGAATTCCTTCGCAAGCCGGAGATTTCCGGGTATTACGCGGAATTCGAAGCTGCCGGTGCTTTACCGGCTCCGTCCTCGATGCAGGCCTGCCGGATGGGGATAGCTCCGGCCCAGCGCACTGTCACAGGCAAGGGGTGAAAGAAAGTCAAATGGGTTTCAAGGGTTTGCAGCCGATTCTCTACGGGGGTAGGGAGGTCTGGCCGCTGGTTGAGGGAGGCAAGGGGGTTGCCGCCACCAACCACGCGAGTTCGGGCGCATGGGCGGCCGCAGGCGGCATCGGAACGGTCTCGGCCGTCAATGCCGACAGCTATGACGACAATGGCGATTTCATCCCGCAGATCTATCATGCGCTGACCCGTCAGGGCCGCCATGCCGAACTGATCCGCTATGCCATCGATGGTGCCGTGGAGCAGGTTCGCCGCGCCTATGACATTGCCAGCGGCAAGGGCGCGATCAACATCAACGTGCTCTGGGAAATGGGCGGCGCCCAGCAGGTGCTGGAAGGCGTGCTGGAAAAGACGCGCGGGCTGGTGACGGGCGTCACCTGCGGCGCGGGCATGCCCTACAAGCTTTCCGAGATCGCGGCGCGCTTCAACGTGCATTACCTGCCGATCGTCTCCTCGGGCCGCGCTTTCCGCGCGCTGTGGAAGCGCGCCTATCACAAGGTCGCCGATCTGATGGCGGCGGTGGTCTATGAGGACCCCTGGCTGGCCGGTGGTCACAACGGCCTTTCCAACGCCGAAGACCCCACCAAGCCGCAGGACCCCTATCCCCGCGTCAAGCAGCTGCGCGAGACCATGCGCGCCGAGGGCGTGCCCGATTCGGTGCCCATCGTGATGGCCGGCGGCGTCTGGTATCTGCGCGAGTGGGAAAACTGGATCGACAACCCCGAGTTGGGCGCCATCGTCTTCCAGTATGGCACGCGCCCGCTGCTGACCGAGGAAAGCCCGATCCCTCAGGCGTGGAAGGATCACCTCCGCACGCTGGAGCCGGGCGATGTGCTGCTTCACAAGTTCAGCCCCACCGGTTTCTACTCCTCGGCGGTGAAGAACCCCTTCCTGCTGGACCTTGAGGCTCGCAGCCAGCGCCAGATCCCCTATTCCAAGGTGGAAGCGGGCGATCATACGGTGCAGCTCGACGTGGGCGTGAAGGGCAAGAACTTCTGGGTGACGCCCACCGACCGCGAACGCGCGCGGGGCTGGGTTGGCCAGGGTTACACCGAAGCGCTGCGCACCCCCGACGATACGGTGGTTTTCGTGACCCCCGACACGCGCACCGTGATCCGCAAGGATCAGGCCGATTGCATGGGCTGCCTCTCGCACTGCGGTTTCTCTGCGTGGAAGGACCATGACGACTGGTCGACCGGTCGCCTGGCCGATCCGCGCAGCTTCTGCATCCAGAAGACGCTTCAGGACATCGCCCATGGCGGCGACGTGGAACAGAACCTGATGTTTGCGGGCCACGCGGCCTATCGCTTCAAGCAGGACCCGTTCTATTCCAACAACTTCACCCCCACGGTGAAGCAGCTCGTCGATCGCATCCTGACCGGCGACTGAACGATACAGCGCCCGCCCCGGTCTTTACGCCGGGGCGGGATGCTCTTTAGGTCGGGGCTTGCTGCCTGCGCGCAGTTGAGCGTAGAAAGCGACTTATGTCATTCCGCCGTTTCGTCTCCGCCGCTGCCGTCCTTTCGCTGGCAATTGGCGCCCTTTGCTCCGCCCCGCTCTCCTCCGCGCCGGACCGCAAGCCGCCCTATTGGCAGTCCCTGCGCGCCGATGAAGTGAACATGCGCGTTGGCCCGGGCGAGGATTATGGCATCCGCTTCGTCTACCACCGCCGCCACCTTCCGGTGAAAGTGCTGCGCATCAAGGAAAACTGGCGCTTCGTGGAAGACCCGGACGGCGTGCGGGGCTGGATGGTGATCAACTTCCTCGGCAATGAGCGCACGGCCTCCGTGCGTGGGCGCGCGCCTGCGGAGATGCGCTCGGGCGGCAGCGATTCGGCGGGGCTACTGTGGAAGATCGCCCCGGGCGCCGTGGGCAAGCTGGGCGATTGCGGGAATGGCTGGTGCAAGCTCGATATCGACCGGCATGTGGGATTCGTGCGGCAGGATCGGCTTTGGGGTGTCGGGCAGCCGTAAAGATTTAAGGTAAAAGGGGGAAATGCGAGGGTGTTACACCCTCGCGCTCCCATGAATGTCTATGTTGCGCCATGGGTTCGGTCATGCGCAAAGCACGCAGCGCCGCAGGCAGATTTTGCCAGCGCAACTCTTCGATCATGATTGAAGGCCTGCGGCGCCTGGCGCTGCGCAGGTGGAGCGTTCGGGCGCTGCAATTCGGCGCCACTGCCGTTTCGTCGGAAGACGTAACGGGGGTGCAGGGGGCGTAACGCCCCCTGCGTTCTACTTTTCTTAAATCAATTCAACAGCAACAGCTGTGGCCTCGCCGCCACCGATGCACAGGGCGGCAACGCCCTTCTTCAGCCCGCGCTTGCGCAGAGCGCCCAGCAGCGTGGTGATGATGCGCGCGCCCGAAGCGCCGATGGGATGGCCCAGCGCCGTGGCGCCACCGTTGACGTTGATCTTCTCGTGGGGGATGCCCAGATCGATCATCGCGAACATGGCGACGCAGGCGAAGGCTTCGTTGACCTCGAAGAGATCGACGTCGTCGATGCTCCAGCCGGCCTTGTCGAGCACCTTCTTCACCGCGCCGACGGGGGCGATGGTGAATTCGCGCGGCTCCTGCGCGTGGGCGGCGGTGGCCACCAGACGCGCAACCGGCTTCAGGCCCTTGGCTTCAGCGGTGCTGGCGCGGGCCAGAACCACGGCGGCGGCGCCGTCCGAGATCGACGACGAAGAGGCCGCCGTGATCGTGCCATCCTTGGCGAAAGCGGCGCGCAGGGTGGGGATCTTGTCGGGGCGGCCCTTGCCGGGCTGCTCGTCGGTGTCGACCACCACTTCGCCGGCGCGGGTCTTGATGGTGACAGGCACGATTTCCTCGGCGAAGGCGCCGCTCTCGATCGCGGCCTTGGCGCGGCGCAGCGATTCGATGGTGTAATCGTCCATGCCCTCGCGGGTCAGCTTGTATTCGTTCGCCGTGTCCTGGGCGAAAGCGCCCATGGCGGCGTTCTCATAGGCGTCTTCCAGACCGTCGAGCGCCATATGGTCATAGATGGTGTCATGGCCGAAACGCGCGCCCGAACGGTGCTTTTTCAGCAGGTAAGGCGCGTTGGTCATGCTTTCCATGCCGCCCGCGACGACCAGATCGACGCTGCCCGCAGCCAGCGCTTCGGAGCCCATGATCACCGTCTGCATGCCCGAGCCGCAGACCTTGTTGACGGTGGTGGCCTGAACCGACTTGGGCAGGCCGCCCAGAATGCCGGCCTGACGGGCAGGGGCCTGACCCAGACCTGCGGGCAGCACGCAGCCCATATAGAGACGGTCGATCTCTTCGGGGTTCACGCCCGAACGCTCGACAGCGGCCTTGACGGCGGTCGCGCCCAGCTGGGTTGCAGGAACATCGGCCAGCGCCCCCTGGAGCCCGCCGATCGGCGTGCGGGCGAAGGACAGGATGACGACGGGATCTGAATTCTCAGCCATGAGGGGCAGTGCCTTTCAGGATTGTATGACGTCCTAGAGGAGAGAGGCATAAATGATGCACTGCGGCAATTATGTGACAAAGCCCACAGAAAGCCGCTTCCGCGATTCATACCTATTCCTCCCCCTAGGTCGGACAGGGTGGACGAAAGGACAAGAGGCAAAGTTGCATATTCGTTCAGCTAGCGGTGGTTCCGCCACTTGCGCATGGCGCCAAGCGGTACTAGGGCCCGCTCAACCCACAAACAAATGCGAGTCAGCTCCTTGGTCGACCTGTCGCACTACCTGCCCATTCTGATTTTCCTGGTCATCGCGCTGGGACTCTCATCGGCATTCGTTTTCCTGCCCCAGCTGGTAGGCCGTCTGACCGGCTCCTATAAGCCGGAAGCTGACAAGCTTTCGGAATATGAGTGCGGTTTCCCCACTTTTGAAGACCCGCGCAGTCAGTTCGACGTGCGATTCTATCTGGTGGCCATTCTTTTCATCATCTTCGACCTGGAAGCAGCCTTCCTGTTTCCCTGGGCGGTCAGCCTCAAGCAGACCGGCTGGGCCGGTTGGGCCACCATGATGGTGTTCCTGGCCGAACTGGTGATCGGCTTCATCTATGCGTGGAAGAAGGGAGCTCTGGACTGGGAATGAGCAACATCAATCCTCTTGAGCCCATCATGGGGGCCAATGGCCGCCTGATGAACCCCCAGACGCTGGCGCCCGCCGTGACGCCGCCCGACCAGGCCTTCTTCAAGGACCTGTCGCAGGAAGTGTCAGACAAGGGTTTTCTGGTCACCAGCACCGAAGATCTCTTCCATTGGGCCCGCACGGGCTCTTTGTGGTGGATGACCTTTGGCCTGGCATGCTGCGCCGTGGAAATGATCCACGTCAACATGCCGCGCTATGACATGGAGCGCTTCGGCGCCGCGCCGCGCGCTTCCCCGCGTCAGTCCGACGTGATGATCGTGGCCGGCACGCTGTGCAACAAGATGGCCCCGGCGCTGCGCAAGGTCTATGACCAGATGTCGAACCCCAAATGGGTGATCTCGATGGGCAGCTGCGCCAATGGCGGTGGTTACTACCACTACAGCTACAGCGTGGTGCGCGGTTGCGACCGTATCGTCCCCGTGGACATCTATGTGCCCGGTTGCCCGCCGACCGCGGAGGCGCTGCTGTATGGAATCATGCAGTTGCAGCGCAAGATCCGCCGTACCGGCACGATCGAGCGTTAAGGGGCTAAGACTATGGCTGTTGTGCATGCCGCACCCAAATGGTCCTCGAATGAGGGCGTGCTGGCCAAGCTGAGCGACTCGCTGGCTGGTCTGCTGATCGCCGCGCGCGAGGAGCATGGCGAGATCGTGCTGACCATCGCGCGCGACAAGATCGTCGAGGCGCTGACCATCCTGCGCGATCAGCATGCTTACCAGCAGCTGATGGAGATGGCTGGTGTGGACTATCCCGATCGCGCCGAGCGCTTCGAGGTGGTCTACATGCTGCTCTCGCTGACCGCGAACCACCGCCTGCTGGTCAAGGTTTCGGCCGCCGAGCATACGCCCGTGCCGACCGTGACGGGCCTGTGGCCGGTCGCCGGCTGGCTGGAGCGCGAAGTCTTCGACATGTATGGCGTGATCTTCGCGGGCAACCACGATCTGCGCCGCATCCTGACGGACTACGGCTTCGAGGGGCATCCGTTCCGCAAGGACTTCCCGCTGACGGGCTATCAGGAACTGCGTTACTCGCAGGAAGAGCAGCGCGTGGTCTATGAGCCGGTCAAGCTGGCCCAGGATCTGCGCCAGTTCGATTTCATGAGCCCCTGGGAAGGCGCGGAATACGTGCTGCCCGGCGATGAAAAAGCTCAGGGAGACGCCAAGTGAACGGCCTTGTCCTGGAAGAATCGCCGACCACCGGCGATGAGATCATCACCAATTACACCATCAACTTCGGCCCCCAGCATCCCGCCGCTCACGGCGTGCTGCGCATGGTCACCGAGCTGGATGGCGAAATCGTCGAGCGTATCGATCCCCATATCGGCCTGCTGCATCGCGGCACCGAAAAGCTGATCGAGCACAAGACCTATCTGCAGGCGCTGCCCTATTTCGACCGGCTGGACTATTGTTCGCCGCTCGGCATGGAGCACAGCTATGTTCTGGCGGTGGAAAAGCTGCTGAACGTGGAAGTGCCGCTGCGCGCCCAGTATCTGCGCGTGCTCTTCGCGGAGCTGACCCGCATCTGCAATCACATGATGAACATTGGTTCGCAGGTGATGGACGTGGGCGCGATGACGCCCATGCTGTGGATGTTCGAAATCCGCGAGGATTGCCTCAACTTCTTCGAGCGCGCTTCGGGCGCCCGCATGCACTCGGCCTATTTCCGTCCGGGCGGCGTGCATCAGGATGTGCCCCTCAAGCTGCTGGTCGACATCGGCGAGTGGCTGGACAAGCGCTTCGTCGAGCTGTTCGACGATGCCTGCTCGCTCTTCGTGGACAACCGTATCTTCAAGCAGCGCAACGTCGACATCGGCGTGGTGAGCAAGGAAGACGCGCTGAAGTGGGGCTTCTCGGGCCCCATGCTGCGCGGTTCGGGCATCCCCTGGGATATCCGCAAGTCGCAGCCCTATGATGTCTATGACCGCATGGACTTCGACATTCCCGTCGGCACCAGCGGCGACTGCTATGACCGCATGATGGTGCGCGTCGAGGAAGTGCGTCAGTCGGCGCGCATCATGAAGCAGTGCCTGGCTGAAATGCCCGAAGGCCCGATCCAGAGCGAGGACCGCAAGGTCTCGCCGCCCAAGCGCGGTGAGATGAAGCAGTCGATGGAAAGCCTGATCCACCACTTCAAGCTTTACACCGAAGGTTTCCATGTGCCCGCCGGTGAGGTCTATGTGGCGACGGAAAGCCCCAAGGGCGAGTTCGGCGTCTATCTGGTCAGCGACGGCGGCAACAAGCCCTATCGCTGCAAGATCCGCCCGACGGCCTTCAGCCACCTGCAGGCGATGGACTTCCTGACCAAGGGCCACATGCTGCCCGACATCACCGCCATTCTGGGCGCGATGGACATCGTGTTCGGGGAGTGCGACCGTTGAGCAACCTTGCAACCGCCGAGGCAATGCTTGCCGCGTACAACGCGCAGGATGCCGACCTCTATGTCAGCTACATGACCGAGGACGCCAGCGAGGCTGGCTATCGCGGTGATGTGGTGCGCGAAGGCAAGGAAGGCACCCGCACGGGGCTCGCCGCCGCTTTCGTGAAATGGCCGGAAAACCGCGCCGAAGTCCGCCACAAGCAGGACATCGGCAATTATGTGCTGATGCGCGAATATGTGACGCGTGGGCCTGCCAGCGACGGTTCGCCGCTGGTCGAGCCTTTCGAGGTCATCGCCGTCTATTCGTTCGAGGGCGACAAGTGCTCTCGCGTGGAGTTCATCCGCTAATGGCTGATCGTCATCTTGAACCCGATACCCCCGAGCTGCGCGCGCGCTGGGGGAATTTCGCCTGGACTGAAGCGAATGCCGCTCAGGCCAAGGTTGTTGTGTCGCGCTATCCCGAAGGGCGCCAGCGCTCGGCGGTGATGCCGCTGCTCGATCTGGCCCAGCGTCAGGTCGGCGCCGACACCAACACGCAGGGCTGGCTGCCGATCCCGGTGATGGAATATGTCGCGAGCTATCTCGACATGCCGATCATCCGCGTGGTCGAGGTTGCCACCTTCTACACCATGTACAATCTGGTCCCCGTGGGCCGCTATCACGTGCAGGTCTGCGGTACGACGCCCTGCATGCTGCGCGGCTCGGACGATCTGATCACCGCCTGTCACAAGCGTGGCATGAAGGCCGGGCATGTCAGCGATGACGGTCTCTGGAGCTTCACCGAGGTGGAATGCATGGGCAATTGCGCATCGGCACCGATGGTTCAGATCAACGACGACAATTACGAGGATCTGACCACCGAGCGTCTGGACAAGGTGCTCGACGCGCTGGCACGCGGCGAAACGCCCAAGGCCGGCACGCAGGAGCCGGGCCGCCACACGGTGGAGCCCGCGAACGCGCTTTCGAACCTGACCGCGATGGTTGGCGACAACCACGATTACCGAGGGGAGTGGTAAGTCATGGCCCTTCAGGACAAGGATCGCATTTTCACCAACCTCTACGGCTATCAGCCGTGGAATCTGGACGCTGCCCGCAAGCGTGGCGACTGGGACAACACCAAGGCGCTGCTGGAAAAGGGCCGTGACGGCATCATCCAGGAGATGAAGGATTCGGGGCTGCGCGGGCGCGGTGGCGCCGGCTTCCCCACCGGCATGAAGTGGAGCTTCATGCCCAAGGAAAGCCGCGACGGTCGTCCCAGCTTCCTGGTCATCAACGCCGACGAATCCGAGCCCGGCTCGTGCAAGGATCGCGAGATCCTGCGCCACGATCCGCACAAGCTGATCGAAGGCGCGCTGGTCGCCGGTTTCGCGATGGGGGCCCGCGCGGCCTACATCTACATTCGCGGCGAATACATCCGCGAAGCCGAAACCATGTTCGCCGCCGTGGCCGAAGCCTATGACGCGGGCCTGATCGGCAAGAACGCCTGCGGTTCGGGCTATGATTACGACGTCTTCGTCCATCGCGGCGCGGGCGCCTACATCTGCGGCGAAGAAACCGCGATGATCGAGAGCATCGAGGGCAAGAAGGGCCAGCCCCGTCTGAAGCCCCCGTTCCCTGCCGGTGCCGGCCTCTATGGCTGCCCGACCACGGTGAACAATGTGGAATCGATCGCCGTGGCGCCCACCATCCTGCGCCGTGGCGCCGGTTGGTTCGCCAGCTTCGGTCGCGAAAACAACAAGGGCACCAAGCTCTTCCAGATCAGCGGGCACGTCGACCGTCCTTGCGTGGTCGAGGAAGAGATGAGCATCTCCTTCCGCGAGCTGATCGAAAAGCACTGCGGCGGCATTCGCGGCGGTTGGGACAATCTGCTGGCGGTGATCCCCGGCGGTTCGTCGGTGCCGCTGGTGCCGGCTGCCGAGATCATGGACTGCCCGATGGACTTCGATGGCCTCAAGGCTGTCGGTTCGGGTCTGGGCACCGCTGCCGTGATCGTGATGGACAAGTCCACCGACATCGTGCGCGCCATCAGCCGCATCAGCTACTTCTACAAGCATGAGAGCTGCGGCCAGTGCACTCCCTGCCGCGAAGGCACGGGCTGGATGTGGCGCGTGATGGAGCGCATGCGCACGGGTGACGCGGCGGTCGAGGAAATCGACATGCTGTTCAACGTGACCAAGCAGGTCGAAGGCCACACCATCTGCGCTCTGGGTGACGCGGCCGCATGGCCGATCCAGGGCCTGATCAAGCACTTCCGCCCCGAGATGGAACGTCGCATCGCCGCCAAGGGCGGTGCGCTGCAAGAGGCAGCCGAGTAATGCCCAAGGTCACAGTCGACGGCGTCGAACTCGAAGTTCCTGCGGGCGCCACCGTCCTGCAGGCCTGCGAGCTGGCCGGCAAGGAAATCCCCCGCTTCTGCTATCACGAGCGCCTGAGCATCGCCGGCAACTGCCGCATGTGCCTGGTGGAAGTGAAGCCCGGACCGCCCAAGCCGCAGGCCAGCTGCGCGCTGCCCGCCGCAGAAGGTCAGGTGATCCGCACCGACAGCGAGATGGTCAAGAAGGCGCGGGAAGGGGTGATGGAGTTCCTCCTCATCAACCACCCGCTCGACTGCCCGATCTGCGATCAGGGCGGCGAATGCGACCTTCAGGACCAATCCGTAGCCTATGGCCGCGGCCACTCGCGTTACCACGAGCACAAGCGCGCGGTGACCGAGAAGTATATGGGCCCGCTGATCAAGACGGTGATGACGCGCTGCATCCAGTGCACGCGCTGCGTCCGTTTCAGCGAGGAAATCGCTGGTGTGGATGAGATCGGCGCGCTCTATCGCGGCGAAAACATGCAGATCACGACCTATCTGGAAAAGGCCGCGACGCATGAGCTTTCGGCCAATGTCATCGATCTGTGCCCGGTTGGCGCGCTCACCTCGCGCCCCTACGCCTTCGAAGCCCGTCCCTGGGAACTGAAGAAGACGCTGGGCATCGACGTGTCGGACGCCACCGGCGCCAACATCCGCATCGATGCGCGCGGTCGCGAAGTGCTGCGCGTTCTGCCGCGCAACAATGACGACGTGAACGAGGAATGGCTGAGCGACAAGGGCCGCTATCAGGTTGAAGGCCTGACCAAGCGCCGCCTCGATCGCCCCTGGATCCGCCGCGACGGCAAGCTGACCGTGGCGAGCTGGGAAGAGGCGCTGCACGCTGTTGCCAGCATCAATCCCGGTCATTCGGTGGCCGCGATTGCTGGTGACCTGCTCGATGCCGAGACCATGTTCGCCGCCAAGAAGCTGGTGAACGCGCTGGGTTCGCATCTGCTGGAAGGCCGACAGACGGGGCTCGCCTATGATTGCTCCAATCTGGCGGCGGTGAACTTCAACACCACCTTCACCGGCATCGAGAGCGCTGACGCGATCCTGATCGTCGGCAGCCAGATCCGCAACGAGGCTCCGCTGCTCAACGTCCGCCTGCGCAAGGCGGTGAAGAAGGGCGCGAAGGTCTTCATCATCGGCCCCGCATGGGAAACGACCTATCCGGCCGAATTCCTGGGCGCCGATGCCGCGATCCTGAACAATCTGCCTCAGCATGTGGCCGATGCACTGGGTGCTGCCCAGCGTCCGGCTGTGATCCTGGGCGGGGCGGCTCTGGCCAAGAACGCGCTGGGCGCGGCTCTGTCGCTGGTCGCCAAGTTCAATCTGGTGCGCACGCTGGAAGACGGTTCGGTGTGGAACGGCTTCAACGTTCTGCATATGGCCGCCAGCCGCATGGCCGGCCTGATGCTGGGTTACGCTCAGAAGGGCGGTATCGCCGATCTGGTCGCCGCCGCGCCGAAGCTGGTCTTCTCGCTGGGCGCCGATGAGGTGGATTACAGCAAGTTTGCCAACAGCATGGTCGTCTACATCGGCCATCACGGTGACAAGGGCGCTCACGCCGCCGACATCATCCTGCCCGGCGCCGCCTTCACCGAGAAGGACGGCACCTATGTCAACACCGAGGGCCGGGTGCAGTATGGCGAGCGCGCCGTCTTCGCTCCGGGTCAGGCCCGTGAGGATTGGACGATCCTGCGCGCTCTGGCTGACGCTTTCGGCGTGAATGTGGGCTTCGACAGCTTTGCCGAGCTGCGCTCGACGCTGGTTGCCGAATATGCCGCTTTCGGTGAAGAAGGTCTGGTCGATTACGGCGCTCTGCCTGCTGGTGGCGGTGAAGCTGCCGGCGAGATCGCCTATCCGATCGCCGATTTCTATCTGACCAACCCGATCGCGCGGGCCAGCGAGACGCTTCAGCGTTGCTCGGCTGAACTGCTGCACGGCGAGATCCAGGCGGAGGCCGCAGAATGAGCTTTTTCCGACCCCCGACCCAGCTTTTCGAAAGCTGGGGGATGGGCCATGATCTGGCCTTCCTGATCGCCACCGTCGTCTGCATTCTGGCCATCTGTCTGCCGGTGATGCTCTCGGTCGCCATGGTGATTTACGTCGACCGCAAGATCTGGGCCGCCATGGCGCTGCGCCGTGGTCCCAACGTGGTCGGCCCGCTCGGCCTGCTGCAGTCCTTCGCGGACGGTCTGAAGGTGTTCCTGCAGGAAACCATCATTCCTTCGGCGGCCAACAAGGGCCTGTTCCTGATCGGCCCGATCGTCACCTTCACGGTGGCGCTGCTGGCCTGGGCCGTTATCCCCTTCAATTCCAACGCCATTCTGGCCAACATCAATGTCGGCCTGCTCTACATCCTCGCGATTTCCTCGCTGGGTGTTTACGGCACGATCATGGCCGGTTGGGCGTCGAACTCGAAGTATCCCTTCTTCTCGGCGATGCGCGCTTCGGCCCAGATGATCTCCTATGAAGTCTCGATCGGCTTCATCCTGATCTGCGTGGTGCTGTGGGCGGGGTCCTTCAATATGGACGCCATCGTTCAGGCGCAGAAGGGCCATGTCTTCGGCTTCTTCAACGGCTTCGCGTTCAACCCGCTGCTGTTCCCGATGTGGGTGATGTTCCTGATTTCGGGCATGGCCGAAACCCAGCGCGCGCCTTTCGATCTGGCCGAAGCGGAATCGGAACTCGTCGCCGGTTACCAGACCGAATATTCCTCGATGGCCTTCGCGCTGTTCTGGCTCGGCGAATATGGCAACGTGCTGCTGATGTGCGCGCTGAACGCCACGCTGTTCTGGGGCGGTTACCTGCCGCCGCTGGAAATTCCCCTGCTTTACGCCGTGCCCGGCATCATCTGGCTGCTGCTCAAGATCGCTTTCGGCTTCTTCGTGTTCAGCTGGGTCAAGGCCACCGTCCCGCGCTATCGCTATGACCAGCTGATGCGTCTGGGCTGGAAGGTCTTCCTGCCGGTTTCGCTTTTCTTCGTCTTCCTCGTCAGCGGTTGGCTGATGGCAACGGGGCACTTCGCATGACAGTCGCTCAGCTCGTCAAGAGCTTCACCCTCTGGGAGTTCGTGAAGGCTCACACCTTGACCTTGAAGTATTTCTTCAAGCCCAAGGCGACCATCAACTATCCTTTCGAGAAGAACCCGCTTTCGCCGCGTTTCCGTGGTGAGCATGCGCTGCGCCGCTACCCCAACGGGGAAGAGCGCTGCATCGCGTGCAAGCTGTGCGAGGCCGTGTGCCCCGCTCAGGCGATCACCATTGAATCGCAGCCGCGCGATGACGGCAGCCGCCGTACCACGCGCTACGATATTGACATGACCAAGTGCATCTTCTGCGGCTTCTGTCAGGAAGCCTGCCCGGTCGATGCCGTGGTCGAGGGGCCGAACTTCGAGTACGCGACGGAATCGCGCGAAGAACTGCTCTATGACAAGGCGAAACTTCTGGCCAACGGCGACAAGTGGGAGCGGGCGATTGCCGCGAACCTTGAAGCCGATGCGCCCTATCGTTAAGGGGCCGCGCCATGATCCAACTTCTTGCTTTTTATCTGTTTGCCACGCTGGTGATCGTCTCGGGCCTCGCGACGATCCTCGCGCGCAACCCGGTCCATTCGGTGCTGTGGCTGATCCTGGCTTTCTTCAACGCCGCGGGCCTGATGGTTCTGGTCGGCGCTGAATTCATCGCCATGCTGCTGGTTATCGTTTACGTGGGCGCCGTCGCGGTGCTGTTCCTCTTCGTGGTCATGATGCTCGACATCGACTTCGCCACGCTGCGGGCCGGTTTCGTGCAGAATGCGCCGCTCGGCCTGCTGATCGCTCTGGCGCTGGTCGCCGAGCTGCTGATCGGCACGGGCGCGGTCAAGTCCGGCGCTCTGGTGCTGGGCGTGGCTGACGGGCAGGGGGCCACCCCCGCCGGTCTGTCGAACACCGCCGCCATCGGTGCGCTGCTCTATTCGCGCTACATCTTCCTGTTCGAAGCTTCGGGCGTGATCCTGCTGGTCTCCATGATCGGCGCGATTGTGCTGACTCACCGCAAGCGTGGTGACGTGCGCACCCAGAACATCTCGAAGCAGGTCGCCCGCCGTCCCGAGGACGCGACTGTCAACCTCAAGCCCGCGAGCGGGCAGGGCGTCGAGCTGTAAGGAGACGACTGTGATTACGATCGGACATTACGTCTTCGTCAGCTCGGTGCTTTTCGTGCTGGGCGTGCTGGGGATCTTCCTCAACCGCAAGAACATCATCATCATCCTGATGGCGATCGAACTGATCCTTCTGTCGGTGAACATCAATCTGGTGGCCTTCAGCGCCTTCCTCCACGATCTCGTGGGCCAGATCTTCGCGATGTTCGTGCTCACCGTTGCGGCGGGCGAGGCGGCGATCGGTCTTGCGATCCTCGTGATCTACTTCCGTGGCCGCGGCACCATCGCCGTGGACGACGTCAACCGGATGAAGGGGTAAATCTTCGTGCATCCTATCCTCTTCATCGTTTTCGTCCCGCTTCTGGCGGCGGCGATCGCGGGCCTTGGCAACAAGGCGCTGGGCAAGATCCCGGCCAAGGTCATCACGACCGGCGGTCTGTTCCTGTCCTGCTTCCTGTCCTGGCCGATCTTTCTTTCCTTTTTGGGCGGCCATGCTGAACCCTCGGTGACTCCGGTCCTGAACTGGGTTCAGTCGGGCGGTCTGCAGTTCAACTGGGAACTGCGCGTCGATACGCTGACCGCCGTCATGCTGGTGGTCATCACCAGCGTGTCGAGCCTGGTCCACCTCTACAGCTGGGGTTACATGGATGAAGAGCCGGATCAGCCGCGCTTCTTCGCCTATCTCTCGCTGTTCACCTTCGCGATGCTGATGCTCGTCACGGCCAACAATCTGGTCCAGATGTTCTTCGGCTGGGAAGGCGTGGGTCTGGCCTCGTATCTGCTGATCGGCTTCTGGTTCCGCAAGCCTTCGGCCGGCGCTGCCGCCATCAAGGCTTTCGTGGTCAACCGCGTGGGCGACCTTGGCTTCATGATGGGCATCTTCGGCGTCTTCCTCGTCTTCAAGACGGTGTCGATCCCCGAAATCCTGGCTCATGCGCATGACTATGCCGGTTCGACCATCGGTTTCCTCGGCTACCGTGTCGACACGCTGACCGTGCTCTGCCTGCTGCTGTTCATCGGCGCGATGGGCAAGTCGGCCCAGCTCGGCCTGCACACCTGGCTTCCCGACGCCATGGAAGGCCCGACCCCTGTGTCGGCGCTGATCCACGCGGCCACCATGGTGACCGCCGGCGTGTTCATGGTGTGCCGCCTCTCGCCGCTCTTCGTCGAGAGCGAGACCGCGCTGCATGTCGTCACCTTCGTGGGCGCTGCCACCTGCTTCTTCGCTGCCACCATCGGCACGACGCAGTGGGATATCAAGCGCGTCATCGCCTACTCGACCTGCTCGCAGCTGGGTTACATGTTCTTCGCCGCTGGCGTGGGCGCTTTTGGCCCGGCCATGTTCCACCTCTTCACGCACGCCTTCTTCAAGGCTCTGCTGTTCCTGGGCGCCGGTTCGGTGATCCATGCCATGCATCACGAGCAGGACATGCGTTACTATGGTGGCCTGTGGAAGAAGATCCCCTGGACCTTCGCGGCAATGATGGCGGGCACGCTGGCCATCACCGGCGTCGGCCTTGAGGAAATCGGCGGTTTCGCCGGCTTCTACTCGAAGGACGCGATCATCGAGGCCGCCTATGCCAAGGGCACTGGTCTTGGTCACTTCGCGGCCTGGATGGGCATCATCGCGGCCCTGCTGACCAGCTTCTACTCGTGGCGTCTGGTGTTCCTCACCTTCTTCGGCAAGCCGCGCTGGAACCAGTCGGAGCATATCCAGCACGCTGTTCACGATGCTCATGGGCATGGTCACGACGATCACGCGCATGGCCACGATCACCACGACTATGCTCACGGCCACAAGCATGATGATGACGGCACCGCCGGTTATCACCCGCATGAAAGCCCGCTGGTCATGATGATCCCGCTGGCGATCCTCAGCTTCGGTGCGGTCTTCGCGGGCGCCATCTTCCACCATGCCTTCACCGGCATCGAAGGAGCCCCCGAATTCTGGCGCGGTGCGCTGGTGTTCAACACGGAACTGGCTGAAGCGGCAGAGCATCTGCCCGCCTCGATCAAGCTGGCTCCCTTCATCGTGATGCTGATCGGCGCGATTACCGCATGGGTCTGCTATCTCAAGGTTCCCAGCATCCCCGCGGCCTTCGTCAAGGCGTTCAAGCCGCTGCACACCTTCGTCTACAACAAGTGGTTCTTCGACGAACTCTATGACTTCCTGTTCGTGCGCACGGCCTTCGCCCTGGGCAAGATCTTCTGGAAGAGCGACAAGGCTGTCATCGACGGGCTCGGCCCCGATGGCGCGGCCTGGGTCGTGGCCAAGGGTTCGGTGGGCGCACGCAAGGTGCAGTCCGGCTTCCTCACCAGCTATGCGCTGTGGATGCTGGTCGGCCTTGTGGCTGCGGTCACCTGGGTGTTGAAACATTAAAGGCATCAGCGACAGGGCACGCAAACAATGAACGGTTTTCCAATCCTTTCGCTGATGCTGGCGGTTCCGCTGGTCGCGGCCATCGCATGTCTCTTCGCTGATGCGAAGGGCGCGCGCTGGATCGCGCTGGCGGGCACGCTGGTGGACTTTGTCCTCGGCATCATTCTCTGGACCCACTTCGAAGTGGGCGGCGCGCAGTGGCAGTTCCAGGAGAGCGTTCCGCTCTTCGCGGGCTTCAAATGGGCGCTGGGTATTGACGGTATCGCGCTGACTCTGATCGGCCTGTCGGTGCTGCTGATGCCGATCTGCATCGGCGCCAGCTGGCACGCGATTGAAAAGCGCGTGCCGGAATATATGGCCGCCTTCCTGCTGATCGAAACGTTGATGATCGGCGTGTTCACCGCGCAGGACATCTTCCTGTTCTACATCATGTTCGAAGCCGGCCTGATCCCGATGTACCTCATCATCGGCATCTGGGGCGGTGCGGATCGCATCTACGCCAGCTACAAGTTCTTCCTCTACACGCTGCTCGGCTCTGTGTTGATGCTGATTGCGATGATGTGGATGGTGAATGAGGCCGGCACCACCGATGTGCCCACCCTGATGGCCTACAACTTCCCCGTTGCTGCTCAGAAGTGGCTGTGGCTCGCCTTCTTCGCCAGCTTCGCGGTGAAGATGCCGATGTGGCCGGTCCACACCTGGCTGCCCGACGCCCACGTTCAGGCGCCGACCGCCGGTTCGGTCATTCTGGCTGGCGTGCTGCTGAAGATGGGTGGTTACGGTTTCATCCGCTTCAGCCTGCCCATGTTCCCCGAAGCCTCGGCCTATTTCGCGCCGTTGATCTGGGGCCTGTCGATCGTTGCGGTGGTCTATACCTCGCTGGTCGCTCTGGTGCAGACCGATATGAAGAAGCTGATCGCCTATTCGTCGGTGGCGCATATGGCCATCGTGACCGTTGGTCTCTTCGCCTTCAACCAGCAGGGTCTGGAAGGTTCGATCGCGGTCATGCTGGCGCATGGTCTGGTCTCGGGCGCGCTGTTCCTCTGCGTGGGCGTCATCTATGACCGCCTGCACACCCGCGAGATCAACCGCTACGGCGGCCTGTCGATCAACATGCCGAAGTATTCGCTGTTCTTCATGTTCTTCACCATGGCGTCGGTCGGCCTGCCCGGCACCGCCAACTTCGTCGGTGAGTTCCTGTCCCTGGCCGGTATCTACCAGGCTTCGAGCTGGATCGCGCTGATCTCCACCACCGGCATCATTCTGGGTGCGGCTTACATGCTGTATCTCTACCGCCGCGTGGCTTTCGGTGAGCAGAAGAACGCTGATGCCGCCGCCATGCCCGACATCGACGCGCGTGAGTGGCTGCTGCTGGCCCCGCTCGCCGCGCTGACGCTGTGGATGGGTGTCTATCCCGAAACCTTCATGGCGCCGGTGCATGCCGATGTCGCCCATCTCGACGCGCGCCTCGCCCAGGCCAAGCCCAAGGGCGACGCGCAGGTCACCGCCGGCCATCCCGAGGCCAAGGCGGAAGAAGCGCACGCTCAGGGGAGTGCTGAATAATGAATCTTCTCACATCCCTGGGCCTCGTGCTGAGCGAGGAAGTCCTCAGCGTCGTCGGGCTGCTGCTGCTGCTCGTCTCGGCATGGGGCGGTGACAAGGCCGCCCGCACCATCTCGCTGGCCGCGATCCTCACGCTGGCTGCTGTCGGCGTGCTGGCTGTGCCCGCCCTGACTCTGGGCAGCCACGGCGCCGAGGTTTCGGCCTTCTCGGGCCAGTTCTCGAAGGATGGCTTTGCCTCTTACGCCAAGATCCTGATCTATCTGAGCGCCGCCGTCACGCTGGTCGTGGCCCCCAAGTTCTTCGAGAAGGCGGGAACCTACCGCGCCGAATTCCCGATCCTGGTGCTGTTCGCGGCGCTGGGCATGGGGATCATGGTCTCGGCCACCGACATGCTCACGCTGTATATCGGTCTGGAAATGAACTCGCTGGCCTCCTACGTGTTGGCAGCTATGCTGCGCACCGATGAGCGTTCGGCGGAAGCGGGCCTGAAGTATTTCGTGCTGGGCTCGCTGGCCTCGGGCATTCTGCTCTTCGGCATCAGCCTGACCTATGGCTTCACCGGTTCGACCCAGTTCGACGCCATTCACGCCGCTCTGGGCCATGGCATGACCACCGGCGCGCTGTTCGGCATCGTCTTCGTGCTGGCTGGCCTCGCCTTCAAGATCAGCGCCGTGCCGTTCCACATGTGGACGCCCGACGTTTATGAAGGCGCCCCGACCCCCGTCACCACCTTCTTCGCCACCGCCCCCAAGGCGGCCGCTCTGGCCCTGACCATTCGTGTCGCTCTGGGTGCTTTCGGCACGCAGTCGGACGCATGGCAGCAAATCGTCATGTTCGCCGCCATCGCCTCGATCGTGGTCGGCGCGCTGGGCGCCATCGGGCAGGGCAACATCAAGCGCCTGCTGGCTTACTCGTCGATCAACAACGTCGGCTTCATGCTGCTGGGTCTGGCGACGGGCACGGCACAGGGTGGCTCGGCCATGCTGGTCTATCTGGCGATCTATGTGATCACCTCGCTGGTCAGCTTCGTCTCGGTGCTGATGCTGACGGATGAAGACGGCAACCAGATCGAGAAGATCGCCGATCTGGCCGGTCTCTCGCGCGTGAAGCCGGGTCTGGCCGCGGCTCTGGCCATGGCGATGTTCAGCCTTGCGGGCATTCCGCCGCTGTTCGGCTTCTGGGGCAAGTTCGTGGTCTTCATGGCCGTGGTGAAGGCGGGCTATGTTCCGCTGGCCGCCATCGGTATCGCTGCCAGCGTCATCGGCGCCTTCTACTATCTGAAGGTCGTCAAGGTGATGTTCTTCGACGAGCCCTCGGGCAAGATCGGTGGCAAGTGTGATCTGGTCTACACCGCTCTGGTCGCCATCGGCTGCGTGTTCCTTTCGCCGCTGGGCTATCTGCTGACCGGTCCGCTGGGCCGTCTGGCTGATACCGCCATCGCCAGCCTGATCCACTGAGACCCGATCTTTTGATCGAAACCGTTGCCGTCACCGGCTCGACCAACGCCGACCTTCTTGCAAGGTTGGCGGCGGGCGAGCCGCTGGGCGACGGTTTCTGGCTTGTCGCCCGGCGCCAAAACGCCGGGCGAGGTCGTTTGGGGCGCATCTGGAACGATGGCGCGGGCAATTTCATGGGCTCGGGCGTGGTGCGTCTGACTCAGACCGATGCCCATGCCGGCTCGCTGGCGCTGGTTGCCGGTCTGGCGGTGCATGAGGCTGTCGCGCCCTATGTTCCGGCCCCCCATCGTGCCATGCTGAAATGGCCCAACGATCTGCTGGTCGATGGCGCCAAGCTGGCCGGTATCCTGCTGGAGCGGATCGGCGATGCTGTGGTTGTCGGCATCGGCGTCAATCTGGCGCAGTCGCCCAGCCTGCCGGATCGCGCCACCTGCGCTCTGGCCGATCTGGTGCCCGCGCCCGATGTCGATGCCTTTGCCGAAAGGCTGACCTCCGCCTTTGCCGCGCAAGTGGCGCTGTGGCGCAGCTATGGCCTCGGCCCGCTGATCAGCCGCTGGCAGGCAGCGGCGCATCCTGTTGGCACGCCATTGTCCGTGTCAGAACCCTCGGGCAGCACGCTGCATGGGTTTTTTGCCGGGCTCGATGAGCAAGGGGCCTTGCGTCTCTCGCTGGCAGACGGCACCACGCGCATGATCCATGCGGGCGATATCAACCTCGCCTGACTTGGGGTAACACAAAACCAGTCGACACAATCGCTTGAGGGGATTGCCATGCTGCTCGCCGTCGATGTCGGCAACACCAATGTCGTCTTCGCCCTGTTCGACGGGCTGACGATCAAGGCGCGCTGGCGCATCGCCACCGATCCGCGCCGCACCGCTGACGAATATGCCGTCTGGCTGATGCAGCTGCTCTCGATCGAAGGGCATATGCGCGCCGTGGTGGAAACCATCATCATCTCCACCGTGGTGCCGCGCGCGCTTCACAATCTGGAGGTGCTCTGCACCAAATATTTCAATGTCGAGCCGCTGATCGCCGGGCAGGGGGCCGCCAGCTACGGGATCGATATCGATGTCGACCAGCCCAAGTCGCTGGGTGCGGATCGCGCCGTCAATGCCATTGGCGCGCATGCCAAATATCCCGGCGATCTGATCATCGTCGATTTCGGCACGGCCACCACCATTGATGCGGTGGATTTCAACGGGGCCTATAAGGGCGGGATTATCGCGCCGGGGCTCAACCTGTCGCTGGACGCGCTGGTGGGCAACACCGCCAAGCTGCCACGCATCGCCATCGCTCACCCCGCGACGGACAATGTGATCGGCACCAACACCGAGGATCAGATGCTGATCGGCATCTATTGGGGCTATGTCTCGATGATGGAGGGGCTGATCACCCGCATGCGCCACCAGATCGGCCGCCCCGCCAAGGTGGTGGCGACAGGCGGTTTGGCGGTGTTGTTCAACGGCCATCCGGGGCTGTTCGACGCGGTTGACCCGGACCTTACGCTTGACGGGCTGGCGCTTCTGGCCCAGCGAGCCGCCACACGTTAAATATATTACGCGCAGAGGCAGGCGCCTCCATGATATGATGCGCGGCTTGAAAGGACAGAACGCTGAAACCGGGTGACGAACTGCTATTTTGCGCGCTGGGGGGATCCGGCGAAATCGGCATGAACGTCAACCTCTATGGGTGCGACGGCAAATGGCTGATGGTCGATCTGGGGATGACCTTCAGCGGCAATGAATATCCGGGCATCGATCTGGTCTTCGCCGATCTGGATTTCATCGAGGAGCGCCGCAAGGATCTGCTCGGCGTGGTGCTGACGCATGCGCATGAGGATCATATCGGCGCGGTGCCCTATTTCGCCGCGGATCTGGGTGTGCCGCTCTATGCGACGCCCTTCACCGCCAAGCTGGTCGCCGCCAAGCTGGACGAGGCCGGGCTGACCGATACGGTCGAGCTGATCGTGATCGATCACCTCGACCGTTTCGCGCTGGGGCCTTTCGGCATCCGCTATGTGCCGTTGGCGCACTCGATTGCCGAGGGCAATGCCCTGCTGATCGACACGCCCTATGGCAAGATTTTCCACACCGGCGACTGGAAGCTCGACAAGGAGCCGCTGATCGGCCAGCCCGCCACCCCCGAGCAGCTTACCGCCATTGGCGACGAGGGCGTGCTGGCGGTGGTCTGCGACAGCACCAATGTCTTCAACCCCGAACCTTCGGGCAGCGAGGGCGAGGTGGCGCGCGGGCTGATGGAGGAAGTGGCCCGCCACAAGGGCAAGCGTGTGGTGGTGACCACCTTCGCCTCCAACGTGGCGCGTTTGAAGACACTGGGCAAGGTGGCCAAGGCCACCAATCGCCAGCTCTGCGCCTCGGGCCGCTCGCTGGACCGGATCATCGCCAGCGCCAAGGCCTGCGGTTACCTCAATGATCTGCCCGATCTGATCGATGCCGATCACGCCATGGACTTGCCGCGCGGTGAGGTGCTGATCGTCGCCACTGGCGGTCAGGGCGAGCCGCGTGCGGCCTTGGCCCGCATCGCCGACGACAATCACCCGATCAAGCTGGACAAGGGCGATGTGGTGCTGTTCTCCAGCCGCCAGATCCCCGGCAATGAGATCCCCATCGGCAAGATCCAGAACCAGCTGGCGGCCAAGGGTATCTCCATCGTCACCGATCGCCAGTGCCTGATCCATGTCTCCGGCCACCCCGGGCGCCCCGAGCTGGAAGCGCTCTATGGCTGGCTGCGCCCCGAAATTCTGGTGCCCGTGCATGGCGAGGTGCGCCATATGCGCGAGCAGGGCCGCGTCGGCAAAGCCAAGGGCATCAAGCATATCGTCAATCAGGTGAACGGCGATCTGGTGCGTCTGGCGCCGGGCAAGCCGGGCAAATTTGACGAAGTGCGCCATGGCCGTCTGGTGCTGGATGGTGACATCATCGGGCCTGCTGACGGCGAGGCGGTGGTGATGCGCCGCCGTCTGGCGCATGCGGGCATCGTGGTGGTGGCGCTGGCCGGGCAGATTGGCGCCAAGAGCGGGCGCGTCCGCGTGGAAGGCATCGGCCTGCCGCTGGTCGAGGATTACGACCAGTTCGTTGAGGAAGCCATCGGCGATGTGGTGAAGGCCATCAGCAAGCTGAAGGGCGGCGATGCCCGAGATCGCGATGCCATCACCGAGGCAGCCCGTCTGGCCGCGCGCCGTGCCGCGCTGCGCTGGTGCGGCAAGAAGCCTCAGGTCAAGGTGATGCTGCTGGAGGGTTGATCTGCCATGCGCTGGACGTCGATTCTTGCGATTTACCTGCTGTTCTGGGTGATGTCGGCGTTTCTGGTGATGCCTTTCGGCATCCGCACGCATGAGGAACAGGGCGAGGAGCTGGTGAAGGGGCAGGCGACCAGCGCCCCCGCCAACTTCCGCCCCAAGCGGGTGGCTCTGCGGGCCACGCTGCTCTCGGCGGTGGTGTTCGGCCTGTTCTATGCCAATCTGCACTATGGATGGGTCACGATTGACGATGTCAGCGTGATCCATCCGCCAGCCTCGCTGAAAGGCGCTGGTTACTAAGCCTCCGATATAGGGGGAGGCAGGGCAGGCCGAAGCGATGCTTCGAGCGGCCTCTTTTCACTGAAGAGCAATCCGGTTGCGCGCCAATCCCTGCGCTTTGCCCGGTTTGGCTTATTACACGCCGTGCTTCGCCGACAGCACCGGGCGGCGTGGTGAACGCCGCCTCAGTCTCTCAGCCGTTAATTCCGCAGGCGCTCGATCGCCTGAGCCAGCGCCACATAGAGCTTGCCCACATCCGAGGACAGCAGCGTCACGCCCAGCGCATGACCATCACGCGTGGACAGCAACTGGCGCAGCAGCCCCTCGAAATCATGGATGTAGCGGTTGACCTCGACCGCAAAATGCGGGTCGTTCTCATAGGTCGACAACACCGATTTGGCCTCGGCATTGTCGAGCAGGCGCACGGCGCGGCGGGTGAAGATGCCACGCTCGCCGCGCAGATAGGCGGCCCATGCCGTCTCGCCGATTTCGGTGTCCAGTGCCTTGGCGATATCGATGGCGCTGGAGTTCAGCGTCTCGGTGATCGAAGCCACGCGGCGGGCGAAATCATTGTCCACCTGCTCCTCGGCGCGGGCGCGGGCATCGCTGACACGGCGCTCCAGCCGGCCTGCCAGCTCATCGACCTGACCCATCTGCACCTTCAGCTGCACCGCAGCCTCCTTGGCGAGGCCTGCGGCATGGGCGGCGGATTGCTCCAGCTGACCGGCGATTTCGGCGCTCTGGTTGCGCATGGCGCGCTCGATGGAGGCGGCGCTGTCAGCACCCAGCTTGCTGGCCAGCGTGGCGACACGCTCGGCGCCTTCCTCCTCGATGGCGGTCACGGCCTGACGCGCAGCCTCACCCAGGGCCTTGATGGCGGTCGCCAGTTCACCCTGAGCGCGAGCGGCCAGCTTCTCGCTGTCGCGGTCCATCACCACCAGAGCGGCCCGCAAGGCGGCCAGAGCCTCGCCATGGGCGGCCACGCGGTCATCCAGCCCATCATGCAGCGTGCCCAGCGCATGGGTGGCATTCGCGATGCGGGCTTCGGCGCTGGTGACATGCTCGGCCAGCGCCTCGCCCGAAGCGCGGGCCTTGGCCATGTTTTCGGTAAGCGCGGCCACGCGGCCCCCGTAATCGGCCAGACGCGATTCGCTCTGCCCCAGCGAGGCCGGCAGTTCTTGCGACGTATAGCGCGCACTGGCCTGGATCAGCTCCAGCAGGCGCACGCTGGCCTCGGTCAAGGCGGCGACACTGCTGTCGGCCTCGACAAGGCGGCGCTCCATGGCATCCATGCGCTCGCTCATCGTGTCCATCGAGGCGCGGCTGCCTTCGCCGATCACTGTCAGGCGGGCATCCAGCGCCTCGTAGCGCGCGGTGGCGACGCGGGCGGTCTCGCCCAGCGCCTGCGCCTGAGTCATCTGGTCGCGCGTACGCTTCTCGATCTGGCCGTCCATATCGCGCAGCTGGCCCTCGATGCGCTCGATCACGCCCTGCCATTCGGTCAAGGCGCTGGCCTCGCTCTCACGCAAGGCACGCGCCACCGTGGAGGTTTCATCGCGCAAGCCGGACAGACGCGCCCGCAGCGAGGTCAGGCTTTCGGCCTCCTCATTGTCCAATTGCACACGGGTTGCGGCGATTTCCTCATTCAGCGCGGTGGAACGGCGGCGCAGCGTGTCGCGCGCCTCTTCCTCATGCTTCTCCAGATCCATGGCGAAGCCTTGCGAGCGCTTGTCCAGCGCCTCGAACTGGTCGTCGATCGATCCCAGAAGCTGGCTGACGCGCCCGTCCAGCTCGGCCATGGTCTGCTCGACGCCCTCGCGCAGACTCAGCACCTGCCGCTCGCTGGCGGCGCCGAAATCATTCAGGCGGTTGAGGCCATAGATCATGTCCTGCAGATGGGCCTGAGCCACCCGCCCGGTGTTGGCGATGTTGTTTGCCAGATCCTTGGTGGAATTGCTGATCACCGGCAGATGCTCGCGCAGGCGTTCCATATTGCCCATGGCGGCGTCGCTGACGGTGTTGATCACCTCCAGCCCCGCGGCATTGTCGCGCACCAGACCGGCCAGATGATCGCCATGCTGGGTCAGGCGCTCCACCGTCTGGCGGCCGAGCGAATCGAGATCGCGTGACTGGGCGGCGATAAAATCGCGCGCCAGGCTCAGCTCGCGGTTCATGGCGGCGAGCCGCTCTTCCAGCGCCAGGGATTCGCTGCGCAAGGTCCGCGCCGCATCGCCCATGCGCAGGGCCGAGCGTGTGCCGCCCATCTGCAAGGCATAGGCCAGCATCGCCAGCAGCACGGCAGGGCCGCTCCACAGGGCGATCAGCATCACCGTGGTGGCCGGCAGCAGATTGGCCTCGCCCCGGTTGATCCAGACAAAGGCACCGGTCCAGACTGCCAGCAGCACCAGCGCCAGAATC
This sequence comes from Novosphingobium terrae, assembly GCF_017163935.1. Classification (NCBI taxonomy): domain Bacteria; kingdom Pseudomonadati; phylum Pseudomonadota; class Alphaproteobacteria; order Sphingomonadales; family Sphingomonadaceae; genus Novosphingobium; species Novosphingobium terrae. The sequence goes on along the minus strand of NZ_JABVZR010000001.1, from coordinate 2,862,701 downwards.
GGCAGCACCGGGCGGCGAGGGGGGACAGGCGAATCGCTCTGCTCCACCTCATCCTGCCAGCTTGCGGCCGGGGCGGGCATATCGAAAGCATCATCGCTCAGCGCTGAGAGATGCGCGGTTTCACGCGCCGGGCTCTCCTCCGTGCCGAGCTGATCCCCCAAAGCTGCCCCGCCTTCCGCCGCAGCGGCTGCGTTGTCCTGTCTCGATGCCATTGTGGGACGATAGCACGAAAGAGGCGCCGTTAAACTGCTCTTCATCTTACCCCTGTATGTTTCCCCCTTATGGCCTATGAAGCTGGAGCACTCGACGCGACCATCGCCGCTGCCGCTGGCGACGATCAGGCGCTGTTTCTGGAATTGCGCAGCGCGTTTCTGGACAGTCTGACTCGCCAGATCGACCTGCTGCGCCGCGCCCGCTGCGATGCCAATTGGGAAATCGCCGCGCTGCGTCTGCGCGGGCTTGGTTCCAGCTTTCAGGCCTGGCCGCTGATCTCCCTGGCCGAGGAAGCGCTGCATGCCGCCCCGGGCGAGCCGGTGGTGATCCGCAAATTGCAGGCCTTCGCGCAGGATTTCGCCGAAGCCTGATCGGGTTTGAGGGCCGTTCGGCAATCTGGCTGCCAATCTTCCTTGGCAGTCAGCCCGCCCTCCTTTACACACCCCTGATCCCTCCTTCCGGGACGTTTTTGCGGAGAGCCCGGCTGCGTATCGCCCTGCTATCATTGGTTGAACCGACAGGGCCGGATCATGGCACGGCTGCGGCAGCAACCCAGAGCACGCCTGTGGCCGTGGGCGCCCTGCGCGTGGGCGGGCTTTCGCTGGCGCGGCATCAGCTGGGCCTTGCCCTGGCGCTGGGCTGCGAGCGGATCATCTGCGCCACCCATCCCCATGAGCCCGAGATGCCCGTGCTGCGCCAAGCGGCGGAGGATGCCGGGGCCTCGTTTCATGCGGTGCCCGGCGTGCGCGGCATGCTGGGTCTGGTCTCGGTGGCGGACGATGTGATCGCCTTTGCCGAGGGGCTGCTGGTGCTGCCCGAACTGATGCTGCCGCTGATCGAGGATGGGGCCTGCGTGCTGTCGCAGCCCATCGAGATCGGCCTCGCCGCCGGTTTCGAAAGGCTGGACATCAACCACGCCTCGGCCGGCGCGCTGCGCGTGCCGGGCCGCCTGATCGAACGTCTGGCCGGCGTGCCCGACGATGCCGATCCTTTCTCGATCCTTCAGCGCGTGGCGCTGCAATCGGGCGTGGGTCAACGCGTGCTGCCCGCTTCGGCGCTGGAGCCCGGCCATTGGCAGCTGGTCCGCAACGATGAGCAGGCCCATGCCGTGGAGGAGGGCTGGTTCCGCCTGCACACCCATGACGGCGGGGCTCAGGGCCTTTCCGGGCGGGTCGCGCGGCGCGGGGTGCGGCTGCTGGGCCCGGCGCTGCTCCATGCGGGCAGTGGCGGCACGGTGGTGGCGCTCGCGGGTCTGGTGCTGTGTGCTCTGGCGCTGGTGACGGGGTGGTTTGGCTTCACCGCCACGGGCTGCGTGCTGGCGGCAGGGGCTTGGGTGCTGTTTCTTTCGGCGTCACTGTTCGGGCGGGTCGAGCGGCGCTCGCTGCGTCTGGCGCGGCCGCGACTGGCGCCGATGCGCGTCTATGGCGGCGTGCTGGATCTGACGCTGGCGCTGCTGCTGCTGTGGAACGAAAGCCCGCGCATGGGGCAGGAGCTGGCCTATCGCGCTTTCGAGCCGGTGATGCTGCTGGGCCTGCTGCGTCTGGCCTCCGCCCTGATGCCGCCGGAACGTGCGGCATGGGTCAGCGACCGTGCGCTGCTGGCGGTGCTGCTGGGGGCTGCCTCGATGGTCGGATGGCTGGATAGCGCGATCATGGCGCTGGCGCTGCTCTATCTGGGGCTGGCGCTGAATGCCGTGCATCGCGCGTCACAGCTAACATCAGCTTAACCTTGTTGCGCTAGGCCGGAACCCATGCGACCCGCGCCGACAGAACAGGAAGACCCCGTCGAGGCGGGACTGCGCGCGGAATTGGCGCGCGGCGATGGCCTTGCCTCGGGCGTGGGGCCGGTGCTGCGCCACCTTCTGGTCCATGACGACCGCGAATTCTTCGCCGATGATGTGCTGGCTGCCCTGCGCGGCATGATCGCCGATGCCGCCGCGCAACTGGCGCCAGAGGAGGCGCAGGATCATGACACTGCCGCTCTGGTGGAGGTGCCGGGCCTTGTGCCCATGGCCCATGCTCTGGCGCTGGAAACCCATGTGACGCGGCGCCTGCAGGAAGTGCAGGGGATCGATCCGGTGCTTTCGCCGCTGCTTCAGGCCTTGATCGCCTCCGCCGATGCCGAGACTTCGGCGCTGGCGATGCAGGTGCTGGCCTCGCAGGCGCGCTTCGTCCAGCAGCAGCGCCGCATGCAATGGCCGCTGCGCGAATGGCCCGCCGAACTGCTTCACGGCGCGCTGCTGGCCGCTGACACCACGCCGGACCATCACGCCGCCCTGCGCACCGATTACAATGAGGCTGCCACCCGCCTTGGCCTGCTCTCCCGCCTGATCGGGGCGATGGGGCCGGGCGTGCTGGCCGCGCTGGACCTCTCGCATGCCGGCGTGGCGCTGTTTGCCAGCGCTCTGGCCCATGCCAGCGGGCAGAGCCGGGCTCAGGCGCTGCTCTCGCTGCTCTCGCGCCATAAGGCCCGCCTCGTGCTGGGGCTGCGCGCCGGGGGGGTGAACACCAGCGGCATCGAAGCGGTGCTGCTCGCCCTGCATCCCGGCGCGACCCTGCCCGAGGGGCTGGGCCGCATCACGCCCGATCGCGCTGCCGCCCTGCTGACATCATCGCCGGGGGAGGGCTAAATCCATGGATATGTCCGAAAGCGTTCTCGCCCGCGCGCATAGCGATGCGCATGATCATTTCACCGCTGCTGATGAGCCTCTGGCGGGCCTGCAACTGCGCTGCGGCGGCAGCTTGCCCGGCGCCATCGCCATCCCCGAACTGCGCGAGGTGGTGGCCAAGGCGCGCCGTTTCGGCCTGAAACTGGCGCGTGCCATCACCGCTCAGGACGGCCATGATGTGATCCGCGCCTGGGTCGAGGTGCAGCCCCGCCCCGGCGAGGGTTGTGACATCGTGCTGCGCCATTGGCAAAGCTCGCCGCTGCCTGCGGAAAACGCCGATCTCACCCTGCGCCGCCGCGCCGAGATCGACCGTGCGCTCGCCGAAATGACCGTCCGCCTCGATGCGCGCCAGAATGTGCTGGCCGTCACCTGCGACGGCGGCGATCTGGCCGAGGCCGCCGCGCGCCTGCGCGCCGCCACCGGCCATCCCTGGACCGATGTGGTGACCATCCCCGGCAACACGCACCGCCAGCCTCTGCACTGGCGCCTGCTGGATGGGGCCGGCGTGGATCTGCCCGGCTCCACCCGGCGCTGGCGCGCCACGCTGATCCCCACCGGCCTGAGCGCCGCCACCGGGCGCGGCGCCGAACCGGGCGGTTTCGACCTCTGCCTCACCTCCGACACGCCCGCCCCGGCACATCGGCCTGTGGCCGCAGTCGCTCAGCCTGTCGAGCGCTCGGTGATCGGCAGCGATCTGGCGCCGGTGCTGCGCCAGCCCATCGCCCGCATCATCGCCAATGCCGAGACGATCCGCACCCGCCTCGCCGGGCCGCTGTCCGAGGATTACACTCGCTACGCCGCCGATATTGCCGCGGCGGGCGAGCATCTGATGGGCCTTGTGGACGATCTGGCCGATCTCGACGTGATCGAGGCCGAGGGTTTCTCGACCATCACCGACACGATCGATCTGGCCGATGCCGCGCGCCGCGCTGCCGGTATCCTCTCGATGCGGGCGCGCGAAAAGGGCATCACGATCAGCGCCCCCGCGCTGGACGTGCGCCTGCCCGCGGTGGCCGAATTCCGCCGGGTTTTGCAGATCCTGCTCAACCTGATTGGCAATGCCATCCGCTACAGCCCTGAAAAATCGACGATCATTGTCGATCTCTCGCGCGATGAAGGCTTTGCTCGCGTGGCCATCGCCGATCAGGGACCGGGGCTTTCGCCTGAAGACCAGCCGCGCATCTTCGAGAAGTTCGAACGCCTTGGCCGCAGCGGAGACGGCGGATCGGGGCTGGGGCTGTACATCTCGCGCAGGCTGGCGCGGGCGATGGGGGGCGAACTGTCGGTCGTCAGCGCCAAGGGCGAGGGGGCCTGCTTCCTGCTGGATGTTCCGGCGGGGAGTTGAAGGGTTCAAGAAGGACAATGCGAGGGTGTTACACCCTCGCGCTCCCATACCGTCTTCCGACGCAACGGCAGTGGCTCCCGATCCGTGCGCTCAGGCTCTCTACCTGTGCGGTTGGCGGCCTTGAAAGTCGCCCTTTGGCCTCCAGGCAAAAGGTGCCGTGATCGCGACAAAGATCATGAAGGCGATTTGCGCAATCACCTGCGGTGTTTCCGCAAGCCGTTGGAGCAATGGTGGAAAATAGCGCGCCATGATCCACATATTGTGGATCACATCCACAATGATGATGGTTGCGGTCGCCGCAACACCCATATTGGGCCGTTTGAAGAGAAGGACGGCAGCAGCCGGATCGATCACAGCCAGCATTGTCCAGAAGGTGGCGCTGGCTCGCGGGAGCCCGCCGTAATCCCAGAGAAAACCATGTTGAACAATCGCGGCCCAATGATTGCAGGTCGCGCCGGTCAGGCAAAGGGCATAGATTGCCCTCAAGACGAGGCTACGCCTTTGTATCCCACGATCTGGCGCTTTTCCCATGGCGCAATGGTTTAATGGGATCAACCTGGCCGTCAACGACAGCTGCTGAAATCGGAGCAGCCTGTTCTTCCGCGTGCGATAAGCGCACGCTTGGGGCCTTTTGCCCGCCAGAGGCCTCTTCCCCCGGCCCACAAAACAAAAGCGCGAGAGGTTTCCCCCTCGCGCCTTCATTTGGCAGAATGCGTAGCAATCAGCGCTTGCTGATGTCCACGTAATCGCGCTGCGTCGGGCCGGTGTAGAGCTGACGCGGGCGGCCGATCTTCTGGCCTGGATCGGAGATCATTTCGTTCCACTGGGCCACCCAGCCCACGGTGCGCGCCAGGGCGAACAGCACGGTGAACATGGTGGTGGGGAAGCCGATGGCCGAGAGGATGATGCCCGAGTAGAAGTCCACGTTGGGGAACAGCTTCTTTTCCGCGAAATACGGATCGGAAAGGGCGATTTCCTCCAGACGCAGCGCGGTCTCGAACAGCGGATCGTTGACCTTCAGGGCATCGAACACTTCGCGCACGGTCTTCTGCATCACGGTCGCGCGCGGATCGTAGTTCTTGTACACGCGGTGACCGAAGCCCATCAGACGGAACGGATCGTTCTTGTCCTTGGCGCGCTCGATGTAGTGGTTGATCTTGTCGGGCGTGCCGATCTCGCGCAGCATGTTGAGCGCCGCTTCATTGGCGCCGCCATGCGCCGGGCCCCACAGGCAGGCGATGCCGGCCGCGATGCAGGCAAACGGGTTGGCGCCCGAGGAACCGGCCAGACGCACGGTCGAGGTCGAGGCATTCTGCTCGTGGTCGGCGTGCAGGATGAAGATGCGGTCCATCGCCTTTTCGACGGCGGGGACGACTTCATACTCCTCGGCGGGGACGCCGAAGGTCATCTTCAGGAAGTTGCCCGCGTAGGACAGCTTGTTGTCGGGGTACACGAAGGGCTGGCCGATCGAGTACTTGTAGGCCATCGCCGCGATGGTGGGCACCTTGGCGATCAGTCGATGGGCGCTGATCTTGCGCTGCTCGGGATCGGCGATGTCGGTCGAGTCGGGGTAGAAGGCCGACAGCGCGCCCATCACGCCGACCATCACCGCCATCGGGTGAGCGTCGCGACGGAAGCCGCTGAAGAAGCTGGTCAGCTGCTCATGCACCATGGTGTGGCGGCTGATCGTGTGGTTGAACCCGGCCAGTTCATCCTTGTTGGGCAGCTCGCCGTTCAGCAGCAGATAGCAGGTCTCCATAAAGGAGCTGTTTTCCGCCAGCTGGCCAATGGGGTAGCCGCGATGCAGCAGCACGCCTTCGTCACCATCGATGTAGGTCAGCGCGCTTTCGCAGCTGGCGGTCGAGGTGAAGCCCGGGTCATAGGTGAAGGCGCCGGTCTGGCCGTAGAGCTTGCGGATGTCGATCACATCCGGCCCCACGGAGCCCTTCAGCACAGGAGCTTCAACCTCCTTGCCGCCAAGATTGATTTTGGCGAGATCAGCCACAACAGTTCTCCTTAACTGTGCCCTGCCGTGGCGGGTTGGGCCTGTGCCGCAATGCGGGCCAGGCTCTCGTCACGATCGAGCAAAACCAAAACGTCGAAAATCCCGGGCGAGGTGCCCTGGCCCGTCAGCGCCGCACGCAGCGGCTGAGCCAGCTTGCCAAGCCCCAGATTGAGGTCGGCGGCCATTGCCTTCAGGCTGGCCTCCAGCGGCTCGATGGCCCATTCGGGCTCGGCCGCGAATGTCGCGTGGATCTGGGCCAGCAGCGCGCGGGCCTCCTCGGTCAGCAGGCTTTCGGCCTTGGCATCGAGGGGCAGGGGGCGCTGGGCGAAGAGGAAACCGGCGCCCTGCGCCAGCTCGTTCAGATCCTTGGCGCGCACCTTGAGCACCGGCATGGCGCGGGTGAGCAGATCCATGTCCACATTGTCGCCGGTCACCAGCGGGGCGACCAGCGCGGCCAGGCGGGCATCGTCCGCCTCGCGGATGTAATGGCCGTTGAGGTTCTCCAGCTTCTTCATGTCGAAGCGCGAGGCACCCTTGTTGACATTGGCAATGTCGAACCATTCCACCGCTTGCTCGCGGCTGATGATTTCCTCATCGCCATGGCCCCAGCCCAGACGCAGCAGATAGTTGAACACCGCTTCGGGCAGCAGGCCCATGTCATCGCGATAGGCGTCGACGCCCAGCGCGCCGTGACGCTTGGAAAGCTTGGCGCCATCCGAACCGTGGATCAGCGGGATATGGGCGTAGATCGGATCTTCCCAACCGCCCTCGATGGCATGCATCGCGCGGATGATCACCAGCTGGCGGAAGGCGTTGTTGAGATGGTCGTCGCCGCGGATCACATGGGTCACGCCCATGTCATGGTCGTCCACCACCACGGCGAGCATATAGGTCGGCGTGCCGTCCGAGCGCAGGATGACGAAATCATCGAGCTCGGCATTGGCGACGGTGACATCGCCCTGCACGCGGTCGGAGATGGTCACTTCGCCCTCACGCGGGGCCTTGACGCGCACCACATAGGCCTTGCCCTCGGGCCACTGGTCCGGCGTGGCATCGCGCCATTCGGAGACGACGCGGAACGGGCGCTTTTCGGCAGCAGCGGCCTCGCGGCGGGCGGCGAGTTCTTCCTGCGTGAGATAGCAGCGATAGGCATGGCCCGAATCGAGCAGCCGCGCGGCGACCTGCGCATGGCGATCCGAACGCGCAAACTGGAAAACGGGGGCCTCATCGCCGCCCAGACCCAGCCAGTTCAGACCATCGAAGATCGCCTCGATCGCGGGCTCGGTCGAGCGGGCGCGGTCGGTGTCCTCGATGCGCAAGAGGTATTTCCCCCCATTGGCACGCGCATAGAGCCAGTTGAAAAGGGCGGTGCGAGCGCCGCCGATATGCAGATAACCGGTGGGCGAGGGCGCAAAACGGGTGACGACAGGCCGGTTTTCGACGGAAGAAGTGACAGTCGCGCCATCCTTGGCCACGCCATCACCGTTCACGTCAACACTTGCCATTCACTCGTCCTTCCTGTCACTCTGCCCAACTATGGCCAGCCGTTTCGGCATCACCACTGGGCACACTTTTCGCGCCCCGCGCTTACGGCGCCTGTGGGGCGCCGCTGCATTGCAACACGGCCATAGGACCAGCGGCGCGATCTTGTCCAGCCTTGCCTTGCGGGCAGAACATTTTCTGAACGATGCCGGTGCGGATCGCTGGCCATGGCTGGCCGTGGGGGTTGGCGGTGGCATAGGCCTGTGGTTCACGCTTGCCAATGGCTGGCTTTGGTTGGGCCTATCAGCCTTTGGTATAGGGTTGGCAGCTTTGGCATGGTTGCTGCCCGCTGTTTCCCATGGCCATCTGCGCGGTGCTTTGGCGGGGATGGGGCTGGCTGTGGCGGCGGGTTGCGGGCTGATCTGGGCCAAATCGGCACTGGTGGGCACGCCCGCCATTGTGCAGCCGATGGCCCCGGTGATCACCGCCCGCGTGATGGACCGCTATGCCCAGCCTGCCGACCATCGTTTGCGGCTGGAACTGGCCTTTGCCGAGCCGGGCAGCGGCTGCCCGATTCTGGCGCGACTCTCCATGCCGGACAGCGCCGATCGTCCCGGCCTGACCGAAGGCGCGGTTGTGCGGTTGCGAGCAAGGCTGATGCCGCCGGCCGCTCCGGACCTGCCCGGAGGCTATGATGCGGCACGCTCGGCCTGGTTCGACGGTGTGGCGGCCACGGGCACGGTGATCGGCCCGGTGACGGTGGTGACGCCGGCGCCGGGCGATTCGTGGCTGGCCCGGGCGCGCCATGCTCTGGCCGATCATGTGCGATCCCGCCTGTCAGGCCCGGCGGGCGGCATCGCGGCGGCGTTTGCCAGTGGAGATCGTGGCGGTATCCCCGTCGCCGATGAGCAGGCGATGCGCGACTCGGGCCTGACGCATTTGCTGTCGGTCAGCGGCTTGCATGTGAGCGCGGTGATCGCCGGGGTTTATGTGCTGGCGATCCGGCTGTTGGCGCTGTTCCCATGGCTGGCCTTGCGGGTGCGCCTGCCGCTGCTGGCGAGCGGCTGTGGCGGAGCGGCAGGCATTTTCTACACGTTGCTGACCGGCGCCCAGGTGCCGACCGTGCGCTCGGTGCTGGGGGCCTTGCTGGTGATGATCGGGCTGGCGCTGGGCAGGCAGCCCTTTACGGTGCGCCTGCTGGCGGTGGGGTCGATCTGCACCATGCTGCTCTGGCCCGAGGCGGTGATCGGGCCCAGCTTTCAGATGAGCTTCGGTTCGGTGCTGGCGCTGGTGGTGCTGCATGATTGCGCTCCGGTCCGCGCCTTTCTGGCCCCGCGTGAGGAAGGCTGGTGGCTGCGCATGCTCCGCCATCTGGCGATGATCCTGCTGTCGGGGATGGTCATCGATCTGGCGTTGATGCCCATTGCGCTGTTCCATTTCCATCGGGCGGGGATTTACGGCTCAATGGCCAATCTGGTGGCCATTCCGCTGACCACCTTTGTGTCCATGCCTGCCATCGCGCTGGGGCTGGCGCTGGATCTGGTGGGGATGGGTGGCCCGGCATGGTGGGTTTGCGGGGAATCGCTCGACCTGCTGCTGGCGATTGCCCGGTGGACGGCGCAGCGCCCGGCCTCGGTGACGATGATGCCCGCCATGGATGGGGGGCGGTTTCTGCTGTTTGTAAGCGGCATGCTGTGGCTGGCCTTGTGGCACGGGCGGGGGCGGTTGTGGGGGTTGTTGCTCGCTTTAGCGGCGATCGTTTCACTGGCCTGGCTGCATCCGCCCGATGTGCTGATCACCGGGGACGGCAAGAACATTGGCATCACCGGCGTCCAGGGCCGAGCCCTGCTGATCCTGCGCGAAGGCAAGGGAGGCCGCATGGGCGAGTCCATGCTGGAGGCTGCAGGGTTGACCGGCACGGTCACCCCGCTGACGACATGGCCCGGTGCACGCTGTTCAGAAGGCTTTTGCGCGCTGGATCTCGACCGGGGGGGAAGGCGCTGGCGTCTGCTGATCGCGCGGGGCAAGGGCGAACCCAAGCCTGCCGAACTGGCGCAGGCCTGCGCTCAAAGCGATATCGTGGTGGCGCCGGACAAACTCTATGGCCCGTGCCACCCCAGATTGCTCAAGGCTGACCGTAGCTTGCTGCTGCGCAGCGGCGGCCTGTCGCTGGATCTGGAACACCGCCGGGTGACCACCGTGGAGCAATCTGCCGGCGACCACCCCTGGTGGCGTGCCCCGCACCATGCGCCCCGCGAGGTGCCAGAACCCTGATGTTGCCAGATGCAGTCAAAGCGGGCCTGCGGGAGGAATGCCGATTGGGTGTCGGAGACTGCTCTGGTGAGGTGGCGCGGTGTTGAAATGAGGCCATCTTGGCGATGGACTGCGCAATCCGCCGCAATCATCATAAACATCGCCGCGAAGGCCGATCTTGCCTCAACTGGCACCAGCGCGTTTTCACCGACAGCGAAACGCTCTGATCCTTTGCTGTCGCATGTTCCGAACCGTTGACCTTATGCAGTCAGCTTGAACATGCTCCAGGCCATGCGCCTATGACGCCCATGCGCAAAGCAGAGAGGGAGCAGAACCGTTCTGCCCCCTCCTGAACTATCAGTGATAGCGGCGCAGCAGCCCTGCCAGCTTGCCTTGCACCTGCACTTCGTCAGGGCGATAATATTGCGACTGATAGGTGGCATTGGCCGGATCGAGCCGGATCATGCCACCTTCGCGGCGCAGATATTTCAGCGTCGCTTCCCCGCCGCGTACCAGTGCCACCACGATTTCGCCGTCACGGGCGCTCTCGGTGCTGCGGATCAGGGCGAGATCGCCATCGAGAATGCCGGCCTCGACCATGGAATCGCCCGAAACTTCCAACGCGTAATGATCGCCCGAGCCGAGCAGGGCAGCGGGCACCGGCAAGGTCGACTGGCCTTCCAGCGCCTCGATCGGCACGCCTGCAGCGATGCGGCCATGCAGCGGAATCTCGATCACATCATTGTCCGCACGCAGCGCGGCGACCGGGGCGCCAGTCAGACCAGAGGAGGTCAGCGCGGCAGGGCGGGTGGGCGCCACTGGAGCGGCAGGCGCGCGGGGGGCTGGCGCGGTCCGCGTGCTGCTGACTACATCCTCGGGCTGGCGCAGCACTTCAAGGGCGCGGGCGCGGTTGGGCAGGCGGCGGATAAAGCCGCGTTCTTCCAGCGCCGAAATCAGCCTGTGGACACCCGATTTCGACTTGAGGTCGAGCGCTTCCTTCATTTCCTCGAACGAGGGGGAGACGCCATCCTCCTCCAGCCGGACCTGGATAAAGCGGAGCAATTCGTGCTGCTTGCGGGTGAGCATGCGGATGTCCTTCCTGCCGTTCCGTTTCCGAACGAACAAAGAACATTTATGCAACAATGTTGGAGCCGTCAAGCAAGGGAATGCGTGTCCAGCAGATAAATTCCCACGGTTGCGCCCATTTCGGCGGCATCGGCATCGATGGGCCGGTCGATCAGGCAATTGCTGGCCGCCATTGCTGCCAGAGCGCTGCTGTCACGCATCGGGTTGGGGGTGACGGTTTCGCCATCCCAAAGCCCACGCAGAAATTCCTGGCGTTTGCCGCCTGCGGGCACAGGGGCTGTCAGCCGGGCGCTGACGCGGCGGGGCAGAACCGTGCTGGCGCCCATCATGGCACGCAGCATCGGCAGCAGGAAAAACTGCCCGCACACCAGCCCGGAGACCGGATTGCCCGGCAGGCCAAGAATATGGCACGCGCCTCGCCGCGCATGCATCAGTGGCTTGCCGGGGCGCATCGCCACGCGCCAGAAGGCCAGCTGCGCCCCCCATGCTTCCAGCGCCGGGCGGATCAGATCGTGATCCCCCACCGAAGCGCCGCCCGAGGTGACGATCAGATCGGCCTCGCCAGCGGCCTGCAGAGCGGCGACCAGCGCGGATAAATCGTCTAGCACCGGGCCGATGCGCGTCACCTCCGCGCCCACGGCGCCGACCATCGCGGCCAGCATCGCGCCATTGCTGGCGGGGATTTGGTGCGGCAGGGGATCTGTGCCGGGGGAAACCAGTTCGTCGCCACTGTCGATGATGGTGACGCGGGGCAGGCGGCGCACGCTCACGCTGCCATGGCCGCCCGAAATGGCCAGAGCGATCTGGGCCGGGCCGAGGCGGGTTCCGGCGGGCAGCAAAGGCGTGCCCTGCGTGAAATCCAGCCCTGTGCGGCGGATGTGGCGGCCCGGAGGGTTGGGAGTATCGCCGGTCAGGGTCAGGTGGTCGCCATCGCGTGTGACATCTTCCTGAAGCACCATGGCATCGGCGCCTGCGGGCATCAGCGCGCCGGTGGCGATGCGGATCGCCTCGCCGGGCTGGACGGGGTGAGGCCATGGGTGGCCTGCCGCGCTCTCGCCCACCACGCGCCATGGGCCGGGCAAGTCCTGCGCGCGCATGGCATAGCCATCCATCGCGGAGAGGTCGGCGGCGGGCTGAGTGCGGCGCGCTGCCAAAGGCTCCGCCAGCCAGCGCCGAGCGGCCTGTTCGATGGGCAGGGTTTCAACAGGCAGCGGGGTGATGGTGGAGAGCAGTCGCTGCTGCGCCTCTGCCAGCGGGAGCGGCGGCATCAGGCTGGCCTGCCGGGCGCGTACCAGCTGCCCGATTTGCCGCCGTGTTTTTCGATCAGGCGGATGCCGGTGATCTCCATCGCCTTGTCCACTGCCTTGGCCATATCATAGACCGTCAGCAGCGCGACGGAGACGGCGGTCAGCGCTTCCATCTCCACGCCAGTCTTGCCGGTGAGGCTGGCGCTGGCGGTGCAGCGTAACCCATTGTCTTCAAGAACGAAGTCAACGCTGACGGAATCAAGTGCCAGCGGATGGCACAGCGGGATCAGATCGCCGACCTTCTTGGCGGCCATGATCCCGGCGATGCGCGCGGCGGCCAGCACATCGCCTTTGGGGATGGCGCCATCGCGGATCGCCTCCAGCGCCTGCGGGCCCATCAGGATGCGGCCCTCGGCGATGGCGAGGCGTCTGGTCTCGGCCTTGCCGCCCACATCGACCATGCGGGCATGGCCCTGAGCGTCGAGGTGGGTCAGCTCGGCCATCGGATCAGGCGCCGGTCAGCAGCTGGCGCGTGGCGGCCTCGACATCGGCCTGACGCATCAGGCTTTCGCCGACCAGGAACGTGCGGGCGTTGCTTTGCGCCAGACGCACCAGATCCTCATGGCTGTTGATGCCGCTTTCAGCCACCAGCAGCGTGCCTTCAGGCGCCAGCGGAGCGAGGTGCTCGGTGGTGGCGATGTCGGTCTTGAAGCGCTTCAAATCGCGGTTGTTCACGCCGATCAGGCGGGATGTGAGACGCGCGGCACGTTCCATCTCGGCCTCATTGTGGACTTCGACCAGCACATCCATGCCGCGTTCCAGCGCCGCTGCCTCGATCTCGGCCATCTGGGCGTCTTCCAGCGCGGCGACGATGATCAGGATCGCATCGGCACCGATGGAACGCGCCTCGGCCACCTGCCATGGGTCGATCATGAAATCCTTGCGGATGACGGGCAGGTCGCAGGCGGCGCGGGCGGCGATGAGGTAATCTTCATGGCCCTGAAAATAGGGCGCGTCGGTCAGGATCGAGAGGCAGGCGGCGCCCCCGGCCTGATAGGCGCGGGCATGGGCTGGCGGATCGAAATCGGCGCGGATCAGGCCCTTCGACGGGCTGGCCTTCTTGATCTCCGCGATCAGCGCGAAGCCGGTGGCGGCCTTGGCGCGCAGAGCGGCCTCAAACCCGCGCGGGGCGGTTTGCAGGGCAGCACGTGCGTCGAGGTCCGACAGGCTGGCCAGCGGCTTGCGGGCGGCAACCTCTTCAGCCTTGGTGGCGCAGATTTCGGTCAGCTTGTCGGTCATCGTCGTATCCATCTTTGTCATATCGCTCATCGGACCGCATCGATCCAGCAGTCGAGCAGCGCCTTGGCGAGCCCCTTGTCGATCACCTCGGCGGCTTCCTCGACGCCTTCACGCCAGTTTTCCACCTCGCCCGCCACGCGCAGCGCGGCAGAGGCGTTGAACAGCACGGCATCGCGATAGGGGCCTTCCTCGCCCATCAAGAGCCGGCGCAGGGCATCGGCATTGTAGGCCGCATCGCCGCCCCGCAGCGCGGTGACGGGATGCACCGGCAGGCCCACATCCGCTGCCGAAACGCGATGCATGGCGATGGTTTTGCCCTGCACCTCGGCGCATTCATTGCCGCCTGCCAGCGAGAGTTCGTCCAGCCCCTCATCGCCCGAGACGATAAAGCTGCGCTCCGTGCCCAGAGCTTCCAGCGCCTCGGCATAGATCGGCACATAGGCGGGGCGGGCGATGCCCACCAACTGGCGCTGCACATTGGCCGGATTGGCCAGCGGGCCCATCAGGTTGAAAATGGTGCGCTTGCCCAGCGCCTTGCGGATCGGCGCGATGGGGCCCAGCTTGGGGTGATGCGTCTGCGCGAAGAGGAAGGCGATGCCGATATCCTCAAGCGTTTCGGCGGCGCGCTCCCCGGCGTTGGCGAGGTTCAGGCCCAGCGCCTCCAGCGTGTCGGCGGCGCCCGCCTTGGAGCTGGCGGCGCGGTTGCCATGCTTGGCCACCGGCACGCCGCAGGCCGCGACCACGAGGCTGACGGCGGTCGAGACGTTGAGCGTATGATGGCCGTCGCCGCCCGTGCCGCAGACATCGATGGCGCCCTCGGGGCTTTCCACCGGGATCATGCGGGCGCGCATGGCCAGAGCGGCGCCGGCGATCTCGCTGGCGGTTTCGCCCCGGTCGGACAGGTCCGAGAGGAAGGTGGCGATGGCGTCGGCATCCACCTGCGCGTCGAGGATCGCGGCGAAGATCGCCTCGGCCTCATCCTGAGCGAAGGGCGTCAGCGCAACGGGGGGCAGAGTGCCCTGCGAGAGGATGCTCATGCCGCGCGGATCGGCGTAAGGGTTTCCGGCATGGTCACGCTCATCCCGGCGCTGCGCAGGAAGTTGGCCAGCATGGCATGGCCATGTTCCGTCGCGATGCTCTCGGGGTGGAACTGCACGCCATGGATCGGCAGGGTGGCGTGGCGGAAGCCCATCACATGGCCATCGTCGCTGCGGGCGTTGACCTCCAGCGTCTCGGGAATGTTGTCCACGATCAGCGAGTGATAGCGGGTGGCGGTAAAGGGCGAGGGGAGGCCTGCAAACACGCCGGTGTCGTCATGGGTGACCGGGCTGGTCTTGCCGTGCATCAGCCCGCCGCGCACCACCTTGCCGCCGAAATACTGGCCGATGGCCTGATGGCCCAGACACACGCCCAGCAGCGGCTTGCCAGCGTCGGCGGCGGCGCCGACCAGATCGAGGCTGATCCCCGCCTCATTGGGCGTGCAGGGCCCTGGCGAGATCAGGAAGCCCTGAGCGCCCGAGGAAATAGCCTGTCCGGCGGAAAGCGCGTCATTGCGCACCACTTCGACCTCGGCGCCCAGTTCCAGCAGGTAGTGGACGAGGTTGAAGGTAAAGCTGTCGTAATTGTCGATAACGAGGATCATGGCGAAAAACCTAGCGATGGGGGACGCGGGCGGCAATCAGGGCCGACCTCAGCGCGTCGATGATATGGGGAGCGACTTGCGACTTGGAAATGGCGTAATAGCTGCGCTGCATCACGATCAGCAGCAGGATGCGGTCATTCTCAAGCCATCGCTCGAACTGGAGCCAGTCCAGCGTGGTGGTGGCGTGCTGGTTGGCGGTGCGCAGTCCCTTGGCATCGAAGGTGAACTGCGTGGACTGCGCCAGCTTGGACGCGTCACGGAACAGTTTGCGCACCCGGAAGGGCAGCAGGCCGCAAGCCAAGGCCACACCGATGGCGATCACCGCCAGCGTGATGCCGGTGCCCCATAGCAGGCCATGGAGAATCCATGCGCGATGCCAGCCATATTGCAAGCCATCGGGCAACACCTCCAAGCCGCAGTAAAGCAGCCAGATTGAGCCCGAGACCACGATCAGCCGTTTCCACAGCCAGCGATGACGCGTCAGCAGCCAGCTTGCCGACAGCCAATCCTTCTCATCGCTGACGATGGTGAAGGAATGGCTGTCGGCCAGACTGTCGCTCATTGCCCGAAACCGGCTTCGCTTGCCACGCGCACGGCCTCGCGGGCGGCGGCGAACAGGGCACCGGCCTTATGCTCGCACTCGCGCTGCTCGCTGGCCGGATCGCTGTCGGCCACGATGCCCGCGCCCGCCTGCACATGCATCATGCCATCCTTCACCACGGCGGTGCGCAGCACGATGCAGCTGTCCAGATTGCCGTCGGGTCCGAAATAGCCGACGCCGCCCGCATAGGCCCCGCGCGTCTCGCCTTCCAGCTCGGCGATGATCTGGCAGGCACGCACCTTGGGCGCCCCGCTGACCGTGCCGGCCGGAAAGCCCGCAAAGACCGCATCGATGGCGTCATGTTTGGCCGTATCCAGCTCGCCCACCACATTGGAGACGATGTGCATCACATGGCTGTAACGCTCGATGGTGTAGCTTTCGGTGACCTTCACGCTGCCGCGCGCCGCCACCCGGCCCACATCGTTGCGGCCCAGATCGAGCAGCATCAGATGCTCGGCCCGCTCCTTGGGATCGGCCAGCAGGCTGATCTCATTGGCCTTGTCTTCCTCGGCGGTCTTGCCGCGCGGACGGGTGCCCGCGATGGGGCGGATCGTCACTTCCCCGGCGCGCACGCGCACCAGAATTTCCGGGCTGGAGCCGACCACGGCAAAGCCGGGCAGATCGAGGAAATAGAGGAAGGGCGAGGGATTCACCCGGCGCAGAGAACGGTAAAGCGCGAAAGGCGGCAGGGTGAAGGGCGCGGTGAAGCGCTGCGCCAGCACCACCTGAAAGATATCGCCCGCCGAGATGTAATCCTTGGCGGCCTTGACCATCTCGCCATAGCGGCCCGGCTGCATCACCGGGGTAAGCTGCGGCTCGGGCATTTCGGTGATGGCGTGGGTGGTGTCCGGGGTCGGGCCTGCCAGACGGCGCAGGGCATCGTCGATCCGGTCATGCGCGGCATCCAGCGCCCGCTCGGGCGGGGTGGATGACGGCCAGATCGGCGCGATCACGAAAAGCTCGTCGCTCAGCCGGTCGAAGACCAGAATGAGGCGCGGGCGCACGAAGAGCATGTCCGGCAGATCGAGATCGCTCTGCGCCGGGCGCGGCAGGTTTTCGACCAGTCCGAAGGTTTCATAGCCGAAATAGCCGACCAGACAGGCCAGCGCCGGGGGCAGCTGCGCCGGCACATCGATATGGCACGCTGCCACCAGAGCGCGCAGCTCGGTCAGCGGATCGGCCGACAGCGGCTCGAATGCGGCGCGGTCATGCTGCCAGATGCGGTTGATTTCTGCCTTCTTGCCGACAGCGCGAAACACCAGATCGGGATCGAGGCCCAGCAGGCTGTAGCGCCCGCGCACCTCGCCGCCCTGCACCGATTCGAGCAGGAAATCGCCGCGACCGCTCTCGATCAGCTTGGCGCCCGCGCCCACCGGCGTCTCGGTATCGGCAATGATGCGACGCCAGACCAGCGCCGGCTTGCCTTCGCGCAGGGCGGCAAGGGCTGCCTCCTGGTTGTCGGGGCGGGCGGTGGTGCTGATCTGGGTCATGGTTCCATTTTCTTGAGTTGGTGGAAAGGGAGGCGGGCTCAGTTGCCCGCCAGTTGCTTGGCGACGCCGTTGATGGCGGCCTCGTTACGGGTGGCGCCCACATCGGCGCGGATCGCGCGGCGCAGGGAATCGCCATATTCGCGGCCCAGCAGGCTGGCCAGTTCGCGCTTGGCATCGCTCACCAGCTGATCGTCGGGCTTGACCGGCGTGGTGGTGATGTCCTTGAGCTGCACCACCAGCCAGCCGCGGCCACCCGGCAGCGGCAGCAGCTTGGTGCTGCCCTTTGCCATCGAGAAGAACAGGCCCATGGCGGGCGGCAGCTGGCCCTGCTGGGCCTGAAGCTGCTCACGACCCAGCGAAAGCGCCTGCACCGGCGGCAGCTTGACGCCCAGCCCGGCAACGGTGGCACCCAGTTCACCGCCATGCTTGACCTTGTCGAGCACGCGCAGCGCGGCGTTCTTGGCGGCCTGAGCGCCCTTTTCCATCTGGATCGCGGCGACCACGGCGGGCTTCACGCGATCGAGAGGCAGCGGGGCGGCCTGCACGATGCTGTCCACATCGAACATCAGGAACTTCTTGCCGGGCTCGATCTCGGCCAGCTGGGGCGCATGGTCGCGCTCCATGGCGAAGGCGGCGGGCACGGCCTTGGCCAGCTCGGGCGGGGCCTTCTGCTGGGGATTGCCGAAGACGGTGCCATCGGCGTTGAGCGCCGGGGTGGAGGTCAGCGTCACGCCCAGCTCCTTGGCGGCATCGCTGAGCGCGCCGCCCTTGCCGAAGCTGTCCTCGATCCTGGTGGTCACGCTGGCGAGGGCCGCCTTGCGCTTGTCAGCCAGCAGAGCCTCGGCGATCTCGCCCTTGGCCTGATCCAGTGTGCGGGCGGGCTTCACGATGATGTCGTCCACGCGCACCACGGCATAGCCCAGAATGCCCTTCACCGGCGCGGGCAGCACGCCCTTCTTCGCGGCAAAGGCGGCATCGGCGATCGCCTGCGAGGTCTGCGCGGCCAGCGCCGGTTTGGCGACCGGGCCGAGGCTGCCCACCGAAAGACCGCGCGCCTTGGCGGCGGCTTCCATCGAGGTGCCCTTGGCCAGTTCCTCCGAGAGGGTCTTGGCGGCGGCTTCGGTCGGCAGGATCAGCTGGCTGATCTTGCGCGTCTCGCTGGCTTCATACTGCGCCTTGTCGGCGTTGTAGCGCTGGGCGATCTCGGCATCGGTGGGCGCGGTGACGTTCCGGGCCACGCTGTCATCGAAGGTGGCATAGCGAATCACGCGGTGTTCGGGCTGGTTGAAGAACAGCTTGTGGCTGTTGTACCAGCTGGCCACCTCGGCATCGCTGGGCGGCGTGGCGGGCAGGAAGGCCTGCGAGGGCAGCGCCGCAACCGAACCGCTGCGATGATCCTTCAGCAGCGTGGCATAGCGCAGCGCGGCTTCCATCGGCGTCACCGTACCCAGCTGGGCGGGGGTGAGCAGCTGGCGGGCGACCAGACCCTGCGCGATATCCTCACGCACGTCCTTGTCGGTCAGATTGCGCTGGGCCAGCATCTGGCGGTAGTTGGCATCGGCAAACTTGCCGTCCGGGCCCTGCAGCGAGGGGATCTTGGCCAGTTCGCTGTCCACCAGGCGCTTGCCAGCAACGATGCCGTTCTTCTGGCCGAAGACCAGCAAAGCGGTGCGGTCGACCATCTGGTCGATCACCTGCGTCAGGCCGTTCTGCGCCAGAAAATCGCGCATCGTCACCTTGGGGTTGTCCTGACGGGCGATTTCGACCGACTGCTGGGCCTGCTTCATCACCTGCGTGCCGGTGATCGTGGTCGAGCCGACCTTGGCGACAGTCTCACCCGATCCGCCGCCGCTCACCAGATTGCTGGCGACATCGCTGGCGGCAAAACCGCCGATGATCAGCACCAGAAAGGCGATGGCGATGCCGACACCCAGCGAGGATTTGAAGATGTTGCGAAAGAACTGAAGCATCGGCCAACCTTAATCCAACCGCCCCCCGTGTGCCAGCAGCGCGCTCCCGATACAGGAGGACGCGCCCCAGGCCGGGCGAACATATGGCTCGGGGCTTTAGAGCGCCTTGGGCGTTCCCGCAATGGTCTGCCCGCATTGGTCCATTATGGTCTGTGCGCTTGCAGCAAGGACTTGCATTGGGCATGGATTGCTGGTTATGCATACCTATGCGGAAGCGGAATGCGATGAGATCGCTCCGGACATGCAGCTTATTTTGCGGCAAGGGCGCCGCAGCGCTCCATCCTGTGTCGAGCGTTTCGCCCGCGCCGCGATTCATCGGTGTCGCCCCCCGGGCGGCGCCCAGAGAGGGAACGAGATTTGATGGCGCTCAGGCCGTATATCGTGGGGAACTGGAAGATGAACGGCCTGCGCGGCGCTCTGGCCGAGGCAAGGGCGATCGACCGGCTGGCCCAGCGCCATCCTTCGGTCGAGATCGCTCTCGCGCCGCCCGCCACGCTGCTTTACGCCGTGGCGCATGAGGCGCAGCATATCGGCGTTGGCGCCCAGAATGCCCATACCGGCGAGAGCGGCGCTTTCACCGGTGAGGTCTCTGCCTCCATGCTGGCCGATTCCGGCGCGCGTTTCGTGATCGTGGGCCATTCCGAGCGGCGCTGGCAGCAGGGCGAGGATGATTCGCTGGTCCGTGCCAAGGCCGAGGCGGTGCTGGCCGCCGGCATGCAGGCGCTGGTCTGTGTCGGCGAGAATGAGGACAAGCGCCTTGAAGGCCAGGCCGTGGCGACGGTGACGGCGCAATTGCGCGCCTCGCTGCCTCAGGTGCCCGATGCCGCCGCCCATCTGGTGGTCGGTTACGAACCGGTCTGGGCGATCGGCACGGGTCGCGTGCCCACGGTGGCGGATGTGGGGGCGATGCATCGCGCCATCCGCGCCACGCTGGTCGAGGTCTATGGCGCGGCGGGGCAGGGGGTGCGTATCCTCTATGGCGGTTCGGTGACGCCGGAGAATGCCGCTGAACTGCTGGCTGCCGAGGATGTCGGCGGGGCGCTGGTGGGCGGCGCGAGCCTGACCGCAGAGCGTTTTTCCGGGATCATTCTGGCCGCCGCCGCGCTGGTCGAGGCCTGATCCGCAGCCTTGTCTGTGTCCACTGTGTCATAATAGTTGCTAAAATCGCCCGGCCACGCCTTGCGCTCGTGGCCTCGCACGCCTAGATGCGCCAGCGATTTTAATCCGTTTCACGCGATGAGAGCCTGTTCATGTCCTCCCTGTTTCTGTTCCTGACGGTCGTGCAGGCCCTGGTTACCATTCTGCTGGTCGTCGTGATCCTGATCCAGAAGTCGGAAGGCGGCGGGCTGGGCGTGGGCGGCAGCCCCTCGGGCTTTATGTCGGCACGCGGCGCCGCCGATTTCATGACGCGCATGACCCAGGTTCTGGGCGGCCTCTTCGTGGCGCTCTCGATCATTCTGGCTGCTCTGGCGGTCAAGAGCGGCTCGGCCGAGACGGTGGATGATTCGCTCAACCGCGCCGTGCCCACCGCTCCGGCCTCGGCGCCCGCCGATCCGCTGGGCAAGACCACGGCTCCCGCTGCGACGAACAGCCCTGCTCCGGCAGCGCCGCTCGATCCGCTGGCTGGCGCGGCCAAAAAGTAAGCATTCCAGCATGATGCCCGCCCGCCCCGCCGACCTTCGGAGGGGCGGGCGGAGCCTTGTTTGCGATAAGCGATCCACGCAATTGTGGATTCATTCCCGGATTGGCGCCGATGGCGCTTGTCTTTCCCCCCTCCTCACGATTAAGGCGCGATTCCCATGACGCGGTATATTTTCATCACCGGCGGCGTGGTTTCCTCGCTCGGCAAAGGCCTCATGGCGGCAAGCTTGGCAGCGCTCCTTCAGGCGCGCGGCTTCAAGGTCCGCATTCGCAAGTTCGATCCCTACCTCAACGTCGATCCGGGCACGATGAGCCCGTATCAGCACGGTGAAGTGTTCGTGACCGACGATGGCGCCGAGACGGACCTCGACCTTGGCCATTACGAACGCTTCACGGGGGTTTCGGCCCGCAAGAGCGACAACATCACCTCGGGCCGGATCTATCAGTCCGTCATCGCCAAGGAGCGCCGCGGCGACTATCTGGGCGCGACGGTGCAGGTGATCCCGCATGTGACCGACGCCATCAAGAATTTCGCGCAGGAAGAGACCGATGGTCTGGACTTCGTGCTGTGCGAGATCGGCGGCACGGTGGGCGACATCGAGGGCCTGCCCTTCATGGAGGCCATCCGCCAGCTGCGCAACGATCTGGGCCGCGAGCAGACCTGCTTCGCCCATGTCACGCTGGTGCCCTACATCGCGGCGGCCGGCGAACTGAAGACCAAGCCCACGCAGCACTCGGTGCGCGAGCTGACCAGCCTGGGCATCCAGCCCGACATCCTGCTGTGCCGCTGCGAGCATCCGCTGCCCGAGAATGAGCGCGCCAAGATCGCCCTCTTCTGCAACGTGCGCAAGGAAGCGGTGATCCCCGCGCTGGACGCGCCCAACATCTATGCCGTGCCCATCCAGTACCACAATGAGGGTCTGGACGCCGCCGTACTGCATCACTTCGGCCTCACCGCCCCCACGCCCGATCTGACCGGCTGGGAAGGCATCACCAAGTCCTACGCCAACCCCGAGGGTGAAGTGACCATCGGCGTGGTCGGCAAGTATGTGGTGCTGCAGGATGCCTATAAGAGCCTCAACGAGGCGCTGGTGCATGGCGGTCTGGCCAACAAGGTGAAGGTCCATATCAAGTGGATCGACGCCGAAATCTTCGAGAAGGGCGACGAGGAAATCGCCGCCACGCTCGAACCGCTGCATGGCGTGCTGGTCCCCGGCGGCTTTGGCGAGCGCGGCACCGAAGGCAAGATCGCCGCGGTGCGCTTCGCCCGTGAGCGCAAGGTACCCTTCTTCGGCATCTGCCTCGGCATGCAGATGGCCTGCATCGAGGGGGCGCGCAACACGGCGGGCTTCGCCTCGGCCTCCTCGACCGAGTTCGGCGAGACCTCCGAGCCGGTGGTGGGCATCATCACCGAATGGATGAGCGAAGAGGGCCTGCAGACCCGCCATGCCGACACCGATCTGGGCGGCACGATGCGTCTGGGCGCCTATGAGGCCAAGCTGGCGGGCAACAGCCATGTCGCCACCATCTATGGCAGCGAGACCATTTCGGAACGCCATCGCCACCGTTACGAGGTGAACAGCCACTATCGTGAGGCGCTGGAGCAGGGCGGTCTGGTCTTCTCCGGCATGTCGCCCGATGGGTTGCTGCCCGAGATCGTCGAGCGTCCGGACCATCCGTGGTTCGTGGGCGTGCAGTTCCACCCGGAACTCAAGAGCCGCCCCTTCGAGCCGCATCCGCTGTTTGCCGGTTTCATCAGCGCGGCGGTGCGTCAGGCGCGCTTGGTCTGATTGCGTGATGGGTGCGGCCGGAATTGTCCGATCGCGCCCATCCGGTCTTTGGCGGCGACGGAATGCAGCTTTACTGCCTTGCCTCAAGCTGAACGCGGCGATAATTTCTAAAACAAGTCACCGGCTTGAATGAAATTTTTGTTCGTGCCGGTGAAAGAATAAGGCGCAACCTGGGCGCCAAAGGGATGGAGATCGGTCAACGGTCTCTGGTGGAGAGGATGCCTACAAGGTCTGCACCTTCAGCAGGCCGATGATGAGATGCAATGCGCGATCACCGTCCGGTTGGTCGCGGCTTCATGCAACTATGATGTTGAACGGGTTTTACGGCTCGTTCCGCGCGAGCGGTCTTTAGCGACCCGGATCGCTCTTGGGGGAACGTGGCGGCGCCAAAGCCGTGGGGGTGAGTCTTTCCCGGACTCACCCCCGAATTGTTTTGGGCGAATTGTTTTTATATCTGATGATGCGCGGGCCCGGAAACGCCGGGCCCGGATCGCGGTTTACGCCGCGTCAGCCTCGCTGCTGCTGGCGCCACCATCGATCACGCTGAGCGGCTGGGTGCCGCCAATGGCGATCTTGCGGGGCTTCATCGCCTCGGGCACTTCGCGCACAAGGTCGATCACCAGCAGGCCGTCTTCAAGCCCGGCGCTTTCCACGCGGACGAAATCGGCCAGTTCAAAGCGACGCTCGAAACCGCGCTGCGCGATGCCAAGGTGCAGGAACTGCCCGGCATTCTGGGTTTCCTCGGCCTTGCGGCCCTGGATCACCAGCAGATTCTGTTGAGCGGTGATGTCGATCTCGGACGACTTGAAACCGGCAACGGCCAGCGTGATGCGATAGGCATCTTCATCGCGGCGTTCGATGTTGAAGGGGGGGTAATTGTCCCCGCTGTTGGCGCGTGCATTGTTTTCCAGCAGGTCGAACAGACGGTCGAAACCCACAGTGCTGCGGCGATAGGGGGTGAAATCCAGACGGTTCATACGGTAAAATCCTCTTTGCTTTGAGCAATTTCACAAATGTGAGGCCCAAAAGGCGCCTCGGGTTCCGTGCCATCCCCGGTGGGCCATGACACATCACGGAAGGTATGATAGCCGCTTGGCATTTCAAGCCCCCCGCCTACATGGGGCATGACGATTTTGTTCAAGTGAGGATATGCCCATGACCGCCAAGGTTGAAATCTACACGCAGTGGGGCTGCGGCTATTGCGTGCGCGCCAAGGCGCTGCTGGACAGCAAGGGCGTGGCCTACACCGAATATGACACCTCGATGGACACGTCGAAGCGCCGCGAGATGGTCGAGCGCAAGCCCGATGCGCGCACCGTGCCCCAGATCTTTATCGACGATGCGGCGATTGGCGGATCGGACGATCTCCATGCGCTGGACCGCGCGGGCAAGCTTGACGCGATGCTGGGCCTGTAACGCCATGGCGCGGGTGGCCCTGTTCCAGATGACCTCGGGCATTGACCCGCAGGCCAATGCCGATGCCACCGTGAAGGCGGTGGCGCAGGCCAAGGCGGGCGGGGCGGTGATGCTGTTCACGCCCGAAATGTGCGGCCTGATCGACAAGGATCGCACCCGCGCCCGCGCCAGCATCCGCAAGGAAGGCGATGATGTGGTGCTGGCTGCCGCGCGCAAGGCGGCAGCAGAGCATGGCATCTGGGTCGCACTGGGCTCTCTGGCGATCGACCGCGAGGGCGAAGAAGGTGCCGATGGCCGCTATGCCAACCGTACCTTCGTCATCGACGACAAGGGCGCGATCGCCGCGCGCTACGACAAGATGCACATGTTCGACGTCGATCTGGCCACCGGTGAGCGCTGGCGCGAATCCGCCGCCTATGCCCCGGGCGAGGGCGCTGTGGTGGTGGAAACGCCGCTGGGCCGCCTTGGCCTCGCGATCTGCTACGATCTGCGCTTCCCGGCGCTGTTCGAGGCGCTGGGGCAGGCGCGCTGCGATGTGATCGCCATTCCCGCCGCCTTCACCGTGCCGACAGGCGGGGCGCATTGGCATCTGCTCCAGCGCGCCCGTGCGGTGGAGGCCAGTGCCTGGGTGGTGTCGGCGGCTCAGGTGGGCACGCATGAGGATGGCCGCGCCACCTATGGCCACAGCCTCGTGGTCGACCCATGGGGCGGCGTGGCGCTGGATATGGGTGGAGAGGCGGCAGGCGTGGCCTTCGCCGAGATCGATCCGGCCCGCACCGCTGAAGTGCGCGCTCAACTGCCCAGCCTCGACAACCGTCGTCCGGTGGGAGCCGCCCGCGCATCATGATTGTCTACGATCTGCAATGCGAAGAGGGCGGCCATAAATTCGAGGGCTGGTTCGGCTCCTCGGGCGATTTTGACGGGCAGCAGGCGCGCGGGCTGATTGCCTGCCCGGATTGCGGCAGCGCGCGCGTGAGCAAGGCGCTGATGGCGCCCAATCTGGGGCGCAAGGGCAACCAGAAGGCAGTCGAACTCGAACCGGCCAAGGTGTCAGCTGCGCCTGCGCCTGCTCCAACGCCGCCTGCCTTGCCGCCTGAGGCCAGGGCGATGCTGCAAGCGGTGGCCGCGCTTCAGGCCGAGGCGATCAAAAGCTCGCGCTGGGTGGGGGATGGTTTCGCCAAAGACGCCCGCGCCATGCATTATGGCGAGAAGGAAAACGCCCCCATCCATGGCCGCGCCAGCGCGCAGGATGTGCAGGAGATGCTGGAGGAAGGCATCGGCATTGCGCCTTTGCTGATCCCGGTCGCGCCGCCCGAAGAGATCAACTGAAACGCCGGCGCTTTCTTATGCCGGGATCGAAACGCGACTGAACCGTTGCCATGCGCCCCGCTGGCGATTAAGAGGCGCTCTGCATCCTGCTGGTTGGCGGGGTTAAGCACCCATAGCTCAGCAGGATAGAGCGTCGGATTCCTAATCCGAAGGCCACTGGTTCGAATCCAGTTGGGTGCACCAACCTACGCCGCAGCGCGCGATCACCCGCCTACCTTGGTCTGCAGCGCCATGCCGTAGCTTGCGAAAGCTTCCTCCTCGCCGGGATTGGCTTTCAGCGCCGCGGCGGCATCCCGGGCGGCGGCTGCGGCATTGCCCTTGCGTTCCTCGGCCACGGCCCGGCCATAGAGCGAACCGGCCTGGGTCGGTGCCTTGGCCAGAATCATGTTGTAGGCTTCCAGCGCCTCATCCACCCGGCCCAGTCGCAGCAGGACCAGAGCGCGGCTGTCCTGAATGTCGAGCGCCCCGGGCGAGAGCACCAGCGCCGCGTTGCATTCCGCCAGCGCGCGGTTCAGCCCGACTCCGGCAATCGCCTTGGTCCAGCACAGGTTGTTGAGCGGCTGCGCGCCCTGAGTATGGGCATGGGCCTCGGCGAAATCCTTGTCGGCTGCCGGGCCATCGCCCGCCTTGGCATAGGCGATCCCCCGCCGCAGCAGCAGATCGTAGCGCGCAGGATAGCGCGTGACCAGGGCGGAGAGGGTCTCCACCGCGTCATGCCAGTTGCCCTGCTCACCTTGCAGATGGGCCTTGGCCGCCTGGCCCTCCAGCGAGGCCGGTTCCAGCCTGAGGGCCGCGTCGATGTCGCTTTGCCGCCCGGCCAAGTCGCTTTTGGGTCGGATATCATAGCGGTTGATATAGATGTAGGCGGCCGGCTGGATCGCCAGCGCCTTGTCCAGCGCATGCATCGCGTCATCGCGCCGACCCGCCGCCGCATAGATCCGGCTGGCGGTGACCAGCGTGAGGACATCGCCGGGCGCGGGTGTCATCAGCGCATCGGCCTCTGCTGCCGTCGCCTTGAGATCGCCTTTGACGCGCATGATGTTGGCCCGCAGCAGGTGCAGTTGCGTATTATGCGGCATCGTCTTGAGCGCGGCATCCGCATCGACCAGCGCCAGATCGAGGCGATGCTGCCCGTAATAATAGGCCTGCGCCCTGCCCATCAGCGCGGGGGCGTAATCGGGGGCGTTCTGCAACAGGGCGGAAAAGGCCTCCACTGCCGTGGCATAGTCCTGCCGGCGGCCCGCATATTCTCCCTGCGCCTGCAGGACGGCGCCGTCATGCGGATTGAGCGCCAGCCCCGCATCGAGATCGGGCTTGGCCGCGGCGATCTGCTGCAGGTTCATCCGGGCGATGGCCCGCAGGCCGAAGGCTTCTGCATTTTTGGCATCGAGCGCGATGGCCTTGTCCAGTGTCGCCACGCTTTCCTGCACGCGATTGGCGGCCAGCAGGATGCGGGCTTTCCGGACCAGTTCCGGCGCCGTGGTGGGGTCCGAGGCGAGGACGGCATCACGCTCGGCCTGCGTTCCGTGATAGTCGTTGGGGCGGCGCAGAAAGACGCTTTTCTTGGCCAGCGCGCGCAGGGTTTCCTCGGCGGCAGGGGCCTGCGCTGCGGGAAATTCCTGAGCGATGCTGCGGTCGCTTTCCTCGACCACGAAACGGTCGCCCTCAACCCGGGCGTGGCGGTGATATTCGCGCCCCGCCACGGTCTGGTCGACATCCGATCCGGGCACCACCGCGAATGTGCCGGTGTCCGGCGGCAGCAGGATGGTTTCGGTGACATGGGTGGCGGCGGGGTAGGCGACGGCATAGGGCGCGGTCTTGTCGGCCCCGGCGTCGCGGCTGAAATCGGCCTTGAAGCCGACCCAGACGTGATCCGCCTCATACCAGCCATCGTTCCAGTCCATCTTTGTCGTGCCATCCATCACGAAAAGCAATTCGCGCTTGATGGGCTCGAAGCTGGTGGTGAAGCTTTTGGGCTCGGCGAAGTCGTAGGTGCTTTTCCAGAATTGGCGCAGCGCCGCGTCACGCGCGTCGCCCACCTGACTGGCCAGCGCCAGATTGGTGCCCACGGCCACGTCGCCGCGCAGCCTGCGCTCGATATGAATGGGGGCAGGGACCAGGATGCCGCCGCGCGCGTCGATGGTGATGGCGACATCGACCTGCGGCTTGTCGGAAGGCGGAGGCACCATGGCCACCAATGCTGCATGGCCAGTCCCCGTTGAGCCCGCCATCAGCGGCAGGCCCCAGCGGAAATCGGGCGTCTCGATCCCGTCGAGCGACCGGTCGCCCACGCGCGTGCCGTCGAGCCAATAGTCGCGCCCGCCGATGCTGGCCCTGACCAGCACATGGTCGAACAGGCGGATCTGGGGCAGGCGCTGGTCCAGCCCGTCGCCGGTCAGCGTGCCGACCAGCACGGCATGGGCCTCGATCCCCAAGCCGTGGAGCAGTGCCAGCAGCAGCACCGTCTTGCCCTTGCAGTCGCCAAAGCGGCGCGACCAGGTGGTGTCCGCATCCGCCGGCACCAGCCCGCCGTCATTGAGGCTGAGCAGCACATAGCGCACCCGGTCCTGCACCAGCGCCAGTGCCGCTTCGGCGCGCACCTTGGGATCGGGCGAGAGGGCCTTGATCTTCGCGATCTCGGCCAGCACCGCGCTCTGCGGCGGCAGCACTTCGGCCTTGGCGAAAAGCGGCGTCATCAGCCCGCTCAGCGCATCCCATGAGGGCAGGTCGGTCATTTCCAGCAGCCGGCCGATCTGATAGCGCGGCGGCGCCCCCTTCGGCAGCACCGGCGGCTGCAGATCGGCCATGGTCATCTCGATGCTGGCCAGACTATCCTTGCGCTGCACCTTGGGCAGCACCAGCCCGCCATCGGCCTGCATCCGCATCGGCACGGTGGCTGGCCATTGCGCGCGGAAATGCGCATGAGCGATCGGCGCGCCATTCCAGGCCGCGCCCATCATTTCGACATGATGGCCCACAGCCGGATCGCTGGTGGTGATCGACACCGCCAGATCGATGACATCGCCCGCCTGCAGACCTTCGGGCTGGATCGAGGCGGTCAATTGCCCGTCGAGCACGGCGCTTTCCAGATTGGTCTCGCGGCGCACGACAGTGAAGGTCTGTCCGCTGGCCAGAACGTCGATCACCTGACCGCCGCGATGGATCTGCAGCTTGTGGACCGTGGCGGTCTGGGTCGCCGGGTCCCAGGCAAAGGAGACCGCGCCCGCGGGCAGGCCTTGCGCCGTCTGCAGGCGATAGATGGTCTGCTGATAGCGGGTGATCTTGCCGGGCTGGATGTCTTGTTGCTCATCGCTCAGCAGCAGGCGGACCGGCGCGGCCCCCGCCTCGGGCGAGGATGGCTTTGCCGTGTCGCCCTGCATGTCGGTCGGCATCCCGACCGGCACCACCCAGGGCGCGGGCGGGGCGATTACCAGCTTGTCGGCGGCGCGGGCGGGCGCCGCGCCAGCGGCCAATGTCAGGATCAGGGCCAGAGCTGTTGCCGTGCTCCGCTTGGGAAAACGACCTGCACGGTGACGCCAATGGCCCTTCATGAACACTCCCCCTTACCGCCCTTAAGGGAGAGTGATTTAGGCTTTTATTTCAGCCAGGCAATGGGATCTGTTGATGGTCTTTGCAGGCAGCCTCTGCCCCTCCCATATGACCTGAGGCCTTGTGCCCGATCCGGGCGGTCAGACGGCAATCCCGATCGTGGCTGTCGCGGTATAACCATCGGCGATGCTGCCGGACATGGTCGGCGTCTGCTGGGCCAGCACGGCGGCGCTGTTGTCGCCGAACACATTGTCCGAAGAGAGCGAAATGGCCGAATAATTGCTGATGCTGGCCGAATAGCGGGAATCGCCGTTGTAGATCACGGTGTTGATCGCGGCAGGCATCGCCAGTTGCGAGATCAGCGAGGATGTCGTGCCCTTGGGCGATGTGCCAAGGCCGCCCAGAAAGACCTCGAAATGGATATGCGGCCAGCGCCCCGAATAGCAGGCGGGGTAGATGGTGGTGAAGGTCACCTGCCCGTTGGCATCGGTGACCTGCACGCCGCGCAGATAGCTTTCGGTGGTCACGCCGCTGGAATAGAGCGAATAGCGCCCGCTGGCATCGCAATGCCACACATAGATCGCCGCCCCGGAAATCGGCGCGCAGCTTGAATTCACATTCACCAGCGTCAGGGTCAGCGTCACCTGCACCCCCGATGCCGTGGTGGTGGAGGAAATGAAGCTGGAGCGGATGTCCGAACGCACCACGCCGCTCACGGTCAGCACGTTGGAGGTGGCGCCTGCCGAGGTGTTGGTGCCGTCAGCCGGGTAGGGGCCGTTGGTTTCCACCGAATCCGCCACGCAGCTGCCTGAGCTGGAGGAAGAACTGCTGCTGCTGCTGGCCGAGGATGAGGCCGAAGAGGCGGAGGACGAGCTGCTCGACGCGCTGGAGGATGAGCTGCTCGACGATGATCCGCTGCCATCGCCGCAGGCCGCCACCGTCGCCATCGTGCCCGCCGAAGCGAACCACATCAGCGCGCGCCGCCGCCCCAGGCTCAGCTTTTCGAAGGCGGACAGGTCATTCATCAGGCCATGGGCGTGATCCTCTTCCCTATCGTTGTCGCGCATGGGCTTTTCTCCTGAACAGTGGGTCAATCCCGCCAAGTCTTGTGCGCCTGTGTTTCGTGAGAATTTCAGGAAGAGATGGCCCAGGGCGATAGGGTGATTGTTTGCAACAATGCTGAAATTCTGCTGCAACCGGGCCCGGTCAACAGCATAGGATGCGACATCTTATCCCTGTTCTGGCCGTATGGCTCTGTTGGCCCGATCCGGCCTATGCCGATGTGCTGGACATCGCCCCTGATGGCGCGCGCAGCTGGCGCCGGGGCGCCATGACCGTGCAATGGCGCGAGGAAGGCGCCGAGCCTGTCGCGCAGGCCTCCGCAGCCGCCCCAACCGTTTCCTTCGCGCCCGCCCCTTACGCCGCCACTTTGCAGGCTGCCGCCGCGCGCCAGTCGCTCAGCCCGGCTCTGCTGGAGGCGTTGATCTGGCAGGAAAGCCGCTGGCACCCCGATGCCGTCTCACGCGCGGGCGCTGTCGGGCTGGGGCAGCTGATGCCTGCCACCGCCCGCCATCTGGGCGTGGACCCGCGCGATCCGCAGGCCAGCATCCATGGCGCGGCGCGCTATCTGCGCCAGCAGATCGACCATTTCGGCGGCAATCTCGAATTTGCTCTGGCCGCCTACAACGCCGGGCCCGGGCGGGTGGAGCGCGCCCATGGCGTGCCCGCCATCGCCGAGACCCGCGCCTATGTCCGCGCCATCACCAACCGCCTGATTGCCACCACATCCGGAGAAGGCCAATGATCCGCCCCATTCTGTCGTTCTCCGTCCTGCTGTGGGCCACACCGGCTTTCGCGGCCAGTCGCGGCGGGCCTGCCGGATCGGGACCGATCGTTTCGGCGCTGAGCTGGGTGCGTGATACGCTGATGGGTCAGGTGGCGACCACCGTGGCGGTGATCGCCGTGGCCATGGTGGGCTTCATGATGCTGACGGGCCGGATGAACTGGCGCTTTGGCGCCACGGTCATTCTGGGCTGCTTTATCCTGTTCGGCGCGGCCAGCATCGTGGCGGGCATCCAGTCCGCCGCCGGCATGGGCGGCTGATCGCCATGGGAGAGCGGGGGGCGGGGCTGGGGCGCGCGCCGGTGTTTCGGGTGTTGACCCGGCCGCAGATGTTCGGCGGCGTCACCTTTTCCTTTTTCGTCATCAATATGGCGGCCACCACCGAGGCGTTTCTGGTGTTGCGCAGCTTCTGGATCCTGCCGCTGGCGCTGGTGATCCATGGCGCGGGCTATCTGGCCTGCCTGCGCGAACCGCGCGTGTTCGATCTGTGGCTGACCCGCGTCAGCCGCTGCCCGCGCGTACGCAACTGGCTGCACTGGGGATGCAATTCCTATGCGCCCTGATCGCAAATGGTTGGGCCCCGCCGCATGGGGGCCGCGAGAAGCCCGCGCGGGCGACCGGCTGCCCTATGCCGCCCATCTCGATCCCCATACGCTGCGCCTGCGCGATGGAGCGCTGATGCAGATGCTGGCGGTGCCGGGCCTGCCCTTCGAAACCGAGGATGCCGAGCATCTCGACCATATGCTGGCGGTACGCGATGTGATGCTGCGCTCGGCGCTGGATGCAGGCTTTGTGCTGTATCATCATGTGGTGCGGCGCGCGGTCTCGGTGGCGCTGCCCGCGCGTTTCCCCGATGCCTTCTCCGCCGCGCTGGATGAGGCTTGGCAGGACCAGCTTTCCCGCCGCCAGCTTTTCCTCAATGAGCAGTTCCTCACGCTGGTGCGCCGCCCGCCGCGCGGCAAGGTGGGCCTGCTCGAACGCCTTGGCCGCCGCGTGGGCAGCGAGGCCGATCCCGCGCTGCGCCGCGAACTCTCCGCCGCCAGCGAGGCGCTGCTCTCGGGCCTCGCCCCCTATGGCGCGAGGCTGCTGGGCTGCCCCGATGGCCGCTCCGAGCCGCTGGAACTGCTCTCAGCGATCTACAATGGCGACTGGCAAGCGGTGGCCAAGCCTGTGGAGAGCGTCGATCTGGGCCATCATCTGCCCTATGCCCGCGTCTCCTTCGGGCTGGAGGCGCTGGAAACCCGCCGCCCCGATGGGCGCGATGTCGCCGCGATCCTCTCGATCAAGGACTACCCCGACACCACCCGTGCGGGGCTCGTGGATGCCATGCTGCGCGTGCCCGCCCCCATGGTGCTGACCCAGACCTATGCCCCCGCCGACCGACAGGTGGCGCGCGAAAGGATCGATCTGGCCATCCGCCGCCTGACCAGCGCCGACGCCGATGCTCTGGCCGAACGCGGGCAGATGTCAGCGGCCCGTGATGCGCTGGGGCTGGGGCAGGCGGGCTTTGGCGATCACCATCTGAGCGTGATGGTCCGCGCGCCAACGCTGGCGGCGTTGGAAACCGCCTGCTCCGCCGTGCGCCATGCCCTGTCCGAAACGGGCGCCATCGCCGTGCGCGAGGATGTCAATCTGGAGCCCGCCTTCTGGGCACAATTCCCGGGCAATGAGGCCTATGCCGTGCGCCGCGCGATGATCTCCAGCACCAATGCGGCAGGGTTTCTCTCGCTGCACGGCTTTGCACCGGGGCAGGCGCGGGGCAATCACTGGGGCGACGCGATCAGCGTGCTGGAAACCACCAGCGCCACGCCGCGCTACATCAACTTCCATCAGGGCGATCTGGGCCACTTCACCGTCATCGGCCCCAGCGGCAGCGGCAAGACGGTGGTGCTCAATTTCCTGACGGCGCAGGCGCAGAAGGTCGCCCCGCGCACCGTCTTCTTCGACAAGGATCGCGGCGCGGAAATCTTCCTGCGCGCGATGGGCGCCCATTACACGCGGCTGGTGCCGGGCCAGCCCACCGGCTTCAACCCACTGAGCCTGCCCGACACGCCGGGCAACCGCGCCTTTCTGCATGATTTCCTCGCCTGCCTGCTGGACGCCGGCGATCCGGGCGAGCTGGCCACCATCGCCGATGCGGTGGAGACGCTCTACGATCACGCGCCGCCCCTGCGCCGCCTCTCGCATCTGGGCGAGCTGCTGGCCGGGCATCACCGCCCGCGTCCCGGCGATCTGGCCAGCCGCCTTGCCCCATGGGTGGCGGGCGGCGCTCAGGGTTGGCTGTTCGACCATGCGCAGGACCGGCTCGATCTCGACCAGCGCGTGCTGGGGTTCGATATCACCGCCCTGCTCGATACGCCCGCCTTGCGCACCCCCACGCTGATGTATCTGTTCCACCGCATCGAGGAGCGGCTGGACGGATCGCCCACCATGATCCTTGTCGATGAAGGCTGGAAGGCACTGGACGATGCGATCTTCGCCGCAAGACTGCGCGATTGGCTGAAGACGCTGCGCAAGCGCAATGCCATCGTCGGTTTCGCCACCCAATCGGCGCGCGATGCGCTGGACAGCGGCATCGCCGCCGCGCTGGTCGAGCAGACCGCCACCATGATCTTCACCCCCAACGCCCGCGCCCGCGCCGAGGATTATTGCGAGGGCTTCGGCCTTTCCGCCCATGAGCTGGAGCTGATCCGCGCCCTGCCGGTGGCCAGCCATTGCTTCCTGATCCGCCAAGGACAGGACTCCGCCGTGGTGCGGCTGGATATGGAGGGCATGGCGCCCTTCCTCACCGTGCTGTCCGGGCGGGAGGGCAGTGTGCGCCAGCTCGATGGCTTGCGGGCTCAGCTGGGGGATGACCCCGCGCTCTGGCTGCCCGCGCTGACCAGCACGGACTGGCCCGGCATGGCGGAGGAAGCGGCATGAACTGCCCCGCCATCGCCTCGCCCTCGGGCGTCAGCATTGCCGACAGCCTGCGCGCGGTGGACTGCCTCTCGGCGCAGGCTACGGCCAGCGCCTTTTCCCGCCTGTTCGGCACGCATGGCGCGCTGACGGCGGCGCTGACCATCGCGCTCACCCTCTATGTCGGCTTTCTGGCACTGGGGCTGCTCAGCGGGCGGCTGACCATCGGGCTGGGCACGCTGGGGCCGCGTTTTCTGGCGCTGGGGCTGGTGCTGACCTTCGCCACCAGCTGGGCCGCCTATCAGACGGTGGTCTGGAGCGCCCTGACCGCCGGGCCGGACGAGCTGGCCAGCGCCATGCTGGGCATCAAGGGCAGCGCCTCCCACGCCTTTGCCGGGCGGCTGGACGATATTTTCACCACCATCAGCGAGGCCGCCGAACGCGCCCGCGCCGCTCAGGCCGACGCCAAGGGCACCAGCCCTGCCGATCTGCTGACATGGGCCGCGCTGATCTTCCTGCTCGGCACAGTGGGTGTGCTGGTCACCAGCCGGATCGTGCTGGCGGCCTTGCTGGCGGCGGGACCGGTCTTTGTGGTGCTGGCGCTGTTTCGCGGCGGGCGCGGGCTGGCCGAGGGCTGGTTGAAAGCCACCGTGCTCTTCGCGCTGGTGCCGCTCTTCGCGGTGCTGATCGGCGTGGGCGCAGTCGGCGTGCTGGGCCCCATGGTCGAGGCGCTGGACACGGGCGAGATCGCCATGGCGCAGGCGGTGATGGTGCT
This sequence comes from Novosphingobium terrae, assembly GCF_017163935.1. Classification (NCBI taxonomy): domain Bacteria; kingdom Pseudomonadati; phylum Pseudomonadota; class Alphaproteobacteria; order Sphingomonadales; family Sphingomonadaceae; genus Novosphingobium; species Novosphingobium terrae. Next base: position 2,828,160 of record NZ_JABVZR010000001.1, on the reverse strand, counting down.
GATGGCGGCAATCATTCACGCGGTGCTGATGGCGCTGTCCTTGAAGGTGGCGGGCCATATCACCGGGCAGTGGCGGCTCTTTACGCCCGCTGCGGCGGCCCCTGCGGATGTGGCTCCGGCCTCCATGCAGATGGCCTATCATGCGCAATCCATGGCGCAATCCTTCACCAGCTCCCGAACGGGCACGACGCCTGACACCACCCCTGCGCAAGCCGACGAAAGGGTGCGCGACATGGTGATGGCTCTGGGCCGCAGCGCGGGCGGGGCAAGCTCGTCCACCACCACGACCATCACCACCGCAACGCCCTCCGCCAGCGCGCAGGGCACCAGCCGCGCCACACAGGTCGGGCGCAGCCTGCGCCGACCCTCCGGGCAGGAGACCCGCTTATGATCCTGCGCCACCTTGGCCCCATGCTGGCCCTGTTGATCGCCTCTCCTGCTCAGGCCGCTGACCGCCGCGTGCTGGAACTGCCATGGCAATCCGGCATGGTGGTGCCGATCACCACCATGCCCGGTTTCGAGGCGACTATCGCCCTCTCCCCGGAAGAGCGGATCGAAAACATCGCCATCGGCGATTCCGCCCTGTGGCAGGTGACGCCCAACCGCCGCGCCAATCTGGTGTTCCTGAAACCCGTCAGCGCCCGCGCCCCCGTCACCAACATGACGGTCATCACCGACCGGCACACCTATCTGTTCGAACTGCATGCCTCGGCAAGGGGCACGCCGCTCTACCATGTCAGCTTTGCCTATCCGCCCCCGCCGGTTGCCGCGCCAGCCTTGCCGGACAAGCCCGCCGCGCCCGAGGAACCGGTCGCCATGCCCCGCCTCAACTTCGCGTGGAAACGGACCGGAGACGCCGCCCTGTTGCCCGACCGGGTGTTCGATGACGGCACTTCGGCCTATCTCTCCTGGCCGCAGGGGCGCGATCTGCCCGCCGTGCTGGCCAGCGACGGCAAGACCGAGGGGCCGGTCAATTATGCCATGCGTGACGGGCTGATCGTGGTCGATGGCCTGCCGCAGCGGCTGATCCTGCGCGCGGGCGCGGCCACCGCCACGCTGGAGCACTGCCCTGATGCCGCCGCCTGCCCATGAAAGCCCCAGCATGATGAGCCCAACGCCTCTGTCCGCCCGCAACGATCCGCGCGCCAGCCTGTCGGATGAGGATCTGGCGCAGGCGGCCACCCATGGCTTCCCCGTGGTGGCCAGCGCCACGCGGCGCAGCGACAGGATGGGGCTTCTGGCAGGCGCTGCCATCGCGCTGACCCTGGGGGCGGTGACCTTCCTCTCGTTGAGCCGTACACCGGCCCCGGCAGCAGAGCCCGTTCACGAGGCTGCCGAAATCGCCACACCTGCGCCGGTTGCAGCCGTGCCGGCCATCCCCGCACCAACGCCCACAGCCTCGCCGCCGCCCGCGCTGACCTCCGCCCAGCAGGCGGCGCTGGCCAAGGCGGGGGCAGGGGCCGGGCTGCCCGATCATCAGGCCTCGCCGGTGATGGTCTATGATGCGCCGAGCGATGTCCTTCCGCCCCCCGCCGCCAAGCCCGCCACCCCCGGCCCGGCTTCGCCAGCCGCGCCTCTGGCCGAAAACGACGCCTTTGCCAGCCGCATCGCGGGCGGCGGCGTGGAAACGGCCAGCGCCAGCCGTCTGGCCAATCCGGCCTCAACCCTGACGCAGGGCACGTTGATCCCCGCCATTCTGGAAACCGCCATCGACAGCGACCTGCCCGGCTTCGTGCGCGCGGTGGTCACGCAGGACATCCGCTCCTTCGATGGATCGCAGGTGGTGGTGCCACGCTCCTCGCGCCTGATCGGGCAGTACAAGAGCGGTCTGGCCGCCGGGCAGACGCGGGCCTATGTGATGTGGAGCCGCCTGATCCGCCCCGATGGCGTCAGCGTGGCGCTGGGCTCGCCCGCAGTGGAATTCTCGGGCCGCTCGGGCCTTTCGGGCGAGGTGAACGGCCATTTCTTCAAGCGCTTCGGCGCTGCCGCGATCCTGTCGGTGCTGGGCGGGGCGGGGGCGCTGGTGGGCTCCGGCACCAGCGTTGTGATCGGTTCCAGCGGACAGAGCGCGGCCTCGGTCGCGGCGCAGCGCGATGCGCAGATCCCGCCCACGGTACGCATTCGCGTCGGCACGCCGATCCGCGTGTTTATCGCGCGCGATCTCGATTTCTCGACGGTCGAGCCATGAGCGCCATTCTCGCCGAGGGCGCCTTCCTCGCCGCCGCGCTGGAGCCCCTGCGCCCCTTTCTGGACCGCGAGGAGGTGACCGAAATTCTGGTCAACCGCCCCGGCGAAGTCTGGGTGGAGGCCGCCGGGCAAGCCGCCATGGTCTGTCACCCCGTCCCCGAACTGACCGACCGCCATCTCGGCCGACTGGCACAGCAGGTGGCGCGCATCAGCCATCAGGGCATCAACCGCCAGAGCCCGCTGCTGGGCGCGGTGCTGCCCGATGGCGCGCGCATCCAGTTCGTCGCTCCGCCCGCCACGCGCAAACATTGGGCCATGGCCATCCGCCGCCATCGCCTGCCCGATCTGCCGCTCGACAGCTGGCGCCCCGAGGGGCCGCTGCTGCCGCCGCGCGCACCCTTTCCGCCCGATCGCGACGGTGATCCCATCGGCTGGCTGAAGCAGGCGGCGGCGCAGCGGCGCACAATCCTGATCGCGGGCGGCACCTCGACCGGCAAGACCACCTTTCTCAATGCCCTGCTCGCCGCCGTGCCGGAGCGGGACCGCATCATCGCGGTGGAGGATACGCCCGAAATCCGCCTCTCGGCTCCCAATGCGCTGGGTCTGGTGGCCGTGCGTGAGGCACAGGGCGAGGCGCAGGTCACCACCGAGGATCTGCTGCAAGCCAGCCTGCGTCTGCGTCCTGACCGGATCGTGCTGGGTGAAATGCGCGGGCGCGAGGCGGTGACCTTTCTGCGCGCGATCAACACTGGCCATCAGGGGTCTTTTTCCACCATCCATGCGAACAGCGCGCGCGGCGCGCTCGATCAGCTGGCGCTGATGGTGCTGCAATCGGGGCTGGGGCTCAGCCGGGCCGATACGCTGGCCTATGCCGCATCGGTGATCGATGTGGTGGTGGTGCTGGGGCGGGAAGGGGGGCAGCGCCGCATCATTGACCTTGCCTGTGTGGGGAGCGGCGACCTCTGACCGGATCGCCGCTTGCTCCCGGGCGGCGCAGCCTATCCGGCGCGCTGGGTCACCACCGGCTGGAACAGATAGCCCTCATTGCGGATCGTGCGGATCACATCCTGCCCGCCTTCGCCCATCGACAGCTTGCGGCGCAGGCGGCTGAGCTGAACGTCGATGGCGCGGTCGAACTGGTCGCTGTCTTCCCCGCGTGACCAGTCGAGCAATTGGTCACGCGTCAGCACCCGGCGCGGATGCTCGGCAAAGGCGCGCATCAGGCGGAATTCGCCATCGGTCAGGGTGATCGCCTGACCGGCAGGATCGATCAGCAGACGCATGCCGATGTCCAGCTGCCAACCGGCGAAATGCAGCACCGGCTGGGCCGGATCTCCGGGAGCGGCCTCCACCCCCGGCGTCTGGCCGGTCTCGCCGCCCGAGCGGGCCTCGCGGCGTAGCACGGTGCGGATGCGGGCCAGCAGCTCGCGGGGGTTGCAGGGCTTGGCCAGATAATCGTCGGCGCCCATTTCCAGCCCGACGATCCGGTCGATATCGCTGCCCACCGCGCTCAGCATGATGACGGGCGGCGCGCCCGGGCCCAGCTGACGCAAGGCGGTCAGCCCGTCCTCGCGCGGCATCATCACATCCAGCACGATCAGATCATAGCGTTGCTGCGCCAGCATGCTGCGCATCGTGCTGGCGTCCGGCGCGGTGTCGGTGCGATATCCGTGCTTCTGCAGGAAATCGCTGATCAGGCCGCGAATGCCGTCATCGTCATCCACGATCAGGATCGAGGTATCGAGGTCCATGGTGCAAGGTGATATGTGCATCGCGGAACGATAGCAAGGCCAGGCTCCAACAGCATTTCAGCCAGCCGGCCCGCTGACATGCGGGCGAGATGTCTGTGAAATCCGCGTGCAACATGGGGCGCCGAGAAAAAGGGCATGCAGGCAGCTTTCTCCCTCGACCATGGCCCGTCCGCCCCTGTGGCAGGCCTTGGCTCGTTTCCGGAGAAGGCCAGTCACAGCCTGCTGGCCGCCGCCGGGTCGATCAGGACCGGCGACGGCGTCGGGGCCGTCATAAGGGCAGGACGCGAGGTCGCACCCGTTCATGCTGTTTGGCGGCCCCGACTTTTTTATCATCACGGTGGAGCAAGGTGATGAAGGCATCGCCCAAACCGCGCTGCATCGCGCTTGCTCTGGGCTGGCTGGGCGAACCGCGTCCCGAGCGGGTGGCGGTTGTGGCCACGGTGATCGGGCTGCTGGTCGCGGCGGCCATCGTCAGCGCGGTCGGCAGTGCGTGACCGCCTTGTTCGGGCCATGCCGCTGATGCCGCGCAAGCGAAACTCTTCTGTGGCTCAGCCTTCTGTTGGCCAGCCTTCTGTGGCACAGCAGACCCCCATGAGAACGCCGCGCTTTCCTCCGCTGGCCGGGCCGCCCTTGGGCTGGCAGCTGGTCGCCATGCTGGTGTGTACGCTGGTTGCCGCGCAGCTGGTGACGCTGGCGCTGACCCTGCTGTTGCCGCCCCATCCCCCACGCCAATGGAACCTCGATTCCGTCGCCACAGCCCTTGCCGGTCACGGGCTGGACCCGGATCTGGAGCAAGCCCGGCTGGACGGGCCGCCCGATGTCGAGGGCACAGGCTGGCTGATCTCGCAGACCGCGCGTCAGGCGCTGGCCAGGCAGCTCGGCAAGCCGGAGGGCGATATCGTGCTGGCCTTCTACACTCAATTGCCGGTGGGAGGCGTGGCGATTCCCGCCCGCCAAAGGGTGCCTTTCACGGTGCGCTCCTCCACGCTTTCGCCTTTCGCTGTGCCTGAAGCCCATGCGCAAGGCATGCCCGGTGGCCCGGGCGGCGGATTTCCGGGCGGGCCGCTGCCCAATGTCGGTTTTCCCGGCGGCACCTCTCCGGGCGGTTTCCCGGGCGGCATGCCCGGCGGTGGATATCCCGGTGGCCGCGGCGGCGATAACCGGGGCGGCATGCATGGCCCCGGTCCGGGCGGCGGCCCCGGCGGCGGTGGCGCAAGAGGCAATGGGGCATCGCATCATGGCATGCCGACAGGGCCGGTCGCGCCCAATCCGGCGGGCAACGGCCCCGCGCTGGGAGCGACGGTGCTGGGACAGCTCCGCGCGCCGCTGCCTCATGATACGCTTGCGCCGGATCGCAGCCTGCCTGATCCGCAGGACAGTGTCGCGCCGCCGTTGCCCGCTGCCTTGCCATCTTCCGCGCCGCGGGTGGCATCGCATGTCGAAGCTGCCCCGCTGGTTGACGCGCATGCACGCGCGGCCTTGCCGCCGATGGCGCTTCCGGCGACGGCTCTGCCCACGGCAGCGCCCCGGGTGGCGCCATCGTTGGCCGCTGCCCGCACCGAGAAGCCGCAGGCCATTCCCTTCCGCAGCCAGCCGCAAGGCCTGCTCGACCGCGCGACGCCGCCCTTTATCGAGGGGGACTTCATCGCCGCGGTGCGCCGTCCCGATGGGCATTGGGTGGCGGTGGCGCCGCGTGCCGAACCTTTCCCCAACCGCTGGCAGAAGCAGGTGCTGCTGTGGTTCATCCTCTCGCTGGTGATCGTCAGCCCGCTGGCCTGGTTCTTCGCGCGGCGCATCGTGCTGCCGCTTGAGGGCTTTGCGCGCGCTGCCGAAATGCTGGGGCGCGATCCTTCGGCCACCATCATTCCGCTGAGCGGCCCGGCCGAAATTGGCCGCGCGGCGCATGCCTTCAACCAGATGCACAACCGCCTGCGTGCCTTTGTCGACGATCGCACGGCGATGGTCGGGGCGATCAGCCATGATCTGCGCACCCCGCTCACCCGGTTGCGCTTCCGGCTGGAGGATGTGAGCGACGCCCAGCGCCCGGCCCTGCTGCGCGAGGTGGCCGAGATGGAGAGCATGATCCATGAGGTGATCGCCTTTATCCGCGATGCCTCCACGCCGGGTGCGCGCCAGCGCCTCGATCTGGCCGATCTGGTGGCCGACAGCATTGCCGATGCCCGTCTGGTGGGCGCCGATGTCGAGCTGATCGGGCAGGTGCCGACGATGGTGGAAGTCGATCCGGTGGGCCTGCGCCGCCTGCTGAGCAATCTGCTGGAAAATGCCGTCAAATATGGCGAGCGTGCCCGTGTGCGGGTGACGCTGGATCATGGCGAGGCCATGGCTGAAATCCTCGATGCCGGCCCCGGCATTCCCGATGAGGACATGGACCGTGTGTTCGAGCCATTTTACCGCAGCCCCGAGGCGCGCCGTTCGGGCCGCCCCGGCAGCGGTCTGGGGCTGACTGTCTGCCGCTCGATCGCCCGGGCGCATGGCGGCGATATCTGCTTCCGCCATGGCAGCGAGGGTTTTGCCGCCGTGCTGACGATGCCTGTCGTCTATGATGCGCGGCCAAGGCTGGCGGCATGAGGCCTGAAAGGCTGGCTTGCTGGCTGGCCGTTGTCTCTGTTCTGGGGCTGGCAGCGGAGGCTCAGGCCCAGACCGCCGAAATGGCCGCCTGCGCCAAGGACCCCGCCGATGAGGCCTGTCTGGCGGTGCCCGGCATGGCTGCGGAGATGCCTGCGCGCCCGCAATGGCTGGCCGGAGTGACGGCGGGCGTTGCTCCGCGTGAGGGCAACCCCACGGGCACCTATCAGGCCGCTTCGCTCTATCGGCAGGTGGGGCCAAGCTATCTGCAACTGGGTCTGACCCATTACCGCACCGCCCTGCAGCAGAGCGATGCGACGGTGCCCTCGGACTTTACGGTCGGCACCATCGGCTTTGGCGGCAATTACAACAATTGGGTGATCGACAGCTATCTCAGCTATGGCCGTCAGCGTTTCGACGACATCCGCTATGGCGATGTCAGCCGCGCCGCCGGGCAGAGCGGCAGCCCCTATTGGGGCGGCGGCGTCAGCTTCGGGCGCCTGTTCGAGGCCTCGCCCCGGATCGTGCTGACCCCCACGGCTTCGGTCTCCTATGCCTGGAGCCGCTTTCTGCTGCCTGCTCCGCTGGGCAGCGGGGGCCCCGACCTTACCTCAAGCGAGCCGACATGGACCGGCGCGCTGCGCCTCCGGCTCGACTGGCGGCCCGGGCATGACCGCCAGACCTGGCTGGGGCTGAGCCTTGGCGGGCTGTGGTCGAACAATGCCACCTCCACCTTTGGCGGGATCATGGGGGGTGCCTCTGGCGGCGGGGGCGGGGAGGTTCGCGAGGGAGACATCACCAGCGAGCATCTTCACGCTGTCTGGTCCGAAGTGGGGTTGCACGGGTCGCTGGGGCTGAGCCCAAAATGGCGGATCGAGGCCAGCGCATCCCGCACGATTGCCCTGACCGCGGGCAACAGCACCAGCATCAGCCTGGGATTGCGGCGCAGTTTTTGAAGGCGGCTCGCCGCCTCGCGGGCTTGCCTGACACACGCTGAAATTTTCTCGAAATCACCGTGAAAGTACGTAGCTGCACAAGCTCCGGGTGTTCGGTGTCATGCGATACCGGCCAATCCGGGGATGGGTCGCGTGAAAGCCTTGATAGAGTGCCGGAAAGGCGCGACCCTTGTTGAATTCGCGATCCTTGCGCCGCTGTTTCTGGCGCTGCTGATCGCCATTTTCCAGATCTCCATCGTCTATATCGCCCAGGCCATGCTGGAAACCACGGCGGAGTCCGCCGCGCGCCTGATCCTGACCGGTCAGGCCCAGACCTACAGCGGCACATCGGGCACTACGACCTACACCGGCATGACCCAGAGCGATTACGCCTCGGCGGTCTGCACCATGCTGAAGGCGCAGTCGCCTTTCATGAGCTGCAGCAACCTCTACATCGATGTCACCACCGTCAGCAGCTATGACGACGCCACCACCGGCATGCCCACACTGACCTATGACAGCAGCGGGAATGTCTCGAACAGCTGGAACTATGCGATCGGCTCGCAGGGCTCGATCGTGGTGCTGCGGGTGATGTATGTGCTGCCTCTGGCGGGGGCGCCGATGGGCTTCACGCTGGGCAATCTGACATCGGGCAAGCGCCTGCTGCTGGCGACCAGCGTGTTCAAGGTGGAAGGCTATTCCTCTTGATGATCCGCCGTCTCTGGCCTGCGCTGCGCCATGATGCGCGGGGTGTCTCGGCGGTGGAATTCGCCATCGCGCTGCCAGTGATGCTGCTGCTGTATATGATGGCTTTCCTGCTGTCCGACATGGCGGCCTGCAACCGCAAGGTGACGATCACCGCGCGCGCCATGGCCGATATGGCCACGCGCTATTCGGCGCTCTCCACCTCGACCACCGCCACCAACAGCATCGCCACCATCATGGGCGCCAGCGAGCAGATCCTGACGCCCTACAGCACCAGCAACGCCATGGTGCGCGTCAGCGAGGTCTGCGCGCTCTCCACCAGCGCGACCACCGTGCAGGTGGTCTGGAGCCAGGTGCAGAACGGCACGGCGCTGACAGTGGGCAACACTTTCACCGTCAACAGCGGGCTGTTCACGGCGGGCAGCTGCCAGATCCTGTCCGAAGTTCAATACAGCTACGCCCCCGCCATCAGCCTGGGCACGAACAAGAGCCTGTCCTTTTACGACAGCATCTACATGTCGCCGCGCCTGTCCAGCTCCATCCCCCTGTCATGAAGAGGCGTTCGATGCGCATGGCTTCCCTTCCGCTCTGGCCGCGCCTGACGGGGCTGATCGCGCGCCTGTGCCGCGATGAAGGCGGCAACGTGCTGATCCTTCTGGGCCTGTCGCTGATCCCGCTGACCTTCGCGGTGGGCTTCGCCGTGGATTATGTCCGGGCCGAGAGGATGCAGACCAAGCTGAACGCCATTGCCGATTCCGCCGCGCTGGTGGCAGTCTCTCCGGCCTATATCTCGAAAACCGATGCCGTCGCCGCTGCTGCCGCCCAGGCCAAATTCACCGCGCTGGCCAGCGGTCTGACCGGCGTGACCATCACCAGCCTTACCGCCACGGCGCCCACCACCTCCTCGGGCAGTCTGGCCGGAACGCGGGTCTCGACGGTGACCTACACCGCCACCTCCACCAATGTCTTCGCCGGCATTCTGGGGAAGGCCACGCTGCCCATCGGGGGCACGGCGGTGGCCGATGCCTCGCAGCCGCCCAGCATCAATTTCTATGTGATGCTGGACACCAGCCCATCGATGCTGCTGCCCGTGACGACCAGCGGCACCAGCTATCTGGCCAATGCGCTGATCAGCTCGACCTATTCCAAGGGCTGCGATTTCGCCTGCCATACCCAGCATTTCGAGAATATGGGCATGACGGTGACCGACAGCAGTTCGCGCGTGGTCTGGCTCGATTCCAGCACGGCGTCGAGCGGCTACAGCACCTATTATCTGGTCAACACCTCCACCAAGGTGGTCTATAATTCCTCAGGCACGCAGCTGGGCACCAGCGCCTCGATCAGCAGCAGCGCGGGCACGCTGACCTATAAGGCGACCACCACCTCTTCCTCGGGCAAGACCACCACATCGGGCAGCTCCACCACCATCAGCGGCATGTATGCCGACAGCTGGTGGCTGGCGCGCAATTTCGGCAAATTGTTCAGCTCTCCCACTTCGATCGAGCTGCGGATCGACGCGGAAACCACCGCTGCGCAAAATCTGATCACCTATGCCCAGACCATGGTGGCCAATTACACCTCCACCGCCCATCCGGTGGTCTACAAGATGCAGTTCTACCAGTTCAATTATGCCACCCCGCAGACCATCACCTCGGCGCTGACCGATGTGAATTCGCTCTCGTCCTCCTCGATCACCGATCTGGGGCTGAATGCGCCGCTGCTCTACAACAATGGCTACTGGACCAGTTCGAGCAAGGTGACGAATGATGAGGACAGCGATTTCACCACCATGTTCACCACGATCAACAGCGCCATGCCCGATCCAGGCGATGGCTCCTCCACCAGTTCGCCTCAGGAGGTGCTGCTGATCGTGACCGATGGCATGGCCGATATGGCCCTGTCAGGCAGCAGCTGCCAGACCAGCGGGCGCGCCTGCACCCAATTGCTGACATCGCATCTGGCGCAATGCACCACGATCAAGAACCGGGGCATCCGCATCGCCATTCTCTACACCGAATATCTGGCCTCCACGATCCAGGGCTTCGGCATTTCCTTCGCCAACACGGTGGCGACCACCAATGTGCCCTATATCGAAACCCAGCTGAAATCCTGCGCCTCGACCAATTCGGATGGATCGAAGCTCTATTACAAGGTTTCGGCTGACGACGATATTTCGACGGCGCTCAACCAGCTCTTCGCGACGGCGGTGCAGAATGCCTATCTGGCCAAATGAGCCGGGCCTGAAGGTTGCGGGCCTGCTCGCCCGCTGAAACATGGCTGCAATCTTCGGGAAAGTCCCGGGTAACATTTGCGGTGCAGGCGTCTTGTTTTGTGCTTGCGGCGTTGCGAAGGGAGGCATCCCATCCTAGCCATGACGCAGGCACGCCCGTTGGGGCGAGCGCCAAGGAGCGAGAATGGTCAAGGGTTTCAGGTCGATGGTGATGTGGCCGGGCTATCTGGGGCGCTGCCTGTTCCGCTATCGCCTGTATGAGCCGAAACGCGTCACTGCCGTTCTGGTGGCGATCATGGCGCTGCGCGGGTTGCTGGACGATCTGTATCATGCCTTCGGCGGCCCGGGCCGGTGGAGCATGTTTTTCGACCCCGCCGATCTTTTCGGCGATTTCGCGCAGGTGGCGCTGAACTACAAATTCCTGTTCACGCAGACGCTGTTGCACGGCAGTTACCGCTCATGGCCGCAGATTTTCCAGACCTATCTGCTGCACAGCAATTACAGCAATGCGGTGGAGAATCTGGCCAATCCCAACTCCCAGATCATCAGCACGCTGCACACGCCGCCCTTTGCCACCATGACCTATCTGCTGGCGGCCAGGGCGATGGATGCCACCAGCCCGCTGATCGTGATGATCGGCTTTGTGCTGGCCTATCTGCTGGGTGGTTTGCTGGTGGTGAGGGCCTTTGCGCGGATCTGCGCGCCCACGCCGCCGCGCGCCGTGGTCGGCTTTGCGGCTTTTGCGATGTGCCTGTCCTATCCGGCGATCTGGATGCTGACGCGGGCCAATGTCGCGGGCTTCGTCATGCTGCTGGTGTTCTTCTACCTGCTGACGGTGCAGAGCGGGCGCCACCGCTGGGCCGGCTGGCTGGCGCTGGGCGTGGCGCTGAACATGCGGCCCGAACCGGCGCTGCTGGTCCTGCTGGAACTGCTGAGCGATGCCAGCTGGCCGCGCAAGCTGCTGCGCATGGCGGTGCCGGGTCTGATCGCCCTTGTGGTGCTGGCGGTGAGCTACCATCAGGCCCATGCCATTTATCCCGATTACACGCCCGAGCATATCCGGCAGGGGATCGCGCTTTACAACCGTACCTATGCCAATGGCCATCTGGGCGATGACTGGAACGTGTCGCTGCAGATTTTTCCGCGCATGCTGCGCCGGCTGGCCGGGCTGGCCCCCCACTGGGATGTGGTCTCGCAGCAGGTGCTGTTCGCCGCCGGGGCGCTGGCGCTGATCTGGGGCACGCGCCGGGCGATGCAGCGCCAGCTGACATGGTTTGAATGGCTGTTTTTCCTCACGGCCCTGCCGCCCATGTCCTTGCCGGTGATGGGCTATTACCATCTCTCGCGCATCCTGCCGCTGATCGTGCTGCTGGTGCTGGATCTGGCGCGCAACCCGCCCGAGGCTGATGATCGCCGGCTGGTGCTGCTGGGGCTGTCGGGGCTGATCGCCTCGCCGTTGCTGAACCCCGATGCGCAGGGGCCGCTGGTGGCCGTGCTGCTGCTGACGGGATGCCTGTTTATCGTCTCTGGCCGCCGACAGCCGGTGACCAGACTGTCGATGGTGCCTGCGGCGGCCTGACGTTCAAACCGGTAGCGCCGCAGAGGCTTCCACTTCTGCCGGTGAAGTGCTGTTGACATCGATGTCAAAACAGGACAGATCACCCTCACACATGCTGGAAAGGCATGAACAGGGATCTGATGGATGTTATGGCATAGGCCTGCCGCAAGCCCGGCGCTTGCGGCTCTGACGATGTCCATATCGCCTCGAACGGAAAGACGGGCATGACAGAGACGCGCCATCTGGTGATCGTAGGCGGCGGCACGGCAGGCTGGATGACGGCGGCTTCGCTGGCGCAGGCGCTGCCGCGCGGCAGCTGGGCGATCACGCTGGTCGAATCCGCCGAAATCGGCATCATCGGCGTGGGTGAGGGCAGCTTTCCCACGCTGCGAGGCACGGTGGCAAGGCTGGGGCAGGGGCTCCCGGGCGGGGATGAGCGCAGCTTTATGCGCGCCGCCCGCGCCACCTTCAAACAGGGCGTGCGCTTTGTTGGCTGGGCGGGCAAGCCCACGCCGGGATCGCATGCCGACGATTACTTCCACCCCTTCGATCTGCCGCGCGACAATTTCGATGAACGCCTGCTGCCCTACTGGCTGGACAGCAGCGTCGATCCGCGCCGCCCCTCATGGGCAGGCTCGCTTTCGGTGCAGGAGGCGGTGATCCACGCGGGCCGCGCCCCGAAGCGCGCTCAGGACCCGGATTTCGCCGGGCCCCTCAACTATGCCTATCACTTCGATGCGACCTCGCTGGCGGCATGGCTGCGCCAGATGGCGCAGGCGCGCGGCGTGAAGCGTATCGAAACCACCATCGCCTCGGCCCGGCTGACCGAAGAGGGTCAGATCGCCGCCATTCTGCCCAGGGATGGCAGCCCGGAGATCGCCGGGGATTTCTTCATCGATTGCTCGGGTCTGGCCTCCATGCTGATCGGCGAGGCACTGGGCTCGCCCTTCGTGCCGGTGGGCGATGTGCTGCTCAACGATCGCGCCGTGGCCATGCAGATCCCCGATACGGAGCCTGGCCAACCCATTGCCCCCTACACGCAGGCCACGGCGCATGAGGCCGGCTGGATCTGGGACATTGCTCTGCCGGACCGGCGCGGCACCGGCTGCGTCTATTCCAGCGCCCATATGTCCGACGATGAGGCCGAGGCGACCATCCGCCGCTATGCCGGGCCTGCGGGCGACAAACTCTCCACCCGCCGCCTGCAATTCCGCACCGGCTATCGCGCGAAGCAGTGGATCGGCAATTGCGCCGCCGTGGGTCTGGCCGCCGGTTTCTTCGAGCCGCTGGAATCCACCGGCATCATGCTGATCGAGGTGGCGGCTCATCTGCTGGGCCAGATGCTGGCAGTGCCCTCCGACCCCGCCGTGATGGCCGCCAGCGCGCGCAGCTTCAACCGCACGATGGAAGCGCGCTTTGCCGCGATCACCGATTTCCTGAAGCTGCATTACTGCATCAGCCACCGCCGCGACACGCCCTATTGGCGCGACAACACCGACCCCGCCAGCTGGAGCGACACCCTGCGTGACCGCATCGAGCAATGGCGCCACCGCGTGCCATCCCGCTTCGATTTCGTGGTGGACCATGAGAGCTTCCTGCCGCCCAGCTGGGGTTACATCCTCAACGGCATGGGCTTTGAGACTCAGGCCGGGCGCGGCGCCATCGATGCCGATCCTGCCGAGGCCGGCAAGGTGCTCTCGGCGGTGGCGGCGCTGCACAAGGCCGCGCCTCAGGCCATTGCAACCTTGCCTGACCACCGTGCGCTGATCGATCTGATCCATAAGCCGCGCTGAAAGGCAGCCCTTCAGGCGCAACCGGAAGATTGCGCCTGAAGCCCGGTTGGGCTATCAGGAAGCAACCAGGAGGTTGCTTATGAACACCGATCAGGTCGAGAAGCAGGTGATCCTTCGTGCCTCGCGAGAGCGTGTCTGGCAGGCGATCAGTGATTCCGCTCAATTCGGAACATGGTTCGGCGTCGCCTTCGATGGGCCTTTCGTGGCGGGGCAGGAGATCGTCGGCAGGATCACGCCGACCACGGTCGACCCCGCTGTGGCCGCCTTGCAGGAGCCGCATCGCGGCACGGCCTTCAAGGTGTTTGTCGAGCGGATCGAGCCGATGCACAGTTTCGCCTTCCGCTGGCATCCCTTCGCCATCGACCCGGCCCATGACTATGAGGCCGAGCCCATGACGCTGGTGACCTTCACCCTGAGCGATGCCGAGGGCGGGGTGCTGCTCAGCATCACCGAGACCGGCTTTGACCAATTGCCGCTGGCCCGTCGGGCGATGGCCTGGCAGGCCAATGATGGCGGCTGGCAGCATCAGACAAGGCTGATCGAGCGCTATCTGGCGCTTGAAGCGGGTCAGGCCTGATGCCGGAGCCGGGTTCGGGCGGCTCATCACCTCCGCCCGATGCTGTCGCGATGTTCGCCGCGCTGGGCGAGCCCTTTCGCTGGGCGATCGTGGCGCGCCTGTGCGATGAGGGGCCGCTCTCGACCGTCATGCTGGGGGATGGCTGGTCCGGCCTGTCGCGTCAGGGGCTGACCAAGCATCTGCAGGTGCTGGAAGGGGCGGGGCTGGTCGACAGCATGCGCCTCGGGCGGCATCGCCAGTGGCAGGTTCGGGCGGATCGGCTGGCGATGGCCCGCGCCTGCCTCGATCAGGTGTCGCGGCAATGGGATCTGCGGCTGCAGCGCCTGCAAAGCTATGTCGAGGGCGCGCAGGATGAAACCTTGCAGGATGGCCCCCCCACGCGGCGGCCGCTATGGATACAGCCATGAGCAATCTGGCAACCGTCGAGATCAAGGCCTTCATCCCGGCGAAGGATTTCGATCTTTCGCGCCGCTTTTATGCCGATCTTGGCTTTGTCGAAGCATGGTCCTCCGATGATCTGGCCTATTTCCATGCCGGGCAGACCAGCTTCCTGCTGCAGCGTTTCTATCGGCAGGAGCATGCCGATAACTTTATGATGCATCTGCTGGTCGAGGACGTCGATGCCTGGTGGGGCCATGTCGAAGCGGCGCAGCTTGCGCTGCTTTATGGCGTGCGTGCCGCGCCGCCGGAAGACCGGCCATGGGGTATCCGCGATTTCACGCTGGATGATCCCAGCGGTGTGCTGTGGCGCATCGGGCAGAACATCCCGCAGGCTGTTTGGGAAGCCTAACGCATCAGATCGTCGGCAAATCGGCGCAGCAGGTGCCGCAGCTGATCGAGTTCAGGGTCGGTCCATGAGGCCAGAATGCGGTTGGCCAGCCTTTCCCGCGCGGCGTTCAGCGTATCGATCATGGCCTGGCCCCTGGCGCTGACGGTGGCTTCGCGCACCCGCTTGTCCCGCGCCGAGGCTTGGCGTTCGATCAGGCCCAGTTCTTCCAGTTTCGTCATCTGGCGGCTGACGGTGGTGTGATCCCGCCCGGTGCGGTCGGCCAGATCGACGACGCCGATCGGCCCATAGCGGCCAATGCGCGCCAGCAGCGGAAACAGGGCGCGATCCAGCGGAATCCCGGCCTCCTCGATCAGCCGGTCGTCGCGCCGGGGCCGGTTGATCTCATCGACCACATCGATGAGCGCGGCATGGAGGCCACGCAGGATGTCGCAATTGTGTGCATTATTCACGCTTTTTCTTGCCTCATCATGCGGCGGAATATATGTGCATAATACACATTGATTCGCGGAGATGCCAATGTCTTTCGACACGCCAAAGAGTTTCGACACCGATGTCCTGATCTGCGGCGCCGGTGCCGCGGGGCTGGCGCTTGCCATCGATCTGGCGCGGCGCGGCATCGCCTTCATGCTGATCGAGCAAAACGCAAAGCCTTTCGGAGGATCGCGCGGCAAGGGCATCCAGCCCCGCACGCTGGAGGTTTTTGAGGACCTTGGTCTGGTCGATCGGCTGGCGGCGGCGGGGGCGCCCTATCCGCCGCTCCGGCAGTATCGTCAGGATGGCACCACGGAGGAATCCCTGCTGACGGGCGAAGAGGTCTCGCCAAGCCCGTCCGAGCCCTATGCTGCCCCGCTGATGATCGCCCAGTTCCGCACCGAAGCCGTGATGCGCGAGAGGCTGGCCGAATTGGGCCACCGTCCGCAGTTCGGACGGCGGTTGGCCGGGTTCGAGCAGGATGCGGATGGCGTCTCGGCCCTTATCGAGGATGCGCAAGGTGAGTATGCTGTCCGCGCCCGCTATCTGATCGGAACCGATGGTGGACGCAGCTTTGTGCGGCATGCGCTGGGCATCGGCTTTCCGGGCGAGACGCTGGGCGTGCGGGCGCTGGTCGCCGATGTGCGACTGGAAGGGCTCGACCGGCTGGCGTGGCATCGCTTCCAGATCGGCTCCCCCGCCACGCAGCTGATGGCCTGTCCGCTGGCGGGCACGGATCTGTTCCAGTTGCAGGGACCGGTGCCGCTGGAAGGCGATGTGGACCTGTCTGCCGCCGCCCTGACCAGCCTGATCGCTCAGCGCACCGGGCGCGGCGACATTGTGGTGCGGGATGTGTCCTGGGCCTCGGCCTATTCGATGAACGCAAGGCTGGCGGATCGCTATCGCGTCGGGCGGGTGTTTCTGGCAGGCGATGCGGCGCATACCCATCCGCCGACGGGCGGGCAGGGGCTCAACACCAGCGTGCAGGATGCCTATAATCTGGGCTGGAAGCTGGCGGCGGTGATCGCTGGAGCTCCGGAGGCCCTGCTCGACACCTATGAGGAAGAGCGGCGCCCCATCGCGGCGGGCATGCTGGGGCTGGCGACGCGACTGCTGGGCGAGGCCAAGCAAGGCACGATGCGCCGTGACCGTGAGGCGCGCCAGCTCGATCTGGGCTATCGCGCATCGTCTCTGTCACGGCCGTCCCGCCTCAACGACCTGCGGCTTCAGCCGGGCGACCGCGCGCCCGATGCGCCATGCCGGGGGCGGGCTGGCCAGCCGATGCGTTTGTTCTCGGTGTTTGCCGGGCCGCATTGGACCTTGCTCGGTTTCGATGCCGTGGAGCGCCCCGTGCCGCGCGCGGGCTTGCGCATCGCGGTGATCGGGGATGGGGGCGATCTGGTCGATGAGGGCGGGCATATCGCCGGCGCCTATGGGCTGGCCGCCGGTCAATGGGCGCTGGTGCGACCCGATGGCTATCTGGCTGCGCTGGTCGAGACCGACGAGCTGGATCAGGCGCTGCGGGCCTTTTTCGAGGATGGACCAGCCACATCCTCCCTCGCGTGATCATGCGCCACAGATGGCTGGCTGCCCGTAAGGCAGCCAGCCATCTCACCCGTTCAGGCCGCCCAGCGTGACTGGCGGATCACGCTGCAGAAATTGCCCTTGTGGAAATGGGGCTGCTTGTCGGCGATGACATCGCCCTTCACATTGCCGAACGTCGTGTCCGGCTTGTGCTTGATGCCGTCATAGAAGGCCTGAATGATGTCCTCCTTGAAGTTGGGCGTGCGCGGAAAGGCCGCCACCACCGCCTCGCGGACATCGTCAGCATATTGGCCATAGGTCAGGCCCAGCACATCCATCTCGACGCCCGCGGTGGTGAGCGCAATCACCGGATGCATGAACTCTGGCACGCCCGGCGTGGTGTGCAGGGCAATGGCTGTCCACACCGTATCGAGATCATATTGACCGATGCCATGGCTGCTCAGGAAGCTGCGTGCGGCATCCGCGCCATCCACCTCGAAACGGTGATCGTGGCTGCTGTGATCCGGCATCAGCCCCATGTCGTGGAACATGGCGGCGGCATAGAGCAGCTCGGCATCGAAGCTGAGCCCGCGCTGCTTGCCCGCCAGAGCGCCGAAGAGATAGACCCGGCTCGAATGGTTGAACAGAAGATCGGTTTCAGTGTCGCGCACGAACTGCGTGATCGCGCGGGCCAGCGTGCTGTCGGGGATGGTGATGCCGTCGATGCTAGAGGGGATTGTCTGATGGGAAGCCATTGTCGTCTCCGTGGCAGGCGCGGGTCCTCGCGCCCGGGAATGGGCGGCAGCCGCGTGGTGGAAGCAGGTGCCGAGGCCGGAGGCGGTGCATCAGGGACGGGGGAGAGCCTCTGGTCTCGACACCCATTCTATGCGACGGGCATGGCCAGCGCCGCAACCGGAGCGAGGCCGGAGATCCTGCCAAAACCCCCTCGGTTTCCGCCTGAGCATGTTTGAGGAAAAACAGGCCATGAGCACAAGATCGGTTGCCCTGATCATTCACGATGGTGTGCAGGCGCTCGATGTGGCCGGGCCGCTCGATGTCTTTGCCGAGGCCAACAGCTTTATCGCGCCGCAGGACCTTTACGAGATCACGGTGATCGGCGCGGAGAGGTGCCCGATGCGCGCCTCCAACGGATTGTCCATGACGCCCGATCTGGATTTCGCGGAAGCCACGATGGCGTTCGATACCGCGCTGGTCGCGGGCGGCCCGGCGCTGCCGGACAGGCCGAAGGACAGCGCCATGAGCGCATGGCTGTGCGATTGGGGAACGCGGGCCAAGCGCTATGGCTCGATCTGCACGGGCGCTTTTGCGCTGGGGCGGGCAGGGCTGCTCGATGACCGCAGGGCGACCACCCATTGGCAGGTCGCCTCACAGCTTGCCGCCATGTTTCCCAGAGCGACGGTCGAATTCGATCGCATCTATCTGCGCGACGGGCCGCTGGTGACCTCGGCAGGCGTGACGGCCGGGATCGATCTGACTCTGGCGCTGGTGGCCGAGGATCATGGCGCGGAGGTGGCTCTCTCCTGCGCCAGGCGGCTGGTGGTGGCGGCGCAGCGGCAGGGCGGGCAATCGCAGTTCAGCCCTTATCTGGTGCCGCAATCGCCGCCCGAGTCCCCTCTGGCACGGGTGCAGGCCTATGTGCGGGACCATGTGCAGGAGGCTTTCCCGGTTGAGCGGCTGGCCGGGATCGCTGGCACCAGCCCGCGCAGTCTGGCGCGGATGTTCACGCAGGAATTGTCGCTCACCCCTCACGATTTCGTGGAAGGGGTGCGCATCGACTATGCGCGCAATCTGCTGGAGGGGACCAGCAAGCCGCTCAAGCTGGTGGCTTTCGAATGCGGCTTCGGCAGTGCCGAGCAGATGCGTGTGGTGTTTCAGAAACGGCTGGGCGTCAGCCCGGCGGCCTATCGCGGCAGTTTTCGTCTGGAGGATGGCGGAGCGTGATGAAAGGGGCCCGGCTCTATGGCCGGGCCCCTCACACATCAGGCGATCAGCGCTTCGGCGATCTGCACCGCGTTCAGTGCCGCGCCCTTGCGCAGATTGTCACCGGCAACGAACAGCGCCAGACCATGCGCCACGGTGGGATCGCGGCGCACGCGGCCCACGAAGACCGGGTCCTGACCTGTGGCTTCCAGCGGGTTGGGCACTTCGGTCACCACCACGCCGGGCGCCACGCCCAGCAGTTCGAGCGCGCGCTCGGGGCTGATCGGGCGCTCGAACTCGGCGTTGATCGACAGCGAATGGCCCGTGAAGACCGGCACGCGCACGCAGGTGCCCGAGACCAGCAGGTCAGGCAGCTCAAGGATCTTGCGGCTTTCGTCGCGCAGCTTGATCTCTTCCTCGGTGTAGCCGTCCTCGACATAGACGTAGTTCAGCGGCACGACGTTATGCGCGATCGGCACAGCCCACTTTTCGGCGGCGGGCAGCAGCGCCTCATGGCCGCCGGTGGACAGCTCGCGGGCGCGGTCGCCGACATGGGCGATCTGGCGCGAGAGCACATCGATGGCCTCCACGCCGCCGCCCGAGACGGCCTGATAGGTCGAGACGGTCAGGCGCTTCAGGCCCGCTTCCTCATGCAGCGGGCGCATCACCGGCATGGCGGCCATGGTGGTGCAGTTGGGGTTGGCGACGATGCCCTTGGGCAGATTGGCCAGCGCATGGGGGTTCACCTCGGCGACCACCAGCGGCACTTGCGGGTCGCTGCGCCAGGCCGAGGAATTGTCGATCACAATCGCGCCCGCTGCCGCCACCCTGGGCGCCAGTTCCTTCGAGGTCGAGCCGCCCGCCGAGAACAGCACCACATCGAGGCCCGCATAATCGGCGGTGGCGGCATCCTCCACGGTGATGCCATCGACCACCTTGCCCGCCGAGCGCGCCGAGGCGAACAGGCGCAGCGAGGCGAGGGGGAAATTGCGCTCGGCCAGGATCTCGCGGATCATCGAGCCGACAAGGCCGGTGGCGCCGACGATGCCGACATTGAGCTTCTGGCCGGGGGTGAAGGCATGAACCATGGTATACTCCTGTCAGGTGAGGAGCAGCGCGAGGTTCATGTGTTCCTTAAGGAAAACCCCGCCTGCCTGAGTGCGGGGAAAGTGTCCGGTGAGCTGTTTCGTTTAGCTGCACACCCGCGACACCGTCCGCACGGAGGCGGTCGGTTTCGGGGTAATAATCATGATGGGCTTCACGAACATGAGGCGCCCTTAGCCGGGGAATTTTGCGCTGTAAATGGAATTGTGTCTGTGATGCGCCGGAAAGGCAAGATTCAGGCAGCGATGCTCAAATCACGCGCAATTTTCAGTTGGGCCGGGCTGTAATGCCCCTTTGCAGCATGGTGGTTGCCAACCCATCGCTTCTTTCATCGCCCATCAGCGTGAAGGTGCAGAAGTTGCGCAGCATCTCCAGACGCGGATTGGCGAGCTGGCGCGGTTCCTCGATATCGCCCAGGAACCAGTGCCACAGGCGGCTGCCGGTCGAGCGCATGGCCATGCTGCGCCAGCCTTCCGTGCGGGCAAGATGCACCACCCGCAGCGAGAGCGGATCGAGCGCGTCCTCGGTGACGATCGGGGTGTTGTCGTTCGAGTCGTTGTCGGCGATCTCAAAGGTTTCGTGATGGGTGAAGTCGAGCATCTCAGTGCCTCCCGCCATGGCCGGCAAACAGCGAGCCCACCGAAAGGAAGGCGATCACCGGCGCCAGCGCCGCCATCACCAGATCATCCGAGGAGCGATAGACCGCCTGAAAGATCACACTGCCCAGTGCCACCACCACCAGCGCGAGCAAGCTCTGCTCCATGGCCTGATGAGTGCGTGCCGGATGCACGGCAGCCCGGGCGGCCGGATGGCGTGGTTGCCGGGGGGAAGGGGGCGGGTTGATCATGGGGCGTCTGCCGGTGTGTTGTTGAACCGGCACCGCATATGAACCTGCGTTGACCAAAGCGCCAAGACCGTTTGGAACCGCGGTCCATATCCTGATGGTATGGACCGCTCACGCCGCGTCGGGATCGCCCATTCTGGCGCGCACAACATCGGGCACGGATCGGCCCCATTCCGCGTAAAGCTGGGCGCAGGTGCGGTACATCATCCGCAATTCGTAGGAATTGTCGCCCTCGCGGTGATAGAGGATGATCGGTGCGCTCATCGGCTGGCGGATCGGGCGGAAGCGGATCTCCGGGCGCTCCATCAGCCGCGCCGATTCCGGCACGATGCAGGCCCCCATGCCTGCCGCCACCAGGATCAGCGCGGTCTGCATCTCACGCACTTCCACCGTTTTGGGCAGATGCAGGCCATGGTCGCGGCATTGCGACAGGATCAGATCGGCATAGGAGGGGCTCTGATCCTTGGGATAGACGATCAGCGGCACCTCCTCCAGCAGGCGCAGGTCGGCGGGGCCTTCCTCCAGCGCCTGCGGGTGGTCGATGGGCAGGGCCAGCAGCATGGGTTCATCGCGCAGCACCTCGCGGGCCAGCGAGTCATCGTCGATCCGCACGCGGCCCAGCGCGGCATCGATCCGGCGGTCTTTCAGCGCGGCGATCTGCTCCAGCGTGGTCATCTCGCTGAGCGTGACCTCGACATCGGGGGCGAGCAGCCGATAGCGGCGGATCATATCGGGCAATTGCGCGTGAAAGGCCGAGGGGATCAGCCCCAGCACCAGCCGCCGCCGTTCCGCCGCGACGAATTGGCGCATGGTGAGGGCCATCTGCTCCATGCGCTGGTCGATCTGCATGCCCTGCTCGAACAGCAGCCGCCCCGCCGGGGTGAGTGCCAGCGGACGGGCCTCGCGGTCGAAGAGGGGGGTGCCGATATCGGCTTCCAGCTCCTGAATGCGCTTGCTGAGCGGGGGCTGCGCCATATGCAGCGCCTCGGCGGCCCTGGTGAAGCTGCGCGCGCCGGCCACGGCAAGGAAATAGCGAAGGCGTCGGGCATCGATCATCAGGCTGGCCATTCGGATAGGGGTGGCGGCAGGCTAGCATGGAAGCGGGGCCGCCGTCGCGGGCCATTGCAGGGCGTGATTTCCGCATTGCCGAGGCTGTCAGATGAGGTCATAAGATAGCGCTACCAAAACGATCAATCACAAGAATGACGGAATCGAGGATGACGATGATGAAAGGGACCTTCGCCCCCCTTTGCACAGTTGCGGCTGCCGCCCTGCTGCATGCTGCCGCAGCCCATGCCGAGGAGCAGACAGGCGCCCCCGCCAGCGCTTTCCGCGATCAGCCGCTGGTCAGCAGCCTCTACACCGCCGATCCTTCGGCTCATGTGTTCGGCGGCAAGATCTACGTCTATCCCTCGCATGACGTGCCCACCAGCATTCCCGACGACGATCTGGGCAATGAATATGCCATGCGTGACTATCGCGTGCTGCGCATGGACCGCATCGGCGGCCCGGTGACGGTGGGCGGTGTGGCGCTGGATGTGAAGGATGTGCCCTGGGCCTCCAAGCAGATGTGGGCGCCCGATGCGGCCTATCGCAAGGGCACCTATTACCTCTATTTCCCCGCGCGCGACAAAAGCCGGGACAAGGACGGGCTGGGGACCTTCCGCATCGGCGTGGCCACTTCGACCAGCCCGATGGGGCCGTTCAAGGCTGAAAAGACGCCGATTGCCGGCAGCTTCTCGATGGACCCCGCCGTCTTCACCGATGCCGACGGCAAGAGCTACATGTATTTCGGCGGCATCTGGGGCGGCCAGTTGCAGCGCTGGGCCAGCGGTCGCTTCGACCCCAAGGGGTCCAACACCGATCTGATGCGCGACGATGCGCCTGCGCTCTCGGGCAAGGTGGTCCGCATGGGCGAGGATATGAAGAGCTTCGCCGAAAAGCCGCGCGATGCCGTCATCCTTGATGAGCAGGGCAAGCCGGTGCTGGGCGGTGACCATGAAAAGCGCTTCTTCGAAGCCTCATGGATGTTCCGCAAGGATGGGAAATATTATTACACCTATTCGACCGGCGACACGCATTTCATCAATTACGCCATTGGCGACAATCCCTACGGCCCCTTCCATTACAAGGGGCATATCCTCAAGCCGGTGCAGGGCTGGACGACGCATCACTCGATCGTCGCGTGGCAGGGCCAATGGTGGCTGTTCTATGCCGACACCCAGCTTTCCAACCGCAACCATCTGCGCAATGTGAAGGTGACGCCGCTGACCTTCAACCCGGACGGCACGATCCAGACCATCGACCCGATGAAGGCCAAGTAGGATGAGCGGGGGGATGCGTTGCACCGCTTTGATGGCCGGTTTTGTGCTGACCTCCATGCCCGCGCATGCGGCAGAGGCGGGGCTGGCACTGGCGCCGATCTGGGGCGATCATGCCGTGATCCAGCGCGACCGCCCCATTATGGTGGAAGGCTGGACCGCTCCCAAACGCGCCGTTTCGGCCAGCTTGGGTGAGGCGCATGCCTCCGGCACCAGCGATCCCTCCGGCCATTTCGCGCTGCGCTTTCCTGCGCGCCCGGCCAGCGATGCGGGCGTGACGCTGACGGTGTCCGCAGGCTCTGACACGGCAAAGGCCAGCGATCTGCTGGTGGGCGATGTCTGGCTCTGTTCGGGGCAGTCGAACATGGAATATCCGGTGGCCCGCGCACTCAACGGCCCCGGCGAGGTGGCGGCGGCAGGCGATGGTGGTTTGCGTCTGCTGACCGTGCCCAAGACCATCGCCATGCAGCCCCGGACCAGCTTTGGCGGGCCGGTAAGCTGGGCGGCGAGCAGCCCGCAGACCGCCGCCAATTTCTCGGCGGCCTGTTATTTTATGGCCCGCGATTTGCGCAAGGCGCTGCATGTGCCGATCGGGGCGATCCACTCCAGCTGGGGCGGATCGCAAGCGCGCGCATGGCTGAGTCCGCAAGCGGGGCTGAAGCTTTATGGTGCCGAGGATATGGCCATGCTGCAGGCCTTCGCGCGTGACAAGCTCGATGCCGTCAGCCGCTTCGCGCCGCGCTGGCAGGAATGGTATCGCGGTGCCACCCGGGGTTCCGAGCCATGGCGCCAGCCCGACAGTCTCGCTTGGAGCGCCGTGCCGAAGATCTCGGGCTGGCTGGGCTGGGAGGGCACGCCTCTGGCCACCAAGGCGACGGGCACCATCTGGCTGCGCCGCCAGATCACCCTGACACCGGAACAGGCCGCCGCCGGAGCCGCGCTGAAACTGGGCGTGCTGGACGATATGGATATGACATTCGTCAACGGCCATCCGGTGGGCAACAGCTTCGGCTGGGATTACGAGCGGGACTACGCGGTTCCGCCCGCCTATCTGCATCCCGGCGTCAATGAGATCATGGTCGCCGTGACCAACAGCTATGCCGATGGCGGCTTCCAGAGCAAACCCGAGGTGCTGCTACTGGCCATCAAGGGCGGCGCATCCATTCCGCTGGCCGAGGGCTGGCGCTTCAGCATCTCCGGCGCGCAGACCTATCCGCCTCGCGCGCCATGGGACGCCAATGGCGGGATCGGGGTGATGCACAATAACATGATCGCGCCGCTGGGGGCCTTGGCGCTGAAGGGCGTCGCCTGGTATCAGGGCGAGAGCGATGTCGATGAGCCCGGTTATCGTCAGCGCCTGTCCGCCCTGATCGATGGCTGGCGCGGCCAGTTCGGCACGGATGTGAGGGTGCTGGTGGTGCAACTGGCCAATTATGGTCCGGTGCAGAAGGGGGCGGTGGCCTCCAACACGGCCCGTCTGCGTGATGACCAGCGTTTTGTGGCGGCGCAGGCCCCGGGCGCGGCGCTGGTCACCGCGATCGACCTTGGCGAGAGCAGCGACATCCACCCGGCCAACAAGGAAACGCTGGGGGACCGATTGGCGCTGGCAGCGCGCGGTGTGCCCATGCCGATGCCGCTCTCGGCGCAGCGCGAGGGCAGCGCCATCCGCCTGCGCTTCAGCGGTGTGGAAGGCGGGCTTCACGCTTGGAGCGGCGTCGGGCCTTTGGGTTTCGAACTGTGCGGGCACGATGGCCGCGATTGCCGTCTGGTTGCCGCGACGGTCGAGGGTGACAGCGTGCTGCTGCCCGACGCGGGCGATGCGGAGGTGGTGCGCTACGCCTGGGCTGATAGTCCGCGGGTCAATCTCTATGATGGACGCGATCTGCCGGTGCCGGGGTTCGAAATGGCGGTGACGGATCGGTAAAAGGGGCCTCCGGCGGGCAAAGGGCCATCGCCCTTTGCAATCCCTTTAGTGTCTGCCTTGTGCTTCAGATTGAGGTTGAACGCTGTTTGGCTGCTTTTGAAGGCTGCTGCGCAGCAGGGGAAGGGAGGCTTGGTTAGGGGGGACGGGCCTTATCTATGTTATGAAGGCAGGATGATAAATTTCCTGATTGCATTGCTCTATGCTTCGACTGCTCCCGTAACCGGCGCTCCCGTTACACATGGTGGTTGGGAGTATTTTCAAAAGCACTGCATGCCGTTGCCCAATCACTGGCGCAAGCAAGGGTGCGAAAATGGCGAACTGATGGTCGCTAATCTTTTGAAAATTGGAAATAACAAGACATACTGGAACGGGGCTCAGGTCAGCGAACACATGTTAGAAAGCTATCTCGTACAAAGCCGCCAGCTGACTCCTTCAGCGGCAATCGTGCTGATAATCGATGCCAGAACATCCCAATTTACCGCGAATCGATACCGGAGATTGATTGAAAGACGCTACGGATGTGACCTTGAAAGCACTTGCGTGGAATATTCAGCATCGGCTTGGAAGACTGCACACTCCCGATGGAAGGCCCGCTAAGTTATCGGCTCCGGTCAGGCCGCTGTTGACGAAATATTTCGCCAACCGGCCGTGCAGACCCGCTCGCACGATGCGCGCGTTGCTTAGGGTAAAAGCTCGGCATCGGAATCGCGCTTCACCAGTTCATAATCCAGCACCTTGTGCTGAACCGCTGACCTGTCGGCGCCGCGTTCCGCGCGGATGCGCTCGACCAGCAGGTTCAGCGCGGTGCAGGCCATGGCATGGATCGGCTGGCGCACGGTGGTCAGTTCAGGCCAGATCTTCGTGGCGATCGCCGTATCGTCGAAGCCGCAGACGGTCAGGTCTTGCGGCACCTCCAGATGCTGGCGCTGGGCCGCTGCCACGCAGCCTGCCGCCATATCATCGTTGGAAGCGAAGATGGCCGTGGGCGGAGCAGCCAGCTCCAGCAGCGCGGCGGCCCCATCGAAGCCCGAGCGATAGGTGAAACTGCCCTGCCTCACCAGATCCTCTTCCACCGCCAGTTGCCCTGCCGCCATGGCATCGCGAAATCCGGAAAGGCGCAACCCACTGGCCGACTGATGCGGGTTGCCGATGATAAAGCCGATCCGGCGATGGCCCAGCGCCATGATATGGCGGGTCATATCATAAGCGGCCTGATAATCGTCGATCATCACCGCGTCGTGATGCGGGTCGGCCTGCCCCGGGCCGATCTGCACGGCGCGCACCTTCAGCCCATGCAACAGGTCCAGCAGCGCCTTTTCGTCGCAGAGCGGCGGAGGCAGCAGAAAGCCGTCGATCCCGCCGGCCATCTGCCGTTTGACGACCTTTTCCTCATCCTCGCCAAAGGCGCAGCGCTCCACCACCAGATGGACATCGGCGCGGCTGGCTTCATCGAGGCAGCCCAGCAACAATTCGCTCAGATAGGCCGCCGAGGGGTTGGTGTAGAGCAGGGCAATGCGGATCTGCCCCGCGCCCGCCAGACTGCGCGCCGCGCGGTTGGGGGCGTAATTCAGCGCCTTGATCGCGGCCTCCACCGCCTCGCGCGCTTCGGTGCGCACGCTGGGGTGACCGTTGATCACCCGGCTGACCGTCATGGGAGAGCATTGCGCAAAACGGGCGACGTCACTGACCGTCGGACGCCCGGAGTGCCGACGATTGGATTTCTTTTCTGACATCGTGACTCACCGTTTCCCTGCGCCTGTCTATCGCGGCGGGGAAAGGGAAAGCAAGTTAAGCTCTTGTCCGACTTATACTTTGGAACATGGCCTAGCTGCCGCGCAGCTCCCGCATGATGGTGGCGCGGATGCGGCCATAGGCGGCGCGATCAATCTGGCGCAGGATACCGCGCTGCTCCTCGGGCAGATGGGCGAGGGGGTGACCCTCGGCGCGGAAGACGTAATGTTCGAAAAAGGCGCGGAAGGCGTCGCGTTCGGCCTGAGGGCGTTCGGCAATGGCGATCATCGCCAGCAGCATGGAGAGCATTGGCGCGTCTGGCCCGATGGCATGGGCATCCCACCAGTAATTGACCATCATGTTGAAGGGCGTTTCGGCCTCGACCTGATGCCACCACAGTTTGGGCAGATAGAGCGCATCGCCCGGGGCCAGATCGGCGGTCAGGGCCTTGGCCTGCGCCCTGGCGAAGCGGGGGTGGCGCCCGGTGTCCGGCGTGGCGAGGCTGATCGGCTGGCCCGCCAGCGTATGGTCGATCGGGCCGATGTAGAGGTCGCTGATGGCCTCGGGTGGATAGAGGGTGAAGCGGCGGCGGCCCGCCACCACGCAGGCCAGATTGTCCACCGCATCATAATGGCAGGCGATGCGCGAGGCGGTGCCGATCCACAGCCGCGAGTCGACGCCGGGTGGCAGCAGATTTTGCGGATTGGCTGCGCTGAAACCGGGCAGATAGGCGGCGATGGGCAGCGAGCCCATATAGGCCGAGCCCAGTGCGGGCTCTTCCACCCGCGCCAGAATGGCATCAAGTGCGCTCTCCACCGTGGCGGGGATGCGGGTGAAGTTGAAGCCCGCCAGATCTTCGCCGTAGAAGTAGCGCCCGCCCGCTGCATCGGCGGTGAAGAGTTCGGCCTGCTGCTGGTTGGCGAAGCTGCGCAGATGGGTGCTGAGCGCTTCGGGCGACTGCGCGGCGGCGTGACAGGTGGGCCAGTCCGCCACCAGCCCCCGCAGCACCATGGGCTGGCCTGCGGCGGTCAGCGCAGCGAGATCGACGGGTTGACGGGCATCGATCTCGGGCACGGGCGAGGGTGGCATAAGGCTTAAAGCCGCGCGTTGCGGCGTTGGGCCAGCACGGAAACCTGCCGCTGCGAGGCCTGAATGCACAGCGCCGCCGCCAGATGACCGTTGCGGAACAGGCGCAGCACGTCGCCGTCTTCCAACTCCTGAAGCGCATCGAGGCTGACGGTGTAGAGGCCTTCCAGAGTCAGCTTCTGCCCATCGTCGAAGCTCAGCGTGATGCCGACAGGCTCGATGAGGCGCAGCGCCACCATCTCGCGGATGAAGGCGGCGGTGGCCTCTTTCCCCGAAACCAGCATGCCGATCGAGCGCTGGATCAGCCGGGTTTCATCTGTCGGCTCGCCGCTCGACTCGAAGAGGGGCACCGCAGCGCCCGGGCCGAAGCGGGGATGCGCCAGATCGACGGCCATATGCTCGCCATCGATGAAGAAGCCTTGTCGCACCATTTCAAGGGGGAGGAACTGCGCCTGGCCCTTTTCCGCCCCTTCCACCAGCAGTTCGCCCGGGGTGAAGCCGAAGAGGGCGACCACATTGAACCGCCCCGTCTCGGGCTCCTTCACGAAGAACAGCGGGCAGCAGGTGGCGGCATGCGCGAACTCGCCGATCACCACCTGCACGCAATGGGGATGATCGGGCAGGGCGGCATGCATATGCAGGTCGCGATGCTGGTGCGTGTTGAGAATTTCCATCTGTTTCAGCACGATCTCTCTCCCTGTTCATGGCTTGTTGGCGCCATCTTGTCTGGGGTTGGGCCCAGGATACAGCAGTGACAGTCGGCGGCAACTGTGCACTGGCGGCAACAGTAAAACCTGTCCTTAATTGTCCCTGAAAATATCTCTTGATAGCGCTACCTTCTTCCCCTAACAAGTCAATCACAATGCGTCGAAGCAGGCGTAACAGGAAGAGGGATGCACTCCGTAAGAGTGCGGACATAAGAATTTCGGTGTGAAGACAGAATAATCACGTCACGTCGTTCATCGATTGTGCGGCTGGAAAGTCGTGCCTCAAGAATTGTCCGGGCGGGAAAATATCCGCCAATAAAAACAGAGGGATAGGGGTATGATCAGGCGATCCATAAGAGGGTTGATGGTTTCGGGCGCGTCCTGCGCTCTGGCGGTGGCCATCGGCACACCCGCGCTCGCTCAGGATACGGCGGCGCCTGCCACCACATCGGCGCCGTCCGGCGATGAACCTGCCATCATCGTGACGGGCATTCGCGGCTCGCTGCAGCGCAATCTTGATATCAAACGCAATGCGGCGGGCGTGCTGGATGCCATTTCCTCCGAAGATATCGGCAAGTTCCCCGATCCCAATGTGGCGGCCTCGCTGCAGCGTCTGCCGGGCGTTTCGGTGCAGGTCTCGGGCAATCGCGGCGAAGCAACGGGCGTGACCGTGCGCGGCTTCAGCGGCGATTTCAACGAAACGCTTTACGATGAACGCCATATTTCCACCGCCACCGGCAATCGTGCAGTCGATTTCTCGACGGTGGGCTCCGATTTCGTGGGCCAGCTCAACGTCTACAAGACGCCCGATGTCTCGCTGTCAGCCAGCGCCATCGGTGCGACGATTGATATCGCTTTCCCCAAGCCTTTCGATCATCCCGGTCTGCATATGGCGGCCTCGGTCTCGGGTTCGATTCAGGATCGCAAGGGCAATGTCGTGCCCTCGGGCGGGTTGCTGGTCAGCGACACCTTTGCCGATGACACGATGGGCGTGCTGGGCGACATCGCCTACTCCCGCCATGACACCACCACCAACCATGTCTTCGTCAATGGCTGGGAAGGCGGCTATTACGCGCCCTGCCAATTGGCGGGCAGCACGGCGGCCAGCTGCAACCCCGGCTCGACCACCAGCGGACTGGCCAGCGACAAGCAGACCGTGCTCGGCTGGTTCCCCCAGCAGGCGGGCGCCGAGCAGAACACCACACGGGACGAGCGCGTCGATGCGCGGCTGGTCTATCAGTGGAAGCCCAGTGACCGTATCCTGCTGACCATCGACGACAATTTCAGCAGTCAGGTCGTGCAGACCACCAGCTACGGCTATGCCGCCTGGTTCAACATGAGCAGCCTGACCAACGTCAAGCAGGACAGCAACGGCACCGCGATCGATTTCAATCAGGCGGGCACGCCGATGGACATGAATGCGGTCATCACCCATTCGCTGATCAACACCAACCAGCTGGGCGCGAACCTGAAGTATCAGGTCACCGATCACCTCAAGCTGGATGTGGACGCGGCCTTCGCCAAGAGCTGGCTCAACCCCAATGGCGAGATCGGCAACAACAGCTCCGATATCGGCTATGGCGGCACGCTGGGGGCCAACACCGGTCTGGCCGTGGGCGGCGCCAGCAGCGGCTATCTGCCGGTGCTGCATGACATCGGCCCCTCGGGCAATGCGGGGCAGTTCCTCGATACCTCGGTGATCGGCTCGCATGTGATGGTGCGTCAGGCCCAGCGCAACACCGATGTGGTGCGCCAGTTCCATGTGAAGGGCGCCTGGGAGCAGGAGAATTTCATCCTGCAATTCGGCGGCTCCTATATGCAGGACACCTTCCGGCTGGCCGAGAGCGACACCTTCACCAATGATTACTGGCAAGCCTATGCCGGCTATGGCACGCCTTCCGGGCGCACCACCGGTGTGGCACTGCCCTCCAGCATCTATGGCGGCACAATCAGCACGGCCAATTTCATTCCGGGCTACAGCGGCAATCTGGCGCCGGGCATTCTGGTCTACAATCCGCTGGCCGTTTACAATTACCTGCAATCTCTGGGCAATCCGCAGACCAAGAACATTCCCGGTTTCAACTATTGCGCCCGTCCGCCGGGCACCGATGGCTTGTGCAACTACACCGGCTCGCTCGATCTGGCGCTGAGCCCTTCAAGCGTGGCGACCATCACCGAAAAGACCTGGGCGGCCTATGTGCGGGCCAATTTCACCACCCAGATCGCCAGCATGCCGTTCCACTTCATCTCCGGCCTGCGCTATGAAAACACCCATCTCGACACGCTGGCGCTGGGCCAGACCCCGGTCTCGCTGACCACCAGCACCGCCGACCCGACGCTGCTCACCACCGTCTATGCCAATGGCGGAGCGACCTCGACCATCGCGGCAGGCAACAGCTACAATTATCTGCTGCCCAGCATGGACTTGAAGCTGGAGGTGACGCCCAAGCTGCATCTGCGTCTGGATGCCTCGCGCACGCTGACGCGCCCGGCGCTGAAGAACCTCAATCCGGTGCTCAATGTCGGTTCCGGCCAGCGCGTCGGCGCTTTGACGGCCACCGGCGGCAACCCCGATCTCAGCCCCTATCTCTCGGACAATTTCGATGCGGCGGCGGAATGGTATTACGCGCCGAACTCTTATTTCTCGGTCGATTTCTTCCTCAAGCATGTCAGCAACTTCATCGTGGCGGGCGTGCAGCGCCAGACCATCAACGGGGTGATCGATCCCACCACGGGGCAGGCGGCGCAATTCTCCGTCTCGCAGCAGGTGAACGGGCCGGATGCCACGGTGCGCGGGGTGGAAATCGCGCTGCAGCATGTCTTCGGGCGCAGCGGCTTCGGGCTCACGGCCAATGCCACCTTCGTGGGCACCAACAAGCCCTATGACCCCAAGGATATCAGCACCAGCGGCTTTGCCGTGACGGGTCTGGCCAATTCGGCCAATCTGGTGGCCTTCTATGACAAGCACGGCTTCCAGGTCCGCGTCGCGGTCAACTGGCGCGACAGCTATCTGCTGCAATTCGGCCAGAACCAGAACACCGGCCAGTTCGGCGCCGAGCCGACCTTCGTCAACAGCCAGGTGCAGGTCGATCTGTCCTCCAGCTATGATATCACCAAGAACGTCTCGGTGTTCGGTGGCATCACCAACCTCAACAATTCGGTCTACAGCACGCATGGGCGCTTCAGCAATCAGCTGCTGGATGCCTACAGCTATGGTCGCCGCTTTACATTCGGGGCGCGCTATCATTTCTAGGGACTGAGACGGGATCGGGCCGGGGGCTTTATCCGGCCCGCCCATTGGGGACAGGTGAGGGGGCAGGCGAGTTCATGAGCAGCACCGTCAAGCATGTCGTGATCGTGGGCGGCGGCACCGCCGGCTGGTTGACGGCGGGGATCATCGCCGCCCGCCATCGCGCACGGATGAAGGCCGGTTTCACCGTCACTCTGGTGGAATCGCCCGATACGCCGATCATCGGCGTGGGTGAGGGGACATGGCCCACCTTGCGCTCCACCCTGCAGAAGATGGGCGTTTCGGAGACCGATTTCTTCCGCGAATGCGATGCCTCCTTCAAGCAGGGCGCCAAATTCGCCCGCTGGACCACCGGCGCGGAGGATGACGCCTATTACCACCCGCTGATGCTGCCCCAGAGCTTCGAGCAGGTGAACCTCGCCCCGCATTGGCTGGCCTCAGAGGATGACGGCAGCTTCTGCGATGCGGTCTGCGCGCAAGGCGTAATCTGCGATCAGGGGCTGGCCCCCAAGGCCATCACCACGCCGGAATATGAGGGCGCGGCCAATTACGCCTATCATCTCGATGCCGGGAAATTCGCGCCCTTCCTGCAAAAACATTGCTGCGAGAAGCTGGGCGTGCGCCATGTGCTGGCCAATGTCAGCACCGTCGCCAAAGCCGAGAATGGCGATATCCTGTCGCTGGACACCGACCGCGCCGGGCGCATCGAGGGCGATCTCTTTATCGACTGCACCGGCTTTCGCGCCCTGCTGATCGGCGAGGCCATGGGCGTCCCCTTCCGCGATTGCTCGGACGTGCTGTTCTGCGACACGGCCCTTGCGGTGCAACTCCCCTATGAGAGCGAGGACGCACCGATCCCCACCCACACCATCTCCACCGCGCAAAGCGCCGGATGGATCTGGGACATCGGCCTGCCCACAAGGCGCGGCGTGGGCCATGTCTATTCCAGCCGCCATATCGATCAGGACGGGGCAGAACGCGAGTTGCGTGCCTATCTTGGCCCGGCGGGGCGTGATCTGCCGATCCGCAAGATCCCCATCCGCTCGGGCCATCGCGAGACCTTCTGGAAGGGGAATGTCGTGGCCGTCGGGCTGGCAGCGGGGTTCCTCGAACCGCTCGAAGCCTCGGCCATCGTGCTGATCGAACTGTCGGCCAAGCTGATTGCCGAACAGATGCCCGCCGCGCGCGCGGTGATGGACATCGTCGCCCGCCGTTTCAATGAAACGACCCATTACCGCTGGGGCCGGATCATCGATTTCCTGAAACTGCACTATGTCCTCTCCAAACGAGAAGACAGCGCCTTCTGGCGCGACAACCGCGACCCCGAGACCATCCCGGACCGCCTGCGCGATCTGTTGCTGCTCTGGCGCTATCAGCCCCCATGGTTCCATGACGAGTTCGACCGGCTGGACGAGGTCTTCCCGGCGGCCAGCTACCAATATGTCCTCTATGGCATGGATTTCCGCAGCGAGGTCGATCCGGCCTGGCTGGCCATGGACGAACGCGCCGCCCAGCGCGCCCTGCGCGAAAACCGCGCCCGCACCGAGGCGCTTGCCACCCGCCTGCCGCGCCACCGCGAACTGATCCGCAAGATTGCCGAATACGGGATGCAGCCGGTCTGAGCCGCACCCAACCGCCCTTGGAGAGAACGATGCCTTTATCGCCTGCCCGCTGCCTGCGCGTTTTGCTGTCCACTGCGGCCATCATCGCCAGCACTCTTTCCGCCCAGACGGTCAGTGCCCAGGATCAGGCCGAACAGATGGCCGCCGCCACCGTCGCCAGGCTGACGGTGGATGAAAAGATCGCCCAGCTGGTCAATGTGGCGCCCGCGATCCCGCGCCTCAACATCCCGGCCTACAATTGGTGGACGGAATCGCTGCATGGCGCCTTCGGCCCGCTGCCCACCACCAATTTCCCCGAACCCATCGGCCTTGCCGCTACCTTCAACCCGCCGCTGATCCATGATGTGGCCAGCGTGATCGGCACAGAGGTGCGCGCCATGCATACGCTGGGCCGCGCCACCGGCCATCTCGGCAAGATCGGCACCGGGCTCGATACATGGTCGCCCAACATCAACATCTTCCGTGATCCGCGCTGGGGGCGCGGTCAGGAAACCTATGGCGAGGACCCTTTCCTCACCGCGCATATGGGGGTGGCCTTCGTCACCGGCATGCAGGGCCCCGATCCGGAGCATCCGCTGGTGATCGCCACGCCCAAGCATTTCGCGGTGCATTCCGGGCCGGAATCGACGCGCCATGTCGCCAATGTCTTCGTCTCGCGCCACGATCTGGAGGACACCTATCTGCCCGCCTTCCGCGCCGCCATTGTGGAGGGCCATGCCGGATCGATCATGTGCGCCTACAACCGCATCGATGGCCAACCCGCCTGCGCCAGCGACGATCTGCTGAAGGACCATCTGCGCGGCGCATGGGGCTTCAAGGGCTATGTCGTCTCCGACTGTGACGCCGTGGTCGATATCGCCGACCATCACAAATATGCCAGCGATCCGGCAGCGGGCGTGGCGGCGGCATTCCGCGCCGGGGTGGACAATGAATGCCACACCGGCACCATCGGCGAAGTCCCCGGCCTTGGCGTCCGCTATGCCGAGGCGCTGAAGCGGGGTTTGCTGACACAAGCCGATCTGGACCGCGCCTTGGTGCGCCTGTTTGCCGCGCGCTATCGCAATGGCGATCTGCCGGGGATTGCGGGCCCGAACACCAACCCCGTGCCGCTTACCACGGTGGACACGGCGCAGCATCGCGAGACCTCCTTGCGCGCGGCGGTGGAAAGTCTGGTGCTGCTCAAGAACGATGGCACGCTGCCCCTGAAGCAGGGCCTGCACGTGGCGGTGATCGGCCCGCTGGGCGACGCCACGCGCGTGTTGCGCGGCAATTACTCCTCGCCCAATTCCGCGCCGCCGGTCTCGGTGGTGGAGGGCCTGCGCCGCGCCATGCCGGGCGCTCAGGTGACGCTGGTGCCCTTCAGCGCCTCGATCACCGACGGCGATCCGGTGCCTGCCGGGCATTTCCTGACGCCGGATGGCAAGCCCGGCCTGCATGCCGATTATTTCAACGCCATCGACCCCACCAAACCGCGCGGCGAGCGGACCTATGCCGCCACCCCCATCGCCCGCCGCACCGAGGAGCGGCTGGAAACCTATGCGCCCCGGCTCAAGCAGGCGTCGGATGCCTATAAGGTGGTGTGGAGCGGCTCTTTCACCGTGCCGGAAACGGGCACCTACCGCATCGGCGTGACCGGGGTGAAGGGCGCCATCGATGTCGGCGGCAAGCCTGCCATCGCCTCGGATCATTACTCGCAATGGGGCGAGGCGCCCAAGCTGGTTGAGGTGGAGCTGAAAAAGGGCGAGCGCTACCCCCTGCATTTCGAGATGGAGGCGGGCGGGGCGGCTGAACCCAGTCTGGTGTGGAAGCGCATCTCGCGCGATGAGGCGGGCGATCTGCGCCGCGCCGTGGCCAATGCCGATGTGGTGGTGGCGGCCGTGGGCCTGACCTCCGACCTTGAGGGCGAGGAAATGCCCATCAAGATCGACGGCTTCGCCGGGGGCGACAAGACCGCGCTGGACCTGCCCGCCGATCAGCGCGCCCTGCTGGCCGATGCGAAAGCGCTGGGCAAGCCGCTGGTGGTGGTGGCGATGAACGGCAGCGCCATCGATCTGAGCTGGGCGCGTGACAACGCCAACGCCATTGTCGAGGCGTGGTATCCCGGCCAGTCGGGCGGGTTTGCTGTGGGGCAGGTGCTTTCGGGCACGGTCAATCCGGGCGGGCGCCTGCCGCTCACCTTCTATCACAGCCTGGCCGATCTGCCCGCTTTTGACGATTACGGCATGGCCGGGCGCACCTATCGCTATTTCACGGGCAAGCCGGTCTATCCCTTCGGCTTTGGCCTGAGCTACACCAGCTTTGCCTATGATGGGTTGAAGGTTGCGCCGGTCGATGGCGATGCCGCGAAAGGCCTGCATGTCAGCGCCCGACTGCGCAACAGCGGCCAGCGCGCGGGCGACGAGGTGGTGCAGCTCTATCTGCGTTTCCCTCAGGCGCCGGGCGTGCCCAACATCGCGCTGCGCGGCTTCCAGCGCGTGACGCTCAAGCCGGGCGAGGCGCGGGAGGTCAGCTTCGATCTCACCCCGCGTGATCTCAGTTCGGTCGATCCCGATGGCGTGCGCTCGGTGCTGGCGGGGCAGTATCAGCTCAGCCTTGGCGGCGGGCAGCCGGGGCAGGGGCTGCCCACGGTGGAGACGGGCTTTGCCGTCACCCATGGCGCAGCCATCGCGCGGTAAGGGGAACATGATGCTGCGCAACATCATCCTGATGGCGGGGGCTTCTGTGTTGGCCTCTGCCGCATCGGCTCAGCAGACGGGGCAGGTGACCGAAGCCTCCACCCCGCCTCCCGCCGTGGCGACCGGGCACCATGTCGAGGCGCCGCTCTGGCCGGTCGAGCGGCACCCCGGCGATGGCACGGGGGCCTATCACACGGGGCGCTATCCCAATCTCTTCGCGCAGCAATTGGGCCTCTCGCCCGAGCAGACCCATGCGCGGATCGCCGCCATCTATCAGCAGCTCTTCCATGGCGACGGGCAGGAACAGCGCCTCTATTTCGAGACCGGCGCCAATGCGAACGGCCCGCTGGCCTACATCACCGACTGGGCCAACAATGACGCCCGCAGCGAGGGCATGAGCTACGGCATGATGATCGCCGTCCAGCTTGGCCACAAGCGCGAGTTCGATGCGCTGTGGAACTGGTCGAAAACCTATATGGAGGTGACCGATCCGGCCAATCCCTCCTATGGCTATTTCGCCTGGTCGATGAACACCGATGGCACACCGCGCAGCACCGGCGCCGCGCCCGATGGCGAGCAATATTACGCCATGGCGCTCTATTTCGCCGCCAACCGCTGGGGCAATGGCAAGGGCATTTACGACTATCGCGCTCAGGCCGATCGCATCCTGCGCGCCATGCGCCACCGCGCGGTGAAGACGGGCATGCCGCCCTTCCGCGTCCATCCGGGCGATGCGCCCTTTGTCGAACCCGCCCAGCCATGGCCCAGCATCAACAACCGCGCCGAAGCCGCCGAGGCCCGGGCGGCGGGCCGCCCATGGCCGCCTGCCCGCCAGCCGCATCCGCCCCGCCTCGCCAGCGTGGGGCCGATGATGGATGAGAGCCATGCCATGGTGCGCTTCGTGGCCGAGACCGAGGTGCCGGGTACCGATGCCTCCTACCATCTGCCCGCCTTTTACGAATTATGGTCACGCTGGGGGCCGGTGGAGGATCGCGCTTTCTGGGCCAAAGCGGCGGATGTCAGCCGCGATTTCTTTGTGAAGGTGGCGAACCCTCGCACAGGGCTGGCGCCGGATCGCAGCTATCTCGACGCCAGCGCCATGCAGACTTTCGACGGCCAGCCCTATCCCTTCGGCTATGACAGCTGGCGCACCGCCAGCAACTGGTCGGTGGACAGCAATTGGTGGGGCAAGGACAAGCGCCAGCGGGCGCTGAGCGATGCCATCCAGGGCTTCCTCACCCGGCAGGGCATGGAGAGCTTCCCGGACCGCTACACGCTGGAAGGCAAGCCGCTTTCCACCCGCCATTCTTCCGGCATGGTGGCGGCAACGGCGGTGGCGGGGCTGGCGGGCACGCCGGGCGAGGCCTCGCGTGGATTTTTACGCGCCGTCTGGGCCATGCCCACGCCTGCGGGCGAGCAGCGCTATTTCGACGGCATGGTCTATCTGATGAGCATGATGCATCTTTCCGGAGAATTCCGCATCATCGCGCCGAAGACATGAGGGGCCGGGCGATGAAAGCCCGGCCCACTCCATCAATGGTTATGGCGCGGCGTCTTTGCGGCAAGGCCGCGATATTTGACCGCCATTTCCATCACCGCGCCTTCGCCCATCTGGCCGGTCTTCTCGCGGAAGAGCTCTTCCCAGGGCGTGTTGCTGGGCGGCACCGGGGGCAGGCCGTCGCCCTTGCGGCGCTCGATCTCGGCTGCATCGACCAGCGCGTTGCATTCGCCCTTGTTGATGTCGATGCGGATGGTGTCGCCCGTGCGCAGCCACGACAGACCGCCGCCCGCCGCGCTTTCGGGCGAGCAGTTGAGGATCGAGGGGCTGTCCGATGTGCCCGACTGGCGCCCGTCGCCCAGCGTGGGCAGCCACTGGATGCCGCGCTGGATCAGGGCGGCGGGGGGCTGCATGTTGACCACCTCGGCGCTGCCCGGCCAGCCCTGCGGGCCCGCGCCGCGCATCACCAGAATGCAGTTTTCATCGATGTTGAGGGCAGGATCGTCGAGGCGGTGATGGTAATCCTCGCCGCCCTCGAAGACCACGGCCCGCGCCTCGAACACGCCTTCCGAGCCGGGGCGCGAAAGATAGCGGTTACGGAATTCCTCGCTGATGACGCTGGTCTTCATGATGCCGAAGTCGAAGAGATTGCCCGACAGCACCAGAAAACCGGCCTTTTCCTTCAGAGGTTCGGCGAAGGGGCGGATCACCTCGCGGTCACGCGCGGGGCGCTCGCCAACGTTTTCGGCCACTGTCTCGCCGGTGATGGTCAGGCTTTCGCCATGCAGCTTGCCGGCCTGCAGCAGCTCCCACATCACGGCAGGCACGCCGCCCGCGCGGTGGAACCGCTCGCCAAGGAAGCGACCGGCGGGCTGCATGTCCACGATCAGCGGCAGGTCATAGCCATGCTCGGTCCAGTCGCTGGCGTTGATCTCCACACCGGCATGGCGGGCCATGGCGACGATATGCGGCTGGGCATTGCTCGACCCGCCGATGGCGGTGACCACGCGGATGGCGTTGAGAAAGCTCTCGCGCGTCAGGATTTTGGAGGGACGCAGGTCTTCGTAAGCCATCTCCACGATGCGGCGGCCCGTCTCATAGGCGATCTGGCCGCGTTCACGGTAGGGCGCGGGGATGGCGGCGCAGCCGGGCAGCGAGAGGCCCAGCGCCTCGGCCACGGCGTTCATCGTGGAGGCGGTGCCCATCGTGTTGCAATGCCCTGCCGATGGCGCGGAATCGCAGGCGCGCTGCAGGAATTCTTCCTCATCGATCTCGCCCGCCGCCAGCTTGCGGCGGCTGCGCCAGATCACCGTGCCCGAGCCGACCAGATCGCCCTCATGCCAGCCATCCAGCATCGGCCCGCCCGACAGGACGATGGCGGGAATGTCCACCGTGCTGGCCGCCATCACCTGCGAAGGCGTGGTCTTGTCGCAGCCGGTGGTCAGCACCACGGCATCGATGGGATAACCGTAGAGGATTTCCACCAGACCCATATAGGCCAGATTGCGGTCCAGCGCGGCGGTCGGCCGACGGCAGTTCTCGAAGATGGGGTGGACGGGGAATTCCATGGCGATGCCGCCCGCATCGCGGATGCCGTCACGCACGCGTTTCGCCAGATCGAGATGGATGCGGTTGCAGGGCGAAAGATCGCTGCCGCTCTGCGCGATGCCGATGATCGGGCGGCCCGAGCGCAGTTCCCCAGGCGTGATGCCGTAATTCATGAAACGCTCAAGATAGAGCGCCACCATATCGGAGCGCGCGGGGTCCGCGAACCAGTCCTGAGAGCGGAAACGGCGGGCGGGCTGGGCAGGGTCACTCATCGGGGCAGGTCCTTGATCTGGCGGCAGGCGGGCTGGCGAAGCGGCAGTGAGTCGGGGTGCCAGAGGTTACAACCATCTGTTGGTGTGGACATCTCTCACCCATTCGTTTGTTTCGTTCGCGCTGCGCCATCAAAAGGCTTGACAGCGGCGCGATAAGCGTAATGATAGCGCTATCAGTTTTTGTCAATAACCTGAAGACCCGGGAGAGAAACGTGTCCGATCATGCTGCCCTGGCAGACGTGCTGCCTGCCGACTGGCGCGAGGGCCAATTCCTCGGCCGCGTACAGACCGCGCAGGGGCCAAGCCCCATTCTGGTGATCGGCGGCGAGGTCTATGACATGTCGCATGTCGCCCCCACCGTGTCGCAGCTGGTTGAGATGCTGCCGCTTTCCGCTGCGGGCGGGGTGATTTTGGGCTCGCTCGATACGCTGGATCTGCCGCTGCTCAGCCCCATCGATCTGCAATGCGTGAAGGCGGCGGGCGTGACCTTCGCCACTTCCACGCTGGAGCGCGTGATCGAGGAGCGCGCGCGCGGTGACGCGGGCAAGGCGCAGGAGATCCGCGCCCGCATCGAGGCCCGCGTGGGCGGTTCCATCCGCAGCGTGGTGCCCGGTTCCGCCGAGGCCGAGGCGCTGAAAGAACTGCTGATCGCTGATGGCCTGTGGTCGCAATATCTGGAAGTTGCCATCGGGCCTTACGCCGAGGTCTTCACCAAGGCGCCCGTGCTGGCCACGGTGGGTTCGCAGGCCGAGATCGGCGTACGTTCGGACTCCACCTGGAACAACCCCGAGCCCGAAGTCGTGCTGCTGGTCAATGCCGCTGGCGAGACGGTCGGCGCCACTTTGGGCAATGATGTCAATCTGCGCGACATCGAGGGCCGCAGCGCGCTCCTGCTGGGCAAGGCGAAGGACAACAACGCCTCCTGCTCGGTCGGCCCGCTGGTGCGCCTGTTCGACGACAGCTTCACAATCGACGATGTGCGCAATGCCGAGGTCGAGCTGGTGATCGACGGGCCCGAGGGCTATCGCCTTGAGGGCCATTCCTCGATGAACCAGATCAGCCGCGATCCGCTCGATCTGGTGCGCCAGACGCTGAGCGAGCATCAGTATCCCGATGGTTTCGTGCTGTTCCTCGGCACGCTGTTCGCCCCCGTGCAGGATCGTGACGATCCGGGCCGGGGCTTCACCCATAAGGTGGGCGATGTGGTCTCGATCGCCACGCCGCGTCTGGGCCGTCTGGTCAACACGGTGGTCACTTCGCGCGATGCGGCGCCCTGGACTCAGGGTATCGGCGCGCTTTATGCCAATCTGGCGCAGCGCGGTCTGCTGAAGGCGGGGGCGTAAACCATGCGGGCGATCTATCCCAGCCTGAAGGGCAAGCGCGTTTTCATCAGCGGCGGCGCCAGCGGCATCGGCGAGGGCTTTGTCGAGGCCTTTGTGGCGCAGGGCGCGCATGTTGCTTTCTGCGACATCGCTCAGGACGCGGGTGACGCTGTTGCCCAGCGTTTGGGCGCTCATTTCCACCGCTGCGATCTGCGCGATATCGAGGCCGTTCAGGCCATGATGGCGCAGGTCGAAGCCGAGCTTGGCGGCATCGACATCATCGTCAACAATGCCGCCAATGACGACCGCCACAGCATCGCCGATGTGACGCCCGCCTATTGGGACGAGCGCATGGCGGTCAATCTGCGCCATCAGTTCTTTGTGGCGCAAGCCGCCGTGCCCGCGATGAAGCGCGCGGGCGGCGGGGCGATCATCAACCTCGGCTCGATCAGCTGGCATCTGGGTCTGGCCGATCTGGTGCTTTACGAAACCGCCAAGGCCGCCATCGAAGGCATGACGCGCGGCCTCGCCCGCGAGCTGGGGCGTGACAACATCCGCGTCACCGCGATCATTCCGGGCAATGTGAAGACCCCCCGTCAGGAGCAATGGTACACGCCTGAGGGCGAGGCCGAGATCGTGGCGGCGCAATGCATGGATGGCCGCCTGATGCCTGCCGATGTGGCGGCGCTGGCGCTGTTCCTCGCGTCTGACGATGCGCGGCTGATCACCGGGCACAACTATTGGGTCGATGCCGGATGGCGCTGAGCCCTGAGCCAATTTGGCCTTTGGGCGCCACGCTGGGCGAAGGCCCGGTGTGGGTGGCGCGCGATGCGGCGCTGTGGTTCGTCGACATCAAGGCGCCCGCCGTACATCGCTTCGATCCGGCCAGCGGCGCGCGGCAAAGCTGGGCGGCGCCCGCGCAGGTCGGCTGGGTGCTGCCTTGCGAGGGCGGCGGGATGATCGCCGGGCTTCAGACGGGCGTGCATCGCTTCGATACCGCCACGGGCAGCTTCGCCCTGCTGCACGCGCCCGAGGCTGGCCGCCCCGGCAA
The DNA here is from genome assembly GCF_017163935.1 of Novosphingobium terrae. Classification (NCBI taxonomy): domain Bacteria; kingdom Pseudomonadati; phylum Pseudomonadota; class Alphaproteobacteria; order Sphingomonadales; family Sphingomonadaceae; genus Novosphingobium; species Novosphingobium terrae. Next base: position 2,786,157 of record NZ_JABVZR010000001.1, on the reverse strand, counting down.
TCGCCTCAACGATGCGACGGTGGCCGCCGATGGCGCGATCTGGTTCGGCTCGATGGACGATGCCGAGGCCGAGGACACGGGCCGCATCTGGCGTCTGCATGATGGCATCTGCGCCGACACCGGCCTGCCGCCCGTCAGCATCACCAACGGCCCGGCCTTTTCGCCGGACGGCACCACGCTCTATCACCACGACACGCTGGGTTGCCGCATCTGGGCGAGCCGGGTGGAAGCGGGTAAGGTCATTGAAACCAGCCTCTTCGCCGAGATCGAGGATGGCGCGGGCTATCCCGATGGCCCGACTGTTGATGCCGAGGGTTGCCTGTGGGTCGGCCTTTTCGCGGGCTGGGGCGTGCGGCGCTATGATCCCAGCGGGCGGCTGATCGCCACCGTGCCGATGCCGGTGGCCAACATCACCAAGATCGCCTTTGGCGGGCCCGATCTGCGCACCGCCTATGCCACCACGGCGGCCAAGGGGCTGACGGAGGCGGAACGCGCGGCCCAGCCTCTGGCGGGCGCTCTGTTCGCCTTCGATGCAGGCGTGGCGGGGCTGGAAGGCCATATCGCCCGCGTGTAAATCATAAGACTATAAGAGGGATGGGCAGGATGCATGACAACACAATAGAGAAGGCCAATATGGGCTTCATCGCCGCGATTGTGGCGGTGGCGACCATTGGCGGCTTTATGTTCGGCTATGACTCGGGCGTGATCAACGGCACGCAAAAGGGTCTGGAGGCCGCCTTCGATCTGGGCAAGGTGGGCATCGGCATCAATGTCGGCGCCATTCTGGTTGGCAGCTCGATCGGTGCTTTTGGCGCCGGGCGTCTGGCCGACCGCATCGGGCGGCGCGGCGTGATGAAGACGGCGGCGGTGCTGTTTCTGGTCAGCGCGCTGCTGGCAGGTGCGGCAGGTTCCTCGGCGATCTTCATCTTTGCGCGCATCATCGGCGGGCTGGGCGTGGGCGCGGCCTCGGTGATCTCGCCGGTCTATATTTCCGAGGTGGTGCCCGCCAGCGTGCGTGGCCGTCTCTCCAGCGTGCAGCAGGTGATGATCATCACCGGCCTGACCGGCGCTTTCGTGGTCAACTATGTGCTGGCCCATTACGCGGGCGGCTCGACCGCGACGCTGTGGGCCGGGCAACCGGCATGGCGCTGGATGTTCTGGCTGCAGGCCGCACCCGCCGCGATCTATTTCCTCGCGCTGCAGGTCATTCCCGAAAGCCCGCGCTATCTCGTCGCCATCGGGCGCGAGGGGGAGGCGCAGTCCGTGCTGACCCGCCTGCTGGGCGCCGGCGCTGCCGCGCGCAAGCTGGTGGAAATCCGCCAGAGCCTTGCTTCGGATCATCACCGTCCCTCGCTGGCCGATCTGAAGGACCCGGCCACCGGTCGCATCCGCAAGCTGGTGTGGACGGGCATCGGTCTGGCCGTGTTCCAGCAGTTCGTCGGCATCAATGTGGTGTTCTATTATGGCGCCACCCTGTGGCAGGCCGTGGGCTTCTCCGAGGCTGACGCGCTGCAGATCAACATCATTTCCGGCGTGATCTCGATCGGTGGTTGCCTTGCCACGCTCGCGCTGGTCGACCGCATCGGGCGCAAGCCGCTGCTGCTGATCGGCTCGGCGGGCATGACTGTCACTTTGGCCACGGTGGCCTGGGCTTTCTCGACCGCGACGCAGGGTGTCGATGGCGTGATGGCGCTGCCGGGCAACCATGGGATGATCGCGCTGGTCGCGGCCAATCTCTATACGCTGTTCTTCAACATGAGCTGGGGCCCGATCATGTGGGTCATGCTGGGCGAGATGTTCCCCAACCAGATCCGTGGCTCGGGTCTGGCGGTGTCGGGCTTTGCGCAGTGGATCGCCAATGCGGCGATCTCGGTCAGCTTCCCGGCGCTGGTCGTCTCGCCGGGTCTGGCGGTGACCTATGCGGGTTATGCCGGTTTCGCGGCGCTGTCCTTCATCTTCGTGCGCGGCCTTGTGCATGAGACCAAGGGGCGCGAGCTGGAAGAGATGGAAGGGTAAAAGAAAGCCCGGATTGTCTGAAGAGGCGGGCGGGTCAAACCGCCCGCCTTATTTTTTGCGCTTGCGCGCCGGGCTGGCATCGGACTGGCGACGGATCAGCTGATAGTCCAGCCGGTCGTGGCGGACCTCCGCGCCATCGTCAGGGTTGCGGATCATGCTGGCCAGCAGGTCCATCGCCGCGCGCGCCATATCGCTGATCGGCTGGCGGATGGTGGTCAACTCCGGCCAGATGGTGGTGGCCATCGGCGTATCGTCGAAACCGCAGACAGTGAGATCGCCCGGCACATCCAGATGCCGCGCATGGGCCGTGGCCACGGTGGCGGCGGCCATATCGTCATTGCTGGCGAAGATGGCGGTGGGCGGCTCGGCGGCATCGAGAATGTCCGAAGCGGCATCCAGACCCGAGCGATAGATGAAATAGCCCTGCGCCACGATCGAGGGATCGAGCGCGATCCCCGCCTGCTCCAGCGCGGCAAGATAGCCTTCATAGCGCCTTTCGCTGGCGCTCTGATCGGGGTTGCCCTTGATAAAGCCGATGCGGCGATGGCCCAGCGCGATCAGATGGCTGGTCATGGTTTCGGCGGCATGGAAATCATCGATGCCGACCGAGGCGATCTCCGGACGCGGCACGCCCGCCGCCACCGCGACGACCGCCAGCCCTTCCTTGCGCAGCGCAGCGAGCATCGCCTCATTCTCGCACAGGGGCGGGGGCAGCAGCACGCCGTTCAGGCGCCCGCGCTGCATACGGGTGATCAGATCGGCCAGATCGGCATCCTCACCGAAGCGCTCGACCGTCAGCGTGACGTTGAGGCTGGCAGCGCGATCCAGACTGCCCATCAGAAATTCGGACAGATAGGTCGAGGAAGGGTTGGAATAGACCAGCGCGATGCGCGTATCGTCGCCGCCCGCCAATTGCCGCGCCGCTGCCGAAGGCGCGTAATTGAGCGCCGCAATCGCCGCCTCGACCTTTTCGCGCGTGGTGGCGCGCACCATGGTGCCCTCATTGATCACGCGCGAAACGGTCATGGGGGAGACCCCGGCGTGGCGGGCAACATCGGCAATGGTCGGCGCGTTGCGCTGGCTGCGGGAACGGGGCTTGGTCATTGTGTCATAAAGCCTCGCGCCCGGTGAAATGCAAGTTATGGAAATGAAAGCGCCGCACCTTAAGCTTTCGGCCTTCCGCGCGGGCGCCGGCGGGGCGCGGCATCGGACTGGCGGCGCACCAGCTTGAAATCGAGCAGCATATGCGCAGGCTCGTCAGGGGCATCGCCGCGCTGTTCGCGCAAATCGCGCACCAGCAGGTCGACGGCGGCGCGGGCCATATCGCTGATCGGCTGGTGGATGGTGGTCAGCTCCGGCCAGATGGTGGTGGCCAGCGGCGTATCGTCGAAACCGCAGACGGTGAGGTCGCCCGGCACATCCAGCCCGCGCCCATGGGCGATGGCCACGGCGGCGGCGGCCATATCATCGTTGCAGGCGAAGATGGCGGTGGGCGGCTCGGGCAGATCGAGCAAGTGCTCGGCGGCATCGAGGCCCGAGCGATAGTTGAACAGCCCCTGCGCGATCAGCGTCTCATCGAGCGGCAGACCGGCATCGGCCAGCGCGGCGACATAGCCCTCGAACCGGCGCTGGCCCGAGTTATAGGCCGGATTGCCCTTCACGAAGCCGATGCGGCGATGGCCCAGCGCGACCAGATGGCGGGTCATTTCCCGCGCGGCGAGCCGGTCGTCCATATTGATCGAGGAGAAGTGATCGGGCCGATGGCTGGCCGCCAGCGTGACGGCACGGATACCGGCGTCGCGCAGGGCCGCCAGCATTTCGGGGGAATCGCAAAGCGGCGGGGGCAGGATGATGCCGTTGATCCGCGCATGTTTGAGATGGGCCAGCACCGCCTCGACCGAGAGCGGCTCGGCCAGCTTTTCCACCGCCAGCATCACATTGTGGTGGCTGGCCTGTTCCAGACTGCCCATCAGCAATTCGGAGAGGAAGGAGGTGGAGGGGTTGGAAAACAGCAGGCAGATGCGGATTTCCTCGCCGCCTGCCAGTGCCCGCGCCGCCGCGCTGGGGGCATAGCCGAGTGCGGCGATGGCGGCCTGCACCGCCTCACGCGTGGCCTGGCGTACCGCCTGCTTGCCGTTGACCACGCGTGACACGGTCATTGGCGAGACACCGGCCTCTCTGGCAACATCGATGATCGTGGGGGCGCGGGAGTCTTTGTGATCCATGGACGGTCAATCTGGAGGCGATATCAGGGGGCTATCGTGTGCCCTTTGGTAAAAATGTTAGCGAAAACACCGCAAACCGCCAGCGGAATGTTATGAACCAGTGCCAAAGGAGGATGTTTTCGCTAACATGAAGGCTTGTTTCGGCCCCTCCCTATTTGGGATTGCCCGGCGCATAGGGGAAGCGCAGCGCCTTGTACCAGTCCAGCGTGTGGGCTGGCGCGGCGGCTCCGGCGGGCAGGGGGCGGCGGCTGATCGACTGGAAATAGGCGATGCTGGCATCACGCCACCATTGCGCCTCACGGTGCTGGATCGCCAGATAGCTTTGCGTCTGGGTGAAGCGCTCGGCATCGATCAGCGGGCGCAGGCTGTCCCATGTCGCCTGCATGCCCGCGACATAGGCCACGCCATGGTCATAATGATGGACCAGCCCATCCCACAGCGTATCGCCCGAGGCCAGCTTCTGGTCCCAACTGACATGATGGAACCAGAGCCATTCCTTCTCCGGCGTGGTCTCCAGCTTTGACAGGCGTGCGGCGACGGGCGGGGCATATTGCGCAATGGCGTCGCTGCCCTTGGCGGTGCGGTCGAAACCGATGCCTTGCGCGTCGGCGCGGTGGTAATAGACCGGGTTCCATTCCGGGCGGGCCAGATCGGAGATCCATGGAGCGGGGCCGTAATGGTGCCCCGTGCCCATCAAATGAGCCAGACCGAGCGGGGTCATGTAATCCACCGCCGCCTCACGCGATCCAGCCATCATGGCGGTGACGGGCGCCACCACGCGCGGATCGGGCGAGAAGGTCTGTGCCGCCCATTCCTGAGCGATTTGCTGCGCGGCAAGCTGCGGATCCCAGGCGAGGCGCCCGAAGGCATACCAGTCGGCCTGATTGAAGATGGAGCCCGACCAGTTGCGGTCCGTGCCGATGTTGGCGATGCCCGCGATGCCGGTCAGCCTGTGGTGGTTCAGCGTGCCATCGACCACATCAGCAACCGTGCCGCCGGTGCCGGTGTCGGCGCGCAGCGTTTCCTCGAATAGCGGCCCCAGATAGGTGAGATGCGTGGACTGGCCGATGTATTCCTTGGTGATCTGGAATTCCATCATCAGCGGCGTCTTGGGCATGGCACCGAACAGCGGATGGAAGGGCTCGCGCGGCTGGAAGTCGATGGCGCCGTTCTTCACCTGCACCATCACATTGTCGGCAAACTGGCCGTCGAGCGGCTTGAAATCATCATAGGCCTGCTTGGCGCGGTCATCGAGGCGCGGATCTTTCTGAGCGCCCGCCGCATAGACGAAGGCACGCCAGATCACCACGCCGCCATGAGGCTTTACGGCAGCGGCCAGCATGTTGGCGCCATCGGCATGAGTGCGGTGATAGTCCTGAGGGCCGGGTTGACCCTCGCTGTTGGCCTTGACCAGAAAGCCGCCGAAATCGGGGATGGCGGCGTAGATCTCATCGGCCTTGGCGGCCCACCATGCGGCGACTTGCGGGTCGAGCGGATCGGCGGTTTTCAGCCCGCCGATCTCGATGGGGGCGCTCCATTTGGCGGAGAGGTAAACCTTGATGCCATAGGGGCGGAACACGGCAGCCAGCGCGGCAGCCTTGGCGATGTAGGGCGCGGTCAGGCTGTCGGCCTTGGCGTTCACATTGTTGAGCACCGTGCCGTTGATGCCGATCGAGGCATTGGCGCGGGCGTAATCGGTGTAGCGCGGGTCTGTGAAGTCGGGCAGGTGCCACCAGTCCCAGATCGAGGCGCCGGCATAGCCGCGCTCGACCGTGCCATCGAGATTGTCCCAATGGTTGAGCATGCGCAGCCTGATGCGCGGGGCGCTGGTGATGTCCAGATGGGCAAGATCGGCGCCGGAGGAGGCCAGCCGCAGCAGGTGAAAGGCGCCGTAAAGCAGGCCGATGTCGCGGTTGGCGGCGATCAGCGTGACGGTCTTGCCCTGCGTCTGGATGGTGCGAATCGCATAGCCTTCCTCGCCCAGAGCCTTCAGCGAGACCGGCAGCGGGGTGGGGGAAGTGGCAGGCGTTGCCAGCCAGATCGCGCCATCGGTGAGGTTTTGCGTGGTCTGCGGTGCCTTGCCGGTCAGGCTGGCAAAGCCGCGCTGCAATTCGGCCTCGGCGGCCAGAGCGCTGGGGCCTTGCGCGGGGCCCATGATGGCTTTGGCATGGATGGTTGCCCCTTGCAGAGCCGCGCCCTGCAAGGGGGCGTAGCGCAACCATAGCTTGTAGCCGTCCTCAGCCCTTGCGGCTGGGGCAAGGGCCATTGTCGCGCACAGCGTGGCGCAGGCAAGCAGCCAGCAGCATAGCCGAGACCACATTCTCTCTCTCCCGAATCTTCTCGCTGTCATCGCGCCGATGGGCATTGACAAGCCTATCCTGTTTGAGTGATGTTAACGCTATCAAAGGTGATGCGGCAAGAAAAATCGGTCGCCATATATGCCGCTGGAGAGGGGTTCCATGTTCAAGTCCTGTCAGATCCGTGGATCTGCGCTGCGCGCCGCATCTGCAATGGCCATGGTTACGGCCCTTTCGGCGCTTCCGCCGGGGGCGGCGGTTGCTCGGGCGGCCAGTGTGAAGGCCGCAGCGGCAGGGGCGGTCTACAAGGATGCTAACGCTCCCATCGAGGCGCGGGTTGACGATCTGATCGCGCGCATGACGCTGGATGAGAAGATCGCCCAGATCACCGCCGTCTGGGATGCCAAATCCGAGATTTTCGATGCGAAGCTGCAGCTCGATCCCGCGAAGCTGGCATCGCATTATCCCAACGGGCTGGGGCAGTTCACGCGCCCTTCGGACGCCAAGGGCTCGGTTAGCCCGCGCGTGCTGCCGGGGCGCAATCCGGCGCAGACGGTGGCGCTGGTCAATGCCCTGCAGCATTGGGCCACGACCCAGACGCGGCTGGGTATCCCGATCCTGTTCCATGAGGAAGGGCTGCATGGCTACGCTGCCGTTGGCGCCACCAGCTTTCCACAATCCATCGCCATGGCCTCTTCTTGGGACCCGGCGATGTTGCGCGCGGTCAACAGCGTGATCGCAAGGGAAATCCGGGTGCGCGGCGTGTCTCAGGTGCTGGCGCCGGTGGTCGATATCGCCCGCGATCCGCGCTGGGGCCGTATCGAGGAAACCTATGGCGAGGACCCCTATCTCGTCGGCGAAATGGGCGTGGCGGCGGTGGAGGGCCTGCAGGGCCCCGGCCATGCGCGCCAGCTGACGCCGGGCCATGTCTTTGCCACGCTCAAGCATCTCACCGGCCATGGTCAGCCCGAGAGCGGCACCAATGTCGGCCCCGCGCCGATCTCCGAGCGCGAGCTGCGCGAGAACTTCTTCCCGCCCTTCGAACAGGTGGTGAAGCGCACCGGCATCGAGGCGGTGATGGCCAGCTACAATGAGATCGACGGCGTGCCCTCCCATGCCAACAAGTGGCTGCTGGAAAAGGTGCTGCGCGGCGAATGGGGCTTCAAGGGCGCGGTGGTCAGCGATTATTCGGCTGTCGATCAGCTGATGAGCATCCACCATATCGCCCCCGATCTGGAGGGCGCGGCAAGGCGCGCGCTGGATGCGGGCGTGGACGCCGATCTGCCCGAGGGCCTGTCCTACAGCACTTTGGGCAAGGCGGTGCGCGAGGGCCGCGTCAGCGAGGCGCAGGTGGATAAAGCCGTGCGCCGCATGCTGGACCTCAAATTCCGCGCCGGGCTTTTCGAACATCCCTATGCCGATGCCGCGGCGGCCGAAAAGCTGACCAACGATGCGCAGGCTCGCGCTTTGGCGCTGACGGCGGCGCAGCGTTCGATCACCTTGCTCAAGAACGATGGCATGCTGCCGCTGAAGCCCGAGGGCACGATTGCCGTCATCGGACCGAGCGCGGCGGTGGCCCGTCTGGGCGGCTATTACGGCCAACCGCCGCATAAGGTCTCGATCCTCGACGGCATCAAGGCGCGCGTGGGCGACAAGGCGAAGATCGTCTTCGCGCAGGGCGTGAAGATCACCGAGGATGACGATTGGTGGGCCGACAAGGTCACCAAGTCCGATCCGGCGGAAAACCGCAAGCTGATCGCGGCGGCGGTGGAGGCGGCGCGCGGCGTCGACCGCATCGTGCTGACCCTTGGCGACACCGAACAATCCAGCCGCGAGGGCTGGGCCGACAACCATCTGGGCGACCGCCCCAGCCTCGATCTGGTGGGTGAGCAGCAGGAATTGTTCGATGCGCTCAAGGCGCTGGGCAAGCCGATCACCGTGGTGCTGATCAATGGCCGCCCGCCCTCCATCGTAAAGGTGTCGGAGCAGGCCAATGCCATCCTCGAAGGCTGGTATCTGGGCGAGCAGGGCGGCAATGCCGTGGCCGATGTGCTCTTCGGCGATGTGAACCCCGGCGGTCATCTGCCGGTCACCGTTGCGCGCTCGGTGGGGCAGCTGCCGGTGTTCTACAATGCCAAGCCCAGTGCGCGGCGCGGCTATCTGTTCGACACCACCGCGCCGCTCTATCCCTTTGGTTTCGGGCTGAGCTACACCACGTTTGATCTTTCCGCGCCGCGTCTCTCGGCGGCGACCATCGGCAAGGCGGGGCAGGCGACGGTCTCGGTCGATGTGCGCAACACGGGCAATCGTCTGGGTGATGAGGTGGTGCAGCTCTACATCCGCGACAAGGTCAGCTCGGTCACGCGGCCCATCAAGGAGCTGAAGGGCTTTGAACGCATCACGCTCAAACCCGGCGAGACCCGCACCGTCACCTTCAACATCGGACCCGAGGCCTTGCAGATGTGGAACGATCAGATGCAGCGCGTCGTCGAGCCCGGCGATTTCGAGATCATGACCGGCGACAATTCGGTCGATCTCAAGACCACCACGCTGACGGTGGCACCATGATCCGGCGGCAAGTTCTGGGCGGGCTGCTGGCCAGCAGCGCGATGCTGGCGGCCAGCCGTGCGGGTGCGGCGGCGACGAGGCCGCTCTACAAGGATGCCGCTGCGCCGGTGGATCTGCGGGTGCGCGATCTGCTCTCACGCATGACGCTGGAGGAGAAGGTCGGGCAGATCATCGCGCTTTGGGCCACCAAGGCGCAGGTGATGGATGATCTCACCTTCTCGCCTAAGAAGGCCAGCGCGGCCTATCCGGCCAGCTTCGGCCAGATCACCCGGCCTTCGGACCGGCGCGGGGCGCCCAATGGCTCGACACAGGCGGGCGGCGTGGGCGCGCGCTGGCGCACGCCTGCCGATACGGTCAGCTTTATCAACGCTGTGCAGACATGGGCGCGCAACGAAACGCGCCTCGGCATTCCGGTGCTGTTCCATGAGGAAGCGCTGCATGGCTATATGGCGACTGACGCCACCATGTTCCCCATGGCCATCGGTCTGG